>NZ_JBIBHT010000002.1:800626-1036028 GCF_042957155.1 Streptomyces sp. NPDC008121 | reverse complement strand
AGGCTCCCAGTAGACGACTGGGTTGATAGGCCGGATGTGGAAGCCCAGTAATGGGTGGAGCTGACCGGTACTAATAGGCCGAGGGCTTGTCCTCAGTTGCTCGCGTCCACTGTGTTAGTTCTGAAGTAACGAACTGTGCCGATATCCGGTTGGTTAACTTCATAGTGTTTCGGTGGTCATAGCGTTAGGGAAACGCCCGGTTACATTCCGAACCCGGAAGCTAAGCCTTTCAGCGCCGATGGTACTGCAGGGGGGACCCTGTGGGAGAGTAGGACGCCGCCGAACAATCTTTAGCCTCAACCCCCTGACCATGTCAGGGGGTTGAGGCATTTTTGCGTTCAGGAGAGGCCGGCGCCCCCTGTGCTCCCGGGCGTCGTGGCTGCGGGTAAGGTCAGGGGGCAACATCGGCACGTTCCCCACAGGAGGCCCCCGGGTGGAGGTCCAGGAGACTCGCGTTCAGACGGACCGGGTCCTCACCATCCCCAACATTCTGAGCATGGCTCGCCTCCTCGGCGTGCCGCTCTTCCTGTGGCTGATTCTCCGCCCCGAGTTCGGCGGCCCCAAGAGCGACGGCTGGGCCCTCCTCGTCCTGATGCTGAGCGGCGTCAGCGACTACCTCGACGGCAAGCTCGCCCGGCGCTGGAACCAGATCAGCAGCCTCGGCCGCCTCCTCGACCCGGCCGCCGACCGGCTCTACATCCTTTCCACCCTCCTCGGGCTCACCTGGCGCGAGATCCTGCCCCTCTGGCTGACCGCGGCCCTTTTGGCGCGCGAGCTGATGCTGCTCGTCATGGTGGGAATCCTCCGCCGGCACGGCTATCCGCCGCCCCAGGTGAACTTTCTCGGTAAGGCCGCCACTTTCAACCTGATGTACGCGTTCCCGCTCCTGCTGCTCAGTGACGGAACCGGATGGCTGGCGTCACTCGCTGAAGTTTTCGGGTGGGCCTTCGCCGGATGGGGTACAACTCTGTATTGGTGGGCAGGGATCCTCTACGTGGTCCAGGTCCGTCGACTCGTGAAGGCGGATACCGCGGCCGATTGAGCCCGTTTGTCCTCTGCCGAGCAACGTCGCCGGCAGCAACGAGGGCGCCCCGAGTCCGCTGAGCGGACCGGGTGCAGTCGGCCGGACCGTCGTCTCTTCAAGGAGGACGCTTCCGACATGAAGGCCGTCGTGATGGCCGGTGGCGAAGGCACCCGGCTTCGCCCCATGACCTCAAGCATGCCCAAGCCTCTTCTGCCGGTCGCAAACCGGCCGATCATGGAGCATGTCCTGCGACTGCTCAAACGACACGGTCTCAACGAGACCGTGGTCACCGTGCAGTTTCTCGCCTCTCTCGTCAAGAATTACTTCGGCGACGGCGAAGAGCTCGGAATGGAGCTCACCTACGCCAACGAGGAGAAGCCGCTCGGCACGGCGGGGAGTGTGAAGAACGCCGAGGAGGCACTGAAGGACGACGCGTTCGTCGTGATCTCCGGAGACGCCCTCACCGACTTCGACCTCACCGACCTGATCGCCTTTCACAAGGAGAAGGGCGCCCTCGTCACCGTCTGCCTGACCCGCGTCCCGAACCCCCTCGAATTCGGCATCACCATCGTCGACGAGGAAGGAAAGGTCGAACGTTTCCTGGAGAAGCCGACCTGGGGGCAGGTCTTCTCGGACACGGTGAACACGGGCATCTACGTCATGGAACCCGAGGTCTTCGACTACGTCGAGGCCGACGTACCGGTCGACTGGTCCGGCGACGTCTTCCCTCAGCTCATGAAGGAAGGCAAGCCCATCTACGGCTACGTCGCCGAGGGCTACTGGGAGGACGTCGGCACCCACGAGAGCTACGTCAAGGCGCAGGCCGACGTGCTCGAAGGGAAGGTCCAGGTCGAGCTCGACGGCTTCGAGATCTCCCCGGGCGTCTGGGTGGCGGAAGGCGCCGAGGTCCACCCCGACGCCGTGCTCCGCGGCCCGCTCTACATCGGCGACTACGCCAAGGTCGAGGCCGGCGCCGAAATCCGGGAACACACGGTGATCGGCTCCAACGTCGTCGTTAAGAGCGGTGCCTTCCTCCACAAGGCGGTCATCCACGACAACGTGTACATCGGGCAGCAGAGCAATCTGCGCGGCTGTGTGATCGGAAAGAACACCGACGTCATGCGGGCGGCCCGGATCGAGGACGGAGCCGTCATCGGCGACGAGTGCCTCGTCGGTGAAGAATCGATCGTTCAGGGCAACGTCCGGGTGTACCCGTTCAAGACGATCGAAGCCGGCGCCTTCGTCAACACCTCCGTCATCTGGGAGTCCCGCGGACAGGCCCACCTCTTCGGAGCGCGGGGCGTCTCCGGCATCCTCAACGTCGAGATCACGCCCGAACTGGCCGTCCGGCTGGCCGGCGCGTACGCCACCACCCTGAAGAAGGGCTCCACGGTCACCACGGCACGTGACCACTCCCGAGGCGCCCGTGCGCTGAAGCGCGCGGTGATCTCCGCGCTGCAGGCCAGCGCCATCGACGTACGGGATCTGGAGAACGTGCCACTGCCGGTGGCCCGGCAGCAGACCGCGCGGGGCAGCGCCGGCGGGATCATGCTGCGGACCTCGCCCGGCGTCCCCGACTCCGTCGACATCATGTTCTTCGACGAACGCGGAGCGGACCTGTCGCAGGCCGGACAGCGCAAGCTGGACCGCGTCTTCGCGAGGCAGGAGTACCGGCGCGCCTTCCCGGGCGAGATCGGTGACCTCTCCTTCCCGGCGAGCGTCTTCGACTCGTACACCGGCTCCCTGCTGAGGAACGTGGACACCTCCGGGATCGCCGAGGCCGGGCTCAAGGTCGTCGTCGACGCCTCCAACGGCAGTGCCGGCCTCGTCCTGCCCAGCCTGCTCGGCCGGCTCCAGGTGGACGCCCTCACGATCAACCCGGGCCTCGACGAGTCTCGGCCCACCGAATCGGCCGAGACCCGGCGGGCCGGCCTCGTACGGCTCGGGGAGATCGTCGCCTCGGCGCGCGCCGCGTTCGGCGTGCGGTTCGACCCGGTCGGCGAGCGGCTCTCGCTCGTCGACGAGAAGGGGCGGATCATCGAGGACGACCGTTCCCTGCTGGTCATGCTCGACCTGGTGGCCGCCGAGCGCCGCTCGGGACGGGTGGCCCTGCCCGTGACGACCACGCGGATCGCCGAACAGGTCGCGGCCTACCACGGCACCCAGGTGGAGTGGACCACGACCTCGCCGGACGACCTGACCCGGGTCGGCCGGGAGGAGACGACGATCTTCGGCGGCGACGGCCGCGGAGGCTTCATCATCCCCGAGTTCAGCAGCGTCTTCGATGGCGCCGCCGCGTTCGTACGGCTCATCGGACTGGTGGCCCGGACGCAGCTCACGCTCAGCCAGATCGACGCGCGGATCCCGCGGGCACACGTCCTCAAGAGGGACGTCGCCACCCCGTGGGCCGTGAAGGGGCTCGTGATGCGGAGCGTGGTGGAGGCGGCCGGCGACCGGTCCGTCGACACCACCGACGGGGTGCGGGTCGTGGAGGCGGACGGGCGCTGGGTGATGGTGCTGCCCGACCCGGCCGAGGCCGTCACCCATCTGTGGGCGGAGGGCCCTGACGACGCCTCCGCACAGGCCCTGCTCGACGAGTGGTCGGGTGTGGTCGAGAGCGCAGGTCACTGACGCGGGACAAAGGGTGAGCCGGGAGGTGTCGTACCGACGCCTCCCGGTTTTCCGGTGGGGCCATTCGGCGGCAGCCCGTGCGACGTGCGACGATGTGCGGCATGTCGCAGCAGCCCCCCATTCGGAGCACCGGATCACCACCCCCGCGTCCGGACGCGTCCATGTCGCTGCTGAACAACGTGATGGACCACGCGCTCGACGACGGCTACGCGGAGGCCTCCGCACGCCGTGAGGCCGAGGGCGGCGGTCTGCCGCGGACCCTGCGGGCGAAGCTCGGCCTCGCGGCCGGTCTTGTCCTGGCCGCGGCCGTCGTGACCGTGGGCGCGGCGGAGGCGCGGATCTCGGCGCCCGTCGTCGCCAAGGAACGGCAGGAGCTGATCGGCCGGATCGACGCGGAGACCGCGACCGCCGACAAGCTGGAGCAGGACGTCGAGAAGATCCGCGCCGAGGTGGGGGACCGGCAGCGCAGGGCGCTGGAGCAGCACGGTGGGGACCAGACCGAGCTGGTGGCGCTCCTGTCCGGGGCGACACCGGTCCGCGGGCCCGGCGTGAAGCTGATGGTCGACGACGCCAAGGGGACCGAGCAGGGCGGCGGCGGCCCGCGGGAGAGCAGCGGGTTCGCCGACACCGGGCGGGTGCGCGACCGGGACATGCAGCGGGTGGTCAACGGCCTGTGGGAGTCCGGCGCGGAAGCGGTCGCGATCAACGGCCAGCGGCTGACATCGCTCTCCGCGATCCGGGCGGCGGGCGACGCCATACTGGTCGACAACAAGCCGCTGGTGCCGCCGTACACCGTGCTGGCCGTCGGGGACGGGCAGCGGCTGAGCACCGCCTTCCAGGACAGCGCGGACGGCCAGTACCTGCACGCCCTGCAGGAGAACTTCGGGATCCGGACCAGCATCTCGGCCGAGGCCGAGGTGCGGCTGCCCGCCGCGCCGAGCCTGATCGTACGAACAGCAGTGCCGAGGGGAACCGGGGCCGCGAAGGCCACCGGGCAGGCCACGGCCGACACAAGGAAGGGCACATCTTGATCGCCGTACTGGGCCTGATCGTGGGAGTGGTGGTCGGACTGTTGGTCCGCCCCGAAGTTCCGGCGGTGGTCGAGCCCTATCTTCCGATCGCCGTGGTCGCCGCCCTCGACGCGGTCTTCGGCGGCCTGCGCGCCATGCTCGACGGCATCTTCGTCGACAAGGTCTTCGTGGTCTCCTTCCTCTCGAACGTGGTCGTGGCCGCCCTGATCGTCTTCCTGGGCGACAAGCTGGGCGTCGGCGCGCAGCTGTCCACCGGTGTGGTCGTCGTCCTCGGCATCCGGATCTTCTCGAACGCGGCCGCCATCCGGCGCCATGTGTTCCGGGCGTGAGGTGGAGCCGATGAGCAACGACGAGACCCCCGAGAACGGGACTCCGCAGAACGGCACGCCCGGGGGCCCGGGGGCCGGGAACCCGCTGCCTCCGGCCGTACCGGCACCGCCTCCGCCGTCGCCTCCCGCTCCCGCGCCGGCGCAGGGCCAGACGACGGAGCAGGCGACGGGACGGCAGCGGCTCAAGGCCGGCCTGTGGCCTCCGCGGGTCAGCCGGGCCCAACTCATCGTCGCCCTCCTGCTGTTCGTCCTCGGCCTGGGGCTCGCCATCCAGGTGCGCTCGACCAGCGACAACAGCGCGCTGCGCGGCGCCCGCCAGGAGGATCTGGTCCGCATCCTCGACGAGCTGGACGACCGTACGCAGCGGCTCGAGGACGAGAAGGCACGGCTGGAGAGCCAGCGCTCGGAGCTGGAGTCGAGCTCGGACCAGGCCGAGGAGGCGCGGAAGCAGACCCAGGAGAAGGAGCGCCAGCTCGGGATCCTGGCCGGCACGGTCGCTGCCGAGGGGCCCGGCATCACGCTGACCGTCTCGGACGGTTCCGGCGCGGTGGAGTCGGACATGCTGCTGGACGCCATCCAGGAGCTGCGCGCGGCCGGCGCCGAGGCGATCCAGATCAACGACGTGCGCGTGGTCGCGGACAGTTATTTCTCGGGCGGCGACGGTTCGATAGAGATCGATGGAACGAAGGTGGCCGCTCCGTACGTCTTCAAGGTCATCGGCAAGCCCGAGGATCTCGAGCCCGCGCTCAACATCCCGGGCGGAGTCGTCCAGACCCTGGAGAAGGAGCAGGCCACAGCCACCGTGGCCCGGTCCGAGAAGATCGTCGTGGACGCCTTGCGGCCTGCGAAGCGGCCTGACTACGCTCAGTCGTCCTCGCAGTGAGGCGGGGGTGCATGGCGGTCGCGCGACAAGGGCATGAGGTTGCGGGGGGTCGCCGCACCACAAGCGTGGTGCGTGGTGGAAACTGTCCGGAGGATACGGACGTTGTGAGGATGTCCGGTTCGGCAGGTGTGGTCATCAAGGGTTCGTCCTGCCCCACGGGCGGGTCTGTTTCGGTCAAGGGGAATCGCCCGTGAAGTTGTTTGCGAAGTTGTTCGGCAAGAGCGCACGCGAGGACGGCGGCAACGCCAAGCACCGCGCGCCGCGCCACGCCCAGAGTGAGGAACAGGGTGGCGAGCGCCCCCTCTTCCGTGACGAGGTCGGTGGTCAGGGCGGTGACATTCCGGGCGGACAGGGCGCGTCGTCTGTTGACCCCGCCGGTGCCGGCCGCATAGGTTTCGGGGATCGATCGACCTCAGGTACGGGTGGAGGGTCCGCCCCCGACCCGTATGCGACCCAGACCTCCGCGGGTCAGCCGCGGCAGGAGGATGCGTCCATGCCGGTGTGTACGAGGTGCGGTCACCGCAACGCCGCCGACAGCCGTTTCTGCTCCCACTGCGGCACGCCGCTGCGGGGCGGAGCGCCGGTGGAGCGTGCGTCCGAGACGACGTCGACCATCTCGATCTCGGGCCTGGAGGCGTACGACTCCGAGGTCACCGGCCAGACCGCGGTCCCGTCGCTGTCCCCCGAGGCCCTGGCGGCCGTCGAGGCGCTTCCGACGGGGTCGGCGCTCCTGGTGGTGCGCCGCGGTCCGAACTCCGGCAGTCGCTTCCTGCTGGACGGCGAGCTGACCACGGCCGGCCGTCACCCGCAGAGCGACATCTTCCTGGACGACGTGACGGTGTCGCGGCGCCACGTGGAGTTCCGTCGGGCGCAGGACGGCAGTTTCACGGTCGCCGACGTCGGCAGCCTCAACGGCACGTACGTCAACCGCGAGCCGATCGACTCGGCCGTCCTGTCCAACGGCGACGAGGTGCAGATCGGGAAGTACCGGCTGGTCTTCTACTCGAGCCAGCGGGCTGTGTAACGCCTCGGAGAAGCCTTCAGGGAAGGTCCATGCTGCGAACACCGACGGGCGGTGCCGGACACGGCACCGCCACCGCGGGCGACCGGCTGGTCAGCATCGGCGCGGTGCTGAGTCAGCTGCGGGACGAGTTTCCCGAAGTGACCATCTCCAAGATCCGGTTCCTGGAGGCCGAGGGGCTCGTCGAGCCCCGGCGGACGGCCTCCGGGTACCGGAAGTTCAGCCCGGAGGACGTGGAGCGTCTCGCCCAGATCCTGCGGATGCAGCGCGACCACTATCTTCCGCTGAAGGTGATCCGGGAGCACCTCGACGCCCTCGCCCGGGGCGAGCAGATCAAGCTGCCGGCCCCGAGCCCCCAGCGGGACCTGCTGGAAGGGCCGTGGGAGCCGGACGCGGAGCGTCCGACCGTGGCGCGGCTGGGGCGGGCCGAGCTGCTCGCCGCCGCGGAGGTGAGCGAGGAGGAACTCGCCGAATGGGAGTCGTACGGCCTGATCTCCCCGGGAGCCGAGGGCGGATACGACGCCGAGGCGGTCACGGTCGCCAGGCTGGTGGCGGACCTGGGGAGATTCGGTCTCGAACCGCGTCACCTCCGGGCGGTGAAAGCGGCCGCCGAACGGGAGGCCGGGCTGGTCGAGCAGATGGTCGCGCCGCTGCGCCGGCACCGTAACCCGCAGACCAGAGCACATGCGGAGGCCACCGCGAAGGAGCTGGCCGGCCTGTCCGTGAGGCTGCACGCGGCGCTGGTCCAGACCGCGCTGGGAGTGCGGTTGCACTGACCTTGCGGGGCCCCGACTACCCAAACCGGTCGAGCACGTCCTAGGGTTGCTGTGTGAACGAGCTCGACGTTGTGGGTGTCCGGGTGGAAATGCCCTCGAACCAACCGATCGTGCTCCTGCGTGAAGTGGGAGGCGACCGGTACCTCCCCATCTGGATCGGACCAGGTGAGGCGACCGCGATCGCCTTCGCTCAGCAGGGCATGGCTCCCGCGAGGCCGCTGACGCACGACCTCTTCAAGGACGTCCTTGAGGCTGTGGGCCAGGAGCTCACCGAGGTCCGCATCACCGACCTCCGTGACGGGGTCTTCTATGCGGAGCTGGTCTTCGCCAGTGGCGTCGAGGTGAGTGCCAGGCCGTCCGACGCGATAGCGCTGGCTCTCCGCACCGGGACGCCGATCTTCGGCAGTGACGGTGTCCTGGACGATGCCGGCATCGCGATTCCGGACGAGCAGGAGGACGAGGTGGAGAAGTTCCGCGAGTTCCTCGACCAGATCTCCCCCGAGGACTTCGGTTCCAGCAGCCAGTGAGGCGCCGCGGCCCGGCCGGGAGTCGCTTCGAGGCACGCTGATCCGACGGTGCGTCAGCGCATCCGACTAGCTGTTCCCCGAAGAGAGATACGGGAAACCACTCTCAGGGTGATTATCACTCGGCGTGCCGAGTGTGGCGATCGTTGACGCACCCCTAGTGACTGCCTACCTTCGTGTGGGCAGGTCAAGGACGGAGGGTCGGCGTGATGAGCAGCGGCGACGGTACGGCGGGGGGCTCCCTCGGGCGTGCGCCCGGGGAGAGCGGTCCGTATCCGCTTCACGGCGGTGTGAGCGACTTCGGTACGGACGTGGGCGCGGGTCCGGGCGCCACGGGCGCGGGCGCGAAGGGCGCGGCGACGCCCTCGGACACCGACGGCGAGACCGTGGGGTACCGAGGTCCCACCGCGTGCGCCGCGGCGGGCATCACGTACCGCCAGTTGGACTACTGGGCGCGAACCGGTCTGGTCGAGCCGAGCGTGCGGGCGGCGTACGGCTCCGGGACGCAGCGGCTGTACAGCTTCCGCGACGTGGTCGTACTCAAGATCGTCAAGCGTTTCCTGGACACCGGGGTCGCGCTGCAGAACATCCGGGCCGCCGTGCAGCACCTGCGGGCGCACGGCTTTCGCGACCTGGAGCGGATGACGCTGATGAGCGACGGCGCCACCGTCTACGAATGCTCCTCGCCCGACGAGGTCGTCGACCTGCTCCAGGGCGGGCAGGGCGTCTTCGGGATCGCGGTGGGCGTGGTGTGGCGGGACGTGGAGGCCGCGCTGTCGCAGCTGCACGGCGAGCGGGTGGACACGGGCGAGACCCTGATCGGGCACAACCCCGGGGACGAACTCGCCCGGCGGCGGCGCGACCGGGCCGTCTGAGCCGCGCAGCCCCCGGCGGGCAGCCGGCGGCTGAGGCTCCCTCGTTTCCGCCTCCGTACGGCGGTGTGAGCCGATTGTCAGTGGCGTAGGGCAGCATCGGAGATGTGAGAGCCGCGCCGACGATCCTGCATCTCGACATGGACGCCTTCTTCGCCGCCGCCGAGCAGGCGGCGAAGCCGAGCCTGCGCGGAAAGCCGGTCGTGGTCGGCGGTCTCGGGCCGCGCGGGGTGGTCGCCACCGCGTCGTACGAGGCCCGCGTCTTCGGGGTCCATTCGGCGATGCCGATGGCACAGGCCCGCAGACGGGCGCCGAACGCCGCGTATCTCGTGCCGCGCTTCGCCTTCTACCGGTCGATCAGCGAGCAGGTCATGGAGCTGCTGGGGCGGCTGTCGCCGCTGGTCGAGCCGCTCAGCCTGGACGAGGCCTTCGTCGACCTGGAGGCCGGGGGACAGGCCGACGACCGCGACAGCGCGCGCAGGGCCGGGGAGCGGCTGAGACGGGACATCCTGGCGACGACGGGGTTGTCGGGGTCGGTGGGGCTCGCGGGGTCCAAGATGATCGCGAAGATCGCCTCGGAGGAGGCCAAGCCGGACGGCCTCGTCCTGATCGAGCCGGGCACGGAGCGGGAGCTGCTGGGGCCGAAGTCGGTGCGGATCCTGCCCGGGGTCGGGCCGGCGACGGGCGAGCATCTGCGGCGCGCCGGGATGACCACGGTCTCCGATCTCGCGGAGGCGGGCGAGGACGAGCTTGTACGGCTCCTGGGGCGGTCGCACGGCACGTCGCTGTACAGGATGGCCCAGGGGTACGACGACAGGCCTGTGGTGGCCGAGAGGGACGCGAAGTCGGTGTCGGTGGAGGACACCTTCGACGTGGACCTGCACGACCGGATCCGGATCCGCACGGAGGTGGAGCGGCTGGCGGAGCGGTGCGTGGGGAGGCTCCGGGGGTCCGGGCACTCGGGGCGGACGATCGTGCTCAAGGTGCGGCGCTATGACTTCTCGACGCTCACGCGGTCCGAGACGCTGCGGGGGCCCACGGACGATCCCGTGGTGGTGCGGGAGGCGGCGGGGCGGCTGCTGGAGGGCGTGGACACGACGGGCGGGGTGCGGCTGCTGGGGGTCGGCGTCAGCGGGCTCGCGGACTACACCCAGGAGGACCTCTTCGCCCAGGCGGAGGCCGATGCCCAGGCGGAGGCGCGCGCGGAGGCCGAGGCGGCGGCCGGGGGCGCCTCGGCCGGCGCGGATGCCGTACGGGGCGCGGAGCACGGGGCGGGGCCAGGGGCGGCGGGTGCCTCCGCCCCGCCGGCCGAGGCGGAGACACCGGCGGAGCGGCGGTGGGCGCCCGGGCACGACGTACGGCACGCGGTGTACGGAGCCGGCTGGGTGCAGGGCAGCGGGGTCGGACGGGTCACCGTCCGGTTCGAGCAGCCGGGATCGGCGCCGGGCCGGGTGCGGACCTTCCCCGTCGACGATCCGGAGCTGGAACCCGCGGACCCGCTGCCGCTGGTGGGAGGCGGGGAGGGGACGGCCGCGGTCGCCTGAGGGGGACGGGCCGGGCAGCGCCGACTGCGGGAGGCGCCCAGGGGGCGGACGCGTACCGCCGGGGCAGCCGCGGCGCGGTCCGTCGGGTCTGGGGCAGCCGATGGGGCCGGCCGGCTCGTCAGGCCTCTTCCTGGCCCGCCAGACGGCCGAAGTCGCGGTCCGGGACCGGCGGGAGGGCGATGTTGTAGTGGCGGTACAGCTGGAGTTCCTGCTCCGGGGAGAGGTGGCGGCCCACACCGAAGTCCGGGGCGTCCTTGATCAGGGCGCGCTCGTACGGGATGTGCAGGCCGTCCTCGACCAGTTCGCTGGGCTCCAGCGGGACGAAGGCGTCCCGGCTGAAGAGACCGGTGCGGACCGCGGCCCACTCCGGTACGCCGGTCGCGTCGTCGAGGTACACCTCGTCCACGGTCCCGATCTTGTTGCCGTTACGGTCGAACGCCTTGCGGCCGATCAGGCTGCGCGGATCGATGTCGGTCTGCACGGTCCCTCCAACTGGTCGCGGCTGCTCTACAAGACTACGAAAGTGCACATCTGGGATGTCGGCCACTTGAGCGACGGCACGGGGAAGCGCGCTGGTAGGCTGGCTGTGGCTGTCGACCCCGTGCGGGAGAGTCCTCCGGAGAAAGCTTTCGGAGGCGCCGAAGGAGCAAATCCTCCCCGGAATCTCTCAGGCCCCCGTACCGCACGGACGAGGTCACTCTGGAAAGCAGGGCGGACGTCAGACGGCATTCGCTCTCACCGACGGTGAAAGCCGGCGTGCCCCTTCGGCGTGCCGGTGAAGCTCTCAGGTTGAGATGACAGAGGGGGAGGCCGTCCGGGCACCCGCGCCGTGGTGCTTCTCGCAGGTCGTGACGACCAGGAGGCCTCCGTACATGACCGCTCACCGCACCCCGCTCTCCGAGCTCGAGCAGGGCATCCCGTTCGAACAGCGGCACATCGGGCCCGACGCCGAAGCCCGCGCCAAGATGCTCGCGCAGGTCGGCTACGGCTCCCTGGACGAGCTGACGGCCGCCGCCGTGCCGGACGTGATCAAGAGCGCCGAGGCGCTCGGCCTGCCCGCCGCCCGTACCGAGGCCGAGGTCCTCGCCGAGCTGCGTGAGCTCGCCGACCGCAACCAGGTCCTCGCCCCCATGATCGGCCTCGGCTACTACGGCACCTTCACCCCGCCGGTCATCCTGCGGAACGTGATGGAGAACCCCGCCTGGTACACGGCGTACACGCCCTATCAGCCGGAGATCTCCCAGGGCCGTCTGGAGGCGCTGCTCAACTTCCAGACCATGGTCGCCGACCTGACCGGTCTGCCCACCTCCGGCGCCTCGCTGCTCGACGAGGGCACCGCGGCCGCCGAGGCCATGGCCCTCTCCCGCCGGGTCGGCAAGGTCAAGAACGGTGTCTTCCTCATCGACGCCGACGCCCTGCCGCAGACCATCGCCGTGATCGAGACGCGCGCCGAGCCGACCGGTGTCGAGGTCGTCGTCGCCGATCTGAGCGACGGCATCCCCGCCGACGTGGCCGAGCGCGGTGTCTTCGGCGTGCTGCTGCAGTACCCCGGCGCCTCCGGCGCCGTCCGGGACATCAAGCCCGTCATCGACGCGGCGCACGAGCTCGGCGCCATCGTCACCGTCGCCGCCGACCTGCTCGCGCTGACCCTCCTCACCTCCCCGGGCGAACTGGGCGCGGACATCGCCGTGGGCACCACCCAGCGCTTCGGTGTCCCCATGGGCTTCGGCGGACCGCACGCCGGCTACATGGCGGTCCAGGACAAGCACGCCCGCTCCCTCCCCGGCCGCCTCGTCGGCGTCTCCGTCGACGCCGACGGCAACAAGGCCTACCGTCTGGCCCTGCAGACCCGCGAGCAGCACATCCGCCGCGAGAAGGCCACCAGCAACATCTGCACCGCCCAGGTGCTCCTTGCCGTCATGGCCGGCATGTACGCCGTCTACCACGGTCCCGACGGGCTCAAGCAGATCGCCCGGCGCGTCCACCGCTACGCCACCGTCCTCGCCGAGGGGCTGCGCGCCGGTGGCGTCGAGGTCGTCCACGAGGCGTACTTCGACACCCTCACCGTCCGCGTGCCCGGCAAGGCGGCCGAGGCCGTCGCCGCCGCCCGCGAGGCCGGGGTCAACCTCCACCGCGTCGACGCCGACCACGTCTCGGTCTCCTGCGACGAGACCACCGGCCGCGCCCAGCTCGGCGCCGTCTGGAGCGCCTTCGGCGTCGACGCCGACATCGAGGCCCTGGACGCCGACACCGAGGACAAGCTGCCCGCCGGGCTGCTGCGCACCGACGCGTACCTGACCCACCCGGTCTTCCACGCGCACCGTTCCGAGACGTCGATGCTGCGCTACCTCCGCAAGCTCGCCGACCGTGACTACGCGCTGGACCGCGGCATGATCCCGCTCGGCTCCTGCACCATGAAGCTGAACGCGACCACCGAGATGGAGCCGGTGACCTGGCCCGAGTTCGGCCAGATCCACCCCTTCGCCCCCATCGAGCAGGCCCAGGGCTACCTCACGCTCATCACCGAGCTGGAGGAGCGCCTCGCCGAGGTCACCGGATACGACAAGGTGTCGATCCAGCCCAACGCCGGTTCGCAGGGCGAGCTCGCCGGTCTGCTCGCCGTCCGCGCCTACCACCGGGCCAACGGCGACCACCAGCGCACGGTCTGCCTCATCCCGTCCTCCGCGCACGGCACCAACGCCGCCAGCGCCGTGATGGCCGGCATGAAGGTCGTCGTCGTCAAGACCGCCGACGACGGCGAGGTCGACATCGCGGACCTGCGCGCCAAGATCGAGCAGTACCGCGACGAGCTGTCCGTCCTGATGATCACCTACCCGTCCACCCACGGTGTGTTCGAGGAGCACGTCGCCGACATCTGCGGCGCCGTGCACGACGCCGGCGGCCAGGTGTACGTCGACGGCGCCAACCTCAACGCGCTGGTCGGCCTCGCCAAGCCGGGCAAGTTCGGCGGCGACGTCTCGCACCTGAACCTGCACAAGACCTTCTGCATCCCGCACGGCGGCGGCGGCCCCGGCGTCGGCCCGGTCGGCGTGCGCGCCCACCTCGCGCCGTACCTGCCGAACCACCCGCTGCAGCCCGCCGCGGGCCCGGAGACGGGCGTCGGCCCGATCTCGGCCGCCCCCTGGGGCTCGGCCGGCATCCTGCCGATCTCGTGGTCGTACGTGCGCCTCATGGGAGGCGAGGGCCTCAAGCGCGCCACGCAGGTGGCCGTCCTCGCCGCGAACTACATCGCCAAGCGCCTGGAGCCGCACTTCCCGGTGCTCTACACCGGCCCGGCCGGTCTGGTCGCGCACGAGTGCATCGTCGACCTGCGCCCGCTCTCCAAGGCGACCGGTGTCAGCGTCGACGACATCGCCAAGCGTCTGATCGACTACGGCTTCCACGCGCCGACGATGTCCTTCCCGGTCGCCGGCACGCTGATGATCGAGCCGACCGAGTCCGAGGACCTGACCGAACTCGACCGCTTCTGCGACACGATGATCGCGATCCGGGGCGAGATCGAGAAGGTCGCGTCGGGCGAGTGGCCCGCCGAGGACAACCCCCTCCGCAACGCGCCGCACACCGCGGCCGCGCTGGGCGGGGAGTGGGACCACGCGTACACCCGTGACGAGGCGGTCTTCCCGGCCGGTGTCTCGGCCGCGGACAAGTACTGGCCGCCGGTCCGCCGGATCGACGGGGCGTTCGGCGACCGCAACCTGGTCTGCTCCTGCCCGCCGCTGGACGAGTACGACAACTGAGCATGAGTCAGGGCCGGTTCGGAGGTTCTCCTCCGGGCCGGCCCTTTCGTGTTTCCTCGTCTTCCTGCCCGTCGTGCGGGGGTACGTCGTGCGCGGGACTGCCCTCCCGTCAGGCGGCGGTCGTCACCTGAGCCGCCCGGAGCGGGCGGTGCGGGGCGATGATCTGTCCGTCCGGCAGCAGTTCACCGGTGTCCTCGAAGAGCAGGACCCCGTTGCACAGCAGGCTCCAGCCCTGCTCCGGGTGGTGCGCCATCAGGCGCGCCGCCTCCCGGTCGGCGGAGTCGGCGGTGGGACAGGCTGGCTGGTGCTGGCACATGGGTGGGTTCTTTCGCTGGGTCGTGGTGAGTGTCGTCCTGCGGCTCGACGCGGTGCTCATGGCCGCCCCCCGTTGTCGGTTCGGTTGGTCCAGTGTTCCCCTACGGACGTCGATCCGCAGGTATTTCGCGGCAGCTCTTCCTACTGCATGAAGACGTATCACCCGCGCGGGCGGTTCAACGCAACTGGGCGGTCACTTCGGGTGGTTCGGCATAGCCCCAGCGGGCTAGTCCGTTGGGGGAGGCCTGTTCGGCAGGGGTGTTCGAGGCGGGTGGTGAGCGGCCGCCCGCGCTCCGGGCCGGGCGTCCTCACGCTCAGTGGCCGGACGCTCTCACGCACCGCGCCCCGCGACCGGGGCGGTCGCGGGGCGCGCGGGGGCGTGTGCGCCGGGTCAGGCCGGCGCCGGGGTGCCGAAGAGCGGCGGCGGGGCGAGGCGCAGGCTCAGCACGGGCAGCAGGTCGGCGACCCGGTGCGGGCGGTGGGCGGCGATGCCGGGCGGGGCGGGGGCGAGCGGGATCAGCAGATCGGTGGGCGCGGGGGAGGCGGAGGCGCCGTCGGCATCGGTGTCGCCGTGCAGCCAGAGGGTCAGCATGTACAGCTCCGGAACGGACAGCAGCCGGGGCTGGTACGCCGATGGCAACGCCTCTGCCTGGAGCAGCGCGCGCTCCGTGGCGCCCACGTACGGCCCTTCGAAGAAGTGAGAGAACGTCCAGCCGTCGGGGGTGAGCATGGTGTCCGCGGCCGCGACGGCCCGGTCGGTGCCCCGGATCAGGAAGCGCCATCCGGCGAGTCGGGTGCGCGGAGCCTGCCCGGGTGCGGCAACCTCGTCCCGTACGTCGAGTACGTGGACGGGGAGGGGCAGTTCGGGGCTCAGCGGGCCCTGGGCGTTCCGGAGGGCGGGCGTTCGCGCTTCACGGACCGCGGTGGGGGAACCGAGGGCCGCGAGGACACTACGCAGGGCCGGCGCAGGGGCCGGTGTGGGTCGGAGCATGGTGGGTCGCCTCTCGCTCAGGAGACACGGTGACGCGTGGGCAGGTACGACGGCGCTGTCAGCTGCCGGCCGGAAGGGGCCATGAGGCCATGGCCGGGCGCCAACACTCTGCCTCGTTCGCGGAGTTTATACGAGAGGTGTTCACACAGTGTTTCCGCTACCTGACGGGGATATTGCGGGCAAGGCTTCATCCGGACGCATTCGTGCGGTGATTTCCCGGCCTGGGAGCAGTGTCGTGGCGCCTGCCTGCGACGTTCCCCGTAAGGCGGACGGCCGATAATCGATCGCACGGTTCCGTTGATTATGCCGTTGGAATATGTCCTATGCTGGATGCCCGCGGGGTGTGCCGGACGGAACTCATCCCAGACTATCGTTCAACACGGTCGCCGCGCAGGCGTTATAGATCAGCCCGCCGGGGCATCATCGTCCGTGACACGCGCGGCCGTCGCCGCGGCCGCCCATTGCGGGGAAGGACGCTCGATGGGGGAGAAGGTCGTGGCGGACGGGTTCGACCTGTCCGACCGGCAGCGATACCGCAGGAAGCTCCAGCAGTGCCTCGCGGGGCTCGCGAGGCTCCTGGCGGAGAAGAGGTTCGACGGGCCCCGGAATCTCATGGGCATGGAGATCGAGCTCAATCTCGCGGGCCCCGACGGCATGCCCCGGATGGTCAATGGGCGCGTCCTGGAGCGGATCGCCAGCCCGGATTTCCAGACGGAACTCGGAATGTTCAATCTCGAAGTGAACATCGCTCCGCAACGTCTCGCCGGGCGCGTATTCGACCGGCTCGCCGAGGAGCTGCGCACCGGTCTGGGATATGCCGACCGCAAAGCCCAGGAAGTCGACGCGGGCGTGGTCATGATCGGAATTCTTCCCACGCTCGCCCAGCACGACCTCGTCCCCGAGAATCTTTCGGACGTCGACCGCTACGCCCTCCTCAACGACCAGATCGTCGCCGCGCGCGGGGAGGACTTCGTCCTCGACATCCACGGAGTGGAGCGGCTGTCGTGCACGTCCACGTCGATCGTGCCCGAGGCCGCCTGCACCTCGGTACAGCTCCACCTCCAGGTCACTCCGGCACGCTTCGCCGCCGTGTGGAACGCCGCCCAGGCCGTGACCGCGGTGCAGATCGCGGTCGGCGCCAACTCTCCGTTCCTCTTCGGGCACGAACTGTGGCGCGAGTCCCGGCCGCCGCTCTTCCAGCAGGCCACGGACACCAGGCCGCCGGAGCTGCAGGCACAGGGGGTGCGGCCGCGGACCTGGTTCGGGGAGCGGTGGGTGGACTCCGCGTACGACCTCTTCGAGGAGAACCTGCGGTACTTCCCGCCGCTGCTGCCGATCTGCGACGAGGAGGACCCGCTGCTCGTCCTGGACCGGGGCGGGGTGCCGCAGCTGCGCGAGCTGGTGCTGCACAACGGCACGGTCTACCGCTGGAACCGCCCGGTCTACGGGTGGGTGGACGGCGTGCCGCACCTGCGGGTGGAGAACCGCGTCCTGCCGGCCGGCCCGACCGTCACCGACGTCGTCGCCAACGCGGCCTTCTACTACGGCCTCGTACGGTCGCTGGCGGAGGAGAACCGGCCGGTGTGGAAGCGGCTGGCGTTCGAGGACGCGGCGGCCAACTTCGACGCGGCCTGCCGGCACGGGATCGAGGCGGAGCTGCGCTGGCCCCGGCCCGGCCGCTCCGGCGGCGTGGCGGCGGTGCCCGCTGCACGGCTCGTCCTGGACGAGCTGTTGCCGTTGGCCGCGGCCGGGCTCGACGCCTGGCACGTCGAGCCGGCGGACCGCGACTTCTACCTCGGGGTGATCGAGGAGCGCTGCCGGAAGCGGGTGAACGGCGCGTCCTGGCAGGCCGACACCTTCCACCGGGCGCTGGAGTCCGGCCTGGACCGTGAGGAGGCGCTGTCGGCCATGACGCGCCGGTACGCCGAGCTGATGCGGAAGGGCGACCCCGTGCACACGTGGCCGGCGGGGGGCGTGTGAGGCGGCCCTCGGCCTGAGGCCCTCCGCGCCCGGGTGACCGGCCGCCGGTGGACGGCTGCCGGTGGACGGCTGCCGGTGGGCGGCTGTCGCAGGGAATGGCGCTCGGAGCCCGGCGTCGCGCATGATCTCCGTACCCGGGAAGCGATGGGGAAGTGGAGACAGGTGTGGTGTCGGAGCAACGAGTGGTGGCCGGTCCTCTTCCCCCTGACGGGCCTTCGCGCGGAATCCTGCGGTCCGAGACGTTCATCGTGCTCGCGCTCTCTCTCGGTGCGAGCAGTGTCTCGGCCCTCATCAGTTTCATCGGCTCGCTGACCAAGCCGGGCGGGCTGAAGGACCAGGCGGCGACGCTCAACGGCTCGTACGCGCCCGGGCGGCCCTGGCTCGACCTCGCCTGGCAGCTCTTCGGCATCGCCTCCGCCCTCGTCCCCGTGCTGCTCGTCGCCCATCTGCTGGTGCGGGAGCGTTCCGGTCTGCGGGCGATCGGCTTCGACCGGACCCGGCCATGGCCGGACCTGGGGCGCGGCGCGCTGGTGGCGGCCGGGATCGGCAGCGCCGGTCTCGTCTTCTACCTGGTGGCGCGGGCGTCCGGGTTCAACCTGACGGTGGTGCCCGAGTCGCTGCCCGACGTGTGGTGGAAGTACCCGGTGCTCATCCTCTCGGCGGTGCAGAACTCCGTCGTGGAGGAGGTCATCGTCGTCGGCTATCTGCTGCGCCGGCTCGACCAGTTGGGCTGGACGCCGACGGCCGCGCTGGTGGCCAGCTCGGTGCTGCGCGGTTCGTACCACCTCTACCAGGGCGTCGGCGGCTTCATCGGGAACATGGTGATGGGCGTCGTCTTCGTCTGGCTGTACCGGCGGTGGGGGCGGGTCGGGCCCCTCGTGGTGGCGCACGCGCTGCTCGACATCGTGGCCTTCGTCGGGTACGGCCTGCTCGCCGGGAGAGTGGACTGGCTGCCGACCGCTTAGACGGGGGAGTGGACCGGCTGCCGACCCCCGCTGAGGCGGAGGAGACGAGGGGGCGGACCAGGAGGGGCGTACGGCGGTGGCCGTGCGCCCCTCCTCGTCGTCCGGGCGGCGCGGGCGGGTCAGGCGTGCAGGTCACCCTCGATGACCGTGACCGCGTGGCCGGTCAGCAGGGTGCGGTCGCCGCGCAGGCGGGTGCGGACGAGGCCGGTGCGGGCACCGCCCTGGAAGCCGGTCAGTTCGTCGCGGCCGAGACGCGCCGACCAGAACGGGGCGAGCGCGGTGTGCGCGCTGCCGGTGACCGGGTCCTCGTCGATGCCGAGGCCGGGGAAGAAGCCCCGGGAGACGAAGTCGTAACCCCGCGCGGGCTGTTCGGCGGCGGCGGTCACGATGACGCCCCGGTCCGAGACGTGTACCAGGGCCGCGAAGTCCGGTGCGAGGGAGCGGACGGTCGCCTCGTCCCGCAGCTCGACGACCAGGTCGCCGATGTGGGCGGCGGTGTCGTGGACGGAGACGATCTCGGCGCCCAGCGCCTTCTCCAGCCCGTCCGGGACGGGGACGGGGGTCACCGACGACGTGGGGAAGTCCATCGTGAGGGTGCCGTCGTCCTCGGCCGTGGCGCTGAGGACGCCGCAGCGGGCCGCGAACCGGACGGTCCCGGTCGCCGCGCCGGTGGTGTGCAGGACGTGCGCGGTGGCCAGGGTGGCGTGGCCGCACATGTCGACCTCGGTCGTCGGGGTGAACCAGCGCAGGGCCCAGTCCGCCTCGCCGCCCTCGGGCAGCGGGTGGGCGAAGGCCGTCTCGGAGAGGTTGACCTCCGCGGCCACCTTCTGGAGCCAGTGGTCGTCCGGGAAGGAGTCGAGCAGCAGGACCCCCGCCGGGTTGCCGGAGAAGGGTCGGTCGGTGAAGGCGTCGACGATTCGAATCCGCATGCCCAGGACGCTACCGGCGCCGTGAAGTCCCAGGCCAAGGCCAATCCGTCGTCGGTGGACCGAGACGTCCGCCGCCCGTGGCGCGCCCCTCGGCCCGGCCTCGGTGTGCTCGCTGCGAGGAGGGTTGGCAAAAGAACGCTTCCGATATATCGTTGAAGCATCGCGACAGTTCGATGATGTCATCCGATGGAAGGAGCGTTGCGATGCGTACTCATGGACACGAACACGGACATGGAGACTGCGGCCCCGGCCCTCGTGGGCGGGGTGACTCCGGGCGCGGCCAGTTCGGTCGTGGCGCATTCGGAGACGGTGACTTCGAGCGGCGTCGACCCGCCTTCGGTCCCTTCGGGCCGGGGTTCGGCGGCGGGCCGTTCGGCGGAGGCCCCTTCGGGGGCGGCCGTGGCCGTGGAGGCGGCGGGCGGGGCAGGGCGCGGCGCGGAGACGTGCGCGCCTCGATCCTCGCGCTGCTCAAGGACCGGCCGATGCACGGCTACGAGATGATCCGCGAGATCGGCGAGCGCAGCGGCGGGGCGTGGAAGCCCAGCCCCGGCTCCGTCTACCCCACGCTCCAGCTCCTCGAGGACGAGGGGCTGATCGAGAGTGCCACCGACGGCGGCAAGAAGCTGTTCACGCTCACCGACGCCGGGCGCGCCGAGGCCGAGACGGGGCCGGAGGCCCCGTGGGAAGAGGCCGGGCGCGGTGTCGACTGGGAGGCCGTGAACGAGATCCGGCAGGCCGGCTTCGGTCTGATGGAGGCCTTCGGGCAGGTCTGGAAGACCGGCAGCGCCGAGCAGCGGAACAAGGCCGTCGGGGTCATCAACGAAGCCCGTAAGAAGCTGTATCTGATCCTGGCCGACGAGCACTGATCGTTCAGGACGAGCACCGCGCGTGAAGAAGGGCCCCGTGGCGAATCGCCACGGGGCCCTTCCGTCACACGCCCCCCTCAGGCGACCAGGCCGGACAGCTTGCGCAGGGATTCGTTCAGCGCCGCCGTCGCCGAGTCCTTGAGCTTGCCCGCCATCAGCGAGACCGCCGCGCCCGTGAACTCCCCGTCGATGCGCAGGGTCGTGGCGTCCCCCTCCGGCGCCAGGGAGTAGCGGGTGCCGACCGTGACCCCCATCGGGCCCTTGCCCCGGATGGCCAGCACCCGCGCCGTCTCCAGCTCCTCGACCGTCCAGGTCACCTCGGCCGGGAAGCCCATCAGCTTCATGTTCTCGGCGAAGGTCGCACCCGCTTCGAGCCGGTCCGGGCCGCCCTGCGGGAAGTCCGTGTGGGTGGCGTTCCACTCGCCGTACGAGGAGAAGTCAGTGAGCTGCGCCCAGACCTTCTCGGCCGGCGCCTCGATCCGTGTCTCCGCGCTGACTTCGGCCATGCGACCACCCCTTCACGCGTTCACGTGTGCTCGTTGGGATCCCGTGTCGCGGAACGTAGCCGCGTGGCCGTGAACATTCAATACTGATTAACCGTCAGTTCTTGGCCGTCGTTCTACATGCGGCCGGCCCCCTGCCCCTGTACGGAAGACACCGGAAGCGGACGTCATCGTGTCCCGGGCCGGAGGCAAGACGGCGCGCGTACCGGACGTCGCATCCGCGCGATCTCATCCCCAAGGAGGAGGAACCACCCCCTGGCCCCCACTCCGGTGGGATGTACACATGCTTCTCCGCGGGGATGTTCCGGCCGTCGCGACCTGATGAGGTAGGAGAGTGCACAGCCCCGTCCCTCGCCCACGACAGCCTGCGGTCCCCCACGCGGACCTCGTCTCCGGCCTGACCGTCGAACTCGCGACCGTCGTGGCGGGGGCGCGCCGCAGAGCGCTGCGGGGCGGAGACCGGCAGGTCGACACCGCCCATCTGCTGCACTCCCTCATCGAGTCCGATCCCCAGGTGGGAGCCGTCTTCGACGGCCCCGCGCAGCTCGCCCGGGTGCTCGGATACCTCGTCCAGCGCTCCATCGGCTACGGGCTCCGCTGGCGGCGCTCGGCCGAGGAGACCGGCGCCGGACACGTCGTACGGCGGGACGCGCCGGAGGCCGTGGGGGCGCTGGACGCCCTGGACCGGCCGGGCGGCCTGGAGTGGCCGGGGACTCTGGATCGGCCGGGGGCTCTGGGCCGGTCGGGCGGGCCGGACCGGCCGGGCGCGGTGGAGCGGGCGGGAGTGGCCGGGTGGACCGGGGTGGCCGGGTGGTCCCCCTCCGCCGCGGCTGCCATGGCCCGGGCCTTCGAGCGGGCCGCCCGGCGCGGCGAGCCCCGGGCCCGCGGCCTCGATCTGCTGGCCGCGATCGTCGCGGACCAGGACAGCAGGGCCGCCGAGGTGCTCCGCAGGTCGCGGGTGGACGGGCAGACGCTGACCACCCGGATCGCGGAGCTGTCTCAACAGGTGTAACGGGACTTACGCACCTGTCCCCGCCCTGTCATGATGGCCCGATGCACGCGTCTCAGGGGAGAAGCGCCGGCCTGGGACTCGCCCTGGTGTCGGCCTTCGCATTCGGTGGTTCAGGTGTGGCGGCCAAGCCGCTCATCGAGGCGGGACTCGACCCGCTCCATGTGGTGTGGCTCCGGGTCGCCGGTGCCGCGCTCCTCATGCTGCCCGTGGCCTGGCGCCACCGGGACCTCCTGAGGCGCAAACCCGCACTCCTCGCCGGCTTCGGCCTCCTCGCCGTCGCCGGCGTCCAGGCCTTCTACTTCGCCTCCCTCTCCCGCATCCCCGTCGGCGTGGCCCTGCTGATCGAGTACCTGGCCCCGGCCCTCGTGCTCGGCTGGGTCCGCTTCGTCCAGCGCCGCCCCGTGACCCGCGCCGCAGCCGTCGGCGTCGTCCTCGCCGTCGGCGGACTCGCGTGCGTCGTGCAGGTCTGGTCCGGGCTGAGCTTCGACCTGCTCGGGCTGCTGCTCGCCCTCGGCGCCGCCTGCTGCCAGGTCGGCTACTTCGTCCTCTCCGACCAGAGCGGCGACGAGTCGGACCCGGCCGATCCCCTCGGCGTCATCGCGTACGGACTCCTCTTCGGCGCCCTCGTCCTCACCGTCATCGCCCGGCCGTGGGGGATGGACTGGTCCGTCCTCGGCGGCACCGCCGACATGAACGGCAGCGCCGCGCCGGCCTGGCTGCTGCTCGGCTGGATCGTGCTGATCGCCACCGTCCTCGCCTACGTCACGGGAGTCATCTCGGTGCGCAGGCTCTCGCCCCAGGTGGCCGGCGTCGTCGCCTGCCTGGAGGCCGTGATCGCGACCGTCCTGGCCTGGGTGCTCCTGGGGGAGCACCTGGCCGCCCCGCAGATCATCGGCGGCGCGGTGGTCCTGATCGGCGCGTTCATCGCCCAGTCCTCGACCCCGAAGGCCGCCTCGGCCCAGCCCGTGGCGGGGGCCGGGGCAGCCGCCTTCGAATCCGGGCCGCCCGCCGACCGGGCCTCGGCTCCCGCCGACCGGGCGGGAAGCTGACGGACGGGGGCCGCGCACCGGGGGCAGGCGGACCGGGTGCGGGCGCACGGGAGCCGACGGCGTTCGACCCGCTGACGTCAGGCGTCGGTACGGCGGCGGAGCCGGTGGACGCGGGCGGTCCTGTCGCCGGGCCCGTCGCGCTCGGCGAGGGCGGCGACGACGCGGCCTTGGACTGCCTCCGGCTTGCGGTTCGCGCACCTGAACGTGGGCACGCCGGGCCCTCTCAGACGGCGGAGAGGTAGTCGGGCAGGGCGATCGCCGGGTCGAGGTCGTCGGCGGGGACGGGGGTGCCGTAGCTCCTGCGTACGGGGACCACGCCGGACCAGTGGGGGAGCGCGGCGTCCTCGGGGTCGTCGTTCGGGCCGCCGGTGCGGACCTTGGCGGACACCGCGTCCAGGTCGAGCCGGAGGACCGCCGTGGCGGCGAGCTCCTTGGCGTCGGCCGGGCGCGAGTCGGCGGAGCGGCCGGGGACGACGTGGTCGACCAGGGCGTCCAGGGCGGTGCGCCGCTCCTCGGGGTCGGTCACCGGGTGGGCGGTGCCGTGTACCACGACCGAGCGGTAGTTGATCGAGTGGTGGAAGGCGGACCGGGCGAGCACGAGGCCGTCGACGTGGGTGACGGTCAGGCAGACCGGCAGCCCCGGAGCCTCGGCGCCCCGGCCCGCCATCCGCAGGGGCCGGGAGCCGGTCGAACCGTGGACGTAGAGACGCTCGCCGACCCGGCCGTACAGCGTCGGGAGAACCACCGGCGCACCGTCGCGGACGAAGCCGAGATGGCAGACGTACGCCTCGTCGAGTATCGAGTGCACCAGCGCGCGGTCGTACGAGGCTCGATCGCGGCCGCGGGTGGGGAAGGTCCGCTCGGTCCGCTCGTAGGTGTCGGTCATTGCGCTCTCCATTGCACTAGTGCATAATCTCTTTTGTGCTAGGAGAGTATCGGATCGAGGGTCGTCGCGCATCGGACATCGCCGCGAGTGTGGAGCGGGGGGTGGCCGCCGGTGCGCTGGAGCCGGGGCAACTGCTGCCACCCATGCGGGAGTTGGCGCAGAGCCTGGGGGTGAATCCCAACACCGTCGCGGCCGCGTACCGCACCCTGCGCGAGCGCGGGGTCATCGCGACGGACGGGCGACGGGGCAGCCGGGTACGGCCGAAGCCGGCGACCACGGCACGCGGCTCGATCCGGGTGGACGCCCCGGCGGGCGTCCGCGACGCGAGCAAGGGCAATCCGGACCCGGCGCTCCTGCCGGCGCTGGGCCCGGCACTCGCCCAGGCGGCCCTGAGGGACGCCGAGCGGCCCGGAATGTACGGCGAGGCGCCCGTCGACGAGGAGTTCGCGCGGCTGGCACGGGCCGCGCTGGACGCGGACGGGGTGCCCGGCGGGCCGATGGCCGTCACCTCGGGCTCGCTCGACGCCATCGAGCGGATCCTCGCCGTCCACCTCCGGCCGGGAGACGCCGTCGCCGTCGAGGACCCGGGCTGGGGGAGCCTGCTCGACCTCGTTCCGGCGCTCGGACTGCGGCTGGTCCCGGTCGCCGTCGACGACGAGGGCCCGCTGCCGGACGCCCTGGCACGAGCGCTGCGAGCCGGTGTGCGCGCGGTCGTCGTCACCGCCCGGGCACAGAACCCGACCGGCGCGGCGGTGAGCGCGCCCCGCGCGGCGGAGCTGCGCCCCCTCCTGGCCGCCCACCGGGACGTGCTCCTCATCGAGGACGACCACGGCCACGGCTTCGTCGACCTGCCGCTGCACCCCCTGGCCGGTACGACGGACCGCTGGGCGCTGGTGCGCTCGGTCGCCAAGGCGTACGGGCCGGATCTGCGGGTCGCCGCCCTGACCGGTGACCCCGAGACCGTCGACCGAGTCCTCGGGCGCCAGCGGCTCGGGCCCGGCTGGGTCAGCAGACTGCTCCAGCGCGCCGTGGCGCACCTGTGGGTCACGGGCGCCGTGAACACGGCGGAGGTCGCGCGGGCCTACGCCCGGCGGCGCGACGGACTGGTCGCCGCCCTCGGGCGGCGCGGCATCGAGGCGCACGGTCGCACCGGGATGAACGTGTGGGTGCCCGTCGCCGACGAGACGGGGGCCGTGGCCCGTCTCATCGGCGCGGGGTGGGCCGTGGCCCCGGGGGCCCGCTTCCGGATCGACGCCGGGCCGGCCGTCCGGCTGACCGTCTCAGGGCTGGCCGTGGACGAGATCGAGGACCTGGCCGACGCGATCGCCTCGGCGGCGGGGCCGGCTCCGGCACGCACGTACGGCTAGGTCGTGTTTCGGACGTGGCGTCGTCCGCCCGCAGGGTCCCCGGTGGGCGAGCCGTGTCCCGAACGACCCGCCCGACATCTTCCGGTCTCTCCCTAGGGGCATGCGCCGGCGGCAGCGGCGGGAGACCGCACGGCGGCGTTCCCGGGGGTGGGCGCCCCGGTCGGTGTCGCCGCCGGGGGCAGGGGTGCCAGGGGTTCCGTGGCCGGCGGAGCGACGGCCGCCGCAGCGATCGGTGTCGCCGCCCCGGCCCGGCGGCGGGGGCCGCGCGTCTGGGTGAGGGCCGCGCCCGCGAGGACGATGACGGCGCCGACGGGGGTGTTCCAGGAGAGCTGTTCGCCCAGCACCGCGACGCCCGCGGCCGTGGCGATGACCGGGATGAAGTACGTGACCATTGCCCCCGTCGTCGGCCCCACCTCGGCCACGATCCCGTACTGCAGCAGCATCGCGTACCCCGTCCCCAGCGCCCCCAGGGTGATGACGGCGAGCAGCGGGACGATCTCGACCGACTGAGGGAGCGAGGTGAACATCGGGGTCACGACGGCCAGTTGCAGCGTGCCCAGTGCGACCTGGGAGCCCGCGAGGGAGAGATGGGAGGCGCCGGTTCCGCTCAGCGTGCGACGGACGTAGATCCACCCCACCGCGTAGCTGAAGGACGCGAGCAGCGCCAACGCCGTGCCGGTGACGTCGAGACCCGAGAAGCCCTGCCAGGCACCCAGCACCGTCAGCACCCCGATGAACCCGATGCCCAGCCCCGCCGCCCGCACCCGCGTCGGCCGGTCCTCGGAGAGCGCGACGAGGGAGAGCACCATGCCCCACAAGGGGGTCGTGGCGTTGCAGATGCCGGCGAGCGTCGACGGGATCGTCAGCTCGGCGTACGCGAAGAGCGAGAACGGCAGGGCGTTCAGGAGGAACGCGGCGACCGAGAGGTGGAGCCAGGTGCGGGCGCCCCTGGGCAGGCGCTCACGCTTGATCGCCATGGCGACGGCGAGCACCGCCGTACCGAACAGGAGACGGCCGAAGGTCACCTGGAACGGAGCGAACCCCTCCGTGCCGACCTTGATGAGGAGGAAGCTGAAGCCCCAGATCAGGGCGAGGACGCCGAAGCGGACGCGCCAGTCCAGCATGGCGGAGCGGCGAGGGGCGCGAGAGGGGGCCCGGGACGGGGCGACGGAGCTCATGCCTCTCAGAGTGACTCCTCCCATCTCGTAGAACAAGCGAGATTTCTTGGAGGAGTTCCCTTAGTATTGCTTACATGTTGAATCTGGAGCGCCTGCGGACCCTGGACGCCGTGGCGCGGCACGGGTCGGTCAGTGGCGCGGCGGACGGGCTGCACGTCACCACCTCGGCCGTGTCGCAGCAGTTGTCGAAGCTGGAGCGGGAGGTCGGGCAGCAGCTCCTCGCCAAGAACGGGCGGGGAGTGCGGCTCACCGACGCCGGACTGCTCCTCGCCGAGCACGCCGCCCGCATCCTCTCCCAGGTCGAGCTCGCCCAGTCCGACATCGAGGCGCAGCGCGGCCAGGTGGTGGGGGAGGTGCGCGTCGTGGGGTTCCCGACGGCCGCCCGCGGGCTGTTCCCGGGCGCGCTCGGAGCCCTGCGCGTGGACCACCCCGACCTGCGGGTGCGGACCGCCGAGATGGAGCCGGAGCGGGGCATCCGGGAAGTCCTGCGGGGCGACGCCGACCTCGCGATCGTGCTCGACTGGAGCAACAAACGCGCCCCCGTGCCGGGCGGCCTGGAGCGCGTCCATCTCCTCGACGACGCCGCCGACGTGGCCATGCCCGCGCACCATCCGCTGGCCGGCCGCGCCGAGGTCGACCTGGAGGACTTCGGCGACGACGACTGGGTGTCGTGGCCCGAGGGCGAGTTCTGTCACGACTGGCTGCTGTTCACCCTGCGCTCCCAGGGCATCGAGCCGCGCATCGCGCACTTCGCCGGGGAGCACCACACCCAGCTCGTCCTGATCGCGGCCGGCCTCGGCGTCTGTGTCACACCCCGGCTCGGCCGCGGCCGCCCGCCGGAAGGGGTCGCCTTCGTTCCCGTCCGCCAGAAGATGCGCCGGCACATCTACGCGACCTGGCGCGCGGACGCCGCCCGGCGGCCGTCCATCCGGGCGGCGGTGGGGGCGCTGAGAGAGGCGGGGGCCGCACAGAGCAGTTGAGACGGGGCTGCGAGGTCTCGCGACCGAGGTCCGTAGGCGGGGGTCGGGGGTGGGGAGGTCCGGGGGTCGGGGGTCCGGCGTCGGGGGTCCGAGGCCCGGGTCCGGGAGTCGGGCGGCCCCGGCGTCCGGGTTCGGTCGCCGGTTCGCCGGTTCGGTCTGTGGGGGGCCTTCGCCCCCGGAGCTCAGAGCCGGGCCAGTTTGCGGAAGTCCCAGGAGGCGATCGCATCCGGAGTCAGCTTCAGCCAGGCGTGCCGGCCGTCGTGCGGCATCGTCTCCAGGCCGAAGTTCTTCGCCGCGAAGAGGCGCTCGGGGACCTCCAGTTCCGGGCAGGGCTCACCCGTACGGGGAGCCTCGCCCACGAAGACCGCCGTGCCCGACAGCTCGGCACCGCGCAGCTCTCCGTACTCCTCCCCGTCGTCGACCACCACCGCGATCCGCGGGTCGGCGCGCAACTGCGCCCAGCGGCGGCTCCGGGTGATCGAGTACAGCCAGAGCGAGGTGCCGTCCCAGACGAACCACAGCGCACCGACATGCGGCCGGCCGTCGGCGGAGACAGTCGCGACCCGGCAGGTGCGCTGCTCGGTGAGGAAGGTGTCTAGCTCGGCCGGACTCATCATGATTCGGCGTCCACGGCGTTGTGTGACGGTCATCGCCCGCCCCCTTCTCGCTCTCTGATGAAGTGTCAGAAAGCATGAGGGCTCCTCCCGCGGAGAGCAAGGACGGAACAATGATGGCTCTTCCCTCCGAGAGCGAGGGTGGCTAGCCTCGCCCGCCCGGGGGAGCCAGGTCCCGCGGCGACCGGAGGGGGAGACATGACCGACACCGCTCGAAGGGCTCGACTCCAGGACCTGCTCGACCCGCCGGGCACGGTGCTGCTCACCGTCGAATGCCAGCAGGGCGTCGTCGGCCGGGACAGCGCCCTTCCCGAACTCGCCGCCGTGGCCCGCTCCTCGGGGGCGCTGGGGAACGTGGCGCGCCTGGTCGCCGCCGCGCACGAGGCCGATGTCCAGGTGCTGCACGCCGTCGCCGAGCGCCGGCCCGACGGGCGCGGCGCCAACAGCAACGCCAGGCTCTTCCAGGCCGTGGTCCGACTTCCCGTACAGCAGCACAGCGGCAGCACGGCGGTACGGATCGCCGAACCGATCGAGGTCGCGGACGAGGACTTGATCGTACGGAGGCTCCACGGGCTCTCGCCGCTCGCCGGCACCGACGTCGACCCGCTGCTGCGCAACCTCGGCTGCCGCACTCTCGTGGTCACCGGCGTCTCGGCCAACGTGGCCGTACCCAACGCGGTGTTCGACGCCGTCAACCTCGGTTACACCGTGGTCGTGCCGGGCGACGCCATCGCGGGGGTACCGGCCGACTACACCCCCGCGATGATCCGCCACACGCTCGCGCTCGTCTCGACCGTCACCACCACCGAGGAGGTGCTGCGCTGCTGGAAGAGTCCTACGCGAGGGTGATCGCGTCCCCCTCGACCTTGATCGACGTCGGTGGCAGCGGCGCGGTCGCGGGGCCGCCCTTGACGCTGCCGTCCGACGCGTCGAAGAGGCTCTGGTGGCAGGGGCAGGTGATGACGCCGTCGGCGACTCCGCTGACGGCGCAGCCCATGTGGGTGCACTTCGACGAGAACGCCTTGAACTCGCCGGCGGTCGGCTGGGTGATCACCACGCCCTTGTCGGCGATCACCATGCCGCCGCCCACCGGGACGTCGGCGGTCTTCGCCAACGGTGCGCCCGTGCCCGCGTCCGCCGGGGCGTCGGTCGCGCCACCGCCGCCCGCCTTGCCGCCCGAGCCGTCACCGTCCGAGCCACCGCCGCAGGCGGCGAGTACCGCCACCAGGCCCGCGCCGCTCGCCGCGGAGACCACTGTCCGGCGTGCCACTGTGCTCATACGCTCCCCTAGATATCGATCCGACCGAGCCGATGACCTTGTCGGGAGGAAGTACGCGCGAGCGGCCCGGATCGTTCACGAGCAACCCGTCCGGGTGAGGCGACGGGGCACCGGGCCGGTTTCGGGGCGGTCAGCCGAGCTGTACGCGGTCGATCAGTCCGGCCGCGGTGAACGCGGCGACCAGCCGGTCGCGGCCCTCGGTGAAGTGGGCCCAGCCGTCGAAGTGGACGGGCACGATCCGACGTGCTCCGAGGATCCGGGCGGCCTCGGCGGCCTGGTCGCTGTCCAGGGTGAGCAACTGGTGGTCGAGGACCGGCAAGCGGACGGCGCCGGCGAACAGGACGGCGGTGTCGACCGGGCCGAACCGGTCGGCGATCTCCTGGACCGGGCCGAGCTGGGCGTTGTCGCCGCTGACGTAGACCGTGGGCAGTCCCTCACCGGTCAGGACGAAGCCGACGACCTCGCCCACGACCGGTTCCAGCTCCTCCCGCCGGCCGGGGCCGTGCAGGGCGGGGACGCCTGTCACCGTGACCGTGCCGCCGCCCGGGCGGTCGAGGTCGACCGACTCCCAGTCCTCCAGGCCCCGGGCGGCCCCGCCGAGGCGCCCCGCGCCCCCGGGCGTGGTGAGGGTGAGCGGCACGTCGGCGAGCAGGTCCCGGCCGGAGGCGTCCAGGTTGTCGTCGTGCTCGTCGTGCGAGAGCAGGACCACGTCGACGCGGCCGAGGGCGGCGGGGGACGTGGCCGTCGGAGCGGTCTTGGTCAGGCCGGAGTCGTAGGCGCCGGGGGCGTCGAAGGTCGGGTCGGTCAGGAAGCGCAGGCCGCCGTACTCGATGAGTGCGGTGGGGCCGCCGAAGACGTGGACGGGGACGAGGGCGGAGGCGGTGGTGGCGGGCGTGGTGGGAGCGTCGGTCATCGGAACCTCACGGTTGAGAGAATGATTATCCGTGAGTGAACCTAGCTCGGCCTCACGGATAAGCGCAAGCCTTAACGTGAGAAGTGGAGATGCGAGAGGCCCCTCCGCGCGTGCGGAGGGGCCTCTCGGGTGGCGTCGGTTCACGGCCTCGGGCCGGGAGATGGGCTCAATCGACGGCGCCCTGGGTGCGGCGGGCGTAGGCGCGGGCCGCGCGAACCCGGTCGCCGCAGCGGGTCGAGCACCACTGGCGGCGCCCCGAACGGATGAGGAAGCGGTTGCAGGGGGCGGAGTCGCAGGCGGCGAGACGCTCGGCGTCGGGGCCGGTGAGCAGATCGGCCGCGTTCGCGGCCAGGATGCCCAGGGCCTGCTCCAGCATCTGGTCGACGGGGTGCGGGGTCGTCCGGTGCAGCCCCTGGGTCGCGTCCCAGGCGAGCGGGGAGGCGGTGGGCACCCGGGTGAGCGCGTCGTTGACGGCCGCGAGGGCGCCGGGCGGGGCCGGGTGACCGCCGACGCGGGAGGCGAGCAGGGCCCGTACCTGCTCGCGCAGGGACCGCATCCGCGCCGCGCACATCTCCTGGATCCGGACGTCCGCGGGGGCCAGGCCGTGATCGACCAGCCACTGGCCGGCGACGGCGGGCGTCCCGAGGAGATCCGCGAACTGCCCGCCGGGCAGGGCGATCGCGGTGTTGGCGAGGTCGAGCGCCGGATACTCCTCGGCGCCGGGCGCCGGTGGCAGGACGGTCTCGACGGTCGCGGTCTCCTTCATGCCCTCACCGTACCGCCCTCACGGAACCGAGCGACCTCAACCGTGATGCCGGGGGGCGGAGGCGGGGTGGCCGTCGTCATCGGAGCCTCAGCGGAACTCGTGGACCACCTGGATCTCGCCGACGATGTGAGCGTTGAAGTCGTCCAGCTCCTCCGCCGGGACCCACAGCTCGAGAATCGTCCGCCCTCCGGCCTGCTGGACGGGGTACCGGCGGAGGAACTCCGACTCGACCTCGAAGCGGGTGACGAAGCCGGCACCGCTGTGCTTCACGTTCCAGTCCCTCGCGATCTTGATCGCGTAGTCCTCGTCGAGGACCGGGTAGAAGATCGGCTGCTCGGGGAGCCGAGGCGGCCAAGCGCGCCAGTTCAGCGCGCGGACCAGGTCCAGCTCCTCGGGGCCTGTCGGGCGCCACAGGGTCGTCGTTGCTCGCCGGCCGGTCATGTGCGTATCGCTCTCTGGGCGTGGGAAGCCGCTGGTGCGGCTGGTCTCGGACCGGACGGTACCGGCGCCGGGAACGCGGCAGCTACGCGATTTCCGAAGTCAGCGGTCGCGGAGTGCCCACACCTCAGGCAGGCCGAGGTCGGCGTAGAGGCGGTTGCGCTGGTCGGGGGCGAGGGTGGTGGTGAGGGCGGCCAGCGTGCGGTGTTCCTCGCCGGGCGCTGCCTCGACCGCGCCGCGGACGATCGTGGCTCTGGCCGCGGCCGGCAGGGCGGGCAGCATCGCGCGGAGGTCCGCCAGGGCCTCGTCCGCGGTGCGGGAGGCGCGGAAGGCGGCGAAGACGGCCTCCAGTTCACCGTCGGTGGCGTTCTCCCACAGGGCCGGCATCGCGACCGTCTCCTCGGCGTGCAGATGGGCGAGATAGGCGGCGATCACCTCGTTGAGGGCCAGGTACAGCCCGTGCCGGGCCTCCGGCAGGTCGTCGGGGGCGGTGCCCGGCAGGGCGCGGGCGCTCGCGTCGAGTGCGGCGAAGGCGGCGTCGAGGCGGAGGTGTTCGGCGTCCAGCGCGTCGGCGGCGGCGGGGGCGCGCTGCCGCAGCAGGGGATGGATGAAGGTGTCCTCGTGCTCGGCGTGCGCGCGGAGTTCCCGGGTCAGGTCGAGGCAGCGTTCGGCGTACACCGCGGCGCCGGCCCCGTCGAGGTCGGCTGCCCCGAGCTCGATGGCCAGCGTGAACATGCGGGCGCGCTGCCCCATGTGAACATTCCGGTAGAGGTCGGTCCTGGGCATGTCGTGTCCTAGGGGGATCCGAAGCGAACAAGATGACAACATGTTGCCGCAGTGGCAACGTGTTGTCAATGGGAGGGAGCGTGCGATGCCCGACGAGGTAGCTCTGCTGATCGCCGACGTGTACGAGGCGGCCGGCGCCCTGCGGCGGCTCGGCGAGGAGACCGCCGGTGCGGAAGGACTCACCCAGGCGCGGTGGCAGCTGCTGAGCGTCGTGTCCGAGGAGCCGCTCACGGTTCCCCAGGCCGCGCGGCGCCTGGGTGTCAGCCGTCAGAACGTCCAGCGCGTCGCCAACGACCTCGTGACGCTCGGGCTCGCCGACCTCGCCGTGAACCCGGACCACCGATCCTCGCCCCTGCTGACCCCGACGCCGGCCGGCAAGGACGCGCTGGCCCGCGTGACCGCGCGGGCCGAGGAGCGGCACCGCTCCCTCTTCGCGGATCTCCCCGACGAGGAGATCCGGGCCACGCGCGCCTCGCTCCGCAGCCTCCTGGCCGCCTTGGACGAACAAGAGGGGACGTCGGGCCGCCGGTAGTGCCGGCGCGGCATCCTGCCGGAGCTTCTTCGAGCGCCTCGCGCGTCACCCCATGTACACGCCCGATCCATCGCGACCATGGCGCTGTGCCCTTGGGTGATGCTCGCGCGCGATCACCCTCGGTTACGCTGCTCACTTCATGCCGGAGGCCGGCGGCACGAGGCGCGGCACCATCGGCGGTCTGCTTCGGGAGCAGGGGAACCGGCTTGCCGGTCGGCGTCCCCAGGGCCCTCTCCGACGCCGTCGACCGGCGATTCCCGCTCCTCCGCCCCCAAAAGCCGTCCGTGGATTGTCAGATGAAGAGATGGGTGACCTGGGAGAATGTTGGAAGAGGTCGTAGCGACCCGCTATGTCACGCCGTTGCGTGAGGGCGGCTCGCTCCCCGGGATCGTCGAGGCGGACGACCTCGGTACGTACGTCATGAAGTTCACCGGTGTGGGGCAGGGCCGCAAGACCCTCGTCGCCGAGGTCGTCTGCGGGCAGCTCGCCCGCCGGCTCGGGCTGCGCGTGCCCGAGCTGGTCACCATCCAGCTCGACCCCGTCATCGGGCTCTCCGAACCCGACCAGGAGGTGCAGGAGCTGCTCAAGGCGAGCGGCGGCCTCAACCTCGGGATGGACTACCTGCCCGGCTCGCTCGGCTTCGACCCGCTGGCGTACGAGGTGGACCCGAAGGAGGCGGGGAAGGTCGTCTGGTTCGACGCGGTGATCAACAACGTCGACCGGTCCTGGCGCAACCCGAACATGCTGGTCTGGCACGGCGACCTGTGGCTGATCGACCACGGCGCCACCATGATCTGGCACCACAACTGGCCCGGAGCCGCCGCGTCCGCCGCCAAGCCCTACGACGCATCGGACCACGCGCTGGCCCCCTTCGGACCCGACGTCGCCTCCGCCGCCGCCGAACTGGCCCCGCTGGTCACGCGCGAGCTGCTCCACGAGGTCGCGGCCGACGTTCCCGACGAGTGGCTGCTCGACGAGCCCGGCTTCGAGACGCCCGACGCGCTGCGCCGCGCCTACGTGGAGGCGCTGCTCCCGCGCGCCGCTTCCATCCACGAGAGGATCACCCTCGGGCCGCGCGCCGAGCGCGCGCCCGCCCAGGCGCCCGGCTGGCTCGCCGACCGCCTGCCCCCTCGGCCGAACCCCACCCAGAAGGACCGCACCACGTGACCGACCGCGATGTCTTCGAGTACGCCGTCCTGCGCGTGGTGCCCCGTGTGGAGCGCGGCGAGTTCTTCAACGCGGGAGTGGTGGTCTACTGCCGGGCCAAGTCCTTCGTCGCCGCCCGGACCCACCTCGACGAGGCGAAGCTGAGGGCGCTCGACCCGGCGGCCGACGTGATCGGCGTACGGGCCGCGCTGCACGGCGTCGAAGGGGTCTGCCGGGGTGGCGACGACGCGGGGCAGGCGGCGCGGGACGACGCCGGGCGCCGGTTCCGCTGGCTCATCGCGCCCCGCTCGACGGTGGTGCAGCCCGGCCCGGTGCACACCGGTCTGACCGCCGACCCCGGCGCCGAGGTCGAAAGGCTGCTCGATCTCCTGGTGCGCTGAACCGCGTCCGTGGGGAGGGTAGTGATCGGGTGCACCCGGTGGGCCGTTGACACCGGGTGCCAGGGCTTCTAGCGTCTCGTCCTGCGGAAGGTACTAAGCGGTCGCTCATCAGCGGGACGCAGTGTGGGCCGCACACCAGGGATGATCCAAGGGCGAGGAGAACCAGCATGTCCACCACCGAGCAGCGCGTAGCCGTCGTCACCGGTGCGGCGCGGGGCATTGGCGCCGCGACCGCGGTACGGCTGGCCGCGGAAGGCCGCGCCGTCGCCGTACTCGACCTCGACGAGGCGGCCTGCAAGGACACCGTCGAGAAGATCACCTCGGCGGGCGGCACGGCCCTCGCCGTCGGCTGCGACGTCTCCGACGGCGCCCAGGTGGAGGCCGCGATCGCGCGGGTCGCCGCCGAGCTCGGCGCGCCGACGATCCTCGTCAACAACGCGGGCGTGCTCCGCGACAACCTGCTCTTCAAGATGACCGAGTCCGACTGGGACACGGTCATGAACGTGCACCTGAAGGGCGCCTTCCTGATGGCGAAGGCCTGTCAGAAGCACATGGTGGACGCGGGCTTCGGCCGGATCGTCTCCCTCTCGTCCTCCTCGGCGCTCGGCAACCGCGGCCAGGCCAACTACTCCGCCGTCAAGGCCGGTCTGCAGGGCTTCACCAAGACCCTGGCCAAGGAGCTGGGCAAGTTCGGCATCACCGCCAACGCCGTGGCGCCGGGCTTCATCGTCACCGAGATGACCGCGCAGACCGCCGAGCGCGTCGGCATGGGCTTCGAGGAGTTCCAGGCCGCGGCCGCCTCCATGATCCCCGTGCAGCGCGTCGGCAACCCCGACGACATCGCCAACGCCATCGCCTTCTTCACGGGCGACGACGCCGGCTTTGTCTCCGGTCAGGTCCTGTACGTGGCCGGCGGCCCGCTCAACTGACCTCGCCCCCACGCGAGCGGAAAAGGAGACGGACATGAGCACCACCGCACTTCCCGAACTCTCCGGCAAGGTCGCCCTCGTCACCGGGGCGAGCCGGGGCATCGGTTACGGCGTCGCCGAGGCCCTGGTCGCCCGCGGCGACCGGGTCTGCATCACCGGACGGGGCGAGGAAGCCCTCAAGGAAGCCGTGGAGCGGCTGGGCGCCGACCGGGTCATCGGGGTCGCCGGCAAGGCGCACGACGAGGCCCATCAGGCCGCCGCCGTCGACGCCGCGATGGAGGCCTTCGGGCGGGTCGACTTCCTGGTCAACAACGCCGGTACGAATCCGGTCTTCGGCCCCATCGCCGAACTCGACCTGAACGTGGCACGCAAGGTCTACGAGACCAACGTGATCTCCGCGCTCGGCTTCGCCCAGCAGACCTGGCGCGCCTGGCAGAAGGAGCACGGCGGCGCGATCGTGAACATCGCCTCGGTCGCCGGCATCTCCGCCTCGCCCTTCATCGGGGCGTACGGCATGAGCAAGGCGGCCATGGTCAATCTGACCCTCCAGCTGGCGCACGAGCTCGCGCCCGGCGTCCGGGTCAACGCGATCGCCCCGGCGGTCGTGAAGACCAAGTTCGCCCAGGCCCTCTACGAGGGCCGGGAGGCCGAGGCCGCGGCGGCGTACCCGCTCGGCCGGCTCGGCGTCCCCGAGGACATCGGCGGGGCGGCCGCCTTCCTCACGTCCGACCAGTCGGACTGGATCACCGGCCAGACGCTCGTGGTCGACGGTGGGATTTTCCTCAACGCCGGAGTCGGGTGACCGGTATCCGGACACTCGCCGGAATATGTGACCGGTTTAGACCCGGTTATGCAGTGAATGACGCAAGTGCCCCGCCAGGGTCGAACATTGACCTGGCGGGGTGCTGCGGTATGGTCGGCCGACCCATGGCTGAACGAGGAGCGTGCACGTGTTCAACCGGACCAGTCTGCAGGCCGCTGCAGCCCTTGCGTCCATATCCCTGGTTTCCGGATGCAGCCTGTTTTCGGATGCTGAATCCGCCGGGGAGCAGAGAATCGTCGTCGGTACGACGAGTTCTCCCTCCACGCTTGATCCGGCCGCTGCCTGGGACAACTCCTGGGAATTGTTCCGGAATGTCTTCCAGACGCTCGTGAGCTTCCCGACCGGAAGCACGACACCGCAGTCCGACGCGGCCGACTGCGAATTCAAGGACACGTCCAGCCGGATCTTCGAATGCAAACTCGTCGAAGGTCTCGCATTCTCCAACGGGCACAAACTGGACGCCAAGGCGGTCCAGTACTCCATCGAACGCATTCGGAAGATCAACGTCGAGGGCGGCCCCAACGGCATGCTCGGTTCCCTCGACAAGATCGAGGTCACCGACGACCGGACGGTGGTCTTCCGGCTGAACAAGCCCGACGCGACCTTCCCCTTCATCCTCGCCACGCCCGCCATGTCGCTGGTGGACCCGGCGGAGTACCCCGCCGACAAGCTCCGCGAGGACGGCAAGGTCGTCGGCTCCGGACCGTACGTCCTCGACGACTACGCCGAGGGCGACAAGGCGGAGCTGACGAAGAACCCCACCTACAAGGGGTTCGCCGACCGCAAGAACGGCGGCGTCACCATCCGGTACTTCAAGGAGTCCGAGCCGATGGTCGCCGCTCTGAAGGCGAAGGAGATCGACGCCACCTACCGCGGACTCACCGCCGCCGAGGTCGTCGCCCTCCAGGAGGACAAGGAAGAGAACAAGGGCCTCCAGCTCATCGAGTCGACCGGCGCCGACATCCGCTACCTCGTCTTCAACGCCCAGGACTCCACCGTCGCCAAGGCGCCCGTCCGCAAGGCGATCGCCCAGCTCGTGGACCGCGACGAACTCGTCGCGAAGGTCTACCAGGGCACCGCCGAGCCGCTCTATTCCATGGTTCCCAAGGGCATCGCCGGTCACACCACCGAGTTCTTCGACCGCTTCGGCGAGCCCAGCGTCGACAAGGCCCGCGACATTCTGCGGGACGCCGGGATCACCGACCCCGTGGAGCTGGACTTCTGGTTCACCACCGACCGTTACGGCTCCGCCACGGCGCCCGAGTTCGCCGAGCTCAAGCGGCAGCTGGAGGCGTCCGGCCTCTTCAAGGTGACCCTGCGCAGCAAGCCGTGGAAGGAGTTCCAGGCGGGCTACCAGAAGGGCCAGTATCCGGTCTTCGGCCGCGGCTGGTTCCCCGACTTCCCGGACCCGGACAACTTCGTGGCGCCGTTCATCGGCAAGCAGAACGTGCTCGGAACCCCGTACCTGCGCCCCGAGATCACCGACCAGCTCCTCCCCAAGTCCCGGCGCGAGAGCGACCGGGGGGCGGCCACGGACGAGTTCAAGAAGGCCCAGGAACTCATGGTGGAGGACGTCCGCCTGCTGCCGCTGTGGCAGGGCAAGCTCTACATCGCGGCCAGCGAGGACATCGGCGGCGGCGAGCGCGCGCTCGACCCGCAGACCGTCATGCAGATGTGGGAGCTCAACCGCCGCGCCAGCTGGTAGGAAGCGCCCGCTCGCGCGTCGCCTCCCGGACCGGCGGAAGCCGGACGGGAGGCCCGCGCGCGGGCGTTGTCAGTGGCCCCCGGTAGGTTCGATGATCAGTGGAGAACATGGTCTACCGGAGGTTGTTGACGTGACCGACACCGACATGCTGCCCGAGTCCTGGCGCGGCGTCCTCGGCGAAGAGCTGCAGAAGCCGTACTTCAAGCAGCTCACCGAGTTCGTCGAGGAGGAGCGGGCCAAGGGGCCGGTCTATCCGCCGCGCGACGAGGTCTTCGCCGCCCTGGCGGCGACGCCCTACGACCGGGTGAAGGTCCTGGTCCTCGGCCAGGACCCGTATCACGGCGAGGGGCAGGGGCACGGCCTCTGCTTCTCCGTGCGGCCCGGGGTCAGGACCCCGCCCTCCCTCCGGAACATCTACAAGGAGATGAAGGAGGAGCTGGGGCACCCCGTCCCGGACAACGGCTATCTGATGCCGTGGGCCGAGCAGGGCGTCCTGCTGCTCAACGCGGTCCTCACCGTCCGGGCCGGCGAGGCGAACTCCCACAAGGGCCAGGGCTGGGAGAAGTTCACGGACGCCGTGATCAGCGCGGTGGCCTCGCGGAAGGACCCGGCCGTCTTCGTCCTCTGGGGCGCCTACGCCCAGAAGAAGCTCCCGCTGATCGACGAGGAGCGGCACGTGGTCGTGAAGGGCGCGCACCCCTCGCCGTTGTCGGCGAAGAAGTTCTTCGGCTCCCGCCCCTTCACGCAGATCGACGCGGCGATCGCCGCCCAGGGCCACGAGCCGATCGACTGGCGGATCCCGGACCTCGGCTGAGCCCGCCCGGCTGACAGGCTCGGGGGCCCGCCCGAGCCTGTGCCGGATCGGTGACCGCTGCGGCTCAGGGCTGTCCCGTCATCCCTGGCGGATCGGCGCGCGGCGTCGGATGTGGTGCATCGCAAGGCGGAGGCACGCCCGCATACTGGGAGTATTCGGGCGTTCCGACACCGCGGCGAGGTGCCGTAGCTGTCGTCGAGCGCCCGCCGGGGATGACGGGACAGCCGTTGGCGTCGAAGGACGTGGACCGAAAGCGCGTGGAGGCCGCAGTGACGGAGCAGCAGCAGGTGGCGGACGACGGCGTCATGACCAGGATCGGGCAGGCGCTGATGCTGCTGCACGGCGGGGACCGCGAGGAGGCCCGCAACCGCTTCGTGGAGCTGTGGCAGCGCATCGGCCCGGACGGCGACCCGCTGCACCGCTGCACCCTCGCGCACTACACGGCGGACGCGCAGGACGACCCGGACACCGAGCTGGCCTGGGACCTGCGGGCGCTGCTGGCCGCCGAGGAGCTGGGCGAGGAACGACTCGCCCGGCACGACTCGGCGGTCGCGCTGCGCGCCCTGTACCCCTCTCTCCACCTCAACCTGGCCGCCGACTACGTCAAGCTGCGGCGGCCCGACGCGGCGCGGACCCATCTGGACCGGGCCCGCGCAGCGTCGGAAGCCCTCGACGACGACGGGTACGGCCAGGGGGTCCGCGCCGCGATCGACCGCCTGGAGGTACGGCTGCGCACCCTGTGAGCGGTGCGCGGCCCACGGTGGCTGCCCGTCAGGGCAGGGCGGCGCCCCGGCAGATCCTCGCCTCGTCGCTGTCCGGCCGCCAGCCCCCGAGGCGCTCGCCCAGATCGCACACCTCGTCGAGGGAGCGGGGCGGCTCCGGCAGGGCGGGCGGCCGCACCGCCCCCGCGTCGCTCCGCCGCGGCGGAGCGGACGAGGGACCTGTGCCGTCCTGTCCCGAAGCGGGCGGTCCGGAGTGCGGCGCCCGTGGTCCGGCGGCCGTGGCGCGGGGCTTGCGTGGCGCCGGGGCCGGAAGCGCCGCTTCCAGGGCCTCGCGGGCCGGGCCTTCGAGGAGCTGGGGCCCCTCGGCGCCCTGCGGCGTCACGTCCTGCGCGGAGCGGCCGGCCTCGGGCGACGGCTCGGGGGCGGGCGGCGGCGTCGCGACCGAGACGCAGCCGGAGAGGACGGCGACCGCCACCCCGACCAGGACCTTCGCTGTGGTTCTCGTTCCATGCACCGCGCCACTCTGCGGGCCCGACCGCGATCTTCGCGCCCCTACCGACGGGGAATGCCCCACACGGGTGACGGCCGCCATCGCGATGACAAGGGGTCGTCGACCAGCGGCCCTGCCGCCCTCGGGTGCCGGCCCGATCAGTCGCCGGTGGCTCCGTCGATCCGCTCGCGGAGCAGGTCGGCGTGGCCGTTGTGCCGGGCGTACTCCTCGATCATGTGGGTGTAGATCCAGCGCAGGTTGAAGCGTTCGCCGCTGCGGTGCCTGCCCGTGCCGATGTCGTCGAGGCCGCGGGCCGCCGCCAGGGTGCGGGCCCGGGCGATCTCGCCCTGCCACGTGGCGTACGCCTCCTGCCAGGTGTCCGTCTCCGTGACGTGGATGTCGCTGTCGCGCTCCTCCCTGTTGTAGATCCAGCCGGCCTCCTCGCCGGCCAGCACCCGGCGGAACCAGCCGCGCTCCACCTCGGCCATGTGCCGTACCAGGCCGAGGAGGCTCAGGTCGGAGGGCGGGGCCGAAGCCGTGCGCAGCTGCGCGTCGTCGAGTCCCTCGCACTTCATGGCGAGCGTCGCGCGGTGGAACTCCAGCCAGCCCTCCAGCATCTCGCGCTCACCGGCGAGGGTCGACGGCATGGCACGTTCGGCGCCCTCGGCGCGCGGGGCGGCGACGGTGGCGGGGGCGACGGCGCCCGGGGGAGTGGGGGCGGCGGTGGTGGCGGTGCTTTCCGGAGAGGTCATGCGAGGCATCGTGGCCCACGCGTGCTGCCCGGCGCCAGCGGGTTCGGGGCGGTTCAGCGGCCGAGCATGCCGCGGAGCAGTTCCCGGAAGCCGGTGCGCAGTTCGTCGTGGCTCGGTACGACGGAATGGAACGATCCGGCGGCGCAGGAGAACATCAGCCCCTCGCACCAGGCGATCAGGGACAGGGCGTGCCGCTCCGGCTCGGCGGAGCCGGCGCCCTCCATCATCGCGACCAGCGGACCGTGGAACACGGCGCCGGCGGAGTCGAAGAAGCCGCGCAGCTCGGGCCGGCGGGTGGCCTCCAGGGCGAGTTCGTAACGGGACACGAGCAGCGACCGGTGGTCGGTGAGATAGCGGTGCAGGGCGAGGGAGAGGGCGTCGACCAGCGCGTCGGCGCCGCCGGCCAGGGCGGGCATCTCCTGCGGGGCCAGTACCCCCGCCTCCCGCTCGACCTGGCGCCGTACGGCCGTCTCGAGCAGGGCCTGGCGGGTGCGGGCCTGGTTGGAGGTCGACCCCTGGGGCAGCCCGGCCCGCTCGTCCACGGCGCGGTGGGTGAGGCCGCGCATCCCCCGCTCCACGAGCAGGTCGAGCGCCGCGTCGCCGATCCGGTCGGCGCGGGTGGGACCGGGGGAGGCGGCGGGCGCCTCGGGGGTGCGTGCGGTCATGGGACCAACCTATCCACCCCTCTCACTACAGGCGTAGTTCGTCGGGTACGGTGAAGGCGTCACTACAGATGTAGTTTTCGAGGGGAGTCGTCATGGAACAGCACCGTGCCGTCGTCGTGGGAGCCGGTATCGGCGGTCTCACCGCCGCCGTCGCCCTCCGCCGTCAGGGCTGGAGCGTGACCGTCCTGGAGCGGGCCGCGGCCCTCGCACCCGTCGGGGCCGGCATCGCGCTGGCCCCCAACGCCCAGCGCGCCCTGGACGTCGTCGGTCTCGGCGACCGCGTCCGCGAACTGTCCGCCTGGCAGGGCGACGGAGGCATGCGGGCCCCGAACGGCCGCTGGCTCGCCCGTACCAGCGCCCGGGCCGCCGCCGAACGCTTCGGCGGACCGCTCGCCGTGCTCCACCGCGCCACCCTCGTCGACCTCCTCGCCGCCGCCCTCCCCGACGGGGTGATCCGTACGGGGGCCGCCGCGGCCCTCGCCGACCCCGGCGACGACCGCCGGCCCGCGACCGTCCGCACCCCCGACGGCGACATCGAGGCCGAACTGGTCCTCGGCGCCGACGGCATCCACTCGGCCGTCCGCCACGCGCTCTTCCCCGACTACACCGGCCTCACCTACTCCGGATTCACCACCTGGCGCGTCGTCGTCCCCACCCCCGGCCGCCCGTTCGCCCCGCACGAGACCTGGGGAGCCGGCCGGCTCTGGGGCACCCAGCCCCTCAAGGACGGCCGGACCTACGCGTACGCCATGGCCCCCGCGCCCGCCGGCGCCCACGCCCCCGACGGCGAGAAGGCCGAACTCCTGCGGCTCTTCGGCGACTGGCACCACCCCGTCCCCGACATCCTCGCCGCCGCCGGCGCCGACGGGGTCCTGCGCCACGACGTCCACCACATGCCGCGGCCGCTGCCCGCCTTCCACCGCGGCCGCGTGGCACTCCTCGGCGACGCCGCGCACGCCATGCAGCCCACCCTCGGCCAGGGCGGCAACCAGGCGATCGAGGACGCCGTCGTCCTCGCCCACCACGCCCGACCCGGCCTCCCGCCGAGCCGCGCCCTCGCCGCGTACACCGCCGAACGGCTGCCGCGCACCACGGCGATCGTCCGCAAGGCCGCGCGCACCGGCCGGCTCACCCTGGTCTCCGCCCGCCCCGCCGTCGCCGTCCGGGACACGCTCATCGCCGCGGTCTCCCGCTTCGGACCCGGACTCGTCCTGCGCGGATTCGACGGCATCGCCGACTGGAAGCCCCCGGCCCCGGCCCCCGCCGGACCGCACGGCGGCCCCGCGTAAGCTGACCGGCGCGTGCGGCCGGCAGGGACCGGCGGACGGACAGCGGCATGCGTGGAACGGCGAAGGAGACCCCGTGAGGATCGGCTGCATCGGACTCGGTGATATCGCGCAGAAGGCCTACCTCCCGGTCCTCGCGGCCCTGCCGGGGGTCGAACTCCACCTCCAGACCCGCACGTCGGCGACCCTGGACCGGCTCGGCGACACCTACCACGTGCCGTCCGCCCAGCGTCACACCGATCTCGACTCCCTCCTCTCCGCCGGCCTCGACGCCACCTTCGTCCACGCCTCGACCGCCGCCCACGCCGAGATCGCCACCCGGCTGATCGAAGCGGGGGTGGCGACCTACGTCGACAAGCCGCTGGCCTACGAGTACGCCGACTCCGAACGGATCGTGGAGCTGGCCGAGAAGACCGGCGTCAGCCTGGCCGTCGGCTTCAACCGCCGCCTGGCCCCCTCGTACGCGCAGTGCCTCGACCACCCGCGCGAGCTGATCCTGCTGCAGAAGAACCGCGTCGGGCTGCCCGAGGACCCGCGCACCCTCGTGCTCGACGACTTCATCCACGTCGTCGACACCCTGCGCTTCCTGCTGCCCGGCGAGGTCGAGCACACGGACGTACGGGCCCGGATCCGCGACGGCCTGATGCACCACGTCGTGCTCCAGCTCTCCGGCGACGGCTTCACCGCCATCGGCATGATGAACCGGATGAGCGGCTCCACCGAGGAGATCCTGGAGGTCTCGGGACAGGACACCAAGCGCCAGGTCCTCAACCTCTCGGACGTCGTGGACCACAAGGGCCAGCCGTCGGTCCGGCGGCGCGGCGACTGGTTCCCGGTGGCCCGCCAGCGCGGCATCGAGCAGGCGGTCCTCGCCTTCCTCGACGCGGTACGGGCCGGCACGCCGCTCAGCGCGCGGGACGCGCTGCTGACCCACGAGCTGTGCGAGCGCGTGGTGCGCGAGTCCCTGACGCAGGCCTCCTGAGCACACCCATGCCCTCGACGGCACAGAGCACGGCGAGCACGGCGACGGCGCCCCACAGCGGCCAGTCGCCGTGGCGTACGTAACCCGTCGCGGACCGCGAGAGCGGCAGGTCGTGGACGGCGGCGGCGCTGCGGTCGGTGCCCAGCGGCGCGCCGACGCGCCGCCCGTCGGGGCCGTACACCGCGCTGACGCCCGTCAGGGTCGCGTGCACCACCGGGCGGCCCGACTCCGCGGCGCGCAGCGCCGCCAGTGAGGCGTGCTGGGCGGGGGCCCAGCTGTCCTGGAAGGTGGAGGTCGCCGACTGCGCGATCAGGAGTCCGGCGCCCTCCCGGGTCAGCAGGCGGCTCATGTCGGGGAACGCCGACTCGAAGCACACCAGCGGGCCGATCCGCAGGGCCGGGCGGCCGTTCTCGGCCGGCAGCGTCATCACCACCGGCGCGGCGCCCCGACGCCGGTCCTCGCCTGCCGCCTTGCCGACCGAGGTCACCCAGCCGAGCACCGCCCGGGCCGGGACGTACTCGCCGAACGGCACCAGCCGCATCTTGTCGTACCGGTCACCGGTCGGTCCGTCCTCTCCGACGAGCACGCTGCTCTTGTAGATGCCGGGCCGGTCGGAGCGGCGGGCGTCCACGTTGACCAGTATCGGCGCGTCCACGGCCCGGGCGAGCGCGGTCAGCCGGGCGGTGAGGTCCGGACGGGACGCCAGGTCGGCGCCGACGCTGCTCTCGCCCCAGACGACCAGATCGACGCCTCGGCCCGTGAGCCCCCGCGTCAGCTCCTCGCCCCGGGCGAACCTCCGCTCGGCCCCGTCCGGCCCGTCGAGGACACCGGGCTGGACGACGGCGACGCGTACCGTCCCCCGCTCGCGCGGCGGCGACGCCCCCCACCACACCGACCCCACGGCGAGGCCGCACACCACGAGCCCGACCACACCCGCGCGGCGGCCGGCCGCAGTCGACAGCAGCAGGACCACGGCCGTGTTGACGGCCACCACCAGGAGGCTCACCAGCCATATGCCACCGACCGAGGCGAGCCGAAGGGCGGGGGGAACCTGCCACTGGCTGGCCCCGAGCAGGCCCCAGGGGCCGCCCAGGCCCTCCCAGGACCGTATGAGTTCGACGAGCAGCCAGCCGGAGGGCAGGGCGAGCAGGGAGGCGACGGCGCGCGGACCGGACGGGCCGTCCCCGAGCATCGCCCGCACCAGCCAGCCCCAGGGCACCCACAGGAGCGCGAGCAGGGCCGCGAGAAGGAGCAGGAAGGCGTGCAGGCTCGGGAGCAGCCAGTGGTGGAGGGCCAGCATGAACCCGATGCCGCCCAGCCAGCCCTCGACGGCCGCCCGGCGCGCGGTCGGAGCCGTACGGAGCAGCAGCATCCAGGGGACGAGGGCGACGTAGGAGAGCCACCAGAGCCCGGGGGCGGGGAAGGCGAGCGCGGGCACGGCCCCGAAGAGCACGGCGAGGGCCGCGCGGGCGGCGGAGGAGCGGGGGGCGGGGGAGGGGGCCCGGCCCCGGCCGGGGGCATACCGGTCGAGGCGCGCGCCGACAGCGGGGTTCGGTCCGGGCTTCCCCCGGCTCTGCTCGGGGGTGCCGTCCGGGTCTTCGTCGGGGGTCCCGTCCGGGTCCCGGTCGGGGCCGGGGCCTGGGCCCGGAGCGCGGCGGCGGCCGCGTCGGCCGTACGGAAACCGCATTCCGCGCCTCCTGTCCCACGCCGTCGGGGTGACGCCTCCAGTGTGCGCGTGGCGGCTACAACCGGCGCCATTTCTCGTCCACGGTCACCGACCGCAGCCGCCAGCCGGAGTCCGTACGCCGCAGGGCGAAGGTGTAGCGCCCGCCGCACACGAAGTCCTCGCCGGACTCGAACCGCATCGGGTTCACGAAGTCGGCGCGCACCTCCGCGCTGTCGCCGGGATAGCCGCCGAGGTCCTGGATCTGGACGCGCCGGTTCACGATGAGGTGCTGGCGTACCGGAAAGAGCCGCATCGTCTCCGCGAGCCAGTCGGCCACCTCGGCGGCGGGGCCCTCGATGCCGCCGGAGCCCCGGTAGTCGGCGCGTCCCTCGGCGGTGAACAGCGCCCGGTACCCCGCCCAGTCGGAATCGTCCACGGCCACCGCGTACCCGGTGACGAGGTCGTCGATGGCCATCCGGTCCATCACGGTCGCGAGATCCACGCGCTGCGTCATCGGCTCAGTGTCGGGCAGCCGGGGCCCGGGGCCAAGAGCCGTGCGTCAGAGCGGCCGGATCCCGGCGATGCTGTCCCGATGGTCAAGCCGCCCCCGGTGGCCGAGGCGCCGGTGGCCCCGGAGTGCGAGCCGCACCGCACGCTGCGGATCGGCGACTCGACCGTCGTCCTGCGGCCAGGCGGAACGTTCGAGGACCCGCTCTACGCGGCTTCCCAGCGGTGCGGGCGGCCGCCGCGCCACTCCACCAGCTGGGGGTCGTCCAGGATCATGTCGGCGTCCTCGAGTCCCGCGCGGCGCAGGAACTCGACGAGATCGGTGTCGTTGTGCGCCAGGCCGACGATCTGGCCGCGCACGGTGACGCGCCGGCCGCCGCCGGGGGAGGGGCGGTGCACGACGATGGGTGGGTGCCAGGCCATGGTTCCAGGGTGCGGCGTCCGCCCGGGGACCGCTCGGCGGCGAGGAGTGTTCTCTTCGCACGGGGTGCGAACGGGACGCGTCGAACGGCCCTTCGTACACCCTCGCCGACGCCCGCGAGGCGCGGGAGGATCGTCGGGTCCGTTCGGGTGGGGCGCACCCGAGCAGAGTCGCCGGAAACCCCGAGTCCGGCGCCCCTCCACCGCCCGGCGCGCAGCCCGGCTCCCGCCCGGACGGACCGGCCGCCGGACGGCCGGGACTTCCGGAACGCGCCCCGGGGTGGGATGGGTCGGTCAGCCGGCGGACTCGCCCGCGTGGGGGCTGAGGACGTCCGTGCCGACGAGGATGAAGAGCAGGATGCCGAGCAGGATCCGGTAGATCACGAACGGCATGAAGCTCTTCGTCGTGATGAACTTCATGAACCACGCGATGACGGCGTAGCCGACGGCGAAGGCGATGATCGTCGCGAAGATCGTCGGGCCCCAGGAGACGTGCCCCTCGCCGGCGTCCTTCAGCTCGAAGGCGCCCGAGGCGAGGACGGCCGGGATGGCGAGCAGGAACGAGTAACGGGCCGCCGCCTCGCGGGTGTAGCCCATGAGCAGACCGCCGGAGATCGTCGCGCCGGACCGGGAGACGCCCGGGATCAGGGCCATCGCCTGGCAGAAGCCGTAGATCAGACCGTCGCGTACACCGAGGTCCTTGAGCGTCTTGCGCTCGCGGACCACCCGGTGGCGGCCGCCGGCCTCGTCCCGCGCGGCGAGCCGGTCCGCGATGCCGAGGACGATGCCCATGACGATCAGCGTGGTGGCGATGAGCCGCAGATCGCGGAAGGGGCCCTCGATCTGGTCCTTGAAGGTCACGCCGAGCACGCCGATCGGGATCGAGCCGATGATGACCAGCCAGCCCATCTGGGCGTCGTGGTCGCCGCGCATCGACTTGTCGCGCAGCGAGCGGAACCACGCCGACACGATCCGCGCGATGTCCTTGCGGAAATAGATCAGCACGGCGGTCTCCGTGCCGATCTGGGTGATCGCGGTGAAGGCCGCGCCCGGGTCGTGCCACCCCGCGAAGGCCGCCGTGAGGCGGAGGTGCGCGCTGGAGGAGATGGGAAGGAACTCCGTCAGCCCCTGGACGAGTCCGAGGATGAATGATTCGAACCAACTCATGGGGCTAGGGCCGTCCCGGAATGCTCGTGCGGTCGGATGGAGACCAGGATGCGGCCGCGCGAGCGTCACCCCCCGAGGCCGCCGCGGTCGGATCGGAGATCGACCGCCGGTCGCTGCGCAGCGTACCGTCCCGAGATGACGGGACCGTTCTCAGGTCTCCGAGGGGCTCCGCACCGGGCCGTTCGAGGGGGCGGGGCCCGGATCGGCGGTCGCGGCGGGGGCCGGAGCGGGGGCCGGGGTGGGGCCCGCCGCCGTCCAGCCGGGCGCGCGGACGTGCGTCGTGAGGTTCGTGGCGTCCGCCTCGCCGCCGCAGCAGGCGCACACGACCCGCGGACTGAGGATCTCGCCGCAGCTGTGCTCGAGGAGCACCGGCCGGTCGTCCTTGTTCACATGCCGGTCGCCCCAGGCCATCAGCGTCAGCAGCACGGGCCCCAGCTCCTCACCGGCCGGCGTCGCCCGGTACTCGAAGCGCCGGGGCCGCTCGCTGTACGGCACCTTCTCCAGGATCCCCGCCTCCACCAGACGCTTCAGCCGCGCGGTGAGGATGTCCCGCGGCGCACCGGTGTTGCGGGCGATCCGGTCGAAGCGGCGCACGCCGAGCGAGATCTCGCGCAGCACGAGCAGGGAGTACTTCTCACCGACCAGCGAGAGGGCGTCGGCGATCGAGCAGGGGCGGGGAGCGGCCTTCATGCGGCAAGCCTAGAGCAGAGAGCAGTAGGTGGGTTTGAAAAGACAACCGACTGGGCTATGTTACCGACGCGTGTTGGTTCGATTTTCCAACTCACCAGGTGATCGAGGAGCCGTCAACATGCGCGACGCCGTCATCGTCGAAGCGGTCCGCACGCCCATAGGCCGGGGAAAGGCCCGCGGCGCGCTGGCCGAGGTCCACCCCGTGGCCCTGCTCTCCCACACCCTCACGGCGCTGATCACCCGCGCCGGCATCGACCCGGCGCTCGTCGACGACGTCATCGGCGGCACCGTCGACCAGGTCGGCGAGCAAGCCATGAACACCACCCGGTACGCATGGCTGGGGGCGGGCTTCCCCGAGTCCGTGCCCGCCACCACCGTGGACCGGCAGTGCGGCTCCTCGCAGCAGGCCGTGCACTTCGCCGCGCAGGGCGTGATCTCCGGGGCGTACGACATCGCCGTCGCCTGCGGAGTCGAGTCGATGAGCCGCGTCCCGATGTGGTCGAACGTGCCGCCCGGCGCGGACCCCTTCGGGCCCGGGGTCGCCGAGCGCTACCCCGAAGGCCTGGTTCCGCAGGGCGTCAGCGCGGAGCTGATCGCCGCCAAGTGGTCCCTCGGACGGGAGGCGATGGACGACTTCGCCGCCGCCTCGCACGCGAAGGCGGCGCGCGCCTGGGAGGCCGGGCTCTTCGACGCCGAGGTCGCCCCCTACGGCGACGTCCGCCGTGACGAGTCCGTCCGCCCCTCGACGACGCCCGAGATCCTGGCCGGCCTGCGGCCCGCCTTCCAGGACCCGGTCTTCGCCGAACGCTTCCCGCAGATCGACTGGTCGGTGACCGCGGGCAACAGCAGCCCGACCAACGACGGCGCCTCGGCCGTGCTCGTGATGGCAGCGGAGACCGCCGAACGCCTCGGCCTGCGGCCGCTCGCGCGGCTGCACGGCTTCGCCGTGACCGGTTCCGACCCGCTGCTCATGCTGACCGGCGTCATCCCGGCGACGGAGAAGGTCCTGCGGCGCACCGGCCTCGACCTGGCCGACATCGACCTCTTCGAGATCAACGAGGCCTTCGCGAGCGTGGTGCTCGCCTGGCAGCAGGAGACCGGCGCCGACCCGGACAAGGTCAACGTCCACGGCGGCGCGATCGCACTCGGCCACCCCCTCGGCGCCAGCGGCACCCGTCTCACGACCACCCTGGTCCACGCGCTGCGGGCACGCGGCGCGCGGTACGGCCTGCAGGCGATGTGCGAGGCGGGCGGCCTGGCCAACGCGATGGTGGTCGAAGCGCTCTGAGGAGACGTCACGGGTGGGCTGCCGGACCGGGCGCGGGGGCGATTTGCGCCGCTATCCCCGCTCCCTGTCCGGACCGCCCCGCACGCCCGCGCCCATTCCGGCCCCGGCCAGCGGGCGTTCCGCCTCGACGCGCTCCGGCGACGGGGCCGCCGCCTTCGCCCGGAGGCTGTGCCGCTTGCACCAGGCGACGACCGCCGCCGCGAGGCCGGACAGCACGATGAACCCCATCGAGATCAGAAAGGCGGGCGAGGTCGGGGAACCGGCCTGGCTGCCCGCCACCACGTACGCCGCCGTGTTGGGGATCGACCCGATCCCGGTGGCGAGCAGGAACGGCGCGTACCCCATGCGGGAGACCGCCGCACAGTAGTTGGCCGCGGCGAACGGCACCCCGGGGAAGAGCCGGATCGCCAGCATCGAGCGGAACCCGTGCCGGCTCAACTGCCCGTCGGCCGCCTTCAGCCAACGGCCCCGCACCAGCGGCCGCAGCGCCTCCTGACCCAGCAGGCGCCCGAGCGTGAAGGAGATCCCCGCCCCGAGGACCGTCCCCGCCACGGCCGCCCCGAGCCCGGCCTGAGTGCCGAACAGCGCGCCCGCCGCCAGGTTGAGGATCGGCCGGGGCACGAAGGCCGCCGTGCACAGCCCGTACGCGAGGCCGAACAGCACCACGGCCCCCGCACCGCTCATCTGGGGTGGCCAGCCCTCGGCGAGGAGCCGCTGGGGCTCGAACAGCACCACCGTCGTCGCGGCGCACACCAGCACGACGGCGAGGAGGGAGAGCCGAGCCCGGGGCGAGAGCAGCGCCCGGGAGCAGCGGAGAGCGAGGGAGCCCGGCGGCCGGGTGACGGGGGCAGGCATCAGGGGAGACTAACCGAAGAGGACATGTGATCGCCGTAATGTCCGTCATCCACCGTACTGTGAGATGCATGACGATCGCCGTGCCCGACAGCGCTCTCGCCGACGCCGTACTGGCCCGCCTGGTGAAGGTCTACCCGTCCGCCGCGAACCCCTTCCGGGCGCAGGAGCAGATCGCCTACATGAAGGGTGTCGCGCCCTTTCTCGGCCTGCGCACCCCCGAGCGGCGCGCCCTCTCCCGCACCGTCCTGGACGGCCTCGCGCGCCCCGGCGAGGACGACTGCGCGGCCGTCGCCCTCCGCTGCTTCGCCCTCCCCGAGCGGGAGTACCACTACTTCGCCGTCGACTATCTCCGCCGCCACGTGACGAGTTGCTCCTCGGACTTCCTGCCCGTCGCCCGGCAGCTCGTCACCACCGTCTCCTGGTGGGACACCGTCGACCACCTCGCCGCACACGTGGTCGGTGGGCTCGTGGCCGCCGACCCCGGCCTCGCGGCCCGCATGGACGAGTGGATCGAGGACGACGACCTGTGGGTGGCGCGCACCGCGCTCCTGCACCAACTCCGGTTCAAGGCCGCCACCGACACGGAGCGCCTCTTCGCCTACTGCCTGCGCCGGTCCTCGCACCCGGACTTCTTCATCCGCAAGGCGATCGGCTGGGCGCTGCGCGAGTACGCGAAGACCGCGCCCGGGGAGGTGCGGGCCTTCGTCGGGGCGAACGAGGGGCGGCTCTCGCCGCTCTCCGTACGCGAAGCCCTGAAGAACATCTGACGGTTGCCGGTGCCGGCCCGCCCTGGCGGCCGTGGGTCGGTAATCGGGGGGTGTGAACGGTGGGATCGGGGGCATGCGCGTGGGGAGCGCATGGGACCGCTCTGGATATGCGGGGCTCCGCCGAACTCCCCCCTCGGCGGGCCTCCGGGTGGCGAAGGGCCCGCACCACGTGGTGCGGGCCCTTCGCACGGGCGGACCCGCCTGCTGCGGGCAGGCGTCCTGGATGACCTCGCCGCCGGCGACGGGGGCGGTTCCCCCCGGTCGTACCGGCCGGGAAAATCGTTCGACGCCGACGGCCCGTCCCGCCATGATCGTGGGCATGTCCCGGTACGCCTTCCTCGCAGCACGGCCCGCAGTCGCGGCCGCGCCGAAGGCTGCCGATGCTCCCCTCGCCTCCTTCGCGTACTCCGCCGCCGCTTTCGACGGCGCCCGAAGCTGACCCTCCCCGGATCGTCCGGCGGACCCCGTAGGGGGAGGGTCGGTTCGGCCCCGGGGTCCCCTCACGCTTCGAGCTCAAGGAAGAGCGAAACCATGCCCAAGACGGCATACGTGCGCACCAAGCCGCACCTCAACATCGGCACCATGGGCCACGTCGACCACGGCAAGACCACCCTGACCGCCGCCATCACCAAGGTCCTCAGCGAGCGCGGCACCGACAGCCCGACGTCCTACGTCTCCTTCGACCGGATCGACCGCGCGCCCGAGGAGGCGCAGCGCGGCATCACCATCAACATCGCGCACGTCGAGTACGAGACCGACACCCGCCACTACGCCCATGTCGACATGCCGGGCCATGCCGACTACGTCAAGAACATGGTCACCGGCGCGGCCCAGCTCGACGGGGCGATCCTCGTCGTGTCGGCGCTCGACGGGATCATGCCGCAGACCGCCGAGCACGTCCTGCTGGCCCGTCAGGTCGGCGTCGACCACATCGTGGTGGCCCTCAACAAGGCCGACGCGGGCGACGACGAGCTGACGGACCTGGTCGAGCTGGAGGTGCGGGAGCTGCTGACCGCGTACGGTTACGGCGGCGACTCCGTCCCGGTCGTACGCGTCTCCGGCCTCCGGGCCCTGGAGGGCGACCCGCGCTGGACCGGGGCGATCGAGGCGCTCCTCGACGCGGTGGACACGTACGTGCCCATGCCCGTGCGCTATGTGGAGGCGCCGTTCCTGATGTCCGTCGAGAACGTCCTCACCATCACGGGGCGCGGCACCGTGGTCACGGGGGCGGTCGAGCGGGGCACGATCCGCGTCGGCGACCGCGTCGAGGTCCTCGGCGCGGACACCGAGACGGTCGTCACCGGGGTGGAGACCTTCGGCAAGCCCATGGAGTCGGCGGAGGCGGGGGACAACGTGGCGCTGCTGCTGCGCGGGGTCCCACGGGACGCCGTCCGACGCGGCCACGTGGTGGCGGCGCCGGGCAGTGTGGTGCCGCGCCGCCGGTTCACCGCCCAGGTCTACGTCCTGTCGACGAAGGAAGGCGGCCGCACGACGCCGGTCTCCACCGGCTACCGGCCGCAGTTCTACATCCGCACGGCGGACGTGGTCGGCGACGTCGACCTCGGCGTCACCGCCCTCGCGCGCCCCGGCGACACGGTCACCATGGCCGTCGAACTCGGCCGCGACGTACCGCTGGAGCCGGGCCTCGGTTTCGCGATCCGCGAGGGCGGCCGCACGGTCGGCGCCGGGACGGTCACGTCCGTGGGGTGACGGCCGCCGGCCCGCCGGCCGGGGCGAGCGGGGTGGGGGGACCGCCCCCCGCCCCGCTCGGCACAATGGGGAGGTGAACGAGAGCGCGAACGAGCAGATCCCCGTCGTGCGGGATGTCGATCAGGGTGTCGCCCGGCTCATGCCCGACGTCGACCGGGCGCGGGCGTGGCTGCTGACCGTCGACGGGGCGCCCCAGTCGTACGTCGACCTGGATGAGCCGGCGTATCTGGAGTTCGAGTACACGCGCCGGCTCGCCCACGTCCTCGACAGCGCCGCCGACGAGGGCGAGCCCCTCGATGTCCTGCACCTGGGGGGTGGGGCGCTCACCCTGCCGCGTTACGTCGCCGCCACCCGGCCCGGTTCGCGGCAGGAGGTGATCGAGGCCGACCGGGGGCTGCTGGCCCTGGTCGGGGAGCGGCTTCCGCTGCCGGAGGGCTCGGGGGTCGCCGTGCACGCCGCGGACGCCCGCGCCTGGCTGGAGGAGGCGCCGGAGGGAGCGGTGGACGTGCTGGTCGCCGACGTGTTCGGCGGCTCGCGGGTGCCCGCGCATCTGACCTCGGTCGAGTACGCGCGGTCCGCCCGGCGCGTCCTGCGGCCCGGCGGGCTCTATGCCGCCAACCTCGCCGACGGCACCCCCTTCGCCTTCCTCCGCTCCCAACTCGCCACGTTCGCCGCCGTCTTCCCCGAACTCGCGCTGATCGCCGAACCCGCCGTCCTGCGCGGACGCCGCTTCGGCAACGCCGTTCTCGTCGCCTCCGACGCGGAGATCGACACGGCCCGCCTGGCCCGCCGCGCGGCCGCCGACGCGTTCCCGGCGCGGGTGGAGTACGGCGCCTCGCTCGCCCGCTTCACCGGCGACGCCCGGCCCGTCCACGACGAGGACGCCGTGCCCTCTCCGGTACCTCCGGACGGGTCCTTCAGCATCGGGTGACACGCTCCGGCGAGGGCGCCGGACGCCCTACGGCCGCGCCTGCGCGGCGGGAGCCGCGCGGGGGACGGCGCCCTCGTCCAGGCCCGTCACCCGCTTCGTACGCCGCGTCAGGTTCCGTACGTCCGGGACCAGCAGCACCAGCCCCGTCACCACCACGATCAGCGCCGCCGAACCCCACAGCGCCGACCCGCGCCCGAAGACGTTCTCCGCGGGGCCCGCGAGCGCCGTCGACAGCGGCAGCATCGCCGTCGAGCCGAAATAGTCGTACGCCGAGACCCGCGACAGCTTCTCCTCCGGGATCTCCTGGTGCAGCGTCGTCATCCAGGCCACGCCGAACACCTCGATCGCCGCTCCGCTGACGAACATGGCGATGGAGACCCCGACGACGTCCAGCGGCACCGCGAGCGCCGCCGAGGGCAGCGCGATCGGGAACACTCCCAGCGTCCCCACGAGCAGCATCCGCCGCGGTTTCCACCGCATCATCAGCAGCGCGCCGCACAGCATCCCCGCGCCGAAAGCGGCCAGTGCCAGCCCCCAGGGCCGGGCCCCGCCCAGATGGTCCCGGGCGACCAGCGGCCCGTACACGGACTCGGTCGCGCCGATCAGCGCCACCACGATGGAGAACTGCGCGACGATCGACCAGAGCCACGGGCGCCCGACGAACTCCCGCCAGCCCTCCCGCAGATCGGAGAGGAGACCGCCGCCCGGCTGCCGGGCGGCGATGTGACCGACGTCGAGGAAGGCGCGCAGCGCCCCGGCGACGGCGAAGGCCGCCGCGTCGATGGCGAGCACCCATCCCGGGCCGACGGCGGCGATCATCGCACCGCCCAGCGCGGCTCCGCCGATCCCGGCGCCGTGCATGCCCATCCGGAAGAGCGCGAAGGCCCGGCTGACCTGTTCGCCGCTGACGCTGGACATCAGCATGCCCTCGGCGGCGGGACTGAAGAAGGCCTGGCCCGTGCCGCACAGCGCGGTCAGGGCCATCATCTGCCACAGCTGCGGGTCGCCGGTCAGGACGAGGACCGCGAACGCGCCCTGCGAGACGCAGTTGAGGGCGTTGGCCGCCACCATCACGCGGTGGCGGGGGAGGCGGTCGGCCAGGGCGCCGCCGATCAGCAGGAAGAGGACGAGCGGCAGCGTACGGGCCGCCGCCACGAGGCCCACGTCGCCGGCGTCGCCACCGGAGTGGAGGACGGCGAACGCCGCCGCGATCAGCGCCCCGTGCGTACCGAGGTTGGTGATGATCGCGGCGGCGGTCAGCAGCAGATAGTTGCGCCCCGCCCACTCGGGGCGGCGCGAGCGCCACCGGGACGAGGGAGCGGGAGGCGGCGGCGGGACGACCGGAGGGGAGGGGGGTGGAGCGGCGGGAGAGCTCACTGGGGGACTATCCCCGCCGCCGCCCCCTCGGACCAAGCGATTTACCGGTCAGGAGGTCGCCGGTGCCAGCCGCACGGTGGAGAGGATCTGCCGGATCACGGCGTCCGACAGTTCGTCCTTGACGTTGTCCGCGCCGTAGAGCACCCACGAGGAGAAGTCGCCCTGCGCGTTCTTGAAGGAGAACGCGATGGACTTCCCGTCCGCCTCGCACTTGTTCCGCTTCTTGATCCCGGGCGCGACCGCCGTCGACATGCTGCCCTTGAGGCCGGACTTGGTGGTGTACGGCACGGACTTGGTGATCTTGATGGTGCCCTTGGGCATGTGCTGCGCGTACCCGGCCCACACCCAGTTGCCGGCCTCGTTGAACGCGGCCTCGTCGGTGTTCTTGGCGCCCTGACCGCCCTTGGTGCCCACGCTGCTCAGGCCCCAGCTCTCGTCGGTGCCGTTCTTGTCCTCGTCGAACGTGCACCACTTGCTCTTGTACCGGGCGGGCGCCGACATCGTGACGACGGGGCTGCCGTCGTTCTTCTTCTCGTCCTCGAAGAACGTGACCGAGCCGGGCTTCAGCAGCTCCCACTCGGGCGGCACGTCGAACAGCGTGCCGTACTTCGGGTTGTGGACGACCTTCCAGCCCGGGATCGTCGGCTGGAGTTCGGCGTCGTCCCGCGGGTTGTCGAGGGCGGAGGAGGACGGTGAGGGGGGCTGGGAGGCCGACGTGGACGGCTTGGGGTCGTCCGCGACGGAGTTTTTGTCGTCGTCCCCGCCGATGACGAGGAAGCCGGTGACTCCCGCGGCCACGACCACGGCGGTCGCCGCCACGATCGCGATCAGCGTCGTCTGCTTCTTCTTGCCGCCGTCCGGACCACCGCCCGGCTGCACGGGACCCGGCATGCCGTACTGCGCCACGGTCGGCTGCTGGTACGGGTTCGGTTGCGGGTGTCCGGGCTGCCCCGGCTGCTGGGGATAGCCCTGAGGCGGCTGCTGCGGGTACCCGGGCTGACCCTGCGGCTGCGTCGGCGGCTGCTGCGGGTATCCCGGCTGCGGCTGCGTGGGCTGCTGATACGGGTTCGGCTGCTGCGGGTAACCCGGCTGCGGCTGCGTCGGCGGCTGCTGGTACGGGTTCTGGTTCTGGTCCTGCGGGTTCTGCTCGCCCCCGGGCGGCTGCTGTCCTGGCCACATGGCCAGTAACCATAGAGGTGCGGCGGGGACGCGGCTACGCCCGCCCCCGTCCTGACCCGCGCCGCTCTCCGCCCGGGCCTGCGGGGACGGGGATGGTCATCGTGGCTACTCGCGGGTAACATTCGCGCATGAGCGCAGACCAGATGTCCGTCGGCGAGATGCTCGCCGCCACGGTTCCCATGGCCAGGACCCTCAACCTCGAGTTCCTGGAGACCACTTCCGAGCGCGCCGTCGTCCGCATGCCGGACCAGGCCGACTACCACAACCACGTCGGCGGCCCGCACGCCGGAGCGATGTTCACGCTGGCCGAGTCCGCCAGCGGGGCCATCGTCCTCGCCGCCTTCGGCGACCAGCTGAGCCGCGCGGTGCCGCTCGCCGTCAAGGCGGAGATCGGCTACAAGAAGCTCGCCATGGGCGTCGTCACCGCCACGGCGACCCTGGGCCGCCCGGCCGCCGAGGTCGTCGCCGAGCTGGACGCCGGCGAGCGCCCCGAGTTCCCCGTCCGGATCGCCATCACCCGCGAGGACGGCGCCGTGACCGGCGAGATGACCGTCGTCTGGACCCTGCGCCCGAACTCCTGACACCGAACGAGGGCTCGGGCCGCTACCCACGTTTCCGACGTGCGTCCGTGGGCGCCGCGCGGGGGCAACACGGGCGGGGTCGGTTCCGACCCGCGCGAGCATGCGTCCGTGGGCGCCGCGGGCGTGCGCCGTACCGGCGTCCGGTCTCCGTCCCGTCACGGGCGCCCGGCTTCCCGCCCGCCGTCGGCGTCCGGCTCCGCCCGGCCTCCCGTGGGTCGTCACGGCCGCCCCCGCACCTCTTCGGGTGCGGGGGCGGCCGTGTCTCGGGGCACTGCCCCGGAAACCGACGGACCGTCACGCATAGTGCGCAGGACAGCCACACGGCATCCGCGCCCGCGAAGGAGCAGCCACCTTGTCCGACGTCCCGCCCCGTCCGCTGCCGTCCGCTCCCGCGACCTCCCCCTCGCCTTCCCCTCCGTCTGCGCTTCCGGCCTCGTCTCGGGCAGGGGACGGGGCCCGTGCGACCGGTGCGGCACGGACGGAGGAGCGGGCGCTGCCGCGGCGCGGGCTGCTGCTCCTGCTCGGCGGCGCCGCCGCCCTCGCGGCCGTCACCGGGGCGACCGCCGCCGCGGCCGCCCCCGCGCGCCGGCCCTCCGGTCCGGGCGGCGACCCGACCGACGGCGCGGCCCCCGAGCCGGTCCCCGACCGCGTCGCGGACCTGCTCGCCCGGCTCACCCTCGACGAGAAGATCTCCCTGCTGCACGGCGCGAGCGACCCCGAGAACCTCGGCCAGGCCGGTTACGTCCCCGGCGTCCCCCGCCTCGGCATCCCGGCGCTGCGGCTCGCCGACGGCCCCGCCGGGGTCCGGGTCCGCCGCACCGCCACCGCGCTGCCCGCGCCCGTCATGCTCGCCGCCGCCTTCGACCCCGGCCTCGCCCGCGACTACGGCCGGGTCCTCGGCCGCGAGGGCCGCGCCCTCGGCCAGGACGTGATGCTCTCCCCGATGGTCAACCTCATCCGCACGCCGTACGCCGGGCGGAACTTCGAGACCTTCTCCGAGGACCCCCTCCTCACCGCCGACCTGGCCGCCGAGCAGATCCGGGGCATCCAGGCCGAGGGGATGGTCGCCACCGTGAAGCATCTCGCCCTGAACAACCAGGAGAAGGACCGGATGACCGTCGACGTCCGGGCCGGGGAGCAGACCCTCCACGAGACCGAGCTGCGCGCCTTCGAGGCCGCCGTCGCCGCCGGGGCCGGCGCCGTGATGGCCGCGTACAACAAGGTCGACGGCTTCCACGCCACCGAGAGCCGGACGCTGCTCACCGACATCCTGCGCGACCGCTGGGGCTTCGACGGCTGGGTGATGAGCGACTGGGGCGCCGTCCACTCCACGGGCCCCGCCCTCACCGCGGGCCTCGACATGGAGATGCCCGGCGGCCGCCACTTCGGCACGCCCCTGCGCACCGCCGTGCGCGAGGGCCGGGTCGCCGAGGCCGACGTCGACAGGGCGGTACGGCGGCAGCTGACCGTACGGGAGCGGTACGGGCTGCTCGGCGACCCGGCGGACAAGGCGCCCGGCGGGACCACGACGGCCGGGACGACGACCGGGACACCAGACGGGACGACGAGTACGGCTGGGGCGACGGGTACGGCTGGGACGACGGGTACGGCTGGGGCGGCCGAGGCCGCTGACGCGGCCGGGACCGCGGGTGCCGGAGCCACCGCTTCCCCCGTCCCGGTGCCGGAACGGGCGAGGCCCCGCCGGGACGCCGCGGCGGGCTCCGCGTTCGCGCTGCGGGTCGCCACGGCCGGGGCGACCCTCCTCCGCAACGAGCGTGGCGCCCTGCCGCTGACCGGCGCCGCCGCCCGGTCGATCGCCGTCATCGGTCCGACCGGAGCCGTCCCGTTCGTCAGCGGCGGCGGCAGCGCCCACGTCGTCCCCGACGCGGCCAGCAGCCCGCTCGACGCCCTCCGGGAGCGGGCGGGCGACGACGCCACGGTCACGTACACCCTCGGCGAGGACGTGTTCGGCACGGCCCTGCCGGCCCTCGAACCGGCGACCGACCTCGACGGGGTCACGGTCGCCCCCGGCGCGACCTGGACCTACGAGGGCACGCTCACGGTCAAGGACCCCGACGAGTGGACCTTCCTCGTCCACCACGGCGGAGCACGGCCGTCCGTGACCCTCGACGGAGTCGAGCTCTTCCCCGCGGCGCCCGGCCCCGGGCAGGTCTACGCCGGCGGCATCGCGGGCCGTGCCCCCGACGGCCTCCTCATCCGCCGCACCGCCCGCACGCTCACCGCCGGCCCCCACCGCCTCACGGTCACGGCGGAGGGCGGCGCGCAGGGACAGGCGTTCCGGCTCCGCGCGAAGACGACGGCCGGACGCGCGGCGGACATGGCGGAGGCGGCGCGGGCGGCCTCGGCCGCCGAGAGCGTGGTGCTCTTCGCCTTCGAGGAGGCCACCGAGGGCCGGGACCGGTCGCGCCTCGCGCTCCCGGGCCGGCAGGAGGCCCTCATCGAAGCCGTGACCGCCGCCAACCCCCGGACGACCGTCGTCCTGAACACCTCGTCGGCGGTCACCATGCCGTGGCTCGACCGGACCGCCGCCGTCCTGCAGATGTACTACCCCGGGCAGGAGGGCGCGGCCGCCACGACCGCGGTCCTGTTCGGCGACGCCGAGCCCGGCGGCCGCCTCACCCAGACCTTCCCGGCCGCCGATGACCGCCACCCCACGGCGGGCGACCCGCGCCGCTATCCCGGGCAGGGCGGAGCCGTGGAGTACTCCGAGGGCATCCACGTCGGACACCGCTGGTACGACGCCGAGGGCGTGGAGCCGCTCTTCCCCTTCGGGCACGGCCTCTCGTACACGACCTTCGCCTACCGGCGCCTGGTGGTCACTCCGGCGCCCGCCTCCCCACCCGTACCGGACACGTCCCCGAACGCCTCGCCCGCCACGGCGGGGGGCGCGTCCGCCGAGGCCGGGCTCTCGGTCTCCTTCACCGTCCGCAACACGGGCGACCGGGCCGGCACGGAGGTCGCGCAGGTCTATCTCGGCCCCTCGCCCGACCTCGCGGCGCTGGGCGTGGACCAGCCCCGTCAATGCCTCGCCGGCTATCTCCGGATCGACCTCGAGCCCGGGGAGCGACGGCGGGTGACCGTGCCCGTCAGCGCCCGGACCCTGTCCTCCTGGGACGTGGCACGGCACGACTGGGTCCTCGGCACCGGGCGGCGCACGGTCCGCGTGGGCTCCTCCTCGCGGGCACCCAGGCTCTCCGCCGACGTCACCGTCCGTTCCCGGTGAGCAGGTAGGCTTCCCCGGCGTGCGCGACGCCGCGCACGCCAACGACCTTGGGCCGACAGGCGAGCCCGGAGTTCACGGTCGATACGGGAGGAACTCGCGTTGCACGTCCAGGAATGGCTGGAGACGATCCCCGCGGTCGCCATCTACGCGCTGGTGGGAGTGGTGATCGGGCTGGAGAGCCTGGGCATTCCGCTGCCCGGTGAGATCGTCCTCGTCAGCTCGGCCCTGCTCGCCTCGCAGCACGGCGACATCAACCCGTACGTCCTCGGCGCCTGCGCCACCGCCGGCGCGATCATCGGCGACTCGATCGGCTACGCCATCGGACGCCGGGGCGGCCGGCCGCTGCTGGCCTGGCTGGGGAAGAAGTTCCCCAAGCACTTCAGCGAGGGCAACATCGCGCTCGCGGAGCGGTCCTTCGAGAAGTGGGGCATGTGGGCGGTCTTCTTCGGCCGCTTCGTCGCCCTGCTGCGCATCTTCGCCGGACCGCTCGCGGGCGTCCTGCGCATGCCGTACTGGAAGTTCCTCATCGCCAACGTCTTCGGCGGCATCCTCTGGGCCGGCGGCACCACGGCCGTCGTCTACTCGGTCGGTGTGGTCGCCGAGGCGTGGCTGAAGCGCTTCTCGTGGCTGGGGCTGGTCCTCGCCGTCGTGGTCGGCCTCACCTCGATGCTCGTCCTCAAGAACCGCGCCAAGAAGGCGGCGGACCGGGTCGAGGCCGAGCGGGCCGCGTCCGTGGCGGCCGAGTCGGCCCCGGCCGCCCCCACGGCCGCCGCCGCGGCGTCGACGAAGGAGCCCGTGCCGGTCGCGGAGTAGAAGCGGCGGCCGCCACGACCACGGCGGTACGACGAGGGGCGCGGCGCCGTGACGGTGCCGCGCCCCTCGCGCGTCAGTCCTCGTAGATCTCGGCGTGGGCCTTCGCCAGATGCAGGTACATCTCGGCGTTGAGGGATGCCGTCCCGCTCCTCCTGCGTCAGCTCGCGCCGGACCTTCGCCGGCACGCCCGCGACCAGCGAGCCGGGCGGCACCTGCATCCCCTGCGGCACGAGCGCCTGTGCGGCGACGAGGGAGCCGGCGCCGATGCGGGCGCCGTTGAGGATCGTCGCCCCCATGCCCACCAGGACGTCGTCCTCGACGGTGCAGCCGTGGACCGTGGCGTTGTGGCCGACCGTGACCCGGTCGCCGATCGAGACGGGGAAGCCGGGGTCGACGTGCACGGTGCAGTTGTCCTGGACGTTCGAGTCCTCGCCGATCACGATCGGCCCGCAGTCGGCGCGCAGCACGGCGTGGTACCAGATGCCGGCGCGGGCGCCGAGCGTGACGTCGCCCAGCACGACGGAGGTCGGGGCCGTGAAAGCGGTGGGATCGATCCGCGGTTCCTTGCCGCCCACACCCTTGATCAACGCCTGCTCGGTCATCGTCCGCTCCTGATCGCTCGCTGTTCGGTCGCGCCTGGGGGCACCCTACGAGATGGCGTGCGCGCGCCCGCGGCCCGCCGGTGGGCCGGTGGACGCGCCGGGGCGGGCGACCCGCGCCCACACCCGTAACGGACATCACAACGCGCGTCGCCGATCGGTCGCGGCGGGGGCGACTACCGTGTGCGGGTGCCCAGGAACAGAAACACGTTCTCGTCTCTCGCCGGCCGACGGCGCCGCCTCGTGGCCCGCGTCGTGCGGGCCGGCTGGCGCTGGGCGCAGGAAGCCGGCGCCGTGACCGCAGAATCGCCGGGGCGCCTGCGGTTCCGCCGCATCGGCGCGGGCACCCGGCTGGCGTTCCCGCAGGGCACCGTCTTCGGCGAGCGCTGGATCGAGATCGGCGAGCACTGCATCATCGCCGAACAGGTCACCCTCACCGCGGGCATGATGCCCGGCCTCGACCTCGGCCCGGACTCCATCCTGACCCTCGGCGACGGTGTGGTCCTGGGCCGCGGCAGCCACGTCATCGCCGACACGACGGTGACGATCGGCTCGGAGACGTACTGCGGGCCGTACGTCTACATCACGTCCACCAACCACAGTTACGACGATCCGCACGTGCCGATCGGCAGGCAGTGGCCGCGCTCCGAACCCGTGGAGATCGGGCCCGGCTGCTGGCTGGGCACGGGCGCGGTGATCCTGCCGGGCGCGCGGATCGGCCGCAACGTCGTCGTCGCGGCGGGCGCGGTCGTACGGGGGGAGGTGCCGGACCACGCGGTGGTGGCCGGGGCCCCGGCCCGCGTGGTGCGCCGCTGGGACCCGGAGCAGGGCTGGCAGCCGCCGATCCGGACGCCGGCGCCGGTGCCGATCCCGGAGGGCGTGACGCCCGAACAGCTCGCCGCGCTCGCCGAACTGGAGCTGGCGGAGGCGGTCGAGGGCGAACTGAAGGACGCCCTCAAGGATGCCTGACCCCGCTCCCGCCCTCCCCCGGCGCGCCCCGCCGTCCCTCAGCCCGTCGCGAGCAGGACCGTCCCCACCAGGGCGAGACCCGCGCCCGCCGCCTGGACGGCCCGCAGCCGCTCCTTCAGGACTCCGCGCGCGGCGAGCGCCGTCACGACCGGGTAGAGGTTGGCGAGGACGGCGGCGATGGTGACCGGGCCGTTCTGCGCGGCGATCGAGTACGTGCCGTTGGCGGCGACGTCGGCCAGGCCGACGAAGGCGAGCGCCGGGAGGGCCGCCCACACGACCCGCATCCCGCCGCCGTCCTCCGGCAGCGCCCGCCCGCCCCGCTTCACCGAGACGACCAGCGCGCCGCCGCCCACCAGGACGTTCGTGACGCGCTGGACGAACAGGGCCAGGAAGAGGCCGGTCAGCGTCGAGGAGGCCTCGGCGATGAGGGCCATCACGGAACCGAACCCGAAGGCGGCGACGAGCGTGAGCAGGACCGCCTGGCGCTGGACGGGCGCGCCGCGCAGCTCCGGGCCCCCGGCGAGGACGATGCCGAGGACGGCGACGCCGATCCCGGCGAACTGGAGCAGCCCCGGCCGGTCCCCGATCAGCAGGCCGACCGAGACCGGCACGATGACGCCGAGCGAGCCGAGCGGGGAGACCACACCCATGGGGCCGAGGGCGAGCGCCTTGTAGAAGGCGAGCATCGCGACGGGTCCGACCACGCCCGCCCCCACGGCGTACCAGAGGTCCGGGCCGATCTCCGTCCAGCCGCCCGTCGCGATCACGACCGCGCCGAGGACGACGACCGCGATCGACTGCGAGGCGACGACGACGGTCAGGGCCGGCATGCGCCGGGTGAGCAGTCCGCCGCCGAAGTCGGCCAGGCCCCAGAGCAGAGCGGTGGCCAGGGCGAACAGGGCGGTCATGGAATCCTCGCAGGGTGGGGGTCTCGCAGTACAGTGCGGTGTACAGCCGGGTACACCGCGGTACACCCCACCGTAGTTCACTCCATTGAACTCTGTCATCCAAAATATTGGACGGAATGTGTCGGACCTCGATCAGCTCACGCAGTCGCTCGCCCGCAACCTGAAGCGATGGCGCAAGGAGCGCGGCTTCACCCTGGACGCGCTGGCCGGGCGGGCGGGCGTCAGCCGCGGCATGATCATCCAGATCGAGCAGGCCCGTACGAACCCCAGCGTCGGCACCACCGTGAAGCTCGCCGACGCCCTCGGGGTATCCATCACCACCCTCCTCGACTACGACCAGGAGCCGCAGGTCCGCCTCGTCCCGCCGGGGCAGGCCGTGCGGATGTGGTCCACCTCCACCGGCAGCCACACCACCCTCCTCGCAGGCACCGAGGCCCGCGGCCCGCTGGAGCTCTGGGCCTGGACGCTCATGCCCGGCGACGGCAGCGCCTCCGACCCGCACCCCGACGGGACGACCGAGCTGCTGCACGTCACCCGGGGCGTGCTGACCCTCGTCGTCGAGGGGGCGGAGCACTCCCTTCCGGCCGGCACCTCCGCCGTCTTCGAGGCCAACGTGCCGCACGCCTACCGCAACGAAGGGGACGAGCTGGTGGAGATGACCATGGCCGTCTCCATCCCGCCCGTACGCTGAGACGCCCGAACCCGGCCGCCGCGCGCCTTGTTACCGTGCCGCCATGCGCGCCCCCATCGGTGACTTCGACGACGCCCGCCCCGCCCCCGAGTGCCTGGACCTGCTGACGGAGCCGGTCGCCGCCGCCGTCCGCGCCTGGCAGGGCGCCGTACCGGCCGAGCAGCTGCTGTACGTGGACACGGACCCGGCGATCGCCGACACGGCCGTCTTCGTGGAGCACCACGGCCGGCGGCTGCTCGACCAGTCCGCGAACTGCGTGATCGTCGCCGGCACGCGCGGCGAGGTGACGACCCTGGCCGCCTGCGTGGTCCGCTCGGCGACCCGCGTCGACGTCAACGGCGTCGTCCGCAAGCACCTGGGCGCGCGCAAGGCGCGGTTCGCGCCGATGGACACCGCGACCGGGGACACCGGCATGGAGTACGGCGGCATCACGCCCCTCGGCCTCCCGGGCGACTGGCCCGTCCTGGTCGACGCCACCGTCGTCGACACCGACTGGGTCCTCGTCGGCAGCGGCCGGCGCCGGGGCAAGCTGATCGTGCCCGGCAAGGCCTTCGCCGAGCTGCCCGGCGCCGTCGTCCTGGAAGGCCTCGGCGTCGCCGTCAGCTGAGGCGCGGGATCTCGATCGCGGGGCAGCGGTCCATGACCATGTCGAGCCCCGCCTCGCGGGTCCTGGCGCACGCGGCGTCGTCGATCACACCGAGCTGGAACCAGACCGCCTTCGCGCCGACGGCCACCGCCTCGTCCGCGACCTGCCCGGCGTGCTCGCTGTTGACGAACACGTCGACCACGTCCACCGGGAACGGGATGTCGGCGAGCGTGGCGTAACCCGGCTCGCCGTGCACCGTCTCGGCCTTCGGATGGACGGGCACGACCCGCTTGCCGAAGCGCTGCAGGACGGCCGCGACGCCGTACGCCGCGCGCGCCTCGTTCGAGGACAGGCCCACTACCGCCCAGGTGTCGCCCGCGTCGGTCAGGATCCTCCGCACCGTGTCCGACTCGGTGGTCGTCGTCTCGCCGCTCATCCACTGCCTCCCGTGGCTCGTCACGTCGCCCAGCAGAACGAGCCCGGCCCCCGCATGATTCCCGGCCCTCCGCGAGCTGCCCGGCGGCCCCCTCGGGAAGGGGCCGGCGGGGACCGCCACGACGGGCGCATAGGGTGGCGGGATGCACGAGCAGTACCGCACGGTGGCCCGCGAGGGCGTGCACGAGACCGAGATCAACCGCTCGCGCTTCCTGTGCGCCCTGGCGCCCGTCGCGACCGAACAGGAGGCGCAGGCCTTCGTCGCACGCGTCCGCAAGGAGCACCCGACCGCCTCGCACAACTGCTTCGCGTACGTCATCGGCGCGGACGCCGGCGTCCAGAAGGCCAGTGACGACGGCGAGCCCGGCGGCACCGCGGGCGTCCCGATGCTCCAGATGCTGATGCGGCGCGACATGCGGTACGTCGCCGCCGTCGTCACCCGCTACTACGGCGGCGTGAAGCTCGGCGCCGGCGGGCTCATCAGGGCCTACGGCGGAGTGGTCGGCGAGGCCCTGGACGCGCTCGGCACCCTCACCCGGCAGCGCTTCCGCCTCGCCACCGTCACCGTGGACCACCAGCGGGCGGGCAAGCTGGAGAACGACCTCCGGGCCACCGGGCGGGCGGTGCGCGAGGTGCGGTACGGCGAGGCCGTCGCCATCGAGATCGGCCTGCCGGACGCCGACGTCGAGGACTTCAGCGCCTGGCTCGCCGATGTGACGGCCGGCACGGCGACGCTCGCACTCGGCGGCGAGGCCTACGGCGACGCCTGAACGACGGGGGCCCCGACCGGGTGGTACGGCGAGGTCCGTGCGAAACGAGGGGCTCGGGCGCGCTAGCGTGGTCGCTGCCGAGCGACGTCCCCCTCCGCGGGCGCCGCACGCCACGACCCGGGACGGGAGAGCGCCGACACGGCCGGGGGCGGAGAAACGACGACGGAGGAGCGGCACGGATGCGGGGCGGGGGCACCACGGTGAAGACGACGCGGGGCGGGGCACGACGTTGAGGATTCTGCACACCTCGGACTGGCACCTGGGCCGCTCCTTCCACCGGGTCGGCCTGCTCGACGCCCAGGCCGCCTTCCTCGACCACCTGGTGCGGACCGTGCGCGAGCGCGAGGTGGACGCCGTCCTCGTCGCCGGCGACGTCTACGACCGGGCCGTGCCGCCGCTGCCCGCCGTCGAGCTCTTCGACACCGCCCTGCACCGGCTCGCCGAGGCCGGGGTCCCGACCGTGATGATCTCCGGCAACCACGACTCGGCCCGCCGCCTCGGCGTCGGCGCCGGACTCATCGGACGCGCCGGCATCCACCTCCGCACCGACCCCGCCGGGATCGGCACCCCCGTCGTCCTCACCGACACCCACGGCGACGTGGCCCTCTACGGCCTGCCCTACCTCGAACCCGCCCTCGTCCGCGAGCGGCTCGGCGCCACCAAGGCCGGACACGAGGCGGTCCTCACCGCCGCCATGGAACGCGTCCGCGCCGACCTCGCCACCCGGCCCGACGGCACCCGGTCCGTGGTCCTCGCGCACGCCTTCGTCGCGGGCGGCAAGCCAAGCGACAGCGAACGCGACATCACCGTCGGCGGGGTCGCCGCCGTCCCCGCAGGCGTCTTCGACGGCGTCGACTACGTCGCCCTCGGCCATCTCCACGGCAGCCAGGCCGTCACCCCCCGCGTGCGCTACTCCGGCTCCCCCCTCGCGTACTCCTTCTCCGAGGCCGGCCACCGCAAGACGACGTGGCTCATCGACCTCGGCGCCGACGGCGCGGTCGACACCGCCGAACGGATCGACTGCCCGGTGCCGAGAGCCCTCGCCCGCCTCCGGGGCCGGCTCGACGACCTCCTCGCCGACCCCGCTCTCGTACGCCACGAGGACGCCTGGGTGGAGGCGACGCTCACCGACCCCGTACGCCCCGCCGAACCGATGGCCCGGCTCACCGAACGCTTCCCGCACACCCTCCACCTCGTCTTCGACCCCGAGCGCGCCGAGGGCGACCCGCAGGCCTCCTACGCCCAGCGGCTGCGCGACCGCGACGACCGGCAGATCGCGGAGGACTTCGTCGCCCATGTCCGCGGCGGCGCGGGACCGGACGGATCCGAACGAGCCGTCCTCCACGGCGCCTTCGACGACGTACGCGTCGACGCCGAGCGGCGCGAGGTGGCCCCGTGAGACTCCACCGCCTCTCCGTCACGGCGTTCGGGCCCTTCGGCGCCACCCAGGAGATCGACTTCGACGCCCTGTCCTCCGCCGGGCTCTTCCTGCTCCACGGGCCGACCGGCGCCGGCAAGACGTCCGTCCTCGACGCCGTCTGCTACGCCCTGTACGGCGCCGTGCCCGGAGCCCGGCAGACCCCCGGCGCCTCGCTGCGCAGCGACCACGCGCCGGCCGGGACGTCCACCGAGGTCACCCTCGAACTGACCGTGGGCGAGCGGCGGCTGGAGATCACCCGCAGCCCGGCCCAGCCGCGCCCCAAGAAGCGCGGCGGCGGCTTCACCACCGAGAAGGCCCAGAGCCGGCTGCGCGAGTACGACGCCACGACCGGCGAATGGAACGGCCTCAGCCGCTCCCACCAGGAGATCGGCGAGGAGATCACCCAGCTCGTCGGCATGAGCCGCGAGCAGTTCTGCCAGGTCGTCCTCCTGCCGCAGGGCGACTTCGCGCGCTTCCTGCGCGCCGACGCCGAGGCCCGCGGCAAGCTCCTCGGGCGGCTCTTCGACACCCGGCGGTTCGCGGCCGTGGAGGAGCGGCTGGCCGAGCTGCGCCGGACGGCGGAGCAGCGGGTACGGGAAGGGGACGAGCGGCTCCTCGCGCTCGCCCACCGGATGGCGCAGGCGGCGGGCGGCAGCGTCGTCGCCGAGCGGCCGGGCGAGCCGGGACTCGCCGGAGCCGTCCAGAGCTGGGCCGCCGTGGCCCGCTCCGAGGCCCGCGAGACGCTCGACATCGCGGGCGTGGCGGTCTCGGCCGCCGAGCACCGGCAGGCCGCCGCCCGCCGCGCCCTCGACGACGAACGGGAGCTGGCCGACCGGCAGGCCCGGCACGCCGAAGCCCTGCGCAGGCAGCGGGAGCTGGAGGCGACCAGGCCCGAACGGGACCACTGGGAGACCGCCCTCGACCGCTCCCGCAAGGCCGGGGCCGTCGCCCCCGCGCTGAGCCTGCGCGCCGACGCCGAGCGCGACCACACCGCGGCGAGCACCGCACGGGAGCGGTCGCGCGGACAGCTCCCGGCCGACCTCGCCGACGCGGGCGCCGAGCAGCTCTCCGCCCTGGAGCGCCGGCTCCGCGAGGAGCTGGGCGGGCTGGAGTCCGCGCGGCGCGCCGAGCGGCGCGGCGCCGAGCTCACCCGGGAGCGCGAGGCCCTGGAGCGCCAGGCCCGCGCGGACGAGGAGATCCTGCAGGAGGCGGCCGGCTGGCTGGCGGGCTGGGAGCCCCGGCGCGCGGAGCTGGCCGCCCGCATCGAGTCCGCCCAGGAGGCGGCCGCCCGCGCCGAGCATCTCGCCGGCCGGCTCGAACCCGCACGGCGCCGCCTCGCCGCGGCCCGCCGCCGCGACGAGCTGGCACGGCGGACCGCCGACGCCGAGGGCCGCCTGACGGGGGCCCGCGAGGAGCGCAACGACGCCCACGAGGCATGGCTCGACGTCAAGTCCCGGCGGCTGCGGGGCATCGCCGCCGAACTCGCCGCCGCGCTCACCCCCGGCGACCCCTGCCAGGTCTGCGGCTCCGCCGAACACCCCGCCCCCGCCCGCACCGGCGCCGACCACGTCGACCGCGCCACCGAGGACGCGGCCTACACCGCCTTCGCCCGGGCGGACGAGGCCCGAGCGAAGGCGGAACGCGACCTGGCGGTCACCCGTGAGGCCTGGGCGACGGCCCGCGCCGACGTCCTGACCGGGCTGACGAGCCCCACGGGGGAGTCGGACGGCCCGCGCCCGACCGTGGGGGCGGCGCTCCGGTCCGCGACGGCGGACCCGGCCACGGCCCAGGCCGGCCCGCGTACGCCGGAGCACTCGTCCACGTCCGGCGCGTCGAGCGGCGGGGGCGAGGGGCCTCCCGCCGGGACGGCGGACGGCTCCCGTCCGGCCCGTGACACCGTGCCCGGGCAACGCGCCCCGGAAGGCGCCCCGGCGCACGACGACCCCACCGGCGCCCCCGACCCCGAGGTCGCCGAACTCGCCCGCGAGGTCGAGGAGCTGAGCCGCCGGTACGCCGAGGCGCGCGACCTCGCCGGGCAGACGCACGACGCCCGGGAGGCCCTCGCGCGGGCCCAGCGGGAGTACGACAAGAGGGTCGCCGCACAGCGCGAGGCCGAACGGCGGGTCGCCGCCCGGACCTCGCAGCGAGAGGCGCTCGACCGCGAACAGACCGGCCTGGACGCCGAAGTGGCCCGCGGCCGGGGCGAGTCCGGCACCGTCGCCGATCACGCCTCGCGCCTGGAACACAGGATCGCCGTCCTCCTCGACGCCGCCGAGACCGTACGCTCCGTCGAACTCACCGCCGAGCGGCTGAAGGAGGCCGACGACCGGCTCGCCGACGCCGCCTTCCGCGCCGGCTTCGACACCCCTGCCGCGGCCCGCGCCGCCCTGCTCGACGACGGCGGGCACCGCGACCTCCAGCGACGCCTTGACGCCTGGCACGCCGAGGCCGCCGCCGTCGCCGACCGGCTCGCCGAACCCGGGACGGAGGCGGCCGCCGCCCGCCCGCCCGCCGACCCGGCGACCGCCGAGACCGCGCACACCGCGGCCGAACGGGCCCTGCGCGACGCCGCCTCGGTCCTCGCCGCCCAGCGCGACCGGTGCGCCGAACTGGCCCGGCTCTCCCGCGAGGCCGACACCGAGGTCCGGCGGCTCGGGCCGCTCCGCGAGGAGTACGACCGCGTCGCCCGCCTCGCCGGGCTCACCGCCGGCACCTCCGCCGAGAACGAACGCAGGATGCGGCTGGAGTCGTACGTCCTGGCCGCCCGGCTCGAACAGGTCGCCGCCGCCGCCACCGCCCGCCTGCTGCGCATGTCCTCGGGCCGCTACACCCTCGTCCACTCCGACGCCCGCTCCGGCGGCAAGCGGGCGGGCCTCGGCCTCCACGTCGTCGACGCCTGGACCGGCCACGAACGGGACACCGCCACCCTCTCCGGAGGCGAGACCTTCTTCGCCTCCCTGGCCCTCGCGCTGGGCCTCGCCGACGTGGTCACCGACGAGGCGGGCGGCGTCCGGCTCGACACCCTCTTCATCGACGAGGGCTTCGGCAGCCTGGACGACCAGACCCTGGACGAGGTCCTGGACGTCCTGGACTCCCTGCGCGAGCGGGACCGCAGCGTCGGCATCGTCAGCCACGTCGGGGACCTGCGCCGCCGCATCCCGGCCCAACTGGAAGTGGTCAAGGAGCGGCACGGCTCGACCGTGCGGCTCCGTACCGGAGCATGACGCGGCCTACGGGAGCGTAGGGCGGTCTCAGCGGCTGATCGCGCGCCGGGGGAGCGGGGACGAGTACACGACGCTCGTGGTCACCGAGCCGAGCGTCATGACCTTGCCGGAGATCTCCTCCAGGTGCTGCATCGAGCGCGCGGCGACCTTCAGGACGAAGCAGTCGTCGCCGGTCACGTGGTGCGCCTCCAGGACCTCGGGCGTCGCCTCGAGCAGGTCGTGGAACGGCTTGTAGTTGCCGTGCGGATAGCGCAGTCGGACGAAGGCGAGGATCGGCAGGCCCAGCCGCTCCGGGTCCACCACGGCGGTGTAGCCGGCGATCACGCCGGTCTCCTCCAGCCGCCGCACCCGCTCGGTCACGGCCGACGCGGACATGGAGACGGCCCTCGCCAGCTCGGCGAAGCTGGCACGGCCCTGGCTCTGCAGCGCCTCGATGATGCGCCAGTCGGTGGCGTCCGGTGAATATCCGCTCATGAGCGACAGATAGCAGCCGAATCCCCGGCTGATCAAGCGATTACCGCGCGCTTCTCACGGTCCGGACGCGCCGACGCCGGGGGAACCCCGGCGTTCATGTCTGCGGGGGGCGGCGTCTCGTGCCGCCGCCCCCGGCGGTCCGGCGGCCGCCTCAGAGGCGGGAGATCTCGTCCACCAGGTCGTCGAGGCCCAGCGGCCCCTGCGACAGGGCCGCCATGTGCCACGCCTTCGCGTCGAACGCGTCACCGTGCGCCGCCCGGGCGTTGGCCCGCCCCAGCAGCCACGCCCGCTCGCCCAGCTTGTAGCCGATGGCCTGGCCCGGCATCGACAGATAGCGGGTCATCTCGCTCTCGACGAACGACGGCGGACGGCTGCTGTGCTGCTGGAAGAACTCCTGCGCCAAGGCCGGCGTCCACCGCTCACCCGGGTGGAACGGCGAGTCGGCGGGGATCTCCAGACGCAGGTGCATGCCGATGTCGACGATCACCCGGCAGGCGCGCATCATCTGCCCGTCGAGGTAGCCGAGCCTGCGCTCGGCGTCGGGCAGGAAGCCCAGCTCGTCCATCAGCCGCTCCGCGTAGAGCGCCCAGCCCTCCGCGTTGGCGCTCACCCCGCCGATCGTCGCCTGGTAGCGGGAGAGCCGGTCGGCGACGTGCACCCACTGGGCGATCTGCAGGTGGTGACCGGGCACGCCCTCGTGGTACCACGTCGACACCAGGTCGTAGACGGGGAAGCGGGTCTCCCCGTCGACCGGCAGCCAAGTGCGGCCGGGGCGGGAGAAGTCCTCGGACGGGCCGGTGTAGTACGGCGCGGCCGCGCCGCCCGGCGGAGCGATCCGCGACTCCACCTTCCGCACCCGCTCGGCGAGTTCGAAGTGGGTGCCGTCGAGCGCCTCGATCGCCTCGTCCATCAGGTTCTGCAGCCAGACACGGACCTCCTCGACCCCCTCGATGTGGGTGCCGTGGACATCGAGATGGGCGAGCGCCTCCCACGGCCCGGCCCCCGGCAGGATGCGCTCCGCCTCGCTGCGCATCTCGCCGAGGAGGCGGTGGTACTCCGACCAGCCGTACGCGTACGCCTGGTCGAGATCCAGGTCGGTGCCGTTGAAGTAGCGCGACCAGCGCTGGTAGCGCTCACGGCCCACCGTGTCCGGCGCGCCGGCGACCGCCGGGGCGTACACATCGCGCATCCAGTCCCGCAGGGCCGCCACGGCCTCGTTCGCGACCCGGCCGGCGGCGGCCAGCTCCGTACGCAGCTCGGGGTCGAGGGAACCGGGGCTCGCGGCCGCGAACTCCTCGAACCATCCCGGGCCTTCGGCATCCGCGCCCGACCACTCGGTCAACTGCTCCACGAAGGTGGCCGTCGGCCGCGGGCCGCCCAGCAGCTTGCGCTCAAGGCCCAGGGCGAGCGAGGCGCGGTAGCCCTCCAGCGCCGCGGGGACCGCCCTCAGCCGCCGGGCCACGGCCTGCCAGTCCTCAGGCGTCTCCGTGGGCATCACGGTGAAGACCATGCGCACGCTGTGGGCGGGGGAGCGCATGTTGCTGACCGCGCACAGGCCCTCGTCCGCGTCGTGGACGGCGAGTTCGGCCGTCAGGCGCTCCCGCAGCAGCCGGCCGCACCGGCGCTCGGCATCCGTGTCGGCGCCCGGCTGCCGCTCGGCGTCGTCGAGCAACGCCAGGGTGCGGCGGGCCAGTTCGGCCACCGCCTCCTGCCCGGCGGGGGAGAAGTCGGGAAGAAGGCCCGCGCTCTCCTTGACTCCCAGGTATGTACCGGTGATCGGGTCGAGTGCGATGAGTGCGTCGACGTAGGTGTCGGCGACCTGGCGGGGCAGCGCGCTGCTGGAAGTCTCTGGCATGGGACTCATCCTCCTGCCTCCACCGGCCCCGCGTCATCTCAATCGATCTCAGTCGGCTGACAAATGAGCGCTCTGGCCGGGCGGCAGGAGGGGTCCGCACTCCCACTGCTGGAAGATCAGCCGGGTCTCGACGCGGGCCACCTCGCGCCGCGAGGTGAACTCGTCCAGAACGAGTCGCTGCAGGTCGGCCGGGTCGGCGACGGCCACGTGCACCAGGTAGTCGTCCGGCCCCGTCAGATGGAAGAGCGCACGGGACTCCGGGATCGCCCGAATCCGCTCCACGAACGGACCGATCAGTTCGCGCCGGTGGGGGCGTACCTGGACGAGAAGCAGCGCTTCCAGCCCACGGCCGAGTTTGGCCGGATCCAGTCGTAGCTGGTGCCCGAGGATCACCCCGCTGCGGCGCAGTCTGGCGACCCGGTCGAGGCAGGTGGAGGGCGCGACGCCGACCTCGGCGGCGAGCTCCCGGTAGGTGGTCCGTGCGTCGTTCTGCAGGAGGCGAAGAATGTGCAGATCGACCGGGTCCAGTACGACAGAATCGGCCATGCGGCGAACGTAGCACGGCGAATCCGCACTACCCTCCGGTATTCGTTCACAGTGCCGCCCATGGACTACGACGCCTCCACCCCCAGGGCTCTGGCCACCGAAGCCGTGCACGCCGGCCGCGAGGACCTCGCCGGCCTCGGCCTGCACGCCCCGCCGCTCGATCTGTCGACCACCTACCCGTCGTACGACACGCGGGCCGAGGCCGCGCGGATCGACGAGTTCGCCACCACCGGGGCCCGGCTGGACGGCCCGCCCGTCTACGCGCGCCTGGACAACCCCACCACCGCGCGCTTCGAGTCGGCCCTCGCCCGCCTGGAGGGCACCGACTCGGCCGTGGCCTTCGCCAGTGGCATGGCGGCGCTGACCGCGGTCCTGCTGGTCCGGGCGAGTCTCGGTCTGCGGCACGTGGTCGCCGTCCGGCCGTTGTACGGCTGCAGCGACCATCTGCTGAACGCGGGGCTGCTCGGCACGGAGGTCACCTGGACCGACCCCGCCGGCATAGCGGACGCGATCCGTCCGGACACCGGTCTGGTCATGGTGGAGACGCCGGCCAACCCGACGCTGGCGGAGGTCGACATCCGGGCGGTCGCCCACGCCTGCGGGTCGGTGCCGCTGCTGGTGGACAACACCTTCGCCACCCCGGTGCTCCAGCGGCCGGTCGAGGAGGGCGCGCGGATCGTGCTGCACAGCGCCACCAAGTACCTGGGCGGGCACGGTGACGTGATGGGCGGCGTCGTCGCCTGCGACGAGGAGTTCGCCCGCTCGCTGCGCCAGGTGCGGTTCGCGACCGGCGGCGTGCTGCACCCGCTGGCCGGATATCTGCTGCTGCGCGGTCTCTCCACGCTGCCGGTACGGGTACGGGCGGCGTCGGCGACGGCCGCCGAGCTGGTCCGGCGGCTCGCCACCGACCCGCGCATCGCGCGGGTGCACTACCCGCGGGTGGGCGGCGCGATGGTCTCCTTCGAGGTGTACGGAGACCCGCACGACGTGATCTCCGGGGTACGCCTGATCACGCCGGCGGTCAGTCTCGGCAGCGTCGACACCCTGATCCAGCACCCGGCCTCCATCAGCCACCGGATCGTGGCCGAGGGAGACCGGCGCTCGGCGGGCGTCAGCGACCGTCTGCTGCGGATGTCGGTCGGTCTCGAGGACGTCGAGGACCTGTGGCGGGACCTGACCCAGGCCCTCAGCGCTTCGCCGGCCGAGACGTCCCGTTCGGGACTTCTCCGTGCGGCGGACGGTTCCCCGGCCGAGCCGCCGCGAGCCGCGCGGTGATGACCAGGGTGCCCTCCTCGATCTGGTAGTCGAGGGGCAGGCGCAGCGCCCGCATCGCCGCGACCATGCCGGTGTTGGAGGACTGCGTCACGGCGTAGACGCTCTCGCATCCCGCCTCGACGGCCATCGCGACCAGTCGGCCGAGGAGTTCGGAGCCGATGCCCCGGCGCTGCCAGTCGTCCTCGACCATCAGGGCGACCTCCGTCTCGTCGCCGTCCCAGAGCAGGTGGCCGAGGGCGACGAGGCGGCCCGAGGCGGTCTGCGCGGTGAGCGTACGGCCGAAGCGGGGGCTGAGGAGATGGTGCAGATAGCGGTCGGCGTCGCCCACCGGCCCGTGGTAGCGGAGGCCCAGCGTGCGCTCGGAGCAGCGGTCGTGCATGGCCCGCGCGGCGACGGCGTCCCGCTGGTCGGCGCGGCGGACGGTGATCTCGCTGCCCTCGGGCAGGGTCAGCACGTCCTGGCCGCGGGGCATGCGCGGGCCGAGCCGGGCGTCGAGTTCGACGAGCGCCCGGGCCCGGGCGAACTCGCTCGGCGTGAACGGCAGATAGGGCCGCTCGATGGTGATCGCCCCGCCGTGCGGATCGCGCAGCCGCATCACCGTCTCTTCGAGGACGCCCTCGACGGGGGCGGTCTCGCCGGTGGGCCGCCCGCTCAGGGAGACGGCCGGCAGTGAGTGGATGGTGCAGCGGCCGAGGAGCTGGCGCAGGGCGAGGGGGAGTTCGGCGGCGTCCAGGGCGGTACGGGTGGCGAGGCCGAGCAGCCGGGTCGGGGTGTCCACCAGGTCGTGGGCGTCCGCCCGTTCGATCCAGGTGCCGCTGCCGCCGGCGGCAGCGATCTCCCGGCCGAGGTGGCCGGCTTCGAGGGTGCCGGGCGCGCGCAGCAGGAACTCGTCCACCGTGCCGTCGGCCAGCGGATGCGTCTGGAGGGTGAGGATGTCCACTTGGTGGCGGGCCAGCGCCGTGCACAGCGCGGCGAGGCTGCCGGGGGTGTCGCGGACCGTGGTCCGCATCCTCCACAGGGCGGTGGCGACGGGTTCGGGGGCCGGGGCCGGCGCGGTGTCCTCGCTCCGCGGCGGCGGCGGGGCCGCCCCGCCGCCGGTATCGACGGCGGGCGGCGCATGGCCGCGACGCCGTGCCCACCATGTGTGGAAGGCGGCGGTGGCGACCAGCGCGATCGCCGAGAACACCAGCATGAACGGGCCTTCGGCGCCCCGGACGACGGTCTTGGCGATCGTGTCCGCCACCACCACGGCCGTGAACAGGGCTGCCAGCTCGATGAGGTCCTGCCGCCAGTGGTGGGGACGACGGGCACTCTTCGCGGACGTCACATCAGTCATGACCTCACTGTGACCCAACGGTGTTGCGTGATCACGAACGATGTGTGACTGACGGGTTAAGCGCCATTCTGCGGGATTAGTGACTGTTTTCAACCACTTGCGTTCTCGGCTGATCGGTCGCCCGGCGGATCCTGACAGCACCCGGACGGCGCCCGGTTTCGCACCCTGCGGAAGCGGCCCCCGCCGTCACCCCCGTCCGGCGAGGGCACGGTGCAGCCGCTTCGCCTGTACGACCAGCTGCGAGGAGCCGCGCCGCGCCGCCACCGCGTCGAGCCCCGGTATCTCCTGGGCGGCGCCGCACCGCTCGGCGCACTCCGCCGCCACTGCCAGCACCTCACCGAGAGCGCGCACCGGCTTCTCCACCGCGAGCAGCCCGGGCAGCACGCCCGCCAGGACACTCCACACCGTGGCGTAGGCGCCGGTCGCGGCGGCCGTCCGGCACGCCTCCGCGAGCCGATTGGCCTTGACCTCGCCCTCGCTCACCAGACGGGCCAGTTCGGCCCCGAGACCCGGCCCGTCCAGCTCGCCCCGCGCGGCCAGCACCAGCAGCACGTCCACGGCCGTCAGCCGGTCCTCCGCGTGCCGGGCACCCAGACCGATCGCCAAGGCGAGACGCACCGCCGGTCCTACCGGCCCGTCCCCCTCGGCCAGCGCGGTCAGCCCCCGGTTCACCCCGCGCTCGGCCCACGCCGCGCCGCCGGCGAGGGACGGAAGCAGCCACGCGGCCAGGGTCTCCCGGTCGTCCGGCAACACCGCCGCCCAGTTCGCCTGCCCATCGGTCCAGTGGACACAGCGCCGGAGGCCCTCGGAGAGCCGCCCGCCCAGCCACTGGAACGCGGGCGGGAACTCCTCGCGTACGGCTCGGCGCTCCCGGATCCGCAGGACGAGACGGTCGGCCAGCCACCACCGTCCCGTCGCCGTCTCCTGGCGCCGGGTCAGGAACCGCACCCCCGGGGCCAGGGACGCGTCCGACTCCAGCCAGTCGGCGAGCCGCTCACCGGCCCGGCTGCCGAGCGCAGCCCCGCGCGCCGCGGCCTCCCGCGCGCCCGGGTCGGCCTTGCGGAGCCGCAGTAGGGCCTGCGCGAGGTCCGCGGGCGCCGGTTCGACGCCCGCCTCCTGGTAGGCCCGCAGCCGGTCGGCCAGCTCCAGGGGCGCGACGGCCCCGGTGTGCCACGTGGGTGCGGCGAGCAGGAACGGCAGCCGGCCGGTGGTGATCAGATCGGCCACTTCCCAGAGCCGGGCGTCGATCACCCCGCCGAAGGCGAGATGGGTGCAGGAGGTCGTGCCGTGACGCCTGGCCCGGCCGGCCTGGACGACCGACTGGTCCACGGCGCCCAGGAGGGCGGCGAGCACGACGTCGATGCCATGAGTGGAGTGGTCGAAGTAGTTCGTCCGGCGGCCGGCCTGGTGGTGCCCCAGCCAGAAGCTGCCGGCGAAGGCCGCCGCGACCGCCTCCGTGAGCACCGCACGGTCCCGGTGCGCGTGCCGGACGAGCCCGTCCAGCGCCCGCTCGAACTCCTCCGCCGTCCTCGTGCGGCCCTTGGAGAGCGCCACCAGGTCCTCGACCAGCTCGGCGACCGACTCCGCGGGCGGCGCCACCGGACGCGCTACGGGCACGGGCGGCAGGATCTCCTCGTACGCACCGTCGGCGTCCTCGTCCGGAAGGCCGCCGAACAGTTCCTCGGCCGCCTCCCGGTGCCCGGGGTCCAGCCGCGCCGCCGCGCCGGCCAGTTCCAGCCGCACCTGCTCGTCCACCGCGCCGAGGTGGCGGCCCACCAGCTTCAGGGCCCGCTCCTGGAGGCCGTTGTCCTCGTGCCCGAACGCGTCCGCCACGACCGGAAGGAGCTCGGCGGCCGCAGCCGGGTCCTTCCTGAGCACTTTGGTCAGGAGGGTCAGCTGCGCCCGCACCAGCTTCTTCTCGGTCCGGAAGAGCACCGGGCCGGACATCTCGGCCAGCTCCCGGACGGACAGCTCGCCCTCGAGCGCGAGCTCCGCGAGGATCTGCTGGGCGTAACCCGCGACCGGCGACGGGGCGTCGGCCGCCATCCCGGTCCACTCCGCGACCCGGCCGCTCCGCTCCCGGCCCGTGGGGCCGAGGAGCTGGAGCAGGGAGAGCGGGAAGCGCAGGTCACGCGGGCGTCCGCCGCGCAGGAGGCGAGCGACGCAGCCCTCCAGCAGCGTCTCGCGGTCGAGCAGTCCCTCCGCGGCCAGCGCGGCGAGCGCCGTCGGCCAGTGGCCGGAGTTGTCGGAGTCGTTCCACCAGGTGAGGGGGTCCGGCGTCTCGCCGAGCTCGAAGAAGCGGGGCACCAGCACCGGCGTCTGCGGGTCCGTGCGCAGCCGGTCCAGGAGGCCGTCGCCGGCCACTGCCCGGGTCCAGCCCGTGACGTAGGCGTCCGTCGCCGGCACCGGACAGCCGGAGAGGACGACCAGATCGTGGACGAGTGCGTAGCCGTTCTCCACCACGGCCGGCCGCTCGGCCAGCCGCTGCGTCACGTCCGCGAGCCAGGCCGGATCCCGGTCGGCGAGGACGGTGAGGAGGAGGGAGCCGTCGCGGGAGCCCCAGTCCATGAGGTCACGGCCCGCGATCCAGGCCGCGGCCGCGGCGGCCCCGGTGTGGCATCCGGCGCCCGCGACCCGCAGGGTGCGGCGGATCCCGGCCGCCTCGGACCAGCGGCTCCAGTCCCACCCGCGCACCTCCGTGCGCAGCAGCTTCAGCTCCCCCAGCACGGTCTTGCGCGCGGCCGCGTCCAGCGGCTTCAGCAGCCCCGGCACCTCCGCGACCCTGCCCTGGCGCACCGCTTCCAGCAGCCGCTCGACCGCCACGGCCTCGCCCGACACCCCCGCCGTCACGGCCTCGCCCGACACCCCCGCCGCCACGGCTTCTCCCATCGCCCCCGTGGCCGGGTCCGTACCCGGCGCCCCTGCCGTACCCGTCATCCCCGCCGTCCCCGTCTTCTCCGTCGTGTCCGTCATCGCGTGCCTCCGGCGACCGTCTCGCCCCGCCTGACCATCCGCACCGCCAGGGCGTGCTTGCACGGACCGCGCCGGCCGCGGTAGTCCGCCCACCACTGGCAGGTGCAGCTCAGCGCCCCGCCCGACTCCCGGACCTGATAGCGCCGTTCGCCCGAGGCGACCGTCGCGAGGACGCCGTCGAGGACGACGGCGCCCTCGGCGACCAGCGCGCGAGCGGCCACGAGACGCGGATTGTGGCGCTCGGCGCGGTCCGCGTCGTAGGGCAGCTCCCGGTGGAAGTAGGCCGCGTCGGCGACGTCGTACCCCACCCGCCCCGCCGTCCCGAGCCGGGTCAGGGCCGCACGCACCCGCTCCACCGTGAGCCCCGCCTCGGCGGCCAGCTCGGCCGGGTCGATGCGCGGCTCCCAGGCCAGCAGGACCGAGACCAGCTCGGCGTCCCGCTCCGCCTCGGGGGTGGCGAGCGCCTCCAGGACCCCGCCCTCCCCCGAGAAGCCCCGCGAGGCGTCCGGCGAGAGGGTGAGCGTCAGGCGCATACCCGGCAGCGTCAGTTCCCAGGCGCTCGCCGTCGCGACCCCGTCCGGCACCGGTCCGTACACCCGCAGCGCCGTCGCGTGCCGCAGCACCCGCTCCAGGGCCGCCAGCCGGTCAGGCCCCGGGAGGCAGACCGCGCCCGCGACCGGCCGGGTGGTCGGCCGCAGCGTCCTGCCGGACTGGACCACCCACAGGGGCCCCCGCCCCCGCGCCTGCGAGCGGGGCAGCGACCGCAGGAACCGGACGGCCTCGGCGCCGGTCAGCTCGGCCCGCAGATCGAACCCGGCGGACGCCACCTGCGCCTCGGCGAAGCCGCGAAGCCAGCGGTCCGGCAGCGGCACCTTCTTCTCCACGACCGCGCCTTCGAGCGTGGTCACCGCCAACTCCTGCGGGCCGACCCGAAGATGCAGCGGATCGTGCCCCGTCATCCGGGACAGGGCCTCCCGCAGCGGATTGTTGACGTCCACATTGGTCGTGCCGTGGCCGGTCTCGGCTCCGTCAAGGCCCTCGCTCAGCACGTCCAGGCGGGCGTACACCCCGCCGCAGCCGGAGAACGACTCGAAGCGCAGCCGGTCGCCGTTCCCCGTCACGACCGGGTCCAGCGACCCCGGTCGTATCCGCTGGTAATAGCGGGCGGCCGCCACGTCCGCGACCGCGAGCAGGCCGCGCGCCGCGATCTGCGGGGACGTCAGGAACCCGGCGAAGAAGCGGGGGTGGGCCTCGGCTCCGGCGGGCGTCAGCCCCCCGGAGGTCTCCAGGCCGAGCTGCCGCCCGCCCCCCAGGGTCTCGAGGGCGGACGGGCGTGCGTAGGCGAGCGCCTGTACGGATCGCGTCATGCGAAAGACGTTAGGACCCACCACTGACAATCGGCCGTGGCGCTCACTGCCCGACGCGCCCCGGCTGGAGCACCTTGGCGAACAGCACCGTGCCGCCCTCCGCCCGCAGCCGCACCGTCAGTTCGCCGCTGTGCCCGTCGATGTCGACCTCGCCGAAGTACTGCGGGCTCTCCATCGGCGAGACGTTCGCCCGCTCGGGCGCCTGGACGAAGACCCGCTCGGGACCGAACGTCGGGTCCAGCCGGTTGGCGGGGAAACCGCCGGCGGCCAGCGGGCCCGAGACGAACTCCCAGAAGGGCGCGAAGTCCTGGAAGGCCGCCCGCTCCGGCGCGTAGTGCTGCGCCGAGGTGTAGTGCACGTCGGCGGTCAGCCACAGCGTGCCGGTGATCCGCCGGTGCTTGACGAACCGCAGCAGCTCGGCGATCTGCAGCTCCCGGCCCAGCGGCGCGCCCGGGTCGCCCTGGGCGATCGCCTCGATGTCGGTGGCGCCGTCCGGGACGACCAGGCCCAGGGGCATGTCCGCGGCCAGGACCTTCCACACGGCCCGCGAACGGCTCAGCTCCCGCTTGAGCCAGGCGAGCTGTTCCGCGCCCAGGATGCCGGTGGTGTCGTCCGCCTGCCGTCCCGGCGAGTTGGCGTTGCGGTACGAGCGCATGTCGAGGACGAACACGTCGAGCAGCGGCCCGTACCGCACCACCCGGTGCATCCGTCGCTCGGCGCCGCCCTGCCCGGTGCCACCGCGCGTGGTGGCACCGGGCAGCGGGAAGTACTCGCCGAACGCGCGCGAGGCACGGGCCGCGAGCACGTCGACGTCCTTCTCGGTGTACCGCGCGTCGTCCAGGATCTGGCCGGGGTACCAGTTGTTGCGGACCTCGTGGTCGTCCCACTGCACGATCGACGGCACCTGCGCGTTGAACGCCCGGACGTGGTGATCGAGCAGGTTGTAGCGGAAGTTGCCCCGGTACTCGTCCAGGGTCTCGGCGACCTTCGACTTCTCCGGGGTGATGACGTTCCGCCATATCCGCCCGTCGGGCAGCGTCACCGTCGGCTGGAGTGGCCCGTCGGCGTAGATCGTGTCACCGCTGCAGAGGAAGAAGTCCGGGTCCAGCCGGCGCATCTCCTCGTACGCGCGGAAGCCGCCGATGTCCGGGTTGATGCCCCAGCCCTGCCCGGCGATGTCCCCCGACCACAGGAAGCGGACCCCGTCGCGCCGCCGCGCCGGAGCCGTGCGGAAGGTGCCGACGACGGGCTCGCCGGTACGGTGCGGGTCGTCCGGATCCGCGAGGGTGACGCGGTAGTGGATCTGCTCACCGGCAGGCAGCCCGCGCAGGGCGGTCGTCCCTGTGAAGTCGCTGCCCGGGCCGAGCAGCGGCCCGACATGGCGCTGGCGACGGCGGAACGAGGCGTCGGCGGCGGTCTCCACGATCATCCGGGCGGGCCGGTCCGACCGGATCCACACGAGGCCGGAGGAGGCCGTGACACCTCCGGTCTGCACGCCCCAGCCGGCCCGGGGCCGTCCCGAAAGGGCCAGCGCGGGGGCCGGGACGGCGCCGCCCAGCGTGAGCGCCGCGGAGGCGGCGAGCGTGCCGCGCAGTACGCTGCGGCGGGCGGGAGAGGACGGGCTCGGGGACGGTTCGGGGAGCGGGTGGGCGGGCGGGCCGGGGGTGCGGTGCGACATGGAGGTCTCCAGGGCCTGTGCCGGGTGGGGTGCGAAGTGCCGCCCCCTGCCTAAGGGACCGGAGCGGCGCGTACGCGAACCACGCGTGAACAACGCGGAGTCCGCCCTGTCCGCCCACGGCACCGGCCCGCACGCCGTCCGGCACCCCCGCCCCGGTCCGACGGCTCAGCCGCCCCCGCCGCTCCACGCGCGCGGGCCGCCCCGCCGACGCCCGCCGCTTCACGCGCGCGTGCCGGTCAGCGGCTGCCGTCCAGGAGCACGCGGGCGACGAGGGCCGGGTCGTCGTTCATCGGGACATGGCCGCAGCCGGGCAGGCGGACGAGCCGGGCGCCGGGGACGGTGTGCTTGGCGCGCACCCCCTGGCGGCGCAGCAGCAGCCGGTCGCGGGTGCCCCAGGCCACGGTGACGGGGACCCCGGGCACGTCGTCGCCGAACAGCACGCTCCGGCCGGCCGCCAGGGTCTGGTGGAAGCCGGTGGCCTCGCGCAGGGCGAGCGTCTCGGCGACCACCGCCTCGGGTGAACGGCGCCCGGGCCGCGCGTAGATGGTGCTGGTCAGCGCGGTCCGACCGGCCGCGCTCCGGGAGAGGCGCTCGATCACGGGGACCGGCATCGACAGTGCCGCGACCCGCATGGCGCGCAGGGTTCCGAAGGCGTACCGCCGCTCCCGCTCCGACCAGAACCCGGCAGGGGAGAGCGCCGTCACCGAGCGCACCAGCTTCTCCCGGCCGAGTTCGAGGGCCAGGAGCCCGCCCAGGGAGTTCCCCGCCACGTGCGGCCGGTCGATCCCGAGGGCCGCGCAGAAGGCGCCGAGCACGGGCACGACGGTCGACAGGTCGTAGGCGTACCCCTCGGGCAGGGCGGGGGAGGTGCCGAAGCCCGGAAGGTCGACGGCGATCACGTCCCGCTCGGTGGCGAGGACGTCGAGGACCGGCTCCCACGCCTGCCAGTGGTGGCCGATGCCGTGCAGCAGGAGCAGCGGCTCGCCCGCGCCCCTGCGCTCGTACGTCAGGGAGACCGTGCGAGGCCCCCCGGGGGACCCGGCCGTGAACGAGATCTGTGCGGTCATGCGCCTGCTCCCTGTCGTCGACATCTCTTAGACGTCCTGTCAGCAAGAATTACCGGTCGGTAGCCACGAGTTCAAGGGCGCGGACGGAACTGGACACGCCCTGCCCCGGTCGGCTGGGATGGGGGAGTGGCGACCGAGACCCCGACAGATGTGTTCGAAGAGCACCGGCCGATGCTCACCGGCGTCGCCTACCGCATGCTCGGCCGCGCGGCCGACGCCGAGGACGTGGTCCAGGAGGCCTGGCTGCGCTGGTCGGCCGCCGACCGCTCCGAGGTCCGGGAGCCGCGCGCCTATCTCGTACGGATCACCACCCGGCTCGCCCTCGACCGGCTCCGCCAGATCCAGGCTCGCCGCGAGTCCTACGTCGGGCCCTGGCTGCCGGAACCCGTCGTCACCGACTTCGGGCCGACCGTCCCCGACACCGCCGAACGCGCCCTCCTCACCGACTCCGTCTCCTTCGCGGTCCTCGTCGTCCTGGAGTCCCTCTCGCCCCTGGAGCGCGCGGTCTTCGTGCTCCGGGAGGCCTTCGGCTTCCCCTTCGCGGAGATCGCGGCCGCCCTCGACCGCTCCGAGGCCGCCGTCCGTCAGCTCGCCGGGCGGGCCCGCCGCCATGTCGACGAGGGCAGGCCGCGCTACGACGTCGACCCGGCCGAGCGCCGCGACCTCACCGAACGCTTCCTCACCGCCGCGGCCGGCGGCGACCTCGAAGGGCTCCTCGCCCTCCTCGCCCCGGACGTGCGACTGGTCGGGGACAGCGGGGGCAAGTCCAAGGCGCCACGGCGGATCGTCGAGAGCGCCGACAAGGTCGGCCGTTTCCTGCTCGCCGTGGCCCGGGACGCCGAGACCGTCTACGAGCTCCGCTTCCTGGAGGCCAACGGCGCTCCCGCGCTGCTCACCCTCGTCGACGGCGCGCCCGACGCCCTCCTCCAAGTGGAGGTACGGGACGGGTGTATCCAGTGCGTCTACATCGTCCGCAACCCCGAGAAGCTGCGCGCCCTGACGGCCGGCTGACCGACCGCGCCTCCGCCCTCCGCCCGGCCCTTCCGCCGGGCGCTCCCGGCCCTCCGTCGTCTGTCCTCGCGCCACCGCCCCGCGCCTCGCGCGGCCCGGAGCCGCGAGCCCCCCGCCTCGCCCTCGTGGCGTGCGCACCTCACGCGGGCGCGAACGTCCTGTGAACGATCTACGTCAAAGGGCCCCTTTCCCGGGCATCGGGCGGAGCATTGGTCTTGACCAAGGGGGTGGGCCGCTTTATGGTCGCAGAGTTAGTGCAGGAACCTTTAATAAACAAGGGCGCGGAAAAACCGCCGCGGGACACGGCGAATTGCGGAGGATCAGGGTGGGGACCACGCAGCTGGAATCGGTGCCGGAGCCTAAGTACTGGCACCTCAAGACCGTGATCGGCGAAGCGCTCGACTCCGACTTCGCTGTCGGGGAGATCCTGCCCAACGAGCGGGAGCTGGCCGCACGCTTCGGCGTCGCCCGGGCGACGCTCCGCCAGGCGCTCGAACAGCTGGAGCTCGAAGGCCGCCTCCAGCGCCGCCGAGGCGTCGGCACCACCGTCGCCCCGCCCCGCGTGGGCGTGGACGTCTCCACCACCCAGCACACCTGGCCCGGCGTCGCCGAGGAGACCTGGCAGTCGATGGACTGCACCCTCGCCGCCGCGCCCGCCGCCGTCGCGCGGCTCCTGGACATCGAGCCCGAGGCGCCGGTGCAGATCGTGCGCCGCCTGCGCGTCACCCACGGGCAGCCTGTCGCCGCCGAGCTGCTGTACGTACCGACGGGCTCGGTGCCCGAGCTGGGCGAGACCGGCGACCCGACGGGACCCGCCCGCGCCCGCGCCGTACTGCGCGAACTGCAGCGCCTCGCCCTGGACGGTCAGGACCGCTCCGTGGAGCTGGGCTCGGCGCGCGCCGACGACGCCAAGGAGCTGGACCGCCTGCCGGGCGCCCCGGTCCTCCTGGTGACGACCCGCTATCTCTCCGGCGGCCGTACCGCCGCCGTCTCCGTCGCCACCTACCGCGCCGACACCTGCCGCCTCACCTTCGGCGACTCCGTCGACCTGGTCATGGCCTCCTGACAGGACGCCGCCCGGACCCGATCCGATCCCGAGCCCGTGAGGGCGCCGCACCGGCGGCGTCCGCACGGGCTCGCGCCGTAGGCAGCCCCCGTACCCCCGGGCGCTCAGCGGCGGCCGGTGGCCGTGCCCTCCACCGCGAAGAGCTGTTCCTCCACGTGGTCCAGGGCCAGCCGAAGGGCGCCGGTGCCGACCGCCGAGTCGCCCAGGAGGGAGAGGGCCACCCGCGGCGGGCGCAGGCAGAACCGCGCCAGCTCGTCGCGGAGCGGCTGCAGCACCCCGTCCAGGCCCGCCGCCCAGCCGCCGATCACCACCAGCTCCGGGTCGAGGGCCAGGACCAGCGCCGCCACGTCGTGGACCAGCCGCTGGGTGAAGCGCTCCACCGCCGCCTGGGCCCGGGTGTCACCCTGTCGGGCGAGCGTGAAGACCTGGGCGACGGCCTGCTCGTCGAGCGGGTGCAGCGGCTCGTCCGTGGTGGACAGCAGGTGCTCGGGGGTGACCCCCCGGCCGAGCAGGTGCAGCGCCCCGATCTCCCCGGCCGCCCCGCCGTACCCCCGGTGCAGCCGCCCGCCGATCAGCGAGCCGGCGCCCGGGCTCAGTCCGGCCAGGACGAACACGATGTCGTCGGAGTCGGTCGCCGCGCCCTTCCAGTGCTCGGCGACCGCGGCCGCGTTGGCGTCGTTCTCCACGAGCACCGGGCAGCGGAAGGAGCGCCGCAGCCGTTCGCCGAGCGCGAGGCCGGTCCAGCCGGGCAGCGCCGTGCCGAGCCGTACGGTGCCGTCCGCCTCCACGATCCCCGGCGTACCCACGCCGACGGCCCGCAGGTTGGACCGGGGCACGCCGGCCTTGCGCAGCACGTCCGCGACGACCGTACGGACCCGCTCCAGGCGCTCGTCCTCCGGAGCCGACTCCGAAACCTCCCGCGCCCCGGCGCCGATGATCCGGCCGTCCAGACCGGAGATCAGCGCGGCGACTCGGTGCGGCCCGATCTCGATGCCCAGCAGATGCCCCGCCTCGGCCCGGAACCGGAACCTCCGGGCGGGCCGGCCCTGCCGCCTCGCCTCGCCCTCCTCGGCCGCCGCCTCGACGACGAGCCCCGCCACGATGAGTCCTTCGACCACACCCTCGACCGTCGGCCGCGACAGGCCGGTGATCCGGGTCAGATCGGTCAGCGTGAGCGCGTCGGCGCCCCGCAGGGCATGGAGTACCACCGCGGAGTTGATCCGCCGCAACAGCGATGGATCTCCGCCGGTCAGCCGCCCCACCGTGTGTCCTCCCAGCTCGTACGCATGTCTGCCGGATGGTACTCAATGGACCGGAGGGCAGCGAGCGCCGCCCGGGCCCACCTCCGTCACGAGGTCACGACGCGAGGGTGACCCCTCCCGCCCGAACGGCCTCCGCGCCCGGCCCCGGAGGCCCCGGGTGCGGCTGCTGACGGGGGGCCAGTTGTCAGACCCCGGCGCTTTACTGGAGTCATGACGCTCGCACAGCACCTCGCCGCCCTCGACCTGCTGCGCGCCCGCGCCCTGCCCCAGGAGGGCTATCACCTCGCGGAGTTAGAGTTCGGCGGGCCGGCCGACGGGCCCTCCGTCGAGGAGTCGTGGGAGGAGCGGGTAGAACAGGCGGTGGCCGAACGGGACGCGCTCGCAGTGCTCCTGGCCGGCCGTTGGGGGCCGCCCCGCATCGTCACGCTGTCCCCGCTCCTCGACCGGTACGCCGAGGGGGAGGCGATAGCCGCCCCGTGGGACCTGCTCTGCACCTCCGTGCCGGAGGCCCGCGTCTGGCAGGTGGAGGACCGGTGGCTCGTCCTCGGCCTCACCCCCGGAAGCGCTGCCGGCACCGGCCTCCGTCTGCTCACCTGCCTCACCGAGACGCCCCCGCCCTGACCCCCGGCCCCGGCCATCGGCGCTGATCACCCCCCTGACCGTCGCGCAGCCCTCCGTCGCGCTCCGGCGTCGCTAGGCGCCTCGGTCGGGCAGCCCGGCCGTCTCGCGCAGTCGGGCGAATTCCTCCGCCATCGTCTGGGCCGTCCAGTGCGCGTTGAGGCCGCTCGGGTTGGGCAGGGCCCAGATCCGGGTGTCGCCGATCGTCCGTTCCTGCGGCCCGATGGCCGCCTTCCGCTCGCCGAAGGCCGTGCGGTAGGCCGTGATGCCGACGACCGCCAGCCAGCGCGGCCGCAGCCGCTCCACCCGCTCGGTCAGCAGCCGGCCGCCCTCCCGGAACTCCTCGTCGCTCACCTCGTCGGCTCGCGCGCTCGCCCGCGCCACCACGTTCGTGATGCCGAGGCCGTACGTCAGCAACTCCTCCTGCTCCGACGGCTTCAGCAGGCGAGGGGTGAAGCCGGACAGGTGGAGCACGGGCCAGAAGCGGTTGCCCGGCCGCGCGAAGTGGTGGCCCGTCGCCGCCGACATCAGACCCGGGTTGATCCCGCAGAAGAGCACGGAGAGGCCGCCCGCGGCCACGTCGGGGACGACGCGGTCGCGAGCGGCCTGCAGCTCCTGCGGGGTGAAGCCGGTCAGAGGATCGACCCGGGGGTGTACCCGGCGGCCTCCGGGTGCTGCTTCACGATCTCCTCGATGCGGGAGACCACACCGCCGACCTGGTCGGCGGCGGCGCCGGTGAAGGACAGCTTGTCCGCCATCAGCGAGTCGAGCTGATCCCGGTCCAGCGGGATCCGGTCGTCGGCGGCCAGCTTGTCGAGGAGTTCGTTGCGCTCGGCGCCCTGCTCGCGCATGGCGAGGGCGGAGGCGACGGCGTTCTCCTTGATCGCCTCGTGGGCGACCTCGCGGCCCACGCCGGCGCGCACGGCGCCCATGAGGACCTTGGTGGTGGCCAGGAAGGGGAGGTAGCGGTCCAGCTCGCGGGCGACGACGGCCGGGAAGGCACCGAACTCGTCGAGCACCGTCAGGAAGGTCTCCAGGAGACCGTCGAAGGCGAAGAACGCGTCCGGCAGCGCCACCCGGCGGACCACCGAGCAGGAGACGTCTCCCTCGTTCCACTGGTCGCCGGCCAGCTCGCCGGTCATCGAGGCGTAACCGCGCAGGATGACCATGAGGCCGTTGACGCGCTCGCAGGAGCGGGTGTTCATCTTGTGCGGCATCGCGGACGAGCCGACCTGGCCGGGCTTGAAGCCTTCGGTGACCAGCTCGTGGCCGGCCATCAGGCGGATCGTCTTGGCGACGGAGGACGGCGCGCCGGCCAGCTGCACGAGCGCGGTGACCACGTCGTAGTCGAGCGAGCGGGGGTAGACCTGGCCCACCGAGGTGAAGGCGTGCGAGAAGCCCAGGTGGTGGGCGATGCGCTGTTCCAGCACCGCGAGCTTGGCGGCGTCGCCGCCGAGCAGGTCGAGCATGTCCTGGGCGGTGCCGACCGGGCCCTTGATGCCGCGCAGCGGGTACCGGCCGAGGAGGTCCTCCAGCCGGCCGTAGGCGACGAGCAGCTCGTCGGCGGCGGTCGCGAAACGCTTGCCGAGGGTGGTCGCCTGCGCGGCGACGTTGTGGGAGCGGCCGGCCATGACCAGCTCGGCGTACTCGCCGGAGAGCTTGCCCAGGCGCGCCAGGACGGCGACGGTACGGTCGCGCATCAGCTCCAGCGAGAGCCGGATCTGGAGCTGCTCGACGTTCTCCGTGAGATCACGGGAGGTCATGCCCTTGTGGACCTGCTCGTGTCCGGCGAGGTCGTTGAACTCCTCGATCCGGGCCTTCACGTCGTGCCGGGTGACCTTCTCGCGCTCGGCGATGGAGGCGAGGTCGACCTGGTCGAGGACGCGTTCGTAGTCGGCCAGGGCCGTCTCCGGAACCTCGATCCCGAGGTCCTTCTGGGCACGCAGCACGGCGAGCCACAGCTGACGCTCCAGCTTCACCTTCTGCTCGGGGGACCAGAGGACGGCGAGCTCCGCGGAGGCGTAGCGGCCGGCCAGGACATTGGGGATGCGGGGCTTCGCAGCAGCAGTCACGTGACCAGATTCTACTGGCGGTTTCTGCAGGCCAGCGCCACGCCCGGTTTCGTCGCTTGCTACGAGACCCGCGTCACGTCGGCCCTCCCGCGCCTTCCCCCGTACGGGAGGCCCGACGCCGGCGCGACTGCCCGGCTATGCGCTCGGGGGCTCCTGCGTGGCCGTCCCGCGCGCGTTCTCGTACGAGGCGTCGCGAACGATCTCGTACGGCAGCAGGTCCGGCCGCTTGGCCGGGAGGCCGTCGCCGGAGGAGCGGCCGGTCAGGCGACGGCCGATCCACGGGCCGAGGTGCTCCCGCGCGAAGCGGGCGTCGGCGGCGCGCCGGGTCATCCAGCCCGGGCGGACGGCGGTGGGCAGCGGCGCGAGCCAGTCTTCCTCGGGGGCGAGGCCCAGCGCCTGCCACACCGCCTCGGCCACCCGCCGGTGTCCCTCGCCGGTCAGGTGCAGACGGTCCACGTCCCAGAGTCGCTGGTCGCCGAGGACGGGGGCGCCGTAGAGGTCGACGACGAGGGCGCCGTGCCGGGCCGCGAGGTCGTCGATGTGCTGGAAGAGCTCCTCCATGCGCGGTCGGAACCGCTGCATGACGGGCCCTTGCCGGCCGGGGCTGCGCATCAGCACGAGCTGCCCGCAGGACGGCGTCAGCCGCTCGACCGCCTCGGTGAGGAGCCCCCGGACCCGCCCCATGTCGCACGCGGGCCGCAGGGTGTCGTTCAGCCCGCCGACCAGCGTCACCACATCTGCCTTCATGGCGGCGGCCACGTCGACCTGCTCGTCGAGTATCTGGCGGATGAGCTTCCCGCGTACGGCGAGATTGGCGTACCGGAAGTCGGGCGTCCGGGCGGCCAGCCGGGTCGCGAGGATGTCGGCCCAGCCTCGGTACGTCCCGTCGGGCAGCCGGTCCGACATGCCCTCGGTGAAACTGTCGCCGACGGCGACCAGGCTGGTGTAGGTGGCATTCGATTCCATGACGGAGCGATCATACCGTGCGGTATGGGCCTGCCGTGAGCCCGGAGCCCGAGGCCCCGCCAGCCACCCCGGCCCCCGCCCCCACAAGCCGGAGCCCGGTCCGGGAGCGCCTCCGCGCCCCCGTCCCGGGCCCCTCATAGGCGTACCAAAGCTAGGGGGTGTCTTGCCGATCCTGCCGGGGTCGCGGCGCCCGGCACCGCGCCTCGCCGCGTTGTCGTCAGTCGTCGATGCTCCGCATCGACTCCCTCCTCCGCCTTGCGATCCACGGCACCGGACACCGCTCCCTGATCCGGCCCGATCGACAAGACGCCCCCTACGCCGCCGGCCGCCCCACCAGCTCCCGCAGCACGTCCTCCATCGTGACGAGGCCTGCCAGCTTGCCGTCGTCGCCGAGGACCGCCGCCAGGTGCGTGCGGCTGCGGCGCATCGCCGTCAGGACGTCGTCCATCGGGGTGGCCGCCTTCACCCGGGCGATCGGCCGCATCGCCGAGACCGGGAACGGCAGGTCGCGCGGGGCCGCGTCCAAGGCGTCCTTCACATGGAGGTAGCCGAGGATCCCGCGGCTCGAGTCGACCACCGGGAACCGGGAGAAGCCCGACTCCGCGGCGAGCGCCTCCAGCTCCTCGGGCGTGGTGCCCACGGCCGCGTACAGGACCTTCTCCACCGGCATGACGACGTCCCGCACCGGGCGCCGCCCCAGCTCCAGGGCGTCGTGCAGCCGCTCGGCCGCGCGGTCGTCCAGGAGACCGGCGACACCGGCGTCGGTGACCATCCGGGCCAGCTCGTCGTCCGAGAACGTCGCCGAGACCTCGTCCCTCGTCTCCACCCGGAGCAGCTTCAGGATGCCGTTCGCGAAGGCGTTGATCGTGAAGATCACCGGACGCAGCGCCCGGGCGATCGCCACCAGCGGCGGGCCCAGGAGGAGCGCCGAGCGGGTCGGCTCCGCCAGCGCGATGTTCTTGGGGACCATCTCGCCGAGGAGCATGTGCAGATAGGTCGCCACGGACAGCGCGATCACGAAGGAGATCGGGTGCACCAGCCCGTGCGGCACGCCGACCGCGTCGAAGAGCGGCTCCAGCAGGTGCGCGATGGCCGGTTCGGCGACGATGCCGAGCACCAGGGTGCACAGCGTGATGCCGAGCTGGGCCGCGGCGAGCAGCGCCGAGACGTGTTCCAGACCCCAGATCACGCTCCGGGCGCGCCGGTCGCCGGCTTCCGCCGCCGGTTCGATCTGGCTGCGGCGTACGGAGATCAGGGCGAACTCCGCGCCGACGAAGAAGCCGTTCACGACCAGGGTCGCCAGGCCGATCAGCAGTTGGATCGCGGTCATCGGCCGGCCTCCCCGGTCTCCTCGGACAGGTCGCTCGGCGGGGCGTGCATCAGCACGCGGGCCGCCCGGCGCCCGGAGGCGTCCACGACGTCCAGCCGCCAGTGGGCCAGCTCGACGCGGTCACCGACCGCGGGGATCCGTCCCAGCTCGGTGGCGAGGACGCCCGCCAGCGTCTCGTAGGGTCCGTCCGGGATCCGCAGGCCGATGGCCTCCAGCTGGTCCGTACGGGCCGCTCCGTCGGCGGACCACAGCTCGCGTCCGTCCGGGTCCACGCCCACCCGTGCCAGGTCGGGAGTCTCGTGCGGATCGTGCTCGTCGCGCACCTCGCCGACGACCTCCTCGACGATGTCCTCCAGGGTCGCGACCCCGGCCGTACCGCCGTACTCGTCGATGACGACGGCCATCGTCTGCTTGCCCGAGAGCCGGTCGAGCAGCCGGTCGACCGTGAGCGTCTCCGGGACGAGCAGCGGCTCGCGCAGCATGTCCCCGATCCGGCGGAGCCGTCGTTCGTCGGCCGGTATGGCCAGGACGTCCTTGATGTGGGCGATGCCGACCACCGAGTCCAGGTTGCCGCGGTAGACGGGGAAGCGGGACAGGCCGGTCGCGCGGGTCGCGTTGGCGACGTCCTCGGCGGTGGCCTGCACCTCCAGGGCGGTGACCTGGACGCGCGGTGTCATCACGTTCTCCGCCGTCAGCTCGGCGAGGTTCAGGGTCCGTACGAACAGTTCGGCGGTGTCCGCCTCCAGCGCGCCCTCCTTGGCGGAGTGGCGTGCCAGGGCCACCAGCTCCTGCGGCGAACGGGCGGAGGCCAGCTCCTCGGCCGGCTCCATCCCGATCCGGCGCAGGATCCGGTTGGCGGTGTTGTTGAGGTGGCTGATCAGCGGCTTGAAGGCGGCCGTGAAGATCCGCTGGAACGTGGCCACGCGCTTGGCGATCGCCAGCGGCGAGGAGATCGCCCAGTTCTTCGGGACCAGCTCGCCCACGACCATCAGGACGACGGTCGACAGGGCGGTGCCGATGACCAGGGCCACCGAGGAGGCGACCGCGGAGGAGAGACCGATGTCCTGGAGCGGGCCGCGGATCAGCTTGGCGATCGACGGCTCGGAGAGCATGCCGACGACCAGGTTGGTGACGGTGATGCCGAGCTGCGCGCCGGAGAGCTGGAAGGTGAGCGACTTGACGGCCTTGAGCGTGCTCGCGGCCCCCCGCTCGCCCCGCTCGACGGCCGCTTCCAGCTCGCCGCGCTCGACCGTGGTCAGCGAGAACTCCGCCGCGACGAAGAGACCGCACGCGAGGGAGAGCAGCAGCGCCACCACGAGCAGAAGCACTTCGATCATCGGTTCACCTCCGTCCCATGATCAGACAGGGAGGGGAGGAGCGCGCGATGTCGGGTCTCGCGCTGACTGCTACTGGGAGGCTCGCCCATGGGCGGACGCTCACACCTTTCGGCCGGAGGGGAAGGAAATACTCATGGTAAAGGACGGGCAAAGCGGGGTGGGCGATCACCCCTCCTGTGCGGGGGAGCCGACGGCTCCGGAGGTGAGGGTAGGCGCCGTCGCGCCGGCGGCGTCGGCCGGCAGCGGCTTGACCCACCGGGTCCACTGCTCCTGCGGTCCGTAGTCGGCCGCCCGCCAGGCGTGCCGGCCTAGCTCGTTCCGGTCGAGGACCATCGCGTCCGCCCGCCTGCCCCCGAGGGCCACGAACCGCTCCTCGGCCGCCGCGAGCAGCGCGCCCCCGACGCCCTGACGCCGGTGGCCGGGGTGGACGGCGAGCCGGTAGAGATGGCACCGCCAGCCGTCGAACCCGGCGATGACGGTCCCGGCCAGCTCGCCGCCGCGCTCCGCGAGGAGCAGCGCCTCGGGGTCCCGGGCGACCAGCCGCGCGACCCCGTCGCGGTCGTCGCTGATGCTGGTGCCCTCGGCGGCCACCCGCCAGAAGGCGAGCACGGTGTCGATGTCGGCCGCGGCGGCGGGCCGGATGCGCAGATCACTCATGACCCGATCCCACCACCGGCGGCCTCGGACCGTCGAGCACGTTTCGCCATCCGGGCAGGTCAGCACCGGGCGGACGCCCTGTGGTCGGATCCCTCACCGCGTCGGTCATCGTGGGTCGTCGTCGTCCGGGGCGTCAGACACGGCGCGCCGAGCCCAGCACACAGAAGGAGGACGGCAGCCGCGGCCCCTCCTCCGGAACGGTGAAGGCGCGGTACGTGATCAGCTCGAACCCGGCCGCCTCGATCGCCGCCAGCGGGTCGCGCCCGGTGTGGCAGCCGCCGAAGAGCAACGGCCAGACCGTACGGTCGAGGGCGCGCTGCGCGCGGGCCATCCCGCGTCCGGGGGCCAAGCCGTGCTCGAAGAAGCGGAGTTCGCCGCCCGGGCGCACCACCCGGTACAGCTCGGCGAGCGTGCGCGGCACGTCCCGTACGGTGCAGAGCACGAGCGAGGCCACCGCCGCGTCGAAGCCCTCGCTCTTGACCGGCAGCGCCTCCGCCGCGCCCGGGGCCACGTCCACCGGCACCTCGGCCCGCAGCGCGGCCTCGGCGGCCAACCGCCGCAGATGGCGCTCCGGTTCGATGGCGACGACCTCCGACACGGTCCCCGGATAGTGCGCGAAGTTCAGTCCGTTCCCCGCGCCGATCTCGATGACCCGGCCCGAGAGCCCGGTCAGCAGCTCCGTACGCAGGGGGCCGATCCCGCCCTTCGTGTCGGCGGAGACGCTGAACCGGGCGTAGAAGCGCGCGAAGAGCGGGTGGTGCACGGCGTCCCGGGGGACCCGGGTGGAACGCGAGGACATCGCGGACCTCCTCCGACGCTCGGCGGAGCGGACGTGTACGAATACATGGACGGGGAGTGGCTGTGGACGCGGACCGGACGAGGGGATTCTTCCCCGTCCGGCGCCACTCAGCCCGACACGAAGCAGAACTCGTTGCCCTCCGGGTCCCGCATCACCTGGAAGTCCCCGTGGTCGTCGGTGACGATCTCGGCGACCCGCTCCGCGCCCAGGGTGACGGCGGCGTCGGCCGCCGCGTCGACGCCGGCCGCGCCGACCGCCTCCAGGTCCAGATGGAGGCGGTTCTTCGCGGCCTTGCCCTCGGGAACCCGTTGGAAGGCGACCCGGATGAAGTCCGGGGGGTCGACATAGGACCAGTCGGGGCTCCGGTCGACCGGGTCGCCGCCGAGGAGCGCGGCCCAGAAGCGCACCAGACCGGCCGGATCGGCACAGTCGAAGACGATTTCCTGAACGGTTGCACGCATGCCTTCAGCGTACGGAGATCACGGCCGGTGCGCCGAGGCGAAACGCTTCGCGTCCCACACACCGCCCAGGGACGGCGCCAGCCACTCGACCGCCTCCGCGCGGAACCGCTCGGGGTCCAGCGCCCCGGCGCCCTCCGGTACGGCTCCGAGCAGCGGCGCGCCGGCCGCCTCGGGCAGGTCGGCCAGGTTGCAGCGCGCGGCGAGGTCAGGGGAGGCGGGCCAGCTGCCCACGACCACGCCCAGCTGGCTGAGGCCGCGGGCCCGCAGGGCCTCGGCGGTCAGGGTGGTGGCGTTGAGGGTGCCCAGACCGGCCGGGGCCACCACCAGGACCGGCGCGCCGAGAAGGCGGGCGGCGTCGGCGAGGGTGCCGCCCTCCTGGTCGAAGCGGACCAGGAGCCCGCCCGCCCCCTCCACGAGCACCAGGTCGCGCGAAGCGGCCAGCTTGGCCGCCGCGTCGGCGACCTCCCGCGGGCCCACCGGCGTCATGCCCGCCCGCCGGGCGGCGGTGGCCGGCGCCAACGGCTCGGGGAACCGGGCCAGTTCGGTCGAGGTCTCGGCCCCGGAGAGACGGACGACCTCGTCCGCGTCCCCGCGCTCGTCCGGAGCGAGGCCCGTCTGCGCGGGCTTGAGCACGGCCACGGAACGCCCCTGGCCGGTGGCCACGGCGGCCAGCGCGGCGGTGACGATCGTCTTGCCGATCTCCGTACCCGTACCGCTGACGACGATGACGGTCATGGTGTGTGGTGTCCTTTCAGAAGTACCGGCCGGGCGGGCCGCAGGGGCCGCGGGCGAGTGCCCCGCCGGCCCCTGCGAACGGCCGGCGGTTCAGCCCGCCGCCGCGGCCGCGCGCACCGCGTCGCAGATACGGGTCAGATCCTCGTCGCCGGTCACGAACGGCGGCATCACGTAGATCAGGTCGCGGAACGGCCGTATCCACACGCCCGCCCGCACCGCGGCCTCCGTGGCGGCCGCCATGTCGACCTCGTGGTCGAGCTGGACGACCCCGATCGCGCCGAGCACCCGCACGTCCCGGACGCCCGGCAGCGCGGCGGCCCCGGCCAGGCCCTCGCTCAGCCCCGCCTCGATCCGCTTGACCTCCACCGACCAGTCCTGCGACAGCAGCAGGTCGATCGAGGCCCGGGCCACCGCGGCGGCCAGCGGATTGCCCATGAAGGTCGGACCGTGCGCGAGCACCGGCACCTCGCCGCGCGAGATCCCCTCGGCCACCCGCGCCGTGCACAGCGTCGCCGCCATGGACAGATAGCCGCCGGTCAGCGCCTTGCCCACGCACATCACGTCGGGGGAGACGCCCGCGTGGTCCGCCGCGAACAGGGCGCCGGTCCTGCCGAACCCGGTCGCGATCTCGTCGAAGATCAGCAGGACGTCGTGCGCGTCGCACGCCTCGCGCAGCACCCGCAGGTATTCCGGGTCGTGGAAGCGCATGCCCCCGGCGCCCTGCACGACCGGCTCCACGATCACCGCGGCGACCTCGTCCGCGTGGCGCCCGATCTCCTCGCGCAGCAGCTCCGCGTACGACTCCTCGTACGCGGCCGGCGGCGGGCCGACGAAGACCTGGCGCTGCAGCACGCCGGACCAGAGCTCGTGCATCCCGCCCTCGGGATCGCAGACCGACATCGGGGTCCAGGTGTCGCCGTGGTAGCCGCCGCGCCAGGTGAGGAGCCGCTGCTTGCCGGGCCGCCCCACCGAGCGCCAGTACTGCAGGCACATCTTGGCGGCGACCTCGACGGCCACGGAGCCCGAGTCGCTGAGGAAGACGTGCCGCAGGGGCTCCGGCGTGATCTCGACGAGCCGGGTCGCGAGCCGGACGGCCGGCTCGTGGGTGAGGCCGCCGAACATGACGTGGCTCATCCGGTCCAGCTGGCCCCGCACCGCGTCGTTGAGCACCGGATGGTTGTAGCCGTGGATCGCCGACCACCACGAGGACATGCCGTCGATCAACTCGTCCCGGCCGTACGCCGGTTCGGCGAGCCGCAGCCGTACCCCGGAGGCGGACGCGACGACCAGCGGGTCCGTACGGCCCGGCATGGGACCGTACGGATGCCAGACGTGCGCCCGGTCCAGGGCCAGCAGGTCGCTCTCACGCATTCGGCGCGAGGTCCGTTCCGGCACCCCGGCGGCGGACCGCCACCAGGTCGGTACGCGCGTTCGACGCCTCGGCGGCACCGGCCCCGACCTCGACGCCGGCCGTGGGAACCTCGTCGGCCTCCGGCGCCGGAGCGCCGCCGCACGGACCGCAACCGCCACCCGCCCCGGCCTCGGCGTGCGAACCGCAACCCCCACCGCCGCCGGCTCCGGCGTGCGAGCCGCAGCCCCCGCCGGTCCCGGCCTCGGCGTGCGAGCCGCAGCCGCCCGACGCCTCGGCGAGCGCGTCGGCACGGTGCCGGGGCAGCGTCGTCGTGCCCGCGCCCTCGACCTCGAAGCCGGCGTCCGCGATCATGTCGAGGTCGGCCTGGCCCGCCTGGCCCTCGCTCGTCAGGTAGTCGCCGAGGAAGATCGAGTTCGCGATGTTCAGCGCGAGCGGCTGCATCGAGCGCAGGTGCACCTCGCGGCCGCCCGCGATCCGGACTTCCACGTCCGGGCAGACGAACCGCACCATCGCCAGGATCCGCAGACAGCGCTGCGGGGTGAGGTTCCACTCCTTCGCGAGCGGCGTGCCCTCGAACGGGATCAGGAAGTTCACCGGGACCGAGTCCGAGTCCAGCTCACGCAGCGCGTAGACGACGTCGACCAGGTCCTCGTCGCTCTCGCCCATGCCCGCGATCAGCCCCGAGCAGGCCGACAGACCCGCGTCGTGCGCCTTCCGCACGGTGTCGACGCGGTCCTGGTAGGTGTGGGTGGTCGTGATCTCGCCGTACGTCCCCTCGGACGTGTTCAGGTTGTGGTTGTACGCGTCGGCGCCCGCGGCCCGCAGCCGCTCCGCCTGGCCGTCGGAGAGCAGACCGAGGCACGCGCAGACCTCGACCCCCTCGTTCTGCTCCTTGATCGCCTCGATGGTCTTGCCGACCCGGTCCACGTCCCGGTCCGTCGGGCCGCGGCCGCTCGCCACCAGGCAGACCCGCTTCGCGCCGCCGGCCACACCGGCGGCGGCGGCCTGGGAGGCCTCGTCGGGCTTCAGCCAGGTGTACTTCAGGATCCCGGCGGTCGAGCCGAGCCGCTGGGAACAGTACGAACAGTCCTCCGGGCAGAGGCCGGACTTCAGATTGACCAGATAGTTGAGCTTCACCCGGCGCCCGAACCACTGACGGCGCACCTTGCCGGCCGCGGCCACCACATCGAGCAGTTCGTCGTCGGAGGTCGCCAGCACGGCGAGCGCTTCTTCACGGGTCGGCAGCTCGCGCCGCAGCCCCTTGTCCACCAGCGTGTTCAGCAGGTCCATAAGGGCTGATCCTGGCCTACGGCACGCCCCCCGGCCAAGGAGGAACCGAACAACAGCGCCGGATTGAGGTGTGTGGATGGCCACACTCTGACCTCGGCCACGGGCGGTTAGGGTCTGTGCGCTGCCTACAAAAGGATCTGGCCCATGCACCGGGACGCGCACACGCCGGACGAGGACCCGCGCCGGACTCCGTTCGACTGGACGGACACGGAGGCGCGCCGCCGCGCGGAGGCCGGTCTGGTGCGGACGCTGCGGCCGCGCGCCGCCGAGGCGGAGCCGCTCGACCTGGCGGGCAACGACTACCTCGGCCTGACCCGGCGCCCCGAGATCACCGAGGCCGCCGCCGAGGCCGCACGGCGCTGGGGCGCGGGCGCGACCGGCTCGCGCCTGGTCACCGGGACCACCCGGCTGCACACCACGCTCGAACGCGAACTCGCCGACTTCTGCGGTTTCGAGGCGGCCCTCGTCTTCTCCTCCGGCTACGCCGCCAACCTGGCCGCGCTGACCGCGCTCACCGCCCGGGACTCGCTGATCGTCTCCGACGCCGCGAACCACGCCTCGATCGTGGACGGCTGCCGCCTCTCCCGTGCCGAGACGGCCGTGGTCCCGCACGCCGACCCCGACTCCGTGCGCAAGACCCTCCAGGCCCATGACGGCCGCCGGGCCCTCGTGGTGACCGACTCGGTCTTCTCGGTGGACGGTGACCGGGCGCCGCTGCCCGAACTCGCCGCCGTCTGCCGCGCCCACGGCGCCGCGCTCGTCGTCGACGACGCCCACGGTCTGGGCGTGCTCGGTGCGGGAGGCCGCGGCGCGCTCCACGCCGCCGGACTGGCGGGTGACCCGGACGTGGTCGCCACCCTGACCCTGTCCAAGTCCCTCGGCAGCCAGGGCGGTGCCGTCCTCGGGCCCGCCCGGGTCATCGAGCACCTGGTCAACGCGGCCCGGACGTTCATCTTCGACACGGGCCTCGCCCCGGCCGCCGTGGGCGCCGCCCTCGCGAGCCTGCGCCTGATCCAGGGCGATCCCGCTCTCGCGGAGCGGGCGAGGACGGTCGCCACGACCTTGCACCGTCTGCTCACCGACGCCGGCCTGACCGCCGCACGCCCGGACGCGGCCGTGGTCTCGGTGCGGGCCCCGTCACCGGAGGCGGCGCTGCGATGGGCGGCGGACTGCCGCGAGGAGGGCCTGGCGGTGGGCTGTTTCCGGCCGCCGTCGGTGCCGGACGGCATCTCCCGGCTGCGGCTCACGGCGCGCGCGGATCTGGGTGACGACCGGATCGCCCAGGCGGTGGACACCATCGTCAGGACGGCCCCGCGCGCGGTGTAGGCCGCGCCCGGGCCGTCCCCGGCGGCCCCGCGACACGCCCGAGTTCACCGCTTCGGGGGACTGATATCTGCATATCTTGGGCGATCGGCCCCTATGGCGGCACGATCGGTGGCACGCTGACGCGACGTGCAGTCCGGGGCGTGCCCCCGGTGGGAAGGACAGCGTCGCCATGGCAGACCATCAGGAAGCATCCGTCACGCTGCCGAGCGATCCCGCCTCGGTGTCCGCCGCCCGCAGATACGTGGACGACGTCCTCCGGGGGTGGGGGCTCGAGGACGACAGCGACACCGGCGACACGGTCCGGCTGATCGTCTCGGAGCTGGCCACCAACGCCGTTCAGCACACCTTCGGGCAGTCGCCCACCTTCACCGTCGACGTCCGGCTGGAGCGCGAGGAGCGGTTGTACGTCGGGGTCACCGACAGCCACCCGCGCTGGCCGCGAAGACTCCCGGCCGCGGTCCAGCAGGACAACGGCCGGGGGATGGTGATCATCCGTTTCCTCGCGGCGGAGGCGGGTGGCCGGCTCTCGGTCACTCCGACCGACGAGGGCGGCAAGACGGTCTGGATCGACCTGCCCTGGGCGCTCCGGCGCCCGGTCTCGGCGCCGCTCGCGGGGACCTGACCGGGCGTCGGGCCGCGGCCCCCGGCTCCGCGGCCGGCAGGGCGCCCTCAGCCGGTCTCCGGCAGCGCGGTCGGACGACCCGTCAGCGGACCCTGCCGTAGTAGATCTTCGAGGACCAGATCTTGTCGAGCTTGACCCAGGAGCCGGTCTTGGGGGAGTGCCAGATCCTGTTCTGACCAGCGTAGATGCCCACGTGGTAGACCCTTCCCCCGGAGTGGAAGAAGACCAGGTCTCCGTGCTTCCTGCTGGAGGCGGAGATGTGCTTGGTCTTGTTGTACTGCTGCTGCGCCGTACGGGGCAGTGACTTGCCCGCCTTCTTGTACGAGTAGACCGTGAGCCCCGAGCAGTCGAACCGGCTGGGTCCGGACGCGCCGTACTTGTAGGGCGCTCCCTTCTTGGAGGCGGCGACGCTCAGGGCCTTGTTGGCGTGTGAGGTCGCGGCCTGGGCCTCTGGTGCGGCACCTGGTGCCAGCAGCGTGCCGCCGACGGCGGCGAGGGTGAGAGCCGAGACGGCTCCGGCCCGGGACAGCAGGGACGGGACATGAATCTGCGCGGTCATGCGCAACCCTTCGTCAGCCGCCTGTGAAGGATGACCTGTCGGGTTCGGGCAGGCGAAGATGCCCGGCCGCGGCTGCGGCTTCACCCCGAGGAACGGCCCACGTGCCCGGTCGTCCCGTGTTGCTCGGGTCCTCCACTCCTGCCGATCCACCTCTGTCGACCAGACGTCCGGGACAGCGGCAGGACTCGGCGTCCGCCCGGACCGCCCCGCCGTGGTGGCGGGGGCTTGTCGTCGTCACGGATCTTGACCCACATCCGGGGTGAAATCCGAGTTGAAACGGCGATATGTGAGGCTCCTCACGACTGACCCGTTCGGGTGGACAAGAAGGTTTCGTGATCTTCAGAGGTTTGCCCAAGGGGCCCCGCACCAGGGGTGGAACGCCTGATTCAGCCAGATGTGTACACCTGCCGTGCAACCCGCCCCGGTCATATGTGGATTCGTCGACTACGCCGAACGGGGGAGGGATTCTGCGCACCTCGTGGGCCGAGTGGACCTCGACACGACACGCGGGAATGTCAACTCGCCGGAGTCCTCGGAAGAGTGACCCGTTCCGCCCGCCGCTCGCCGTCCGAACGGTGACCCGTTCCGCCGGCCCCTCGCCGTCCAGCACGCGCAGCGCACGGGCCGGCGGGTCGGCGTGCACCTCGCTCTCGCCCGCAGGGGGAGCCGATCTGCAGCGAGATGCCCCTCGCGCCGGCCCCTTGGAACCGAGCCGCGTGCCCGCCCCTGCGCGCACGCGAAAGCCGCGTGCCCCCGTCCGCTACAGCGGGGGCACGCGGCCGTTTTCGTGGGGGCGTCAGCCCACCGGGGCCGGCTGCGGCGCCGGAGTGGTCTCCGGCTCGGTGGCCGGCCGGGTGCGGCGGCCGCCCAGGGCGACCGCGGCGAGGCCCAGCGCCGCCCAGACGCCGAGCACCAGGAGCGGTGAGCCCGCGCCCGCGCCGTCGAAGAAGGCGACCGACCGCAGCGCCGATCCGCCGGCGCCCGGCGGCAGCAGCTGACCGAGCGCCCCGGCGGGCGCCGGCAGCAGTTCGGGCGCGCTGGCCGCACCGGAGAACGGGTTGCCGAGCAGCACCATCAGCAGCGCCCCGAGGCCCAGGCCCGGCTTGCCGAAGAGGGCCGCGAGGCCGGCGAGCGTCGCGCCGATGGCGAGCACCGTCAGCCCGAGGACCCCCGCCTCGGCCCACCAGCTCCCGGTGAGCGCGCCCAGCCAGCTGTGGGCGAGCGTGGCCCCGACGATCCCGGCGAGTGCCGCGGCGCCGGCGAGGGCCAGGACCGCCCGCCCGCGGCGCAGGCCCAGGACCGTGGCGACGACGCCCGATGCCGCTCCGGCCAGGATGAGGGGGAACAGGCTAGAGCCGAACGCGCTGCCGCGCGGGTCGTCGGCCGGGGTGGGGACGACGTCGGTCACCTGGACGGGCGCGCCGGCGGGGAGCTGCGCGGTGACCGCCTCGCGCAGGAGCCCCGCGACGACCGGGCTCGCGGCGGACGCGGTCAGCAGCCGGGGCCCTTGCGGGGTCACGACCACCGCGCCGTATACGACCCGGTCCTCGATCGCCGTACGGGCGGCCTCCTCGGAGTCGTAACGGTGGACCTCGAAGGCGCCGTCGTGCTCGGCGAGGCGCTGTTCCAGCGGGGCGGTGGCGGTGGCGGGGCCGGCGACGCCGAGCGGCAGGTCGCGCGGGGCGAGACGCGCGGCCGGCCAGGCGAAGGCCCACAGGGCCAAGGCCGCGACGACCGGGATCAGCACCATCACCGCGACGGTCTTGCGGGTGCCGGTGGCAGACATGGCGACTTCCGTTCAAAGAGAAGGATCGTTCGTTTTTGGCTCTGGGCTCACTGTCCCTCCGGCGTGGCCGCTTGTCAAGAATGAATGTTCGTTTTAGATTCGGACCATGGCCCGCGTCTCTCAGGAACACCTCGACGCCCGCCGCCGTCAGATCCTCGACGGCGCCGCGCGCTGCTTCGCCCGCAACGGCTTCCACGCCACCTCCATGCAGGACGTCCTCAGTGAGGTGGGCCTCTCGGCCGGTGCCGTCTACCGCTACTTCCGAGGCAAGGAGGAGCTGATCGCCGCCATCGCGTCGGAGGCGTTCGACGGCATCCGCGGCGCGTTCGAGGAGGCGTCGCTGACCGTGCCGCCGCCCACCCCCGACGTCCTCCTCGGCCGGGTCCTGCGGATCTTCCTGGAGGAGCGCGTCGCGGGAGCGGACCGCCAGGCCTTCGCGCGGCTGATCATCCAGGTCTGGTCCGAGACGCTGCGCGACGAACGGCTCTACGCGACCCTCTCCGAGGGCTACCACGGCATGCGCCAGGCCTGGGCGCTGCTGGTCGAGGCCTACCGCGCCAACGGCCTCATGGCGGCGGACGTCCCCGCCGACCACGTGGCCCGCACCCTCATCGCCACCGCCCAGGGCTTCATCGCCCAGCAGGCCCTCTTCGGCGACGTAGAGGTCGGGGTCCTGCAGGACGGGCTGCGCGGACTGATGTCCATGGAGACGCAAAGCCCGAGTTAACGCGTCGGAAAAACTTCCGCCCTAACGTGCAATGTCTGACCCGGCAGCGCATCACCGCAGCTCAACAGAGTGTTGAAGATCGGTAAGGTCCGCTGCTGTCCGGGAGGGAACCGCCCGGTGGACGACTGTGAGGTGGAAGCGTGCAACTGACCCCGCACGAACAGGAACGACTGCTCATCCATGTGGCGGCGGACGTGGCCGAGAAGCGCAGAGCGCGCGGAGTGAGACTCAACCACCCCGAAGCGGTCGCCCTGATCACCTCGCACCTCCTCGAAGGCGCGCGCGACGGCCGAACGGTCGCCGAACTCATGGCCTCCGGACGCAAGGTGCTCACCCGCGACGACGTGATGGCCGGCATCCCGGAGATGATCCACGACGTCCAGGTCGAGGCCACCTTCCCGGACGGCACCAAACTCGTCACCGTCCACGACCCGATCGTGTGACCGGGGAGCGCCGCCGATGACCCCCGGAGAGATCCTGTACGCGGAGGGGACGGTCACCCTCAACGCAGGGCGCCCCGTCACCCGCCTCACCGTCCTCAACGCCGCCGACCGGCCCGTCCAGGTCGGCTCCCACTACCACTTCGCCGAGGCCAACCCCGGCCTCGACTTCGACCGCGCCGCCGCGCGCGGACAGCGGCTGCACATCGCCGCCGGCACCGCCGTGCGCTTCGAGCCCGGCATCCCCGTCGAGGTCGAACTCGTCCCGCTCGCGGGCCGCCGGGTCGTCCCCGGGCTGCGCGGCGAGACGGCCGGCCCGCTCGACCCGAAGGGCGCCGACCATGCCTGAGCTCCACCGCGCCGTCTACGCCGACCTGTTCGGCCCCACCACCGGCGACCGGATCCGGCTCGCCGACACCGACCTGCTGGTCGAGATCGAGGAGGACCGCTCCGGAGGCCCGGGCCGCGCGGGCGACGAAGCCGTGTTCGGCGGCGGCAAGGTCATCCGCGAGTCGATGGGGCAGGCCCGGACCACCCGCGCCGAAGGCGCGCCCGACACCGTCATCACCGGCGCGGTCGTCATCGACCACTGGGGCGTGGTCAAGGCCGACATCGGCATCCGCGACGGCCGGATCACCGGCATCGGCAAGGCCGGCAACCCCGACACCATGGACGGGGTCCACCCCGATCTCGTCATCGGCCCCGAGACCGAGATCATCGCCGGCAACGGGAAGATCCTCACGGCCGGCGCCGTCGACGCCCACGTCCACTTCATCTCGCCCACCCTCGTCGACCAGGCGCTCTCCTCCGGCATCACGACCCTCGTCGGCGGCGGCACGGGCCCGGCCGAGGGGACCAAGGCCACCACCATCACCCCCGGCCCCTGGCACCTCGCCCGGATGTTCGAGGCGCTCGACACCTTCCCGGTCAACATCGGACTGCTCGGCAAGGGCAACACCATGTCGCGGGAGGCCATGCACTCCCAACTCCGCGGCGGAGCGCTCGGGTTCAAGATCCACGAGGACTGGGGGGCGACCCCGGCCGTCATCGACGCCTGTCTGAGCGTCTGCGACGAGACCGGCGCCCAGCTCGCCATCCACACCGACACCCTGAACGAAGCCGGCTTCGTCGGCGACACGCTCGCCGCCATCGCGGGCCGCACCATCCACGCGTACCACACCGAGGGCGCGGGCGGCGGCCACGCGCCCGACATCATCAGCGTCGTCTCCGAGCCGTTCGTCCTGCCCAGCTCCACCAACCCCACCCGGCCCCACACCCTCAACACCGTCGAGGAACACCTCGACATGCTGATGGTCTGCCACCACCTCAACCCCGCCGTCCCCGAGGACCTCGCCTTCGCCGAGTCCCGCATCCGGCCCTCCACCATCGCCGCCGAGGACGTGCTGCACGACCTCGGCGCGATCTCGATCATCTCCTCCGACTCCCAGGCCATGGGCCGCATCGGAGAGGTCGTCCTGCGCACCTGGCAGACCGCGCACGTGATGAAGAAGCGTCGCGGCGCCCTGCCCGGTGACGGCCGCGCCGACAACCACCGGGTCCGTCGCTATGTCGCCAAGTACACGATCAATCCCGCCGTCGCCCAAGGCATGGACCACCTCATCGGCTCGGTCGAGACCGGCAAACTCGCCGACCTCGTCCTCTGGGACCCCGCGTTCTTCGGCGTGAAGCCTCAGACGGTCCTCAAGGGCGGCCAGATCGCGTACGCGCAGATGGGCGACGCCAACGCCTCCATCCCCACCCCCCAGCCGATCCTGCCCCGCCCGATGTTCGGCGCGCTCGGCAAGGCGGCCGCCGCCGGATCGGTCAACTTCGCCGCCCCCGCCGCCCTCGAGGACGACCTGCCCCGACGGCTCGGCGTCCACAAGGAGTTCGTCGCCATCGGCAGCACCCGCCGGGTCACCAAGGCCGACATGCGGGAGAACGACGCCCTGCCCCGCGTCGAGGTCGACGCCGACACCTTCACGGTCACGATCGACGGAGAGCCGGTCGAACCCGCGCCCGCCGCCGAACTCCCCATGGCCCAGCGCTACTTCCTCTTCTGACGAGTCACGAGAACCGATGAACCGCTCCGCACTCCTCGTGCTCGCCGACGGGCGCTTCCCCGCCGGCGGGCACGCCCACTCCGGCGGCGCCGAGGCCGCCGTCAAGGCCGGCCGGATCACCGACGCCGCCGGCCTCGCCGCGTTCTGCCGGGGCCGGCTGCACACCACCGGCCTCACCGCGGCGGCCCTCGCCGCCGCGGCCGCGCTCGGACACGACCCGCACGCCCTCGACGCCGCCGCCGACGCCCGCACCCCCTCGCCCGCGCTCCGGGCCGCCGCCCGCAAGCTCGGCCGGCAGATGATGCGGGCGGCACGCGCCACCTGGCCCTGCGCCGAACTCGACGCGCTGGCCACCGCGTTCCCACGCGGCGCCCACCAGCCCGTCGTCCTCGGCACCACCGCCCGCGCCGCCGGCCTCGGCCCCGAGGACGCCGCGCACTGCGTCGCGTACGAGACGGTCAGCGGCCCCGCCACCGCCGTCGTACGCCTCCTCGGCCTCGACCCCTTCCAGGCCACCGCCGTCCTCGCCCGCCTCGCCCCCGACCTGGACCGGGTCGCCGAGCGGGCCGTGGCCGCCGCCCACGAAGGCCCCGACGCCCTGCCCGCCGCCTCCGCGCCGCTGCTCGACATCACCGCCGAACAGCACGCCGCCTGGCCCGTCCGCCTCTTCGCCTCCTGACGACCGCTTCCTCACACCGGGAGAACCATGCACCTCGACCACGCGCACGCCGGCCCCTCCGCCGTCTCCGCCGATGCCCGCCGCCCCGACGGGACCCGGCGCGCCCTGCGTGTCGGACTCGGCGGCCCCGTCGGATCCGGCAAGACCGCCACCGTCGCCGCGCTCTGCCGCGCCCTGCGCGACCGGCTCTCCATCGCCGTCGTCACCAACGACATCTACACCCGCGAGGACGCCGAGTTCCTGCTGCGCCACGCGGTCCTGCCCCCGGAGCGCATCCAGGCCGTCGAGACCGGCGCCTGCCCGCACACCGCCATCCGCGACGACATCTCCGCCAACCTCGAAGCCGTCGAGGAGCTGGAGGACACCGTCGGCCCCCTCGACCTCATCCTCGTCGAATCCGGCGGCGACAACCTCACCGCCACCTTCTCCAAGGGCCTCGTCGACGCCCAGATCTTCGTGATCGACGTGGCGGGCGGCGACGACATCCCGCGCAAGGGCGGACCCGGTGTCACCACCGCCGACCTGCTCGTCGTCAACAAGACCGACCTCGCCCCCTACGTCGGCTCCGACCTGGCCCGTATGGCCCGCGACGCCAAGGAGCAGCGTGGCGACCTGCCCGTCGCCTTCACCTCGCTCACCGGTCCCGAGGGCGTCGCCCCGGTGGCCGACTGGGTGCGCGAGCGGCTCGACGCGTGGACAGCGCGGGCCGCATGAGCCTGCGCTCCACCGCCCGGATCGTCGCCGAGGCGGGGGGCAGGCTGCCGCTCCTGGAGAGCCACGGCCCCTTCGCCCTGCGCCGCACCCGCGCCGCCGGCACCCACACCAGGGTCACCGTCGTCGGCGCGATGAGCGCCCCGCTCGGCGGCGACCGGCTGGCGATCGAGGCCGACGTCCGCGACGGCGCCCGGCTGCTGGTCGACTCGGCCGCCGCGACCGTGGCGCTGCCCGGCCGGACCGCCGAACCCGCCGCGTACGACGTGCGGATCAGCGTCGGGGAAGGGGCCGTGCTGCACTGGCTCCCCGAGCAGCTGATCTCCGCCGCCGGCTCCGACCTGACGATGCGCACGACCGTCGAACTCGCCGCCACCGCACGCCTGGTGCTCCGCGAGGAGCAGATCCTCGGCCGCCACGGAGAGGAGCCCGGCACGCTCACCACCCGCCTCACCGTCCGACTCGCCGGGCGCCCCCTGCTGGACCAGGAGCTGGCGTACGGCCCCGGCGCCCCCGGCGGATGGGACGGGGGAGCGGTCCTCGCCGGACACCGGGCCACCGGGCAACTCCTCGTCGTCGACCCCGCGTTCGCGGTCGATCCGGTCCGTACGCGCCTGCTCGCCGACCACGCGGTCCTCGCCCCGCTCGCCGGCCCCGCCGCCCTGGTCACCGCCGTCGCCCCCGACGCGCTCCGGCTGCGCCGCACCCTGGACGACGTCCTCCGCGCCCTCGCCCCGCTCTGACCGACACCGACCCGCCGGCACCGCCCGGCGGAACCCGGCCATCGGTTATGCGTTCGGCAAAGAAACCGCAGTACGCCCTTTCGTCGCGCGCCCCCCTGACGAAAGGATCTCCGGACAGACCACCACCCACAGGGGGAGAGACCACGTGAGAAGCGCCACCGCGCTCGTGTCCGCCGGCACGCTCATAGCCGGCACGCTCATGGCGGGCGCGCTCGCCGCCCCGGCGGCCGCCGCCGACACCGGCCGCCCCGCCGCGCACCGGCCGTCCCTGGAGGCCCACGGCGTCTCCGTCGCCGCCGACCGGGCCGCGAAACGGGGCATCGACTGGCAGGACTGCCCCGCCGACTGGGGCCTGGAGAAACCCATCACCTGCGGCTGGGTCACCGTCCCGGTCGACTACGCCAAGCCGTACGGCAAGCAGATCAAGCTCGCCGTCGACCGCATCGGCGCCACCGGCACCGCCGCCGAGCGCCAGGGCGCGCTCCTCTACAACCCCGGCGGCCCCGGCGGCTCCGGTCTGCGCTTCCCGCGCCGCGTCACCACCAAGAGCGCCATCTGGGCGGGCGCGGCCAAGGCGTACGACTTCGTCGGCTTCGACCCCCGCGGCGTCGGCCGCTCCGCCCCCATCTCCTGCGTCGACCCGACCGAGTTCGTCAAGGGACCCAAGCCCGACCCGGTCCCGGACAGCGAGGCCGACAAGCGGGCGCAGCGCAAGCTCGCCGCGGAGTACGCCGCCGGCTGCGCGGAGAGGAGCGGCGACCTGCTGCCCCACCTCCACACCCGCAACACCGCCCGCGACCTCGACGTCATCCGCGCCGCGCTCGGCGAGCGGAAGCTGAACTTCGTCGGCGTCTCCTACGGCACCTACCTCGGAGCGGTCTACGGCACCCTCTTCCCGACCCACGTCCGCCGCATGGTCCTCGACAGCGTCGTCGACCCCTCCACCCGGAAGATCTGGTACCAGGTCAACCTCGACCAGGACGTCGCCTTCGAAGGCCGGCTCGTCGACTGGATGACCTGGGTCGCCCGCCACGACGCCACCTACCACCTCGGGGACACCTATACCGAGGTCCGCGGGCAGTGGAACACCCTGCGCGCCGCCGCCAAGAAGAACCCCCTCGGCGGGAAGGTCGGCCCGGCCGAACTCATCGGCTTCTTCCAGAACGCGCCGTACTACGACTCCATGTGGGCCCCGGTCGCCGAGGCGTGGAGCGCCTACGCCGCCGGAGACCCGCAGCCGCTGATCGACGCGGCCGCCGCGGACCTCACCGACACGGCCGGCAACATCGCCGCCGAGAACGGCAACGCCGTCTACACCGCCGTCGAGTGCGCCGACGCCCCCTGGCCGACCAGCTGGCGGACCTGGGACCGCGACAACACCCGCCTGCACGCGAAGTACCCGTTCATGACCTGGTCCAACGCCTGGATGAACCTGCCCTGCGCCACCTGGTCCGGCCCCCGCCAGCGCCCCACCGAGGTCCGTACGGGCAAGGGCCTGCCGCCGGTCCTCATCACGCAGGCCGAGCGCGACGCCGCCACCCCGTACGCCGGGGCGGTCTCGCTGCACAAGCGGTTCAAGGGCTCCCGGCTGATCACCGAGAAGGACGCCGGCTCCCACGGCATCACCAACCTGGTCAACGCCTGCCTCAACACCCGGGTCGAGGCCTATCTGCTGACCGGAGCGCTGGACCGGGCGGACGTGACCTGCGCCCCGCACGCCACGCCCCAGCCCTGAGGAGTGGCTTCGGCCGCTCCGTGACGGGGGAGGGGCGGCCGCCGGCGCGGCCGCCCCTCGCTCATGCCCGGGCGGCGAGCCAGGCGTCCTCGGCCGCGTAGTCGAACCAGTCCACCTGGTACTTCGCCAGACCAGGGAACGTCTCCCGCCAGTCCCGGCCCGCCACCCGGTCGGCCAGCCACCCGACCGTCGCCGGCAGCGAATCCGCGTACGACACCACCGGGCGGTACCCCAACTCCCGCTCCGCCGCCGTCATGTCGAACACGATCGGCTGCCCGCCCCCTGTCCACGGCGTGAGCCCGACCGTGCCCTCCGGCGGCCCGTCGAAGCACACCGTCTCGCTCTCGGCCCCCATCACCGCATCGATCGCGGCACCGATCTCCGCCACCGTCGGGGCCTGCGGATCCGCGGCGTTGAGCACCCGGCTGCCCGGCCGCGCCGCCGCCAGCCGGATCAGCTCGGCGAGATTGTCCACGTGCACCGGATGGAACCGCGAGGAGCCGTCGTACGACAGGATCCGCACCGGCCGCCCGTCCGCCGCCCGCTTCACGAACCACAGCTCCCGCGGCCCCGGGCAGTACATCCCGTGGACGGCGCCCGCCCGCAGCAGCGTCGTCGGCAGCTCCCCGCCCGCCGCGAGCAACTCCCGCTCCAGCGCCACCTTCCGCGAGCTGTACGAGTGGTCGGCCGGCGCGACCGTCGCACAGCTCTCGGGAATCGGCAGCGGGTAGACGGGGAAACCGCCCGGCTCGTCCTGGGTGTCGAAACTGCGCCCCTCCTCGTCCTCGTAGACAGCGCCGCTGGAGATCACCACCGCCGAGCCGATCCGGCCGGCGAGCCCCCGCAACTGCCCCCCGTGGCCGCGGTCGTAGGCGACGACGTCCACCAGCACGTCCACGCCGTCGCCGAGCGCCGAGGCGAGCGCCCCCTCCTCGTCCCGGTCGAAGGCCACCGACCGGACCTCCGCCGGCCACCTCTCGTCCCGGCCGCCGCCGCGCGAGGCCGCCGTCACCTCCCAGCCGTCCGCGACGAGCGCCCGCACGGCCGCTCGCCCCACCTGTCCCGTCGCTCCGACCACCAACGCGTTCTTCGTCGTCATGGCGGCGACGCTACGGCGGGAACGACCGCCGCCCCTGCCTCTTTCGCCGTGCGCGGATCCGCCCTCAGCGTCCTCGGCGGGGGAACTTCCGCGCCGGCCGTGCGTTCTTCTCCTCCTCCGCCGCCTTCACCGCGGCCGCGTAGTCGTCCACGTACTCCTGGCCGGAGAGCGCCAGGATCTCGTACATGATCTCGTCGGTGACCGCACGGATCGCGGCCTTCTCGCCCTCCATCCCGGCATAGCGCGAGAAGTCCATCGGCGCCCCGAAGCGGATGGTGACCCGCTTGACCTTCGGCACGACCTTGCCGGGCGGCTGGATCTCGAAGGTGCCCACCATGGCGCACGGCACCACCGGCACCCCGGCGGTGATCGCCATCACCGCGACCCCGACCTTGCCCTTGTAGAGCCGGCCGTCGTGCGAACGCGTCCCCTCGGGATAGATCCCCAGCAGCTCGCCCTTGGACAGCACCCCGAGCCCCTCGCGGATCGCCGCCTGCCCGGCCTGCTTGCCGGACCGGTCGACCGGGATCTGACCGGCGCTGCGGAAGAACGCCGCCGTCAGCCGCCCCTTGATCCCCGGCCCGGTGAAGTACTCCTGCTTGGCGAGGAACGTGATCCGGCGTTTGAGCACGACCGGCATCAGAAAGTGATCGGAGAACGACAGGTGGTTGCCGGCGATGATCGCCGCGCCCTCCTCCGGGACGTGTTCCAGCCCCTCGATGCGGGGCCGGAAGGCCAGCCGCAGCAGCGGACCCAGCAGAACGTACTTCAGTACGTGATAGAACACCGGCGGCCCCGTTTCGTAGTGGCAACGCTCATTTGTAACGACTCGCGCCATCGTGGTCCACACTGGAGACGGAGTGATGCACCGATGGCAGCCACGCGCCGACGCATACGTCCCGGCGCAGCCGTCACCGCCGTCCTGTGCGCGGTGATGACCGCCGGGTTGTACGGCTGCGCCGATTCCGGCCCCTCCGAGCCCGCCCCCTCCCGGACGCCCGCCACCTCCCCGGACGGCCGCTCGCCCTTCACCGGACTGCCCGCCCGGCCCGACGACCCGGTCCTCGCCGTGAAGATAGACAACGTCGGCCCGGCCCGGCCGCACACCGGCCTCGGCGCCGCCGACCTCGTCTACGTCGAGCAGGTGGAAGGCGGCCAGACCCGCCTCCTGGCCGTCTACTCCACACAGCTGCCCGACCGGGTGGGGCCGGTGCGCAGCGCCCGCGAGTCCGACATCGAGCTGCTCCGGCAGTTCGGCGCCCCCGCCCTCGCCTACTCCGGCTCGCACTCCGGCCTGAAACCGCCGCTCAGGGACGCCCCGCTCGACCTGCTGACACCGGAGACGGTCCCCGGCGCGTACGTCCGCGGAGCGGACAGGCCCGCTCCGCACAACCTCTACCTGCTGCCGGAGCGGGCCCTGGAAGCGGCGCCGGACGCCCAGCGCGCCGAGGACATCGGCCTCCGCTTCGGTCCCGCCCCGGCCGGCGGCGAGCCGGTGAACACGCACACCGCGCGCTTCCCGGCCGCCCGGTACACCTTCACGTGGTCCGCCGCCGACCAGGGCTGGCGGGTGGCGATGGACGGGACGCCGGCGCGCACCACCGACGGCGGCCCGCTCACGGCGACCAACGTGGTGGTGCAGCAGGTGAACGTCCGGGCGTCGACGTTCGAGGACTTCCTGGGCAGCGTCTCGCCGTACACCGAGACCGTCGGCAGCGGTTCCGCGCTCGTCCTGCGCGACGGACGCGGCCACGACGCCCGCTGGAGCCGCCCGGACGCGGCGTCCGGCACGGCGCTGACCACACCCGACGGGGCTCCGCTGAACCTCGCACCCGGCCGGACCTGGATCGTCCTCGTCCCGCGCGGCTGACCCGCTCACGCCCCGGGCCGGACCCGCCCGGACACCGGAGCCGCACCGGTCAGGGCTGGGGGCCCGGCCTGCTCGCCCTTCCGCGCCTGCGCCCGCGGGCCGTGGGCGCGGCGCTGTCCGCCGCCGCCATGCCGATCGTGACCATACCGAGCACCACCCAGCAGAACCACAGCCAGCCACTGCTGCCGAGCGCCACGGTGTACGCCGTCGTCAGCACCAGGGCCGCGACGGTGATCACGCTCATCGCCTTCGTGGGACCGGACATATGTCCGCCCTCCTCATGACGGGGCCGTCCTGCTCATCGTGACCCCTGAAGCGCCCCCCGCGCTACTCCCGCGCGCCCTCTACTGCCCGCGGGTCTGCAGGTAGGCGAGGTACGCGTTGTACGCCTCCAGCTCCTTGTCGCCGTTCCGGTCGGCGGCCCGGTCCTTGCGCACGGCCTGCCGCTGCTCGGAGTGGTACCACTGGTACACAAGCGCGATCAGCACCAGCACCGACGGGATCTCGCTGAAGGCCCACGCGATGCCGCCCGCCGCGTTCTGGTCGGCGAGCGCGTCGATGCCCAGCGAGGCCGGCGGATCGGCGTACGCCTTGACCATCGGCTCGCTCGCCATCATCAGGGCGATGCCGAAGAAGGCGTGGAACGGCATGCCGGCGAAGAGCTCCAGCATCCGCATCACATAGCCGGGGCGGTGCGGACCCGGGTCGACGCCCATGATCGGCCAGAAGAAGACCAGACCGACGGCGAGGAAGTGCACCATCATCGTGATGTGCCCGATCTTCGACCCCATCAGCGTGTCGAAGATCGGCGTGAAATAGAAGCCGTACAGGCTCGCGATGAAGAGCGGGATCGTGAACGCCGGGTGCGTGACGATCCGCATGTAGCGGCTGTGCAGCAGCATCAGCAGCAGCTCGCGCGGCCCCTTGCTGCCCCGCGCCGCGACCGGCAGCGCGCGCAGCGCCAGCGTCACCGGCGCGCCGAGCAGCAGCAGGATCGGCGAGAGCATGGAGACGACCATGTGCTGCACCATGTGCACGCTGAACATGACCATGCCGTAGTCGTTCAGCTTGGTGCACATCATCAGGGCCACGCTCAGCACGCCGGCCGTGAAGAACACCGTCCGGCTCACCGGCCAGTCGTCACCGCGCCGGCGCAGCCGCGCGACGCCCCAGCCGTACAGCGCGAGACCCACGAGGCAGGCGACGAGGAAGAACGGGTCCGCGGAGAACTCCAGCCCCCGTCCCAGCGTGAACGGCGGCAGATCCATGGAGGTGCCGTGCCCGCTGTGATCCATCTGTGTACTCCTGGAGCCCGATTCGCGCTTGTTGTCCGCACCAGACTAGAACCGCCCCCGTTCGCGGATGCGACCGGGGGCGGTTCGTCGGCGTGGGGCGGTGCTCAGAGCACGGTCTCTGCCTCGGCGTACCGGTCGGCCGGGACGGTCTTGAGGGTCTCCACGGCCTGGGCCAGCGGCACCATGTGGATGTCCGTGCCGCGCAGCGCGGTCAGCATGCCGAACTCGCCGCGGTGCGCGGCCTCCACCGCGTGCCAGCCGAAGCGGGTGGCGAGGACGCGGTCGTACGCGGTCGGCGTGCCGCCGCGCTGGACGTGACCGAGGATGACCGGCCGGGCCTCCTTGCCGAGGCGGCGCTCCAGCTCGACCGAGAGCTGGTTGGCGATGCCGGTGAAGCGCTCGTGCCCGTACTGGTCCTTGACGCCGACCTCGAAGCTCATCGAGCCCTCGCGCGGCTTGGCGCCCTCGGCGACGACCACGATCGCGAACCGCTTGCCCGCCTCGAAGCGCTCCCCGACCCGGGCGGTCAGCTCGTCGATGTCGAAGGGACGCTCGGGCACGACGATGGCGTGCGCGCCGGCGGCCATGCCGGAGTGGAGGGCGATCCAGCCGGTGTGGCGGCCCATGACCTCGACGATCAGCACCCGCTGGTGCGACTCGGCGGTGGTCTTCAGCCGGTCGAGGGCCTCGGTGGCCACGCCGACGGCGGTGTCGAAGCCGAAGGTGACGTCGGTCGAGGCGATGTCGTTGTCGATGGTCTTCGGGACGCCGACGATCGGCAGGCCGGCCTCGGAGAGGAGGTTGGCCGCCTTCAGCGTGCCCTCGCCGCCGATCGGGATGATCGCGTCGAGGCCCAGCTCGGCGACATGGCCGCGAGCGCGCTCGACGCCGTCGACCAGGTGCGCGGGCTGGACCCGGGAGGAGCCGAGGATCGTGCCGCCCCGGGCCAGGATGCCGCCCACCGCGTCGAGGTCCAGCTTGCGGTAGTCGGCCTCCAGGAGGCCCCTCCACCCGTCGTGGAAACCGATGACCTCGTCGCCGTGGTCGACGACGGCGCGGTGCACGACGGAACGGATGACGGCGTTCAGACCGGGGCAGTCGCCACCGGAGGTGAGCACACCAATGCGCATAGCCCGAAATAACCTTTGCAACGTGGGCCGACATCCGGACCACGTCGTCCGGTTGGATCCCCGCCACCCTATCGGTGCAGGGAGGCGGGGCCGCACCCGCTGTCCACGGATTGGACAGCCTCTTTACTTACGGATCCTTTGGGCGTAGGCGTGCTCAGACGTGCGCTCGGCCCGGGGGTCAGGCGGGCTGCGTCGCGGCGGCGATCCGCTCCGCGCGGAGCGCTTCGTACCACCGGTCGTCGGTGGGCGGCAGCGCGTTCACGTCGAGGGCCAGCTTCAGCAGCAGGTCCGCGATCTGCGGGTTGCGGGCCATGACCGGGCCGTGCATGTACGTACCGAAGACGGTGTCGTTGTACGCGCCCTCGGTGCCGTCGCCCGTGCCGTTGCCCTTGCCGAAGACGGTCCGGGCGAAGGGGCGGGCCGTCGGGCCCAGGTGCGTGATGCCCTGATGGTTCTCGAACCCCGTGAGCTGGGGGAGGTTGAGGCGGGGGTCGATGTCCGCGAGGACGTCGCCGACGCACCGCTCGCCCTCGCCGCGGGTGGAGATGACGTCGATCAGCCCCAGGCCGGGCTCGCGCTCGCCGAGGTCGTTGATGAACTCGTGGCCCAGGATCTGGTACCCGGCGCAGACCGAGAAGATGATCGCGCCGTTCGACGCCGCCCGGGACAGGCCGCCGTCGCGGCGCAGCCGCTCGGCCGCGAGGCGCTGCGGCCGGTCCTCGCCGCCGCCGATGAGGTAGATGTCGCCGGAGGTGGGCACCGGCTGGTCGCTGCGGACGTCGACGCGCTGGACGTCCAGACCGCGCTGGCGTGCGCGGCGCTCGACGACGAGGGCGTTGCCCTGGTCGCCGTAGGTGCTGAGCAGGTCCGGGTAGACCCAGACCAGGCGCAGGCTGCTGTCACTCATGCTGCAAGTCCTCTTCGGGTCAGTTGCCGACGCGGCGGCGGACGTCCTGGAACGCGGTGTAGTTGGCGATCAGCTCGATCTGTCCGGGCGGCGCCAGCTGGACGGCCTCGTCGATCGTCTCGCACACCCGGAAGTCCACGTTCGCGACCTCCAGGCGGACCGCGAGGTCGAGCTTGCGGTCGCCGATGACCATGATCGGGTGGCCGGCGAGCCGGCCGTAGTCCACGTCCCACAGCCAGGAGGTGTCCGTGCCGTCGGCGCCGCGGGCGTTGACGGAGAGGATCACCGGGGTCGGCGGCTGGTCGATGAGGGAAAACGTTTCGAGCCACCCGGCCGGATTCTTGGCGAGCAGCAGCCGCAGCTCGCGGCCCTGGAAGGTGACGACGTCGTAGCGGCCCGCCACGGCCTGCACCTGGTACATGCGCTCCAGGGCGACCTGCGGCGGCACGCCGAAGACGGCGGCGACGGCGGCCGAGGTGGCGGCGTTGGCCTTGTTGGCGCGGCCGGGAAGCTGGAGGTGGATCGGCCAGGCCGACCCGTGCGGGTCGAGCACGTGGTCGCCGTTGAGCGCCCAGCTCGGCGCGGGGCGGCGGAAACCGCACTCGCCGCAGAACCAGTCGTCGCCGGGACGCTGCATCACACCGCCGCAGGCGGGGCACGACCAGGCGTCGTCCTTCCACTCCTGGCCGGCGGCGACCCACACGACGTTGGGGGAGGAGGAGGCGGCCCACACGATCAGCGGGTCGTCGGCGTTGGCGATGACCACGGCCTTGGTGCCGGACAGCCCCTCGCGCCACTTCTCGGCGAGCATCCGGGTCTCCGCGGCGCGGTCGAGCTGGTCGCGGGAGAGGTTGAGCAGCGCGATCGCCTTGGGGGTGGTGTCCCGGGCGACTCCGGCGAGGTACTTCTCGTCGACCTCGATGACGCCGTACTTGGCGTCCGAGCCGCCGGCCAGCGCCGAGGTGATGCCGGCGGGCATGTTGGCGCCCAGCGCGTTGGAGACGACGGGACCGCTGGCCCGCAGCGCCTCGGCGATCAGCCGGGTGGTGGTGGTCTTGCCGTTGGTCGCGGACACCAGGACGACGTCCAGATGCTGCGCGAGCCGACCCAGCAGGTCCGGGTCGAGCCTCAGCGCCACCTTGCCGCCGATCACCGATCCGCTGCCGCGTCCCGCCGCGCGCGACACCGCCGCCGCGGCCTTGCCCGCCGTCACGGCCAGCTTGGCGCGTGGCGACAGCGGCTCTGGATTACCGGGGTGTCCTGACATCTTCCTTGTTCCTCCTTGCGTCGGTCCGGGCTCAGCCTATCGAGATCAGGCCAGCGACCCGAACCGCGGCACCGCCGGGACGCTTGCCGAAACAGCGAGGTCACAGCGGACCGTACCCTTACGTCCATGCGAAACCGGCCGATCCCCGGCAGTTCCGGCCACGTCCGAGGCATGAGCCTGCTGGGCGATCCGGTGCTGCACGCCCCCTGCGAACCCGTCACCGACTTCGGCCCCGAGCTGAGCCGACTGGTGGAGGACATGTTCGCCACGATGTACGCGGCCAACGGTGTGGGACTCGCGGCCAACCAGGTGGGCGTCGGCCTGCGGGTCTTCGTGTACGACTGCCCCGACGACGACGAGGTCCGCCACCTGGGGCACCTGGTGAACCCGCGGCTGGTGGAGGCGGACGGGGACGTGATCCGGGGTTCCGAGGGGTGCCTCTCGCTGCCCGGTCTGGAGGCGCCGACCCCGCGCTTCGACCGCACGGTCGTCGAGGGTGTCCGGCTGGACGGCACCCCGGTCCGCGTGGAGGGGACGGGCTTCTTCGCCCGCTGCCTCCAGCACGAGTGCGATCACCTGGAGGGCGGGGTCTACGCCGACCATGTCACGGGGTGGCGGAGGTCACGCCTCCTGCGGGCGATCCGCAAGGAGCCGTGGGGCTCGGGCGTGGGGGCGCTGGGCTAGGTCGTTTCGTTTGGATCATGCCGGGCTCGTGGGCCCTGGGGCGGGTCCGGAGCAGGGCCCGGCGGGCGCCGCCCGGCGCCGGCGAGGTCAGAAGCCGGGGCCGCCCGTGCGGTCGCCCGCCTCCGCCAGCCGGCCCCACAGCAGGTCGGCCATGCAGCGCACCAACTCGACGCGGCTGCAGGGGCGTTCGCCGAGCCACCAGTCGCCCGCCGCGTGCATCATGCCGACGATGCCGTGTCCCCAGATCCGGGCCTGCGCCTCGCCGCCGGGGCCGAGGTCGATCCGTTCGGCGATGACCTGGCCCAGCTCCTCTCCCATGCGCCGCAGCACCGGCGCCGAGTGGCGACCCACGTCGAAGCCCTGCTCGGCCTGCTGGGACTCCTCCGCCGGGTGCATGAGGAAGCGATAGACCTGCGGCATCGCCTCGATCGAGGCGAGGTACGTGTCGAGCGTCGCCTCCACGCGTTCGCGCCGGCCGGCCGGCGCGTCGAGCGCCGCCCGCAGCGCCGCGAGCAGCGCGTCCGTGTGCCGGGTGGCCAGGGCGCGGTAGAGGCCGCCCTTGTCGCCGAAGTGGCGGTACAGGATCGGCTTGGTGATGCCGGCCTCCGCCGCGATCGCGTTCATCGAGGCCTTGGGGCCGTCCCGGAGCACCACCCGGTCCGCCGCCTCCAGCAGTTCGCGGCGCCGCTGATCGGCCGGCTTCTGCTGTTCGGTGGTCCGGTGTGTGGTCTCCATAGCGTGTCTCCCCGCCCGTGCGAATTCCGTGAGGCTGTCGCAACGTAACACCAGTTCGGCGCCTCGTGCGGCGCGGGCCGGACGGCTTCTGTGCAGGTTGACAGCGCCTACTTGCCGGTAACAGACTGCCGTTACCGCAAGTAACGTAGTGCTGGGAGGGAACATGGCCGAGTTCACGCTCGAACTCAACGACGACCAGAAGCAGGTCCGTGACTGGCTGCACGGATTCGCCGAGAACGTGATGCGCCCCGCCGCCGCCGAGTGGGACGAGCGTGAGGAGACCCCCTGGCCGATCATCCAGGAAGCCGCCAAAATCGGCATCTACTCGCTCGACTTCTACGCCCAGCAATTCTTCGACCCGACCGGACTCGGCATCCCGATGGCGATGGAAGAGCTCTTCTGGGGCGACGCCGGCATCGCCCTCTCTATCGTCGGCACCGGCCTCGCAGCCGTCGGCGTCCTCGCCAACGGCACCGAGGAACAGATCGGCACCTGGATCCCACAGATGTACGGCGACGCCGACGACGTCAAAGTCGCCGCCTTCTGCTCCTCCGAACCCGACGCCGGCTCGGACGTCGCCTCCCTGCGCACCCGCGCCGTCTACGACCAAGCCAAAGACGAATGGGTCCTCAACGGCACCAAGACCTGGGCGACCAACGGCGGCATAGCCAACGTCCACGTCGTGGTGGCCGCCGTCGACCCCGCCCTCGGCTCCAAGGGCCACGCCTCCTTCATCGTGCCGCCCCACACCCCCGGCCTCTCACAGGGCCAGAAATTCCAGAAACACGGCATCCGCGCCTCCCACACCGCCGAAGTCGTCCTGGAAAACGTCCGCATCCCCGGCCACTGCCTCCTCGGCGGCAAGGAAAAGCTCGACGAACGCCTGGCCCGCGCCCGCGAGAAGGCCAAGGCAGGCGGCGGCGAAAGAGTCAAAAACGCCGCCATGGCCACCTTCGAAGCCTCCCGCCCCGCCGTCGGCGCCATGGCCGTCGGCACCGCACGCGCGGCCTACGAAGTCGCCCTGGACTACGCCAAAACCCGCGAGCAGTTCGGCCGCCCGATCATCGACAACCAGGGCATCGCCTTCCAACTCGCCGACATGCGCACCCAGATCGACGCCGCCCGGCTACTCGTCTGGCGCGCCTCCTGGATGGCGACCGCCGGCAAACCCTTCACCTCCGCCGAAGGCTCCATGTCCAAGCTGTACGCCAGCGAGGTCGCCAAGAAGGTCACCGGCCAAGCCATCCAGATCCTCGGCGGCAACGGCTACACCCGCGAATACCCCGTCGAGCGCATGCACCGCGACGCCGCCATCTACACCATCTTCGAAGGCACCAGCGAGATCCAGCGCCTGGTCATCGCCCGCACCCTCTCCGGCATGCCGATCCGCTAGGCCGCCCCCTTTTTTTGTGGGCTCGGTTCGCCTCCGGGGCGCTTCGTGCGGCTGTCGACAGTCGGACGTGCTCGGTCCCTCGTACCTCGGGACCTGCGCGCGACCTCACTTTCGACAGCCGCGCGCCCCTTCGGCTCACTCGCCGAACGCCCCAAGCCGGCCCTGGCACGCTCACCCGAACCGGCCCGGACCTGCGCGCGCCCCTTCGGCTCACTCGCAGAACGCCCCAAGCCGGCCCGTCACACCACGCAGAACTCGTTGCCCTCCGGGTCCTGGAGCACCACCGCGTAATAGTCCATCCCCTCCGGCTCGTCCATCGCGTACAGCACCGACGCGCCCAGCGCCGTCAGCCGTGCCACCTCCCCGTCCACCCGCTCCCGGCGCGTCGCCAGCGGCACGGCCCGGCCGCCGCCCACCTTCAGATCGAGGTGCACGCGGTTCTTCACCGTCTTCGGCTCGGGCACGTGCTGGAACCAGACCCGCGGGCCGACCCCCTTGGGGTCCACGATCGACTCGGGCAGGTCCCCGGCGCCGTCCGGCAGCTCCTCCTCCGGCACACCGGTCGCCTCCCAGTACGCCCGCCAGCTCGCGTGCCCGGCCGGCGGCGGCTCCGGCACATAGCGCAGGGCCTGCGCCCAGAACGGCACGAGCCGCTGGGGCTCGGCGCAGTCGATGGTGAGCTGCAGGGTCATCTCGATCGGTTCCATGACGCGAGCGTCCCAGACGGCACTGACAACGCCCCCGGGCCACGCCCGCGAAGACGCCCCCGCGACCGCGCGTCCCGGCCCGGTCCCCGCCAACGGGCCGACCGCGCCGGGCTGTTCGGCCCCTCGCCCGGCAGGCTACGTTGGACGGGAGAACCGCCAGGCCGGGTGACCATTCAGGGGGCAACGCACACATGACGACCACCACCACCGAGGTACCGGGACCGGCGGGGCACCCGCTGCTCGGGTCGATGCTCGACCTCAAGAACGACTCGCTCGGCACCTTCCTGCGCGCCCGGAACGAGCACGGGGACGTCGTCCGCATCACCGCCGGCCCGCCCGGCCTGCGCGGCAGCGTCTACGGCGTCTTCTCCGCCGAGGGCGTCCAGCAGGTCCTGGCCACCGAGTCCGCCAACTTCCGCAAGGACAACCACTTCTACCAGGAGCTGCGCGAGTCCTTCGGCAACGGCCTGCTGACCAGCCAGGACGACGACTACCTCCGTCAGCGCCGGCTCGTCCAGCCGCTCTTCACCCGCCGCCGCGTCGACGGCTACGCCGACGCCGTCGCCGCCGAGGTCACGGCCGTCACCCGCACCTGGGCGAACGCCCCCGACGCCACCGTCGACGTCCTCGACGAGATGACCCGGTTCGCCCTGCGCGCCGTCTCCCGGATCCTCTTCGGCACGGACGTCGACGCCGCCGTGGAGATCGTCGAGCGGGCCTTCCCGGTACTGAACCAGTACGTCTTCCGGCGTGGCTTCTCGCCCGTCAACCTCCCGCGCGACTGGCCCACCCCGGGCAACCGCCGCGCCGCCGCCGCGCACGAGGAGCTGTACGCCGTCTGCGACCGGATCATCGCCGAGCGCCGGGCGGCCGGAACGGCCGACGGCGGCCAGGACCTGCTGACCCTGCTCGCCGAGGCCGAGAGCGCCGAGGACGGCAGCTTCGACGCCTCCGAACTGCGCGAACAGGTCCTGGTCTTCCTGCTCGCCGGTCACGAGACGACAGCCACCTCCCTCGGCTTCGCCCTGCACCTCCTCGCCCTCCACCCCGACGAGCAGAAGCGGTGCCACGAGGAGGTCGACCGCGTCCTGGCGGGACGGACCCCCGGGGCGGCAGACCTCGACGCCCTGCCCTACCTCACCCGGGTGCTCAAAGAGGCCATGCGGCTCTTCCCGGCCGCCCCCGCCGTCGGCCGCCGCGCCGTCGCCGCCACCCGGATCGGCGGCCACACCATCCCGGCCGGCGCCGACGTGATCGTCTCCGCCTGGGTCACCCACCGGCACCCCGACTACTGGCAGGACCCGGAGCGCTTCGACCCCGAGCGGTTCACCCCCGAGGCCGAGGCGGCCCGGCCCCGCTACGCCTGGTTCCCCTTCGGCGGCGGCCCGCGCGCCTGCATCGGCCAGCACTTCTCCATGCTGGAGTCCGTGATCGCCCTCTCGATGATCCTCCAGCAGTACGGCCTGGAAGCGGTCGACACCGAGGTGCCGGTCGCCTCCGGGATCACCCTCCAGGCGGCCGGACAGGCCCGCGTCCGCCTGCGCTCCCGCACCGCGTAGGCCGAGTCCGGGACGCGCACACTGGGCGGGTGCTCAGGACCGGGTGGAGACCAGAACGGTCGCGTAGCGCTCCTCGCACATGACCACCCGCGGCGTCAGGCCGTGCCCGGAGACCGCCGCGACGGCCCGGGCGGCCTGGCGCTCGCTCGTCTCGACCAGCAGGGTCCCGCCCGGCGCCAGCCAGTCGGCGGCCTCGGCCGCCACCCGGCGCAACACCTCCAGGCCGTCCGCGCCGCCGTCGAGCGCCACCAGCGGCTCGTGGTCGCGCGCCTCCGGCGGCAGCAGCCCGACCTCCTCGGTCGGTACGTACGGCACATTGGCGACGAGCACCTCGATCCGCCCGCTCAGGGAGTCCGGCAGCGCGGCGAACAGGTCGCCCTCATGGACGAGGCCGCCGAGCGGTTCGAGGTTGCGCCGCGCGCAGCGCACGGCCGTCGGGTCGATGTCGGAGGCGTACAGTTCCACGCCCTCGACGGCGGAGAGCAGCACCGCGCCGGCCGCGCCGGAGCCGCAGCACAGGTCGACGCAGACGGACCCCGGCCGGGCCAGGCCCACGGCCTGCTCGACCAGGAACTCCGTACGCCGCCGGGGCACGAACACCCCCGGGTCGACGGCGATCCGCAGGCCGGCGAACGCGGCCCAGCCCACGACGTGTTCGAGGGGGAGGCCGGCGGCGCGCCGGCCGACCATCGCGTCGAGTTCACCGGTGCCGCGGGCGGCGGAGAAGAGGAGTTCCGCCTCGTCCTCGGCGAAGACGCAGCCGGCGGCGCGCAGCCGGGAGACGGTGGCGGAACGGAGGGAGGAAGACGGGTCGAGCGGCATGAAACCTTCCGGGAAGCCGAGGGGCCCCCGTGGTCACCCGTGTCGGGCCGACCGTCCGGTCATCGAGGGGGAGCACCCTGCCTGCATGGCGTGAATGGGTCCCACCTCCTCGTTCGTCCGCTACTGGAGTCGCTCACATTACATGATCGATCTCGCCGGACCCGCTTCCTCCGCTCGGCGTCAGGCGGAGAGCTGCGCCTCGATGGCGGCGAGGACCTCCGGGGCGTCCGGCTCGGTGCGCGGACGGAAGCGGGTCACCTGACCGTCGCGGCCGATCAGGAACTTCTCGAAGTTCCACTGCACGTCCCCGGCCTCGCCCTCGGCGTCCGGGACCCGCGTCAGCTCGGTGTAGAGGGCGTGGCGGCCGTCGCCGTTCACGTCCGTCTTCTCCAGCAGCGGGAACGTCACGCCGTACGTCGCCGAGCAGAACGTCCGGATCTCGTCGGCGTCCCCCGGCTCCTGGCCCGCGAACTGGTTGCACGGCACGCCGAGGACTGTGAAGCCGCGCTCGCCGTACTCCTTCTGCAGCCGCTCCAGACCGGCGTACTGCGGCGTCAGACCGCACTTGGAGGCCACGTTCACCACCAGGACCGCCTGGTCGCGGTAGTCGGCGAGCGAGATCGGCTCGCCGGTCAGGGTGCGCAGCGGAATGTCGTACAGGCTCATCAAGGTCTCCTCGTCGAAACAGTGGCTTCCACCGTACCCAGAGCTCCCGGGTACTCCGCGAAACGTCCCGGCTCGCTCAGAGCTTCCGGAAAAGCCCCTCCTGCACCACGGACACCAGCAGCCGTCCCTCGCGGTCGTAGATCCGGCCGCGCGCCAGGCCGCGTCCGCCGGTCGCGATCGGGGATTCCTGGTCGTAGAGGAACCACTCGTCCGCACGGAAGGGCCGGTGGAACCACATCGCGTGGTCCAGCGACGCCATGTCGAACCCCCGTGGGCCCCAGAGCGGCTCCACCGGGATGCGCACCGCGTCCAGCAGCGTCATGTCCGAGGCGTAGGTCAACGCACACGTGTGCACCAGCGGGTCGTCGCCCAACGGGCCCACCGCACGCATCCACACCGCGCTCCGCGGATCCGCGTCCCGGACCTCGTCCTTCGTCCAGCGCAGCCGGTCGACGTAGCGGATGTCGAAGGGCTGGCGGCGCGCCATCCGCTCCAGGGCCTCCGGCAGCTCGCCGAGGTGGTCGCGGATCTCGTCCGCGAGCCTCGGCAGGGTCTCCGGGTCCGTCATGTGCCGCGGCGGAAGCTGGTGCTCGAACCCGGCCTCCTCCGGCAGGTGGAAGGAGGCCGTCAGGTTGAAGATCGTCCGCCCCTGCTGGATCGCCGTCACCCGGCGGGTGGTGAACGAACGGCCGTCCCGCACCCGCTCCACCTGGTAGACGATCGGAACCCCGGGGCGTCCCGGCCGCAGGAAGTACGCGTGCAGCGAATGGACCGGACGGTCGCCCTCCGTGGTCCGGCCGGCCGCCACCAGGGCCTGGCCCGCGACCTGGCCGCCGAAGACCCGCTGCAGGGACTCCTGCGGGCTGCGGCCACGGAAGATGTCGACCTCGATCTGCTCCAGATCGAGCAGATCGACGAGCCTCTCGGCGGGGTTGGTCACGACTGCGCTCCTCTACAGCTGTCCGACGGACGTCACGCGGACGATCGCCCGGCCCTCCTCGTCGGAGGCGGCGAGATCCACCTCCGCGCCGATGCCCCAGTCATGGTCGCCGTTCGGGTCGGCGAACGTCTGCCGGACGCGCCACAGGCCGTGCGCCGCGTCCTCCTCGATCGACAGCAGCTTCGGCCCGCGCGCGTCCGGACCCGTACCGAGATCGTCGTACTCGTCCCAGTACGCGTCCATCGCCTCGCCCCAGGCGTCCGCGTCCCAGCCCGCGTCCCCGTCCAGCTCTCCCAGCGCGTCCACGTTGTCCAGCGCCGCCAGCTCCACCCGACGGAACATCGCGTTGCGCACCAGGACCCGGAAGGCCCGGGCGTTCGCCGTGACCGGCTTGACCTGGTCGGCCTTCTCCTGGGCCTCCTCGGCCGTCTCGACCTCCGGATTGGCCAGCTGCTCCCACTCGTCGAGCAGCGAGGAGTCGACCTGGCGCACCATCTCGCCCAGCCACTCGATCAGATCGGTGAGGTCCTCGGTCTTCAGATCGTCCGGGATGGTGTGGTCCAGCGCCTTGTACGCGCTCGCGAGATAGCGCAGCACGATGCCCTCGGTCCGCGCCAGCTCGTACCAGGAGGTGAACTCCGTGAAGGTCAGCGCCCGTTCGTACATGTCACGGACGACGGACTTCGGCGAGACCGGGTGGTCGCCCACCCACGGGTGGGACTTGCGGTAGACGTCGTACGCGTGCCAGAGCAGCTCGCCCAGCGGCTTGGGGTACGAGATGTCCTGGAGCCGCTCCATCCGCTCCTCGTACTCGACGCCGTCCGCCTTCATCTGCCCGACCGCCTCGCCGCGCGCCTTGTTCTGCATGGCGGCGAGGATCTGGCGCGGATCGTCGAGGGTCGACTCGACCACCGACACCATGTCCAGGGCGTACGACGGGGACTCCCGGTCGAGCAGGTCGAACGCTGCCAGCGCGAACGTCGACAGCGGCTGGTTGAGCGCGAAGTCCTGCTGCAGGTCGACCGTGAGCCGGATCGTGCGCCCCTCGGCGTCCGGGGTGTCCAGCTGCTCCACCACACCGCCGTCGAGCAGCGAGCGGTAGATCGCGATGGCCCGGCGGATGTGCCGCAGCTGCGCCTTGCGCGGCTCGTGGTTGTCCTCCAGGAGCTTGCGCATCGCCTCGAACGCGTTCCCCGGCCGGGCGATCACCGACAGCAGCATGATGTTCGTGACCTTGAACCGGGAGGTCAGCGGCTCCGGCTCGGCGGCGATCAGCTTCTCGAAGGTGGTGTCGCTCCAGGCGACGAAGCCCTCCGGGGCCTTCTTGCGCACCACCTTGCGGCGCTTCTTCGGGTCGTCGCCCGCCTTGGCGAGCGCCTTCTCGTTCTCGATGACGTGCTCCGGGGCCTGCGCGACCACGAGACCGGCGGTGTCGAAGCCGGCCCGGCCGGCCCGCCCCGCGATCTGGTGGAACTCCCGCGCCCGCAGCGTCCGCACCCGGTTGCCGTCGTACTTCGTCAGCGCCGTGAACAGCACCGTCCGGATGGGGACGTTGACCCCGACGCCCAGCGTGTCCGTACCGCAGATCACCTTCAGCAGACCCGCCTGCGCCAGCTTCTCGACGAGCCGGCGGTACTTCGGCAGCATGCCGGCGTGGTGGACGCCGATGCCGTGCCGCACGAACCGCGACAGGTTCTGGCCGAACTTGGTGGTGAAGCGGAAAGAGCCGATCAGCTCGGCGATCTTGTCCTTCTCGTCGCGCGAGCACATGTTGATGCTCATCAGCGACTGCGCCCGCTCCACGGCCTGCGCCTGCGTGAAGTGCACGATGTAGACCGGAGCCTGCTTGGTCTCCAGGAGCTCGGTCAGGGTGTCCGTGATGGGCGTGAGCCGGTACTCGTACGAGAGGGGCACCGGCCGGGTCGCCGAGCGGACGACCGAGGTCGGGCGGCCGGTGCGCCGCGTCAGGTCCTTCTCGAACATCGAGACGTCACCGAGCGTCGCCGACATGAGGACGAACTGCGCCTGGGGGAGTTCCAGGATCGGGATCTGCCAGGCCCAGCCCCGGTCCTGCTCGGCGTAGAAATGGAACTCGTCCATCACGACCTGGCCGATGTCGGCGTGCTTCCCGTCCCGCAGCGCGATGGACGCCAGCACCTCGGCCGTACAGCAGATGACCGGCGCGTCGGCGTTCACGGACGCGTCACCGGTCAGCATGCCGACGTTCTCGGTGCCGAAGAGCTTGCACAGGTCGAAGAACTTCTCCGACACCAGCGCCTTGATCGGCGCGGTGTAGAAGGTCACCTGGTCGTTGGCGAGCGCCGTGAAGTGCGCACCCGCCGCCACCAGCGACTTTCCCGAGCCGGTGGGCGTGGAGAGCACCACGTTGGCGCCGGAGACCACCTCGATCAGCGCCTCCTCCTGGGCCGGGTAGAGCGTGATGCCCCGGCCCTCCGCCCATGAGGAGAAAGCCTCGAAGAGGGCGTCGGGGTCGGCGTTCGGCGGCAGCTGATCGATAAGGGTCACGCCTCCATCTTGCCTGGGATCCGCCCGGATGAGGGAACCGGCCGCCCAGGGCAAGATCACGGACGATACGCTGGCCCGTCGACCGGCCGTCAACTCGGCGCCGGCGCAGGTGGAACGGGGCGGGAAACGAGCATGATGGGACCGGCGCACTCGCTGTCCGGAGCGGCGGCCTGGCTGGGCGTCGGAGCGGCGGCGGCCGCCGCGGACCGCCCGATGCCGTGGCCGGTGCTCGTCGTCGGAGCGCTCATCTGCGCGGGCGCGGCCCTCGCACCCGACCTCGACCACAAGTCCGCCACCATCTCGCGCGCCTTCGGCCCGATCTCCCGGGGCCTCTGCGGGGTCGTCGACAAGCTCTCGTACGCCGTCTACAAAGCCACGCGCTCCGCCGCCGACCCCCGCAGGTCCGGAGGGCACCGCACGCTCACCCACACCTGGCTCTGGGCGGTCCTCATCGGCGTCGGCGCCTCGGCGACGGCGGTCACCGGCGGTCGCTGGGCCGTCCTCGCGCTCCTCTTCGTCCACCTCGTCCTGGCGGTGGAGGGCCTGCTCTGGCGGGCCGCCCGCATGTCCAGCGACGTCCTCGTCTGGCTGCTGGGCGCCACCAGCGCCTGGATCCTCGCGGGCGTCCTCGACCAGCCGGGCAACGGCTCCGACTGGCTCTTCACCGCTCCCGGCCAGGAGTACATGTGGCTGGGCCTGCCGATCGTCCTCGGCGCCCTCGTCCACGACATCGGCGACGCCCTGACCGTCTCCGGCTGCCCGATCCTGTGGCCGGTGCCGGTGGGACGCAAGCGGTGGTACCCGGTCGGCCCGCCGAAGTTCATGCGCTTCCGGGCCGGCAGCTGGGTGGAGCTGAAGGTCCTCATGCCCGCCTTCATGGTCCTCGGCGGCGTGGGCGGGGCATCGGCACTCGGCTTCCTCCCCGCCCTGCCGTAGACGCCGTGCCCCCGCGTCCGGTCAGCCGTGCCAGGACCTCCACAGGGCCGCGTACGCGCCGTCCGCCGCCACCAGGTCCGGGTGACTGCCCAGTTCGGTGATCCGGCCCTCCTCGACCACCGCGATCACGTCCGCGTCATGGGCGGTGTGGAGGCGGTGGGCGATCGCGATGACCGTGCGGCCCTCCAGCACGCGGGCCAGCGAGCGCTCCAGATGGCGGGCCGCGCGCGGATCCAGGAGGGAGGTCGCCTCGTCCAGGACCAGCGTGTGCGGGTCCGCCAGGACCAGGCGGGCCAGGGCGACCTGCTGGGCCTGCGCCGGGGTCAGCGCGAACCCGCCCGAGCCGACCTCGGTCTCCAGGCCCTCGTCGAGTCCCCGCGCCCAGTCGTCCGCGTCCACCGCCCCGAGCGCCGCCCACAGCTCGGCGTCCTCGGCGCCCGTCCTGGCCAGCAGCAGATTGTCCCGGAGCGAACCCACGAAGACGTGGTGCTCCTGGTTGACCAGGGCCACGTGCTCCCGGATCCGCTCGGCGGGCATCCGCGCCAGCTCCGCCGCCCCGAGGGTGACCGAGCCGGAGCGCGGTCCGTAGATCCCCGCGAGCAGCCTGCCGAGCGTCGACTTGCCCGCGCCGGACGGCCCGACGAGCGCCAGCCGGGTGCCCGGCGGGACGTCCATCGACACCCGGTGCAGGACGTCGACCCCTTCGCGGTAACCGAAGTGGACCTCGTCCGCCCGGACCGTGCGCCCCTCCGGCCGTACCGACGCGTCGCCCGCGTCCGGCTCGATGTCCCGGACGCCGACCAGCCGCGCCAGCGACACCTGGGCCACCTGCAGCTCGTCGTACCAGCGCAGCACGATCCCGATCGGCTCCACCAGCATCTGGGCGAGCAGCGCGCCGGTCGTCAGCTGTCCCACGTCGATCCAGCCCCGCAGCGCGAACACCCCGCCCAGCAGCAGCACGGACGCCAGGACGGTCGTGTGCGTGACGTTGACGACCGGGAAGAGGACCGAGCGGAGGAAGAGGGTGTACCGCTCCCACGCCGTCCACTCGGCGACCCGCCGGTCGGAGAGCGCGATCCGGCGGGCGCCGAGCCGGTGCGCCTCGACGGTGCGGCCCGCGTCGACGGTCTCGGCGAGCGCGGCCGCGACGGCGGCGTAACCGGCGGCCTCCGAACGGTAGGCCGACGGCGCCCGCCGGAAGTACCAGCGACAGCCCACCACGAGCAGCGGCGCGGCGATCAGGACCGCGAGCGCCAGCGGCGGCGCGGTCACGGCGAGGCCGCCGATCAGCAGCCCGGCCCAGACCACGCCGATGGCGAGCTGGGGCACCGCCTCGCGCATGGCGTTGGCCAGCCGGTCGATGTCGGTGGTGATGCGGGAGAGCAGGTCGCCGGTCCCGGCCCGCTCCAGGACGCCGGGCGGCAGGCCCACCGACCGTACGAGGAAGTCCTCGCGCAGGCCGGCCAGCATCTCCTCGCCGAGCATCGCGCCCCGGAGGCGTACCAGCCGTACGAAGAAGGTCTGGAGGAGCAGCGCGGCCGCGAAGAGGGCGATCGTGCGCCCGAGGTGCAGCTCGCGCGCGCCGTCGGCCAGCCGCTCGACCAGCGAGCCCAGGAGGTACGGACCGGCCATGGAGGCGATCACCGCTGCCGCGTTGACGCCGACGAGCAGGGCGAAGGCCCCGCGGTGGCGGCTCAGCAGGTCGCGGACGTAGGCGCGGACGGTCGCCGTGCCGCCCACGGGGAGCGTCGTCGCCGACTGCGGGGCCGCCGGGTCGTACGCCGGTGGCGCGATGCCGATCATGCCGACTCTCCTTCCAGCTCGTCGAGGGTGTCGAGGCTCCGCAACTCGCGGAGACCGTCGACCCGGTCCGGTCGGTGCGGCGAGCCCGGGCCGCCCGGCTCCGCGCCGGGGGCCGGGACGAGGGCCGGTTCGTCCCCGGTCTCGCGGGTGACGACGGCGCGGTACCTCGGCTCCTCGCGCAGGAGCCGGCGATGCGTCCCCACGGCCACCACCTCGTTCTCGTCGAGGAGGACGACCCGGTCCGCCAGGTCGAGCAGCAGCGGCGAGGAGGCCAGGACCACGGTCGTGGCGCCGTCCCGCAGCCGCCGGACACCGGCCGCCACCCGGGCCTCGGTGTGCGAGTCGACCGCCGAGGTCGGCTCGTCCAGGACCAGCACCGCAGGGTCGGTGACCAGCGAGCGGGCCAGCGCGAGGCGCTGGCGCTGACCGCCGGACAGGGACCGGCCGCGCTCGGTGATCCGGGTCCTCATCGGGTCGCCGTCGCTGTCGACGGACGCCTGCGCGAGCGCGTCGAGCACGTCCCCGCACTGGGCGGCGGCCAGGGCGTCCGCCGCCGGGACCTTGCCCGATGAGGGGACGTCCAGCAGCTCGTGGAGGGTGCCGGAGAGCAGGACCGGGTCCTTGTCCTGGACGAGGACGGCGGTCCGGGCGGCGTCGAGCGTCAGCTCGTCCAGCGGCACGCCGTCCAGGAGCACGGAGGCGTGCCCCTCGCCCGGGTCCGTGGGGTGCCCGCCGAGCCGGTCCGCGAGCCGGCCGGCCGCGTCCGGGTCGCCGCAGACGACCGCCGTGAAGAGGCCGGCCGGGGCGAGCAGCCCGGTGACCGGGTCGTACAGCTCCCCGGCCGCCTCGGCCCGCGCGCCGGGCACCCGTTCGCGCACGTCGCCTCGCGGGCCCCGGGGGTGGGCTTCCGGCGCCCGTACCTCGTCCTCCGCGCCGCGCACCTCCGGGTCCCGCACGTCGCCGGCCGCGCCCTCCTGAGGGCGTGATCCCGCCTCCGCCCGCCGCGCTCCGTCCTCCGTGCCGGGCGTCGCCGCGCGCGACAGCGACAGCACCCGCGCGGCCCGCTTCGCCGACGGCCGGGAGAAGGAGAACGCCATCGCGATCTCTTCGAAATGGCGCAACGGATGGTGCGTCAGCGCCACCGCGCCGTAGACGGTGACCAGCTCGCCGACGGCGATGCGGCCGTCGAGCGCCAGCCGCGCCCCGTACGCCACCACGGCGATGAGCAGGACCCCCGGCAGCAGGACCTGGATCGCCGCGATGAGCGCCCACATCCGGGCGCTGCGCACGGCGGCCCGGCGGACCTCCTGGGAGGCCGCGCGGTAGCGGCCGAGGAAGAGCTCCTCGCCGCCGATGCCGCGCAGCACCCGCAGCCCGGCGACCGTGTCGGAGGCGAGTTCGGTGGCCTTGCCCGCCTTCTCGCGCTGTTCGTCGGCGCGTCGGGTGGCGCGGGGGAGCAGCGGGAGCGCGGCCAGGGCGAGGACGGGCACGCCGACCGCGACCAGGACGCCGAGCGCGGGCTGGTAGACCACCAGTGCCACGCAGACGGCCACCAGGGTGAGGGCCGCCGCGGCGAACCGGGAGAGCGCCTCGACGAACCAGCCGATCTTCTCGACGTCCGCCGTGGAGACGGCCACCACCTCGCCCGCGGCGACCCGCCGGGTCAGGACGGAGCCCAGCTCGGCGGTCTTGCGGGCGAGCAGCTGCTGGACGCGGGCGGCCGCGGTGATCCAGTTGGTGACGGCGGTGCGGTGCACCATCATGTCGCCGACCGCGATCGCCGCGCCGAGCCCGGCGAGCACCCCGCCCGCGACCGCCAGCCGTCCGCCGTCGCGGTCCACGACGGCCTGCACGGCGAGGCCGACGGCGAGCGGCAGCCCGGCGATGCCGAACTGGAGCAGGATCCCCCACAGCAGGGACCTGACCTGTCCGCCGAGCTGGTTGCGGCCGAGCCAGAGGAGGAACCGGGTTCCCGAGCGGACATCGGGGATCCCTGGGTCGGCGTACGGGAGTTCACGAATCTGCATGGCGTTCCAGGGTCTTCCGGGCCGGGCGGGTGGCCGGTCGTGCGAGCCGTGCAAGGTAAGCGCCCGCGACCCCCGGGCGGCAATCGAATTTCCGGCGTACGCACCCAGAACCCGCCATGATCGAACGAGGCGCCTGGACGCCCCGCGCGTCACTCGCGTGCCATGAGTCCCCAGGATCACGGGCATGCTCAGCGGTCCGGCGCCGGCCGCGGGCGGTCGCGGAGGCCCGTCAGGGGCGGGTCGCGCGCTCCAGGGCCAGCACCGCCGACTCGTACGCCCGCCCGGTCGACCGCTCCATGCCGATCTCGCACATCCGGTTCGCCGACAGGTGCGCGTCGAAGGCGCGGGCCGTCACCTCCGCCGCCTCGCGCGCGGTGGCGGCCGCGGTCAGCTCCGGGTGGAGCATCCCGCGGTCTCCGGCGAAGGCGCAGCAGCCTGCGTCGTCCGGGACGACGACCTCGTCCGCGCAGGCCCGGGCGACGGTGGTCAGCAGCCCCTCGTGGCCCAGATGCCCCATGGAGCACGTCGGATGGACCACCGCCGAGCCGACCCGGCGCCGGACCTCCAGGCGCGGAAGCAGCTCGTCCGCCGCCCACTCCAGCGAGTCCAGCACGGTCAGCTCCGCGTGCAACTCGCGGTTCCGCGCGGTGAGGTGCGGCACCACGTCGCGCGCGAGCCCGAGCGTGCAGGAGGAGGCGTCGACGATCAGCGGCAGCCGCCCGCCCGCCGTCCACCCCCAGGCCGCCTCCACGATCCGGTCGGCCATGACCGCGTTGCCGCGGGCGTACCCCTTGGAGTGCCAGATCGTGGCGCAGCACGTCCCGGCCACGTCGTCCGGGATCCACACCGGCATCCCGGCCCGGGCCGAGAGGGCGACCATCGCCTCGGGCAGCGACGGCCCGCCCCGGGCCGTGCCCTCGGGTCCGCCGAAGATCCGGTTGACGCAGGCCGGGTAGTAGACGGCGACCGCCGAGGGCCGGTCCGTGCGGGGCAGCCGGCGGGCCGCCGCACCGGGGATGCCGGGCAGCCACTCCGGTACGAGATCGGGCCGCACCGCCTTGCGCACGAGACCGGTCACCGAGCCCAGGAGCCGGTCGTCCAGTCGCTCCGCGGCGGCGAGGGCGAGCCGGGCCGAGGCCTCCACGGCGCCGAAGCCGCGGGCGGCGAGCGCGGCGATCCGCTCCTCCCGCGGGGAGTGCCGGACGTGCCGGAACTCCCGCATCAGCGCCCCGGTGTCGATCCCGACCGGACACGCGAGCCCGCAGGTCGAGTCACCGGCGCAGGTGTCCACGGCGTCGTAGCCGTACGTGGCGAGGAGCCCGGCCTCGACCGGGGAACCGTCGGCCTGCCGCATCATCTCCCGGCGCAGCACGATCCGTTGGCGGGGAGTGGTCGTCAGGTCGGCGCTGGGGCAGGTCGGTTCGCAGAAGCCGCACTCGATGCACGGGTCGACGACCGCCTCGACCTTCGGGATCGTCTTCAGATTGCGCAGGTGCGCCTGCGGGTCGCGGTCGAGGATCACCCGGGGGGCGAGCAGCCCGTCCGGGTCGACGAGCTCCTTGATCCGCCACATCAGCTCGGTAGCCTTCGGCCCCCACTCCAGCTCCAGGAACGGCGCCAGGTTGCGGCCGGTGGCGTGCTCGGCCTTGAGCGAGCCGTCGAACCGCTCCACGGTCAGCTTGCAGAACGCGTCCATGAACGTCGCGTACCGCTCGATGTCGGTGGGGTCGGCGGCGTCGAAGGCGAGGAGGAAGTGGAGGTTGCCGTGGAGGGCGTGGCCCGCGACGGCCGCGTCGAAGCCGTGCCGCGCCTGGAGGTCGAGGAGTTCGGCGCAGGCCTCGGCGAGACGGGCCGGCGGCACCGCGAAGTCCTCGGTGATCAGCGTCGTACCGGAGGGGCGCGAGCCGCCCACGGCGGTGACGAACGCCTTCCGCGCCTTCCAGTACCCGGCGATGGTCTTCGGGTCGCGGGTGAAGGCGTTGCCCGTGGCGGCGACGGAGGCGACGGGAGCGACGAGGTCGAGATCCGCCACGAGCCGGGCCGCCTCCGCTTCGTGCCCGTCCAGGGCGGCCGGGTCCGGGGCGCGGAACTCCACCAGCAGCGCCGCCGTCTCCGGGGGCAGTTCCGCCCAGTCGGCCGGGACCCCGGCGACGCTCACCGAGGCGCGCAGCGTGTTGCCGTCCATCAGCTCGACGGCGACCGCCCCGGCCTCGCCGAAGCGGGGCACGGCGGCGGCCGCCGCCGGCAGCGAGGGGAAGAACAGCAGGCCGGTGGAGACCGCGCGGTCCAGCGGCACGGTGTCGAAGACGACCTCGGAGAGGAAGCCGAGGGTGCCCTGCGAGCCGACCATCAGGCCGCGCAGGATCCGCACCGGGGTGGAGCCGTCGAGGAAGGCGTCCAGGCGGTACCCGTGGGTGTTCTTCAGCGCGTACTTGGCGCGGATACGGGCCGTCAGCTCCGCGTCGGCCTCGATCTCGGCCTTGAGCGCCAGCAGCCCCGCGCACAGGCGCGGCTCGGCGCGGGCCAGTTCCTCGTCGGCGGCCGGGTCGGCGGTGTCGACGACGGTGCCGCTCGGCAGGACGACGGTGAGGGAGGAGACCGTCCGGTAGGAGTTCCGGGTCGTGCCGGCCGTCATGCCCGAGGCGTTGTTGGCGACGACCCCGCCGATGGTGCAGGCGACGGCGCTGGCCGGGTCGGGGCCGAGGACCCGGCCGTACCGCGCGAGGGCGGCGTTGGCCCGCAGCACGGTGGTGCCGGGCCGGATCCGGGCCCGGGCGCCGTCGTCCAGGACCTCGACGCCCGCCCAGTGCCTGCGCACGTCGACCAGGATGTCCTCGCCCTGTGCCTGGCCGTTGAGGCTGGTCCCGGCCGCCCGGAAGACCACCTCGCGGCCCTTGCCGTGGGCGTACGACAGGATCGCGGAGATGTCGTCGACGGTCTCGGGGACCAGCACGACCTGGGGCACGAAGCGGTAGGGGCTGGCGTCGGAGGCGTACCGCACCAGGTCGGAGATGGTCGAGAGCACCTTCTCGGGGCCGATGAGCGCGGACAGCTCCTCCCGCAGCCCGCGCGGGGTGCCGCGGGCCTGCAGGTCGGGGACCCGGTCGGGGGCCGGCCCGCGCTTCCGCCCGGGACGCAGGGCCTGCGGCTTCGGCTCCAGCAGTGGCATGGCACGGCTCCCCTCGGCGGGACGCCCGGGGCTGTCCCCGCCGCGGGCCGCGGCCGGACGCGGTCAGCAGTGGCGCTCCGGCACACGGTCGACCAGGGCGGACAGCAGACCTCCGAGCACCTCGCGCTGATCGACGGTCAATGGAGCCAGGATGTCCTCTGCGGCGCCCCGACGCGCGCTGCGCAACGCCCGCAGCGTCGCGCGGCCCGTGTCCGTCAGCTCGATGCGGATCACCCGGCGGTTGCTCGGGTCGGCGACGCGGCGGACCCGGCCGGCGGCCTCCAGGGCGTCGACCAGGCTGGTCACGGCGCGGGGGACGACCTCCAGGCGCTCGGCGAGGTCGGCCATCCGGGGCGGGCGGTCGTAATGCGCGACGGTCCGCAGCAGGCGAGACTGCGCGGGAGTGATGCCGACCGGCTCCAGGTGCGTCTTCTGGATGCGGTGGAGCCGGCGGGTCAGCCGCAGCAGCTGCTCGGCGAGAAGCCCGTCCGCGTCCGGCGGGCGCGGGGCCGCCTCCGGCAGAGGTGCGACCGCCTCCGGCAGGGGTGCGTCCGGCGTACGCGCGTCGGGCGAACTCGTGGCGTCGGGGGTGCTCATGCCGGGAACATTATCAGGACCTGGTTCATTGTGAGTATAGGTAACGATGAGCTACGCTCTGATCGTCAGCGTCGTCACACCCGCGTAGGAGCCCATGCACCCCCACGACCAGTCCGACTGGACACCCCCCGCGCGCGACCCCGCGCAGCCGAAGGAGCCCGCTCAGGTGCGGCGCATCCTCCGGCTCTTCCGGCCGTACCGCGGCCGCCTCGCCGTCGTCGGCGTGCTCGTCGGCGCCTCGTCGCTCGTCTCGGTCGCCTCGCCGTTCCTCCTCAGGGAGATCCTCGACACGGCCATCCCGCAGGGCCGCACCGGGCTGCTCAGCCTGCTCGCCCTCGGCATGATCGCCACCGCCGTGATGAACAGCATCTTCGGCGTCCTCCAGACCCTGATCTCCACCACCGTCGGCCAGCGCGTCATGCACGACCTGCGCACCGCGGTCTACGCCCAGCTGCAGCGGATGCCGCTCGCCTTCTTCACCCGCACCCGCACCGGCGAGGTCCAGTCCCGGATCGCCAACGACATCGGCGGCATGCAGGCGACGGTCACCTCGACCGCCACCTCCCTCGTCTCCAACCTCACCGCCGTCGTCGCCACGATCGTCGCCATGCTCGCGCTCGACTGGCGGCTCACCGTCGTCTCGCTGCTCCTGCTGCCGGTCTTCGTCTGGATCAGCCGCCGCGTCGGCCGGGAGCGCAAGAAAATCACCACCCAGCGCCAGAAGCAGATGGCCTCCATGGCCGCCACCGTCACCGAGTCGCTCTCCGTCAGCGGCATCCTGCTCGGCCGGACCATGGGCCGCGCCGACTCGCTCACCGCGTCCTTCGCCCGGGAGTCCGAGCGTCTCGTCGACCTCGAAGTGCGCTCCTCCATGGCCGGACGCTGGCGGATGTCCACCATCGGCATCGTGATGGCGGCCATGCCCGCGCTGATCTACTGGTCCGCCGGCCTCGCCCTCCAGTCCGGCGGCCCCGCCATATCCCTGGGCACGCTGGTCGCCTTCGTCTCGCTCCAGCAGGGCCTCTTCCGGCCGGCCGTGAGCCTGCTCTCCACCGGCGTGCAGATGCAGACCTCCCTCGCCCTCTTCCAGCGGATCTTCGAGTATCTCGACCTCCCCGTCGACATCACCGAATCCCCGGACCCCGTGCGGCTGGAGAAGATCGCCGGCGAGGTGAGCTTCGAGAAGGTCGTCTTCCGCTACGACCCCGAGGCGCCCGGCCGCCCCACCCTGGACGACGTCGCCATCACCGTCCCGGCCGGCGGCAGCCTCGCCGTCGTCGGCCCCACCGGCTCCGGCAAGTCCACGCTCAGCTATCTCGTGCCCCGGCTGTACGACGTGACCGACGGCCGGGTCCTGATCGACGGCGTCGACGTGCGCGACCTGGACTTCGACACCCTCGCCCGGGCCGTCGGCGTCGTCTCCCAGGAGACGTACCTCTTCCACGCCTCCGTCGCCGACAACCTGCGCTTCGCCAAACCGGACGCCACCGACGAGGAGATCGAGGCCGCCGCCCGCGCCGCGCAGATCCACGACCACATCGCCTCGCTCCCGGACGGGTACGACACCCTCGTCGGCGAACGCGGATACCGCTTCTCCGGCGGGGAGAAGCAGCGCCTGGCCATCGCCCGCACCATCCTGCGCGACCCGCCGGTGCTCATCCTCGACGAGGCGACGAGCGCGCTGGACACCCGTACGGAACACGCCGTACAGCAGGCCATCGACGCGCTCTCCGCCGGACGCACCACCCTCACCATCGCCCACCGGCTCTCCACCGTCCGCGACGCGGACCAGATCGTGGTCCTCGAGGACGGCCGGATCGCCGAGCGCGGCACGCACGACGACCTGCTGGCACGGGACGGTCGGTATGCCGCGCTGGTCCGCCGGGACGCCCAGACGCGCCCGCCCGGCTCGCCCCCGGACGCCCCCGACACACCGGGCCCGTCCGCCGGGCAGGGCTCCTCCCCGGGGCCGGCCTCCTCCACCGGCCCGGGCCCGGGCGGCGAACACACGAACGTGGGATCGGTTGTTCCCCAGAACGTGTGATCGTCCCGCTTTTCGTTGCCCGACTCCCCTGTGACGCGTGAGGATGACGGTGCGCGATCAACGGGCTGCAGACCGTGAGCGCGCAGTCCCACACCAGAACACGCACGAGGAGAAGCACCCCCATGAACGTCATCACCAACCTGCTCGCCGGCGTCGTCCACTTCCTGGGCTGGCTCGTCTGACGATCGCAGTGCCACGGCGCCGCCGGTACCCCGTCCCAGGGACCGGCGGCGCCGCCGCGTGCGCGCTCCCCGGTTTCGCCGCGGCGCCGGGTTAGCGTGCGGCCATGACGCACCGGCACTGGCCGCCCGACCACCGCCGTCGCCCCCGGCTCACCCGGCGCGGCCGCATCGTCCTGCTCCTCGGCGCCGCCCTCGTCGTGGCCACGGCCATCACCGTCCCGCTGCTCCTCCCGCGTGACACGCCCCCGCCCGCCCCGGTCGAGAAGGAGCGGACGCTGCTGATCCCGGAGGGCTGGCGGGCGACCCAGGTCTACGCCGCCGTCGACAGGTCGCTCGCCCTCGCCCCGGGCACCACCGGCCGGATCGCCGCCACCCGCGCGGCCGGGATGAGACTGCCCGCCGCCGCCGGAGGAAACCCCGAGGGCTACCTCTTCCCCGCGACCTATCCGGTGGTGTCCGCGACCACCCCCGAAGGACTGCTGCGCTACATGGTCGCCACGGCGGCCAAGAGGTTCGGCACCGAGGACATCAACGCCGGGGCGCAGCGCAACGGCGTCACCGTGCACCAGACCGTCATCATCGCGAGCATCGTGCAGGCCGAGGCCGACACCACCGAGGACATGGGGAAGGTCGCCCGGGTCGTCTACAACCGCCTCGCGCGCGGCATGTCCCTCCAGATGGACTCGACCCTCAACTACGCCCTCGGCCGTTCCACGGTGGACACCACCCACGCGGACACCAAGATCGACAATCCGTACAACACCTACGCACGTCAGGGGCTGCCCCCCACGCCGATCGGGAACCCCGGAGAGCAGGCGATGAGCGCGGCGATCGCGCCGACCGAGGGGGAGTGGCTCTACTTCGTGACGGTGAAGCCCGGGGACACCCGCTTCACGGGCGACTACGCCGCCCACGAGGCGAACGTGGCGGAGTTCAACGCCCACCGGCGGGCGGCGACGGCGGGCTGAGCCGGTGGGGCCGGACGGCTCTCACCGCCCCGCCGCCACCCCCGCCGGTTCCCGGTCGAGCAGACGGCGGATCGCGGTCACCGCCGAGCGGCCGGCCCGGTTGGCGCCGATGGTCGAGGCCGACGGCCCGTACCCCACCAGATGGACGCGCTCGTCCCGCACCGCGCGCGTGCCCTCCAGCCGGATCCCGCCGCCCGGCTCGCGCAGCCTGAGCGGCGCCAGATGGTCGATCGCGGCGCGGAAGCCCGTCGCCCAGAGGATCACGTCCGCGTCGACGGTCCGGCCGTCGTCCCAGGCGACACCGGTCGGCGTGACGCGGTCGAACATCGGCAGGCGGTCCAGGACGCCCCGCTCCCGGGCGCTCCTGATCGCGTCGTTGAGCGGAAGCCCGGTGACCGAGACGACGCTCCGCGGCGGCAGGCCGCGGCGGACCCGCTCCTCCACCAGGGCGACGGCCGCGCGTCCCTCCACCTCGCCGAAGGGGCCCTCGCGATAGACCGGCTCGCGCCGGGTCACCCAGGTGGTCTCCGCCGCGACGTCCGCGATCTCCATCAGGTGCTGGGTCCCCGAGGCTCCGCCGCCGACCACGACCACCCGCTGCCCGGCGAACGCCTCGGGGCCGGGGTAGCCGGCGGTGTGCAGCTGGCGGCCGCGGAAGGTCTCCTGCCCGGGATAGCGGGGCCAGAAGGGGCGGTCCCAGGTCCCGGTGGCGTTGATCAGCGCCCGGGCGGCGTACGTCCCCTCCGAGGTCTCGACGCGCAGCCGGTCCCCCTCGCCGTCCCGGACCGCGCGGACCCCGACGGGACGGTGGACGCGCAGATCGAAGCGCTCCTCGTACGCGGTGAAGTACGCGCCGATGACCTCGGAGGAGGGCCGACTGCCATCGGCGCCGGTCAGCTCCATCCCGGGCAGCGCGTGCATCCCGTGGACCTTGCCGTAGGTCAGCGAGGGCCAGCGGAACTGCCACGCGCCCCCGGGCCGCGGAGCGTGGTCGAGCACGACGAAGTCCCGGTCCGGCTCCATGCCGGTCCGCCGCAGGTGGTACGCGGCCGACAGGCCGGCCTGCCCGGCTCCGACGACCACCACGTCCACGTCCCGTACCCCGAAATCGTTCACGATTCCACCAACCGTGGGGCGGGCCGGGATCTTCCCCGCGCCGGACATCGATCCCCGCCCGGCCGGGTACCCGCAGCGCACCCGCGCGCTCACCCGGCACCCACGGCAGGATGACCCCATGTCCACTTTCACCACCCGCGTCCTCAGCCTCACCACGGGCGACACCGAGACGGTCACCGACCTGACCTCCGCCTGCGCCGACTTCCTCGCGGAGTCGGCGGAGGGCCGCGACGGCCTGCTCAACCTCTTCGTCCCCCACGCCACCGCCGGCGTGGCGATCCTCGAGACCGGGGCGGGCAGCGACAAGGACCTGCTGGCGGCGCTCCACCACATCCTCCCGGCCGACGACCGCTGGCAGCACCGCCACGGCTCCCCGGGCCACGGCCGCGACCACGTCCTGCCCGCGCTCGTCCCCCCGCACGCCACCCTCCCGGTGGTCGACGGCCGCCTGACGCTGGGCACCTGGCAGTCGGTGTGCCTCGTCGACACGAACAAGGACAACCCCGAGCGCCAGGTGCGGCTGAGCTTCCTCGGATAGCCCCGCGGGCGGTGACGCTCCGGCCGGCCGCCGGCCGCGACGAACCGGTCGCCCAGGGCGAGAGCGCGGGGGTCAGTCGCTCTTCGGCTCTTCGGCGTTGCGCCAGATCCGCAGGTCGACGGTGACGTACGAACCGGGCTCGTCCTTCCCCGACTTGCCGCGGTAGGTGGCCACCGCGATATGGCCCGCGTCGCTGTGCACGCAGATCTCCGACCCGCTGCTGAGCTGGTCGAGGGCGATCGTCTTGGTGTAGCGCGTCTCGGCGCGGCAGGTCTCCAGGGAGCCCTTCTGCGCGTTGTTCAGCAGGACGAGCTTGCCGTTCGCGGTGCCGATCTTCGCCTCGTCCAGGAAGTTCACGACGCTGAAGTAGAGGTCCGCGTTGCCGTAGGCCAGGTCCTCGCCCTCGACCGGGCGCGGCGGGCTGTCGGCGAGCATGAGTTCGTAACCCGCCGTCAGGTCGATGCCCGGGTACGAGACCGGCTTCGGGTCGGCCTTCGGCTTGCCCCCGTCGGAGGCTCCACCGGCGCTCGCACCGCTCCCGCCCCGACCGCTCGAGGAGCTGGTTCCGCTCCCCTTGTGCTTGGCGCCCCCGTCCGGGAGCAGGGAGCCGATGACTCCCAGGACGACGATCGCGCCCACCACCGACGCGGCCACGATCAGACCGGTCCGCTTCGGCTTCGGACGCGGCGGGAACCCCCAGGGGGCGTGGGCGCCGTGGGCGCCGGGGGGCGGCGTGTGGAAGCCCGGAGCGGGCGTGGCGTGCGACGGGTAGCCGGGGGCCGGGGTGGGGTGGCCCGGCCCGGGGTACATCGGCCGCCCGGGCGGCGGCACGGGCCCCGGCGCCCCCGGCGCGCTCTGCGTCGGCGCGGCAGGCGTCGAGAACGAGGTCGGCGCGTACGGGTTCACCGCGCCCGGCGCCGGATTCGGCGAGGAGACCTCGGTCGGCGTCGGTGCGACGGCGGGCCGCGGCGGCGGGGTCTTCGCCGGTTCGGGCAGGCGCAGCCGCTCGGTGATCGATCCGGAGACCTTCTGCGGCAGCCAGTCCTCGCCCTGGCGCAGCGCGACGGGGGACAGTTCGTGGCACAGCTCGATGACCTCGGCCGGGCTGGGCCTGGCGGCCGGGTCGCGGCTGAGGCAGCGGGTCACCAGCGGCAGCAGCTCCGCCGGCAGCCCGCTGAGGTCGGGGTCCTCGTGGACGATCCGGTAGAGCACCGCGTGCGAGGAGCCCTCGCCGTAGGCGGGGGAGCCGATCGCCGCGAACGCCGCGATCTGCCCCAGGGCGAAGACGTCGGTGGCGGGGGTGACCGTACCGGCCGACGCCTGTTCCGGCGCCATGAACGCCGGGGTGCCCACGCTGACGCCGGCCCCGGTCAGCGAGGTGGCGTCGGCCGCGCGGGCGATGCCGAAGTCGATCACGCGGGGACCGTCGGAGGCCAGGAGCACGTTGGCGGGCTTCAGATCACGGTGGACGATGCCCGCGCCATGGATCACGTGGAGCGCCTCGGCGACCCCCACGGCCAGCAACAGCACGCTGCGCAGCGGCAGTCCACCGTGCTGGGCCACGGCGTGCGCGAGCGAGGGTCCCGGTACGTAGGCGGTGGCGAGCCAGGGCCGGTCGCCTTCGGTGTCGAAGTCGATGACCGGCGCCGTGTACAGGCCCTGCACCCGCTGCGCGGCCTGGACCTCCTGCGTGAACCGCCGCCGGAACTCGGGGTCCTCGCTGAACTCGGACCGGATCACCTTGAGCGCGATCGGCCGGCCCCCCGGCGTGTAGGAGAGATAGACCTTGCCCATGCCTCCCGTGCCGAGCACGGCCGCCAGGCGATATCCGCCCACGACGGCCGGATCGCCCTCCTGGAGCGGCCTGAAGAGATCGGTGGAAGGCGTGCTGCTCATGATGAATCATCCCCTGTGTGCGGCGGTCCGGGCCCCGTCGACGCCGTGAAGCCAAGGGGGAGCGTACCGATATTCGTGCGCCGTCGAGAGACCGCCCGGGCGCCCCGGCGGGGCAGCTGCTTGATCGTCCCCGGGTGGGGTACCGAGGTGGCATGGCTACCGACACATCCCCCGCCGCGAGCGGTTACGTCCAGCCCGAGGTCGACGTCCGGGCGTTGACCGAGGTGCTCGACGGTGAGTACGCCGGCATCCGCGACCTCGTCCGGACCAATCTGACGACGTACGCCTCCGTGCTCGAGGAGGCCGACGAACTCGGCGTCGACGCCTTTCGCGAGCGGGTGCGCGAGCTCGTGGTCGCCATGGCCGCGACGGGCCAGACCGGCATGGGCTTCCCGAGCGCGTACGGCGGCGGTGGCGATGTGGGGGCCTCGATCGCCGCGTTCGAGACACTGGCCTTCGGCGACCTGTCGGTGCTGGTGAAGGTCGGCGTGCAGTTCGGGCTCTTCGGCGGCGCCATCCTCCATCTGGGCACCGAGCGCCACCACGAAGCCTATCTGCCGGACCTGATCACCGGACGGCTCATGGGCTGCTTCGCGATGACCGAGACCGGCCACGGCTCCAACGTCCAGGCGATCGGCACCGTCGCGCGGTACGACGCCCCCCGCCGGGAGTTCGTCATCACCACCCAGGGCGAGCAGGCCCGCAAGGACTACATCGGCAACGCCGCCCGCCACGGCGAACTGGCCGTCGTCTTCGCCCAGCTGGAGGTGGGCGGAAAGTCCGAGGGCGTCCACGCCTTCGTCGTCCCCATCCGCGTCGGCGGCGAGCCGGCGCCCGGCGTCCACATCGAGGACGACGGCCGCAAGATGGGCCTCAACGGCGTGGACAACGGCCGGATCCGGTTCGACGAGGTACGGGTGCCGCGCGAGGCGCTCCTCAACCGGTTCGCCGACGTCACCCCCGAGGGCGTCTACGAGAGCCCGATCGACAACCCCGACCGGCGCTTCTTCACCATGCTCGGCACGCTGGTGCAGGGCCGGGTCTGCGTCGGCGGCGCCGGGGTCAACGTCGCCAAGGTGGCCCTGACGATCGCCACCAAGTACGCCGTACGGCGCCGCCAGTTCGAGGCGACGTCCGGCGCGCGGGAACAACTGCTCCTCGACTACGGCCTGCACCAGCGTCGGCTGCTGCCGCTCCTCGCCCGGACGTACGCGCTCCACTTCGCCCAGGACGTCGTGCGCACCCGCCTGCACGAGGTCTTCTCCGGCATCGAGGACGACCCGCAGGCCCGGCGGGAGCTGGAGTCACGGGCCGCCGGCACCAAGGCCCTCGGCACCTGGCACGCCACCCGGGTCGTCCAGGAGTGCCGCGAGGCCTGCGGCGGCGCCGGGTACCTCGCCGTCAACCGCTTCGCCGCGCTCAAGGCCGACAGCGACATCTTCACCACCTTCGAGGGCGACAACCACGTCCTGCTGCAACTGGTGGCCAAGGGCCTCCTCACCCATTACGCGAGCGAGTTCGAGGACCTGGACCAGCTCGGCACGGTCCGGTACGTCACCAACCTCGCCGTGGAGACGGTCATCGAGAAGACCTCGGTCCACAAGCTGCTGGAGCGGGTCCGCGACCTGCTGCCCGGCGGTGACGAGTGGGACCGGGAGGCCGGTCTGCTCGACTCGGAGTACCAGCTCGCCATGCTCCGCTACCGCGAGGAGCACATGCTCGCCGGCGTGGCCCGGCGGCTCAAGGGCGGGATCGACCAAAAGCGCGACCCGGGCGTCGTCTTCTCGCAGGTCCAGGACCATGTCATCGCGCTCGCCCACGCCCATGTCGAGCGGCTGGTCCTGGAGGCGTTCGTCGAGAAGACGCGCGCCCTGCCGGAGGGCGGCAACAAGGTCGCGCTGGGCCTGCTGTGCGATCTGTTCGCCCTGTCGACGATCGAGGCGGACCGGGCGTGGTTCATGGAGCACGGCCGGCTGACGGTCCAGCGTTCCAAGGCGATCAGCCGCGAGGTCAACGACCTCTGCCGCAAGGTCAGGCCCCTCGCGGTCGACCTGGTCGACGCCTGGGGCATCCCGTCGGAGATGCTGCGCGCGCCCGACCTCGTGGGCGCATGAGAAAGGCCGTGGCCGGTCGTCGCCCCCCACCGCACCGGGCGGGGGACGGCGACCGGCCACGGCGGGACCGGGCGGGCCGTCAGTTCATGCTCGCCACCAGCGCGCCGAGGACCATGCCGCCGATCAGGCCGACGGCGCTGACCACGAGGGCGGGCACCGCGAGCCGCTCGTGCCGGACGGTCTTGGCGATGATGGCCAGCACCACGCCGAGGACACCGAAGACGATCGGAAGGAAGAGGAGCGCGACCACGCCCAGCACCATCGCGATGATGCTGAGCACGTTGCCGCTCGCCGCGGGCCGCGGAGCGTCGTGGGGCTGTCCGGTCGGTCGACCACCGTACTGCGTCGTCATCTGCCACTCCTTCGTGAGCACCCAGGGGCCCGGTCCCGATGTCGACCGGCCGCCTTCCGGGTACCCCGAACTCGCCGCTTCAGTACGGCACTTGAGTAACCGACACCGACGGTGTCGGTTACTCGGCGGGGCCGTCGGCGTAGTCCTCGACCAGGCCGGCGACGAGCGCGCGCAGCGCGTCGGCCCGCTGCCGGTCCTCGGGCTGGGCGCGCAGGGCGTCATCCGTGGCGCGGAGGCGGGACAGGGCGGCCGGATCGCCGTCCATCACGTCGTCGATCAGCGGCTCGGTGATCAGGTCCAGGCACGCCGTGAACAGCCGACGGGTGGCGGGAGCGGGCGGGGTGGGGTCGGGGGCGGTGAACCACGGCGTCAGATGGCGGACCGGGTCGGTCAGGCTCCAGCCGACGACCGCCCCGTCCTGGACGAGGAGCGCCACATCGGGGGCGATGCCGATGCGGGCCTCCAGCGGGCCGTCGAGGACGTCGAGGTCCCGCAGCCCGGTCAGCACGGCGTCCCCGGGGGCGCGGCACAGCACCGCGCAGGTCTCCAGGCGGAAGTCCCGTACCTCGTCCGCGAGAAGCCCGCCCGGGCGGACCGCGGGCGCGTCCGGGACGCGGGCGGAGTCCGCGGCCGAGGCGGACTCGCGGGGCAGCCGGAGTTCGACGCCCGCCAGCGCGCGGTCGGCCGGGGCGAACCGGACCTCGTCCGGGGTGTCCCACAGCCGTGCCCCGCTGCCGAAGGTCTCCGCGAGGAACCGCTCCCGCTCCGCCTTGTCCACCGTGGGGTCGACCCGGACGGAGCCTCCTTCGAAGCGGGGGGCGAGGGCGAGCGGCGTGTCCGTCACCGTCGCGGTCCAGCCGTCGTCCAGGGTCACTCGCATCGTCTACGCCGCCTCATTTGATCTGCACCGCCGGGGGCATGAACCCGTTCTTACCCGGAATCCTGCCTTCCACGATGTCGTCGTGGGTAATCGGCCGACCGGCGTCCGTGGCCTTCGCGCCGTTGCCGACCGCCGTCGCCCCGGAGTCGCCGAGGACGCCCGAGGGACCGTACGCCGTGATGGCCTGACCGGCCTCCGAGCCGACGCCCTTGGTCACGACGACGTCGTCACCCTGCCGGAAGATGAGGTTCCCCGCTCCGCCGGTCGACTGGTACACCGCGTCCGGCTGCTTGAGGATCTCCAGGACCCGCTCGTCGGTGAAGCCGTGCATGGTGTCCCCGTGATAGTCGGGGTGCTTCCGGAAGCGTCCGTCCCCGGCCCGCTCGATGACGCCGTCCGCCGCTTTCACGGCCCGCTGCTGGGCCTTCTCCTCCTTCGTGCACTTGGGCATGAGGCCCAGGGGGTCGCAGCCGTCGTACGGGTTGTCCACATAGCCGACGGGGTTCGGCGCGGGGGCGAGGCCGAGCGGGTCCGGCGAGGTGTAGCGGCCGGTCTCGGGGTCGTAGTGGCGGAAGCAGTTGTAGTGGAGGCCGGTCTCCGGGTCGTAGTACTGGCCGGGGAAGCGGAGCGGGGTGTAGGCGGTGCTGTCCTTCGCCCAGGCGGTGGTGCCCCAGAGCGTGCTGCGGGAGTGCCAGGCGATGGCGCCGGACTCGTCGATCAGCTCGGTGGGGGTGCCGATGAGGTCGGTGGCGATGGCGAAGAACCGCCGGTCGATCTCCTCCTGGCGGTCGTCGGCCGTGAGGATGCGCTCGGTCTGGGCGAGCGGGACCACATCGCGGTGGTCCCAGGTGAGGGCGACGGTGTGCGGATCGTCCGGCCGGTGGCCGGTCTGCTCGCACAGGGTGAGCCCGTCCCAGGTGAACCGGACCTCCTCGACCACGCTCTGCCCGTCGGCGGCGAGCCGCTGCTTCGCGGTGCGGCGGCCCAACGGGTCGTAGCGGTACCGCCACCGGGTCCCGTCCGGGGTGGTGACGGCGGTGAGGCGGTTCTCCGTGTCCCACGTGTAGCGCCAGGTGTCGGGCTTGCGGGAGAGGCGGGTCTTCTGCCGCAGGAGGACCCTGCCCAGGGCGTCGTACTCGAAGCGGACCCCTCCGGCGCGGGTGACGCGCGTACCGGTGTAGGCGCGGGGCCCGGTGGCCTCGCCGCCCGGGTGGTGCTCCGGCCAGGAGGCCGAGGTCTGGTTGCCGGTGTCGTCGTAGGCGTACCGCTCTGTCCAGCCCGGCGCGTGGACGGCGGTGACCCGGCCCAGCGGGTCCAGGTCGAAGGTCCGGGTGCCCGACAGCCGGTCGGCGACGGAGAGCAGACGGCCGTCGGCGCGGTAGGCGTAGGCGCGGCCGGTGACGGCGCGAGCCCCGGCGGTGACGTGCTGCTCGGCGAGCCGTCCGGCCCTGTCCCAGGCCGACGTCAGGGTGATCGCGTCCCCGAAGGAGCGGGTCAGTTCGTGCCCGGCGGCGTCGTGGGTGAAGTCGACCCGGCGGCCGCCGGTGGTCAGCCGGGCCGGCAGCCCGACAGCGTCGAAGGCGTAGGTCGTGACGTGCCCGGTGGGCGTGGTCCGCCGGACGCGCCGCCCCAGCTCGTCGTACGCGTAGACCATGGGCCGGCCGTCCACCAACTCTGTCCTGACCCGCCCGCGGCGGTCGTACTGGTAGCGCAGCTCGCTCTCCGGACCGGCCGCCTCCAGGAGCCGGCCCGCCGCGTCGTACGCGTAGGTCGTCACCCTGCCGTCGACGTCCTTGCGGAGGACCTGGCCGAGCCGGTCGCGCGTGAAGGAGACGGTCCCGCCGAGGGCGTCGACCCGCTCGGCGAGCCGTCCCGCGGCGTCCACCCGGTAGGTGAGGGTCCGTCCGTCGAAGTCGGTCTCGGAGACGGTGTTGCCGACCGCGTCGTAGGCGTAGGTCCAGGTCAGGCCCTGCGGGCCGGTGACCTTGGTGAGGCGCAGCGCGCTGTCGTGCTCGAAGGCGTACCGCCCGCCGTCGGGCCGGACGGTGGTCAGCGGCAGGTCGAAGTGGGTGTAGGTGTAGCGCGTGACGCCGCCGGCGGCGTCGGTGTGGGTCAGGCAGTTGCCCTCGCCGTCGTAGGTCCACGACTCCGCGGCGCCGTCCGGGCCCGTGCGGCGGGCGAGCCGCCCGTCGGCGTCCCACTCCACGCGGGTGACACCGCCCGTCGTGTCGGTGACCCGGACCGGGCGGCCGAGGGCGTCCCGCTGCGTCCGGGTGGTCCCGCCGCCCGGCTCGGCCACCTCGACGGTCAGCCCGGCGGCGTCGCACCGTACGCGCGTGGTGGCCCCGAGGCCGTCCGTGACCGAGGTGAGCCGGCCGGCCCGGTCGTAGGTGCAGTGGGTCGTGACCCCGGCCGGGTCGGTGACCGACGTGCGGTTGCCGTGCCCGTCGTAGGCGTACGTCGTCCGCGCCCCGTCCGGTCCCACGACCTCCACCGGAAGCCCGAACGGACCGCGCACCACGCGCAGTTCGCCGCCGTCCGGCCGGGTGGCCACCAGCAGCCGGCCCTCCTCGTCGTAGGCGAAGGTGGTGGTGGCGCCCAACGGATCGGTCCGGGACAGCAGTTCGCCGCCCGGGCCGTAGCCGAAGCGGGTGGTGTGGCCGAGCGCGTCCGTGGTGGCCAGGACACGCGAGCCGGGGCCGACCACATGGCGGGTCCGGTGCCCGGCGGCGGTGGTCAGCGTGGTGGTGCGGTGGCCGGTCTCCGGGTCGGGCTCGGTGTAGGCCAGGGTGAGCTGGAAGTGGCCGGCCTCGCCGCCCTCGCAGACGACCCGGTCGCGGTCGTCGTACACGTAGTCGTAGCGGCTGCCGTTGGAGTCGATCCAGGCGATGACCCGGTGGCGGTCGTCGTAGACGAAGGCGGTGGTGGCGCCGGACGGCCGGGTGACGGTGGTGAGGTCGCCGTCCTCGTAGCCGTAGCCCATCAGGGGAAGGTCGGTACCGTCCTCGGCCGCCCCGGCCAGGGACAGGGCGGTGACCCGGCCGTCGGCGGTGGCCGTCTTCAGCCGGTGGCCCGCCGAGTGGACGAGGGCGAGCGGCAGACCGTCCTCGGCTCGGTCCACGGCGAGGGAGTGGCCGTTGCGCTCGCTGACACCCGCCAGCCACGCCTCGCCGTCGCCGCCCGGCTCGCTCCCCGCCGGGGCGGTGAAGTGGCGGGTCAGCCCGGTGTCGGGCTCGGTGACGGTGTAGTCGCCGTCGGCGTCTCGGGCGAGCAGGGTGCGGGAGCGGCCGGACACCGGCCGGGTCGGCGCGCCGGGCACCGGATGGGGATAGGCGATCAGGAGCCCGTCGGCGGTGACGTGGACGACGCCGACGGGGTCGACCTCCAGCCGCTCGTCCACCGTCGAGGTCCAGGACGGCCCCAGGAACCGGCCGGCCGCGCAGCCGGATTCGGTACGGCGGCTGAAGACCAGCGGCAGGATGCCCGGGAGTTCGACGTCGGTCAGGGCCAGGAACATCCGCCCCGAGGCAAGGTCCACCGGGTCGGTCCCCTCGGTGGTGCGGTCGGCGTCCGGCCGCTCGTGGGTCCCGTCCGGGGCGTCGTCGATCAGCCGGCGCGCCCGGGCGGCGTCGGCGGCGTCCGCGGCGATCCGCACGCCCTTCGCCGCCGCCCCGCCCCCGCCGGTCGCCACGGCCAGCGCCGCGTCGGGCAGCAGGCGTCCGAAACCCTCGTACGGATCCTTCATGAAGTCGCCGATCATCTGCTTCCCGGTGCCCACCGGGTCGTTGACGGCGACCACGAGACCCGCGGCCAGGCTGTTGAGGGACATGGCGTACTCGGCCGGATGCGTGATGTTGTACGGATCCGTGGGGTTGACGCTGCGGACGAAGTTGAGCAGCCCCGCGGTGCCCTTGATGACACCGCCGCCGACGTGGTCCCCCATGATCTGCAGTTCCTGCATGCCGTCGCCCAGCTGCTGGGCGTACGAGGGCTTCTCCGGCGCCTTGTCGCGGGCGGCGCGGACCGCCGTGCGGGCCGTCTCCGCGGCCGTGTTCCGCTGCCTGCGGGCCTCGGCGAGGATGTCCTGCGCCTCCTGCATCAGCTTCCTGCCGGGATCGGCGAACGTCGGCGCCGGGCACGGGGGGAGGGTGGCGGGGTCACGCTCGTCCGAGGGCAGGGCGTTGTACCGCTCGACCGCGCCCTTGTAGTCGTCGATCCTCTTGCGGTGCGCGTCGGCGGCGTTCTCGGAGGCCTTGACGCCCTGCTTCCACTTGTCGATCGCCGTCTGCGCCTCCCCCTGGGCCCAGGTGACGGTGTCGGCGAACGACTCCATCGCGGCGGCCGCCTTCTCGCAGGCGTCGGCGCCGGTGTACCACTTGGGCGGCTGGGTGCTCACGGCGGTCCGCAGCGCCTCCGCTGTCGCGCCCTTGAGCTGGGCGGAGTCCAGGCCCTTGAGGCCGTCGCCCGCGCTGTCGAAGGCCGTCTGGAAGGCGCGGAGCTTGGCCGCCGTGGAGTTGATCGTGCTCGGGCTGCCGTAGATCAGCTTGGTCTTGTCCTCGGTCTGCCCGAGGTCCATCTCGTCGACCTCGGCGCCCATCCGGTTGGCGACCGAACGGGACTGCTCGCGCACCCAGTCCGCGCCGGACTCCCAGCCGACGTCGTCCAGCCGGTCCGCGGTCCAGTTCCCGGCGTCCTCGACCCGGTTGCCGGCCCACTCCACACCGTCCTCGACCGCCTTCTCGACCGAGTCGGGCGTGATGTCGCTGATGAAGTCGCCGATGCCCACCGTGCGTTCCCCCTACTCGCCCTGCTGCTGCTTCGCGCGCTCCTCGGGCGAGGGGCCGAAGGTGTCGTCCAGTGCCCGGTTCCACTGCTCGTCGGTGATGCCCAGCGCGTCGTTGAGCATCTGCGACCGCTCACCGCCCTGACCCTCGGTGAGGACGGTGCGGCCGGTGTCCTTCCAGGTCTGCGCCATCTCCTGGCCGGCCTTGTCGAAGGACTCGGCGCTCCAGTCCGGGTCCAGATAGTCCGGCGTGAGGACGTCGCCCCAGCCCTGCTTCGTGATCTCCTCCTCGGAGGCGTGCGGGCTGCCGCCCATCACGGCGTTGGCGCCCACCTTCAGCGTGCCCTCGATGTACTGGTCGTGCTCCCACTGGGTGCCCGCCGCGAGGCCGAGACGGTTCGCGATCCCGCTCGCGTCGCGCACCAGGGCGCGCACGCCCCACTCCCAGCGCTCGCAGAAGTCCTCGAAGTCGACGGCGAGACCGTGGTGTCCGGCCTCCATCCCGGTCAGCGACAGCTCCGCGAAGCCCTTGCCCATGACCGAGCCGGTGGCGCCGCCGAGGTCGCCGAGCTGGTCGATGGTGGCGCCCACGCCCTGCGTGAACTTGGCCACCGCTCCCTTGTCGAGATCGAGTTCGGCTCCGTCACCGCCCATGGCCCTGGGTCCCTTCGTCCGTCCGGTCGCCTGCGGGGTCGAGGTCGGTGCGGGGGCCGCGTCCGGGGCCGGGCCGGTGGCCGGGTGCGAGGTCGACGGCGGCGCCGTCCGGGACGATGCCGGCGACCGGCGGGAAGAACATCGACCCGTCCTCGGTGGCGATGTCGACCGCGAGGCCGGCCGGCTCGTCCAGGGACGGCACGATCTCGTCGACGATCCGGGCGCCCAGCAGCGCCGCGTAGTCCATCGGCTCTCCGCCGGGCGCCCGCAGCAGGGCGAACCGCGCGAGCGCCGCCTCGTCGGTGAACCCGCAGATCCACCGCACCCCGCCCGACCGCGCCGACCAGAGGCCGTCGTCGGCGGTCGGCACCAGAAGGACCGAGCGCCGCATCTTCCCGACCAGCGCCCGGGGGTCGCCGACCCCTCGTCTCCGCTCGGCGATCCGCTCGGCGAGAGGCGTTCTCGTCCGCTCCACGGGCCCTCCCTCGTCCTCGGTGACTGATGACACCGTAGAGGCAGGACGCGGGAGGCGCGGAGTCGGTTCTCGCCCGGGGCGATCGTGGGTGCCGCCGCGGCTCCGGCCGGGCGCGCCCGGCACCCGGGCGGGGCGGGAGGCGCCCCGGCCCGGCTCCGACCTAGAGGCCGGTGACCTTGGCGCTCGCCGACAGTTCGTAGACCAGGGTGAGCGTACGGCGCCCGCCGGGTGGGAGGTCGACGTCCCAGCGGACGATGCCGTCGGCGTCGACCGCGTCCGGCGGCGGGGAGCACGCGGCCTCCCGCAGCCGCACCTCCACCGCCGACACCTCGGAGACGGGGATCCGCTCGCGCACGGCGACGACCCGTCCGCCGTGCTCGCCGGGGGCGGAGAACCGGGACAGGTGCAGCCGGACCGTGCGCGTGACCACGGTCCGCTGGGTGAGGGCGGTGGAGTCCCGGGTCTCCTCGGTCTGCCGGACCACTCCGACGTCGTCGCGGCTGCCGAAGGCGAGTTCGACGGGGGCGCCGGGCGCGGTGAACTCCAGCGAGCCGCGGCCGGTGAACCCGCTGCCCCGGACCAGGTCCACGGGCCCGGCGAGCAGCGCGTGACCGGACCGGTTGTCGAACCCGGCCACCTCCGTGACCAGCGACGACAACTCCGGTGCGCAGGCGTACTCGCTGGTCACGGCCGTGGTGAAGGAGGAGAGCGGGACCCGGTGCGCGCGGCCGTCGCCGGCCACGGAGACCGGCGCGGGGGCGTGCAGCACACGCGCCTCGCCGCCGTCGTCGACCCCCGGCAGCCCGAGCACGGCGGCGGGGCCGAGCTCCGCGATCTCCTCCTCGCGCAGCTCGACATCGACGGTGCGGCGCTCCGCCGCGGTGCGGTCCTGGAGCGTCAGCCGGTCCTCGCCGAGACGCGGCGGATCGGTGGCACGCGCGGAGCGGGCCGTCGACAGCGTGAGCCGTACGTCCGTCCAGTCCTCGCCGGTCCGCTGCCAGACCATTACGTCGGTCTCCAGCGTCAGGGAGCCGCCGTCGAGCACGGCGCGGTAGGCGGGCCGCCACAGCGCGCAGGGCGTGAGGTGGCTCAGGCGCAGTTCGACCGGACCGGCGGCCGCGGTCTCCACCGTCAGCTCGATGTGGCCGACCAGCTCGGCGGGTTCTCCCTCGGCGAGGTCCACGGCCCGCTCGGCGGCCCCGAGTTCGGCGGTCAGGTCGGCCAGCTCGGCCTCCACCGTCCGCAGCCGCTCGCCGTACGTCTCGCGCTCGCCGTCCACCCGGTCCAGCTCGCGGGCCCACCGCTCGCGTGCGGTCTCGCCGTGGCCGGCGCCCTCGCCGATCTCCCGCAGCAGATCGGCGGCGAGACGGCCGAGGAGGTCGAGCCTGGCCCGCAGCCGGTCGCGCCGCCGCTCCAGGGCCGGCCGCTCCTCTTCCAGGGCGCGGACGCGGCGAAGCAGGGGCGAGTCCTCGTCGGCGGACGGCACCGGGCTGCGAGGCGTCCAGTCGCGGACGATCCGCACGTGGTGCACGGTCGCGGGGTGGTCGGCGAGCAGCTCGGCGTGCAGGGTCCGGTCGACGGCCAGCGCGCTGACCGGGCCGAACCGCAGCCGCCGGACCCCGGCGTCGAGGTCGAGCACGGTGGTGCGTTCGACGTGGGTGCGGTCCTCGAGGCAGGTGACGGCGGTGACGGGGAGGGGGATCGGTTGCGGGTGACGGGTGGTCATGGCGGGTCAGCTCCTGCGGTTACCGCCGACCAGGGCCTTGCCGGTCGGGATGCGGATCTCGTAGCCGCCGTCGAGGGCGGTGGTGGCGCCTGCCGGCAGGTCGAGCCGCCAGACACGGGTGCCCGGCGCGTGGTGATCGGGCCCGGTGCCCTCCTCGGGCACCGACCAGTCGGCCCGTTCCTCGATCCGTACGTCCGGGTCGGAGGTGACGGGCACCCGTTCGCGGACTTCGACGGTGACGGGCTTGGCGAGCCGGTTGGCCAGCTCCACGTGCACCCGGTGGTCGAGGACGGTGGTGTTGTTGCGCAGGCCGGAGGTCGACTCGCGCAGGTTCGTCCGGCGGGTGACCTTGATGCCCTCGGCCGGTCCGAGGCCGACCCGGCGGACGCCGCCGGGCGCGAGCGTGGGCAGGGCGGCGGTCAGCAGGAACTCGTCGTCGACCGTGACCTCCACCGGCCCGGCCAGCAGGGCCTGGTCGGTGGCGTTGGAGAGCACCAGCGTCGCGTACGCGGCCTGCTCCACGGATGGCACGCAGAGGTACTCCGTGCGCAGCCCGACCGCGATCTCGCCGACGGTGACCGTGTGCCAGGTGCCGTCCGACGGGACGTCCGCGCGGGCGGCGGCGTCGAAGCGGTGGTCGAAGGAGCCGGCCGAGACGCGGGGCCGCACGGCGTGCCCGGGCAGCGGCAGCGAGGCCACCGCCTCGGCGCGGCGGCGGTACTCCGTCGCCACCGGGTCGAAGGAGGGGCCGGGGAACAGCAGCCCGCGGCGGTCGCCCGGCTCGTCGGGGCCGCTCAGGACGAGGGCGGCGTAGTCGAGTTCGGCGCCGCTCGGGCGCGGGGGGCCGGGGAGCGGCGGCGGGGCGGGGGCCGGGGGCGGCGGTGCGTAGGCCCGGCCCGGGGCTGCCGGGGCCGGGGGAGCGGCGCCCGAGGGGGCCAGGGGCGCCATGGCGGGGGCGGGGACGGGTCCGCCACCGGCCGGCCCGCCGCGCCGCCGGGCCGGGGCCGGCAGCGCGTAGTCGGGCACGGCCCCGAAGACGCCCGTGGAGGTGCTGTCCGAGCCGCCGAACGCGGGCGCGGCCGGAGGCATCCCGCCGTAGCCCTGCGGTGCGGGCGGCGGGGGAGGGGGCGGCGTCGGCGCGGGACCGTAGGCCCCGCCGGGCCCACCGACCGCCATCAGGCCGGGCGGGACGGGTGGGGGGCCCGCGGCGTCGTAACCGGAGAACAGATCACCGAGCCCGGCGGGAGGCTCGCGCCATCCGGACGGCGCCGGGGCGGGCTGACGGCGGCCGATGCGGGTCGAGCGCAGCCGCGGCAGATCCGTGCGCCGCCGGAGGTCGGCGGTGGCCAGGGCGATGCGGACGCCGGTCCAGTCCTCGCCGGTCCGCTGGGCGACCGAGGCGCGCAGCACCAGGCGGCCGCTCCCGTCGCCCTGACGGTGGGTGAGCCGGTACGTCGGGACCCAGACGGCGCCCGGGACCCCGTACTCCAGCTCCACTTCCGTCTCGGCCCCCGCCCCCTGGGCGTCCGGGCCGTCGAAGGTGAGGACGGCGCAGACGGTGGTCTCCACGTGCGCGGAGGGTGCGGCGGTGGAGGCGCGGGCGAGCCGGTCGGCGGCGACGGCGAGCTCCCGCCCGGCCGCGCGCAGCGCCTCCTCCAGCTCGGCCAGCCGGGCGTGCAGACCGGTCAGCCGCTCCTCGACGAAGTCGGCGAGGTCCAGCCAGGCGTCGACCGGGGTACGGCGGTGCGGGTCGTCCCGCTTGCGCCCGGGCGGGACCGGATGGAGGGCCCTGGCCTCCTCGATCAGGCTCAGCTGCCGGTCCCGGCGGCCCCGGGCGGCGGCGTAGGCGTCCTCCAGCCGCTTGTGTTCGCGCCGCGCGGTGTCGGCCGTGTCCGGCTCGCGCGGCTCGGCCTCCACCACCACCCGTGCCTCGGTCACCCGCACCCCCGGGGCGCCCAGGACACGGACCCGCAGCGAGTCCGGGTCCAGCGAGCGGGGGAGCCCGGTCACCCGCACCCGGCCGTCCGGGGGCACACTGCCCCGGGCCGAGCGGCGGCAGACCGCGCCCTGGGCGTACACCACGACCGCGTCGAGGACCGACCCCCACCGCTGCGCCGCCTCGGATGTCATACGCGCTCCCCCCGCTGTGCCGTGCTGAGCGAAGCCTACGCCCGGGCAACCGCGCCTCCACGGGGAATTCCACGTTCGCGCGACCCGACGAGACCCGACGCGACCCGACGCGACCCGACGCGCCCCGACGCGACCGACCCGACCCGGCGCCGCCGCGCCTGCCGGGGCCGCGCCGCCCGGACGGCGGGCGTGGGGTGCCGGGGAGCGGGGCGTGGCCGATGCTGGGGAGATGGGTGCCAACGGTGCCGGCGGCCGCGCGGGCGCCGGGGGCGTCGACGAGAAGAGGGGCCGCTTCCCGCTGCCTCCCGCCTACCGGCCCGCGGCCCGGCGCTCGCTCCGGGTCACGCTGGCCGCCGGAGCCGGGTTCTACCTCTTCCTGTACGGCTTCCAGGAGCCCGTCGCCGCCACGTACGCCCTCTTCGCCGCGGTGTCGCTCGCCGGCCTCTCGCGCATCCCCGGAACCGGACGGCAGCGGGCCACCCTGCTGCTGCGGTCGCTTCCGGCCACCTGGCTGCTGGTCGCCGCGGGCACCTTCCTGGCCGTACGGACCTGGAGCGCCGTGGCCGGGATGCTGGTCATCGGCTTCGCGCTGGCGTTCGTCGCCGTGGGCGGACCCCGCCCGGCGGGCGCCGCCCCCGGGCTCCAGCTCCTCTACATCCTGCCGTCCTTCCCGCCGTACGCCCCCGACACCCTGGGCGAGCGGCTGATCGGCACCACCGTCGGGATCCTCGTGCTCGTCCTCGCCGAGGCGTTCCTGCTGCCCGAACCGCCCACGGTGACGTACCGGGAACTCGCCGCGCGCGCCGCCGCCACGGCCGGACGGTGCGCCGCCGAACTGGCCCGCCCCCCGTACGCGCTGTCGCCGGAGACCGCGGCGGCGGCTGGGGCGGCGGCCGCCGCGCTGCGGCCCTCACACGTCCCGGAGGCCGAGCGTCCTGCCGGTCCCGGGGTCCGCTCCCGCGGTCTGAGCCATACCGGCCTCGCGGCCCGCACGCTGCTGAACCGGCTGGTCCGGCTGCCCGCCGTACCGCCGGGACCGGACCCGCCGGACCTGGGCCTCGACGTGCTGCGCGCGCTGGGGCGGTCCGCCGAGGACAGCGCCGCGCGGCTGCGCGGGGCTCCCGGCGGGGAGGCGGCGGCCGCGCTGGCCCGGCAGCGGGCGCGGCTCGCCGACGCCCCGCTCCGGCCGGCCGTCCCCACGTCCGCCCGCCGCCGGGCCGACCTGCTGGAGCTGGCCGACGCGACGCTCGCCCTGGCGGCGGCGGCCGGCCTGGCGGTCGAGGGCCGGCGCGCCGGGACCGCCCTTCCCGTCGGCCGGTTCTGGTACGCGCGGATGCGGGCGCCCCAGCTGTGGTGGCGGCGCCTGGTGGGCAACGCGGGGAGCAGGTCCGTCTTCTTCCAGAACGCGGTACGGATCAGCCTCGCGCTGGCGGCCGCCCGGGCCATCGCCGGGCTCGCCACCCTGCCGCACGGCTTCTGGGCCCTCCTCGCCACCCTGACCCTGACCCGCACGACCCTCGAGGCGACCCGGGCCGGCATCCGGCAGGCGCTCACCGGGACGCTGATCGGGGCCCTGTGCACGGCCGGGTTCCTGGCCCTCGTCGGCACCGACACCACCGTGTACGCGGCCGTGATGATGCCGGTGCTGCTGGTCACCTTCACGGTGGGCCCGGTGAAGGGCGTCGGCTGGGCCCAGGCGCTGTTCGCGCTCACCGTCTCCCTGGTCTTCGCCCAGCTGGCCCCGGCGACCTGGCGGCTGGCCGAGGTCCGGCTCTTGGACGTCGTCATCGGCAGCGCGATCGGCGTCGTCTTCGGACTGCTGGCCTGGCCGCGGGGCGCGCACGCCGAAGTACGGCGCTCGTGCGCCGCGCTGCTGCGGTCCGCCGCCGAAGGCGTGGTCACCACGGCCGCGACGGTGGCGGCCGGCGGGGTGCGGGACCCGGCCGCACCCCCGGGGAACACCTCCCTGCGCCGCGCGCTCGTCCTGGCGGAGTCCGCGTTCGCGCAGTACCTGAGCGAACCGCGCGGTGCGGTGGGGAGCACGTCGGGGGCGGGGTCCGCCGGGACGCGCCCGCCCGGGACCGGACCCTCCGCGTCCGGTCCCGCGATCGCCGTCATTCCCGGAGCGGGCGGGCCCGCTCCGGACGCCCCCGGGCCCGTCGACTGGCAGGCCGTGCTCCTCGCCGGGCACCACACCCTGTGGGGCGCGGAGCGGGTGCTCGTACCGCCCGTACCGCCGACGGGCCTGCCGGCCCCCGCCGTCGTACCGCCGCTGGAGCCCGGTGAAGCGGCCGCGCTGATGGGGCTGGCCGACGAGGTGGCGGGACGAATGCTGCTGCTGTCCGCCGCTCTGGACCCGCGGGAGGACTCTCCCGGGGCGCAGCCTCCGGCGCCCATGCCGGCGCTCTCGCCGCGCGCCCCCGCCGGAGGGGCCGCGGCGACCGGCCCCGTATCGGCCTCGACGGCGACCGGCTACTATGCCGCGGACGCCTGGCTGGAGGCGCTGCTGCCGGACCTGGACCGGATCACGGACGACGGTCCCGGGCGGCACGCGGGGCGGTGAACCGCACACGCTCCGCACACGCGGCGGGCTCCGGGCGGGGTGTACGGCCGAGGGGCTTCCGGGGCGGTGTACGGCCGGTGGCGGGCCGGACACGGTGGGTCGCGCGCGAGGCCGGAAAAGAATCTTCGGTGGTTTCTGTTATCGGCTGGACGCCCTGCGGTCTCCCCAGTGTTGGGCATCGACAACAGGCAGGACAGGCAGCGTGAAACAGGACATGGGCGTACAGAGCGGTACGGATCTGGTCAGGGCGGCGCAGAGCGGGGACCTGCGGGCGCAGGACGAGCTCGTGGCCGCCTACCTTCCCCTGGTCTACAACATCGTGGGCCGGGCGATGAACGGCCACCACGACGTCGACGACGTCGTGCAGGAGACGATGCTGCGCGCGCTCGACGGGCTCGGCGGTCTTCGCTCCCCGGACAGCTTCCGGTCCTGGCTGGTCGCCATCGCCGTGAACCGCGTCCGCGCGCACTGGCACGCGCAGCAGACAGGGCTGCGTCCCGGCGTCCTCGACGACGCCCATGACGTCGCCCAGCCGGGCGCCGACTTCGTCGACCTGACCCTGGTCCGGCTGAACCTCTCCGGTCAGCGGCGCGAGACCGCCGAGGCGACCCGCTGGCTGGAGCCGGACGACCGGGCCCTGCTCTCCCTGTGGTGGCTGGAGTGCGCCGGGGAGCTGACCAGGCACGAGGTGGCGGCCGCCCTCGAACTCTCGACGGAGCACACCGCGGTCCGGGTGCAGCGGATGAAGGCGCAGCTGGACGCCGCCCGGGTCGTCGTCCGGGCCCTGTCGGCGCACCCGCTGTGCCAGACCCTCGCCTACGAGACCGGCGGCTGGGACGGCCACCCCTCGGCGCTGTGGCGCAAGCGAATAGCCCGGCACGCCCGCGGCTGCGCGCACTGCGCGGGCCTGTGGAGCGGCCTGGTCCCGGCCGAAGGGCTGCTCGCCGGACTCCTGCTGGTCCCCCCGGCGGCGCTGCTCCTCGAGAACGTCCGCGAGAGCGCCGGCTTCGGCCTCGCCGCCACCACCTCCCTGCCCTCCGCCACAGCGGCCGGGTCCGCCGCGCCGGGCGTGTCCGGCCCCTCCCGCTCGGCGCGCCACCGCGCCGGGGGCAACGGCGGCTCCGCCGAGGCGGGCTCCCGGGGCGCCCGCCGCCGCCAGCAGAAGCGCGCCCGCCGCCGAGCCGTCGTCGCGGCCGGAATCGCGGTGGTGGCGGTCACCGGCGGTTCCTTCTACCTGGTCACCGGGCCCGAGGGGGAGGGCGACACCGTCGACGCCGCCCGCGCTGCGGCTCCCGGGGCGGCGCTGCCGCCCGCGCTCGACCCGACCACCTCCTCGCCCTCCGCCACCCTGCCGGCGTCGAAGTCGGCGACGCCCAGCCCGAGCAAGAGCCCGTCCGCGTCCGCCAGCCCCTCCGCGAAGGCCACGCCCAGCAAGGCGCCCGCCCCCCGCACCTCCTCGCCCGCGTCGAGGCCCGACCCGGAGCCCACCCGTACGCGGGCGCGCACGCCGGCCGGGGCGCGCCCGGACTCGACCGCCCAGCAGGTGATCGACATCGTCAACACCGAGCGCTCGAAGGCGGGGTGCGGCCCGCTGACCGGGAACGCCCTGCTGGACCAGGCCGCTCAGCGCCACTCCGAGGACATGGCGGCGCGGGACTACTTCGACCACACCAACCCCGACGGCGACGGTCCGGGCGAGCGCGTCACCGCCACCGGATACCGCTGGACGACCTACGGCGAGAACATCGCCATGGGGCAGCGGGACGCGGCGCAGGTGATGGAGTCCTGGATGAACAGCCCCGGTCACCGGGCGAACATCCTCAACTGCTCCTTCAAGGAGATCGGCGTCGGCATCCACACGGCCGGCGGACCGTACTGGACGCAGGTGTTCGGCGCCCGCTGACGCGGCGGGGCGACCGCCCGGGCCGGGGCCGGCGGAGCGCCGGTCCGGGACGCCCGCGGCGGCGAGCGGGTCTTCATCCTGATCCGCCAGGTGCCGTCCGGAATCCACCCCTGGTCGCGCACGCCGTCGTCCGTGACGCCGAGCCCCGAGCCGCCCCGGTAGCGGGCCTGAGCCTGCCGTTCCCGTACAGCCGCAGCTGCGAACCGCTCGGATCGGCGGGGTTCGTGTCGAAGACCAGCGCCGTTCCGCGCTCGGCCGCCGCGCCCACGGCGCCGGCGGCTGCCCACACGCCTGCCCGCGCCCGGGCGGCGGGTGCCGGGGAGCCGTCGGCGGGGGAGCGGCGCCGTCCCCGCCGACGCACGGTGCGTGCCGCTTCCGGTGTGGGGCCCGTTCGGACGGCCCGGCCGTTGCCGTGGCACACCGGTGCGTCACGGTCCTTTTTCGGGCCCGGTGAGAAAGGATCTTCGGTACGGAACGAGCGGTGAGGTGGAGGCAGTGACCGGCACACGGATCAACGTCCCCGCGACCGACGGACGTGGGCACGCGCGCTCGGTTCGCCTGATGCTCGTGGTGGGCTTCTCTCTGGGAGTTCTGGGGCCGACGCTGCACAACTTCACCCTCGCGGGGGTGGGCGCCGACCTCGGCATGGGGGCGGCCACGCGGGCCATGGCCCAGGTGCTGGTGGTGTGTGCCTCGCTGACCGGGCTGTTCCTGGCGGGCCGGGCCGTCGACATCCACGGAACACGCCGCGTGGTTCTGGTGTCGTTGCTCGGCTCATGTGCGGGCGGAGCCGTCGTGGTGTCGGCGCCGAACACGTGGTCGTACGGTGTCGGCCTGGCCCTGGAGAGCGCCTCGATCATGGGAGCGGTGGCCGGGTACGTGGCCTCGGTCCCCGTGCTGCACCTGACGGGACGTCTCCACCACGCCGTGGGGGCGGCCTTCGCCGTTCTCGCCGTGGCCCTGATGGCCGGGGTGTTCCTCGCGCTGGTCGCCGAGCGGGCCGGCGGCTGGCGGGCGGTGGAGGCGGTCCCCCTGGCGGTCTCGGTGGTTCTGTTCCTGACCGCCGTCCGTGTGCTGCCCGCGACGCCGGCGGAGACAGGACCTCCGCTGGTCCCGCCGGCCTTCGGAGCCGGGTGCGCGGTGACCGTCCTGCTGGGCGGAACCCTGCAGGCGATCCCGCTGCGTGACTGGCTCGACGCCACGGTGGTCGGGCTGCTCGTGGTGGCGCTGGCCGTGCTGACCGTGTCCTGCCTGCCCACGCTCCCCTCCCGGCGAGCCCGGACCCGTCGGCGCGAGGCGGACCGGCGGGGGGTGTGGAATCCGGCCTCGGTCGTGGGCGCGGCCGTCCTGGCCGGGGGCGTGTGGGGGTTCGGTCAGTCGGCGTCCGCGACCGTGCTGCTGGTGCTGCTCACCGAACGCGGCAGTACGCCGGAGGAGAGCATGCTGGCGTGGATGGGCTTCGGCGCGGGGTTTGTCGCCGCCGGCCTCTACGCCATGCGCCGTGCGGTGGCCGCGCGGACGGCGTCCGCTCTCGGTCTGACCCTGGCGGCGGTGAGCACGGCGTTGCTGCCGGTCGTGCCGTACGACAGCGGTTCCCTGGCGATCGTCCTCGCGGCTCTGCTCGCCGCCGGCATCGCGTTCGGGGTCATCCTGGCGCAGGTGCCCTGGGCCACCCGCCTTCTGGTCGCCCTGCCCGCACGTGGGCGCGGGGTGGTGGCGACGGCTTACCCGGCGGCAGTGGTCCTGGGCGGCGCGGCGGTCAGCGGCATCCCTTACGGGTCGGAGATCCCGCAGGCCACGCGCGAGGTCACCCTGCACGGCCTGCTGTGGGTCACGGTGACCATCTTCGCGCTGGCCGCCGTCGTGCTCGGCCGCTCCGCGACGGCCATCGCCGTCGCGGGCGCCGCGCTGGCGCAATATCTGCTGGTCACCGCCGTCAGTGACAACCGCTACGCCCGACGTCCGCTGTCGATGACGGCCTTTCTCGTCACGGGGGTCATCGTCGGTCTGGCCGTATGGGCGCGGGGCCGGCAGACCGAACGGCTGGCCCGCGTCCGGGCCGGGGCGACCGCTCTGCAACAGGCGGTCCTGCGGCCCCTGCCGGCCCGCGCCGGAGATCTCACGGTGTCCGGTCTGTACCGGCCCGCGACCGCCGACGTCGGCATCGGCGGCGACTTCTACGATGTCGCGCACACCCCCTTCGGGACGCGTGTCCTGATCGGCGACGTACGAGGCAAGGGGCTGCAGGCGGTGGAGACCGTCGCCGACATCCTGGGCTGCTTCCGCACCCAGGCCCATGAGACCGCCGACCTCACCGAACTCGTCGCCCGGCTCGACCGCCACCTCACCCGTGCCGCTCTGGTCCGCCGGGACGGCGAACTGTTCGCCACCGCGCTCCTGCTCGAACTGCCCGACGGCGCCGACCATCTGACCGTCGTCAACTGCGGTCATCCGTTTCCCGTGGCGATCGGCCCTGGCCCCCGGGTCCGGGAAGTGGAGGTACCGGCCCTGCTGCCGCTGGGGTGCGGGCTGCTCGTACCGGACGCCCTGCCCGCTCCCACGCCGGTGGAGCTGGCCCGTGACACGGTCCTGCTCCTGTACACCGACGGCCTCAGCGAGGCCCGCGACGCCTCCGGCGCCTTCTACCCGATCACCGAGCGTCTGCGCGACCTTCCGGGCGGGGACCCCGGCGTCCTGGTGTCGTACGTGATGGACGATCTCACGCGATGGACACACCGCCTCGCGGACGACGTCGCTCTCATCGTCCTCTCCCGGACCGGCCCCCCGTCCTCCTCGCACGACGCGCCGAGCGAGGAGGACGGGGCCGGGCGGGACGTTCCGGGCACCCCCTAGCGGGTCCGGAAGCGGCGGTAGAGGTTGCGGGCCGGGGGGCGACCCGCCGGCATCCTCGTCGTGGCCGAAGCCACGGCACACCAGCCGGGCGCCCTCCGTGACGGGGCCGGGGAGGCCCTTACCTGCCGTCGGAGAGGTGGCCCAGGCGGGTCGGGGTCAGGCGGACGGAGTCGAAGACGACCTGGCATCCCTCGCCCACGGGCGACTGGACCTCGATGCCGACCCGGGGAGCGGACGGGGCGTCCAGGGCGAACTGCCGCACCAGGCGCCAGGTGGTGCCGTCGGCCGAGGTGTGGAAGGCGAAGCCGCCGTCGAGGCGGCTGATCCGCAGCCAGAGCGCGGCGCCGTCGACGGGGACGCCGACGGCGTCGTCCGAGCGGCCGCGGGTGACGACCGAGAACACGGCCGGTGTGCCGTCCGGCGCCTGCTCGAAGTTGAGCTTCGCCCAGTGGTCGTCGTCGGACCAGACGATCAGCGCGCCGGCGTCCCAGCTCGCCCGGAACCCGACCCGTACCCGGGCCGAGAACTGCCAGTCGCCGTCCGGCGGGACGGCGAGGGCGCGGGCGGCGTCGCGGGTCGACGCGCCGGTCAGCGGATCGGCGAAGACATCGGTACGGGCCGCGGCCGTGACGGTCAGGGTGCCGTCGCTCACCGACCAGGAGGCGGGCGCCACGGCCCAGGTGGCACCGGGAAAGGGCGCGGGGGAGTCGATCATGCGGCCACCTTCGCAAGCGGACGGCCCCGACGGCCAGGGAAAGCCTCCGGGAGTCCAAGGAAGTCGTCCGAGAGTCCAAGTCCCGGCGCCGCGAGCCACGGTGACCCGCAAGGTGTGGCGAGAAGCGGGTCGCTCGCACCCGGAGGATTCGGCGGATGCGCCGGGAGCCGCCCGGGGCGGGCTGTCGCCGCGTCCCGGGGGGCGCGTGCAGCCCCGGGCTCGTAGGCTGGCCGTGAGCGACCATGACCGACCATCACCGGCTGGGCCCGGAGGGCAGCGTGGACTTACTCCCCGTGGCGGATGTCGACCGGCTGCTCGCCGTCGTCGCCGACTGTCACTCCGCCCGTACGCTGCCCGAACTCGGCGCCCGGCTCACGGAGTCGCTCGCCGGGCGGCTGGAGTTCCGCAGCGCCGCCGTCCTCAGCGGGGACACGCGGCCCCGGCTTTTCCGGGACGCGACGGCGCAGGCGTCGGGGCTCGCGGTGCCGACCATGGATCCGTACCGGGAACACTTCCACCGGCTCGATCCCATCGCCCTCGCCGCCTCGGGGCCGTACGGCCGGGCGGCCGACCGGCCCCTGACCCTGCTCGACGTGGCGCCGCTGCTGGCGGGTGAACGGCGGTCGTACGTCGACGACTTCCTGCGGCCGGCCGGGATCGGCGCGGTCATGGCGAAATCGTGGGCGTGCCCCGACCGGGGCATCGTCTTCGGGGTCGCCCTCTTCGACGAGGACGAACACGCCTTCGGCGCCCGGGAGACCACCCTGCTCGGGTCGCTCGGGCCCGCGCTCCTCCGGGTCGCCGCGGGGCTGCTCGATGCCAGGCCGCCGTGGGCGGGGCTGCTCACCCCGCGCGAGACGGAGGCGGTCGCGCTGCTGAGCGAGGGGCTGACGGACGAGCAGATCGCCGGCCGGATGGTCGTGGACGTCGGGACGGCAAAGAAGCACCTGGCCGCGGCGCGACGCAAGTCCGGCGCCCCGAACCGTGTCGCCCTGGCCCGCGCCTGGGCGGGCTGACCCCGGCCACCCCGGCCACTCCGGCCACTCCGCATTACGGTCGCCCGGCTGCCCCGGCCACCCCCCCGGCTGCGCCGCTTTCCGGCCCGCCGCGTGGTTCGCGCGCGATCGTGCCGGTCCGGCCCCCCGTGCCGGACCGACCCAAGAGGAACGGGGAGTTCCTCTCGCGCGGCCCTCAGGATCGCCGATCACGCGGGGCGCGGCCATGGGCCGAAAGAGGAAGATCGCGGCCCGGGGCCCGAGGCGGGCCCGCGAGGGCGGTGAGCGGAGGCTCCGGACGGCGGGCCGCGGCCCCCGCGGTGCTTCCCCGCTCGCCTCAGGACAGCGTGCCGACGACCTCCCGCACCTGGGTCGCCACGGAGGCGGGCAGCGGGGCGTAGTGGATCGACGGCAGCTGCTTCTGCCCCTCCTCCCCGGCGGTGTACGCGAGGAAGGACTTCAGCGCCGGGAGGGTCTCCGGCGCGTTGCCGGTGTCGCAGACGATCTCGTACGTCACCAGGACGATGGGGTACGCCCCCTCCGCCGAGGTCCGGTACTCCAAGGTCAGGGCCAGGTCCTTGCCCTCGCCGGCGATCTTCGCCTCGGCGATGCCCCGCGAGGCGCTCGTGGTGCTCGGCGCGACGGGCCGGGAGGCCCCGGTCGCGATCCGTACCGTGTCGATCTTCCGCTTGGCGGCGAAGGACAGCTCGAAGTAGCCGATCGCGCCCTCGGTCTGGGCGACCGTCGTGGAGACGCCGTCGGAACCGTTGCCCGACTGGCCGCCCTCCGCCTGCCACTTCTTGTCCGCGGGGTACGGCCAGGCTCCCCGGGCCGCGCTCTTCAGATAGGCGTTCAGGTTCTGCGTGGTGCCGGAGTCGTCGGCGCGGTGGACCGGGATCACCGGCAGGTCCGGCAGCGTCCTGCCGGGGTTGAGCCGCTGGATCGCCGGATCGTTCCAACGGGTGATCCGGGCGTCGAAGAGGCGGGCGAGGGTCCGGGCGTCGAGCACCAGGTCCGACACCCCCGGCAGGTGGTAGCCGATGGCGATGGGACCGCCGGCCATGGGCAGGTCGATGGCCCGGCCGCCCGCGCAGACCCCCTCGCTGTACTCCGCGTCCTCGGCGCTCAGCGCCTGGTCCGTGCCGCCGAACGCGGTGGCCCCGCGCAGGAACTGGGCGACCCCCGCGCCCGACCCCAGCGGGTTGTAGGCCACCTCCACCCCCGGACAGGCGAGGCGGTACTGCTGGATCCAGCGCTTCATCGCGTTCTGCTGGGCCGAGGAGCCGGACCCGCGGACCTTGCCGGAGGCGGCGCACTCGACGTCCGGTACGGGGGCGGCGGCGGACGCCCCGCGCGCGTCGGCGGAGCCGCCCGCGCCGCAGGCCGCGAGCAGCAGCGTCGCCGCCATCGCGGCGGCCGCCGCCCGGCGGTTCGTCCGTCCCGTTCCTCGGAGCTGCACCGTGATCCTCCCTGGGCCTGCGCGGATGTACGGCCGCGGCGCACGCCCGGCGGCCCGGTGCGACGATGATCACCGACATCCGGGAGCGGAAGGTGGAGCGAAGGTGAACGGGAGGGGTCGTCCGGGCGGCTGTCGGGGGGTGCCGTGCAGGACCCTTCACACCGGACGAGCGTTCGAGACTGTTCCTGGGTGTGTCCGGCGGCGCATACTGGGCTCACGATGACGAACCGATCCGCGCCCCGGCGCCACCTGCCCACCAGCCCCTTTGCGGCCCCTTCCGACCCTGTGATCAAGGATTTCTCCGTCGGCGACCGCGTGTCCCACGACCGTCACGGTCTCGGGACGGTTATCGGCCAGGAAGCGACGGGCGCTCTTCTCGTCGACTTCGGAGCCAGCCGACTCCGCATCCTGAGCCCGTACAAGGGCATGCACAAACTCTGATGCCCTGAGAAGCCCCGCCCCCGGTGTACCGCGCCGGGGGCGGGGCTTCTGCGTGCTGCGGGGGCTTTCGGCGGCGGTGCCTACGATGGGCGCATGCCAGAACGCGAGGGACACCCGACGGCGAGCGGGGCGGGCGTGCCCGGCGCCGCCCCCGGGGCCCCTCCGGTGCCGGGCGGGGCCCCCGCGGGCCTCCTGGCGCCCGGCGCCCACCAGCGCACCCCCGGTGCCCCCGAGCTCACCGCCGCGGCCGGGGTGTTCGCGCTGCTCGCGGATCCCACCCGGCTGCACCTGATGTGGCTGCTGACGCGCGGGGAGGCCGATGTGACCGCCCTCGCCCGGGCGTGCGGCGCCGCGCGGCCGGCCGTCAGTCAGCATCTCGCCAAGCTGCGGCTCGGCGGCCTGGTCCAGCACCGCAAGGACGGGCGGCGGGTGGTCTACACCCTGCCGGACGGGCACATGCGTCGCCTCGTGGTCGAGGCGATCAGCCATGCGGACCACCAGGTGACCGGCGAACCCTGGCACGACTGACGCCCTCCCGGAACGGCCCCCGGCCCCCGCGTGCACCCACCCAGGATTCAACACGTGCGCACGCGTGCACATGTCCGTTACGGTGGTGTCCTTCCGTCGCTCAGCGAGGGGGGCCCGTGCTCGCCGTCCTGCGCCACCGCACCTACCGGCACCTCCTCGCCGCCCAGGTCGTCGCCCTGGCCGGCACCGGCCTGGCGACCGTCGCGCTCAGCCTCCTCGCCTACGACCTCGCGGGAACCGACGCCTCCGCCGTCCTCGGCACCGCCCTCGCCCTCAAGATGACCGCCTACATCGGCATCGCACCCGTGATCGGCACCCTCGCCGACCGCGTACCCCGGCGGGCGCTGCTGGTCGCGTCGGACCTGATCCGCGCGGCCGCCGCCCTCGCACTGCCGTTCGTCACCCAGGTGTGGCAGATCTACGCCCTGATCCTGCTGCTCCAGGCCGCGTCCGCCGCGTTCACCCCCACCTTCCAGGCCACGATCCCGGACGTCCTGCCCGACGAGCGCGACTACACCCGCGCCCTCTCGCTCTCCCGGCTCGCCTACGACCTGGAGAACCTGTGCAGCCCCGCCCTCGCCGCGGGCCTGCTGACCTTCCTCTCCTCCGAGCGGCTCTTCGCCGGGACGGCCCTCGGCTTCCTCGCATCGGCCGCGCTCGTGCTCTCCGTCGTCCTCCCACGGCCCCGCCCCGTCGAGCGCGTCGGCGGTCTGTGGGCGAAAGCCTCCTTCGGCACCCGGCTCGTCCTCGCCACGCCCCGGCTGCGCGCCCTCCTCGCGCTCGATCTGGCCGTCGCCGCCGGCGGGGCGATGGTCCTCGTCAACACCGTCGTCCTGGTACGCGACACCCTCGGCCGCTCCGCGGGCGACGTCTCCCTCGCCCTCGGCGCGTACGGCGCGGGCTCCATGCTGGTGGCGCTCCTCCTGCCCCGCGTACTGGACCGGATCCGCGAGCGGGCGGTGATGCTGCCGGCCGCCTTCGCCCTGACGGCCGTCCTGGCGCTCCTGGCCCTCGCCCCGGCGCTGGGGCCGCCGTCCGGCCCGTCAGCCGCGCGCCCGGGGCCCGCCACGGCCGACTGGGCCTGGCCCGCCCTGCTGGCCGCCTGGCTGCTCCTGGGGGCCGCCGGCTCCGCCGTCCTCACGCCCGCCGGGCGGATCGTGCGCCGCTCGGCGCGCGCCGCGGACCTGCCCGCCGTGTTCGCCGCCCGGTTCTCCCTCTCGCACGGCTGCTGGCTGCTCGCCTATCCGCTCGCCGGCTGGACGGCCGCCCGCGCGGGCCTGACCGCCTCGGCGGCCGTCCTGACCGGGGTCGCCCTCCTCGCCGCCCTCACCGCCGTCCGCCTGTGGCCGCGCACGGGCCCGGACGCCCTGGAACACGTCCATCCCGAACTGGCGCCGGACCACCCGCACTTGGCAGGGGCGGACCGGCGCCACGCTCACGACTTCCGGATCGACTCCCTGCACTCCCGGGGCGTCACCGCTCGGCCCGCGAGCGGGCGAAACGCAGCGTGACGAGCTGGAACGGGCGCAGCCGCAGCTCCACGGCGCCGTCCGTCGCCGTCCGCACGTCGGCGTCCGAGGTGTCGGCCAGCGGACGTTCCAGCAGGTCGCAGACCTCCATCCCGCCGAAGCCCGGGGCGGCGGTGGTCAGCCGGGCCGAGGCGCGCCCGCCCCGGGACTCGTAGACCCGGACCACCAGATCACCCGTGCGGTCGTCCGCCAGCTTCACGGCGCTGACCACCACGGCGTCGTCGTCCACGGCGACGAGCGGAACGACCTCGGCGTCGCCCGGCACCCGCCGCTCGGGCAGATTGACGCGGTGGCCCTCCCGGACGGCGTCCCCGATCCCCGCTCCGGGGACCAGGGCGTGCCGGAACCGGTGCACCCCCTGGTCGGTGTGCGGATCGGGGAAGCGCGGCGCGCGCAGCAGCGAGACCCGGACCGTCGTCGTGGTGCCGCGGTCCTCGGGCCGCACGGTCCTGGTCACGTCGTGACCGTAGGTGGAGGCCGTGACGAGCGCGACGCCCCAGCCCGGCTCCTCCAGATGCACGAAGCGGTGGTTGCAGGCCTCGAACTTGGCCGCCTCCCAACTGGTGTTGGTGTGGGTGGGCCGGTACAGATGGCCGAACTGCGTCTCGGAGGCGTAGCGGTCGGTGTGCACGTCGAGCGGGAAGGCGGCCTTGAGGAACTTCTCCGTCTCGTGCCAGTCGACCTCGGTCTCCAGGTCGAGACGTTTCACCCCGGCGGTCAGGGTGAGGGTCTGCACCGCCCGCGAGGCGCCGAAGGACCGTACGACGCGGACCGACACCGCCCCGGGGGCGTCGGCGGCGAGCGTCACCTCGTCCGCCCCCGTCAGATCGGTGACCGTGTTGCGGTAGAACGTGTCGACGTCCCAGGCGTCCCACATGTTCGGGAAGTCCGGGTGGATCTGCAGCAGGTTCGCCGCCGTGCCCGGGGCGATCGCCTCGCGCCCGCCCGCCAGATCGACCAGCGACTCCACCAGGCCGCGGGCGTCCACGACCACCCGCAGCAGCCCGTTGGACAGGACATACCCGCCTTCGTCGGCCGGCTCCGCGGTACAGCCGCCGGCCTCCGCCGCGACCGTACGGGCACCGCCCGCCGGGACGCCCGAGCGCGCGTGCGGCGCCCCGTTGAACACCACCTCGCCCCGCCCCCGGCCGCCCGCCCGGCCGCCGTCCTCGACGAGCGCCCGCTGGGCCCGCTCCACGATGCCGGTCAGCTCCTCGGCCACCTCCGCGTACGTCCGCTCAGCCTCCCGGTGCACCCAGGCGATCGAGGAGCCCGGCAGGATGTCGTGAAACTGGTGCAGCAGCACCGTCTTCCAGATCCGGTCCAACTCCTCGTACGGATAGCGGAACCCGGTCCGGACGGCGGCGGTGGCGGCCCACAGCTCCGCCTCGCGCAGCAGGTTCTCGCTCGCCCGGTTGCCCTGCTTGGTCTTCGCCTGACTGGTCAGCGTCGCCCGGTGCAGCTCCAGGTACAACTCGCCGACCCAGACCGGCGGGTGCGGGTACTCCGCCTCCGCCCGGGCGAAGAACTCCGCCGGCCGCTCCCAGCGCACCCGCGCCGAGCCCTCCAGATCCCGCAGCCGCGCGGCCTTCGCCACCATCTCCCGCGTGGTCCCGCCGCCACCGTCCCCCCAGCCGGTCGGCGCGATCGAGTGCCGCGCCCGCCCCTTGTCCTTGAAGTTGCGGGCGGCGTGGGCGATCTCCTTGCCGTGCATCGAGCAGTTGTACGTGTCCACCGGCGGGAAGTGGGTGAAGATCCGCGTCCCGTCGATGCCCTCCCACCGGAAGGTGTGATGCGGAAAGGAGTTCACCTGACTCCACGAGATCTTCTGGGTCAGCAGCCACTTCGAGCCCGCCGCCTTGATGATCTGCGGCAGTCCGCCCGCGAAGCCGAACGTGTCGGGCAGCCACGCCTCCTCGTTCTCGACCCCGAACTCCTCCAGGAAGAACCGCTTCCCGTGCACGAACTGCCGGGCCATCGCCTCGGACCCCGGCATGTTGGTGTCCGACTCCACCCACATACCGCCCGCCGGGACGAACCGGCCCTCCGCGACCGCCTTCTTCACCCGCGCGTACACCTCGGGCCGGTGCTCCTTGATCCACGCGTACTGCTGCGCCTGCGACATCGTGTAGACGAAGTCCGGCTCGTCCTCCAGGAGGGCGGTCATGTTCGCGGTGGTCCGCGCCACCTTCCGTACCGTCTCGCGCAGCGGCCACAGCCAGGCCGAGTCGATGTGCGCGTGCCCGACCGCGCTGATCCGGTGGGCCGACGGCTCGGCGGGCGACGCCAGCACCTCCGTGAGGCGGGAACGGGCGGCGGGGGCCGTGCCGTTGACGTCCTGGAGGTCGATCGCGTCCAGGGCCCGCTCCACGGCCCGCAGCACGTCCCAGCGGCGCGCGCCCTCCGGCGGCAGCTCCGCCATCAGCTCGCCGAGGACCTCCAGGTCGATCACCAGCTGCCACACCGTCTCGTCGAGGACCGCCAGATCCATCCGTGCCAGGCGGTACTGCGGGGCGTCCCCGGCGGTCTCCTTCTCGCCCAGCGGGGTCGGCAGGAAGGGGTGGTAGTCGAGGATCACCGGATTGGAGGCGGCCTCGACGTGCAGCAGCACCTCCTCGCCGCCGGCGGCCGGAGCCGCGATCCGTACCCACTGGTTGCGCGGGTTGAGCCCCTTCACCGGTGAGCCGTCGGGGCGGTAGACCAGCCCCTCGCACTGGAAGCCGGGCATGTTCGCGTCGAAGCCCAGGTCGATCAGGGCCTCGACGGTCCGCCCCGCCCACGCCGCCGGCACCGTCCCCGACACCGTCAGCCAGCTCGTCCCCCAGGGCGCTCCCCAGGCGTCGCCGACGGAGATCGGCGTACGGGGGGCGGCGAGGCCCTCGGCCACCGGCACCGGCTCGTCCGGCGCCGTCCAGATCCCCACCTCCAACGGCACGGATTCCGGGTACACCGCCGGACGGATCCGTTCGTCGAGGACCCGCTTGAGACGGGACTCGATCAGGCTGCGGTCGTCGTGCATGCAGTTCGCTCCCTCACGTGAAGGTGGGTCCGGCCCGGCCGAGGTCGTCGGCCGTGACCGTCTCGGTGATCCCGCGTCCGGTGAGATGCTCCCGGTCCGAGGCGCGCGAGGCCAGCACGACCGTCGGCCTGGCGCCGTCGGCCGCCAGCCGCATGAACGCCTCGAAGAACCGCCCGCCCGGTGCGCAGACCGAGCGCTTTGGCGCCGCGTCGGGCAGGTCGAGGACGAGCGCGGTGGTCCGGGGCGCCGGCCGGCGGGCCCGCCCGCGCAGCTCGGCGACCATCCGGGCGAGGGCCCGCCCGGCCGGCTTCACCTCGCGCGCGGTGGTCAGCAGGCCGAGGCCGTACTCCAGCTCGGGGAAGTCGGCGAGCGCCCGGTCGACATCGTGGGAGCACCACCAGGTGACCCCCCACAGCCCCGGACAGTCGAGCGCGGCCGCCACCGTCGTCCGGGTGAACTCCGCGGCCCGGTCGGCGGGGACGTGCGGGGCGGGCGCGCCGACCTCCTGCAGCCACACCGGCCGGTCCGGGTCCTCGGCCCAGGCCTTGGACAGCTCGATCAGATAGGCGGCGTGCTGCCCGGTGGCGAACGAGTCGGAGCCGTAGCGCTGCGCGGTGCCGTTGAAGACCCACGAGTGCACGGCGGTCGCCGCGCCGATCCGCGCCGCGTGCGCGGGGGTGAAGGGGTGGTCGTCGAGGTACCAGGCCGCGTCGTAGGCGGCGTGCAGATGGGCCCGCCCCGGGGCGCCCTCCTCGCACGCCGCCAGCATCAGGCGCAGCCAGCTCTCCGCCTGGGCGGGGGAGATCCGGTCGGGGTCGGGGTGCGGGTCGCCGGAGAACTGGTCGATCTCGTTGCCCAGCGTCATGCCGAGGAAGCCGGGCCGGTCGGCGAGCGCCGTGGCGAGGGTGCGCAGATAGGCGGCCTGGCCGTCGAGCACCTCGGGGTCGGTGAAGATGTTCCGCCGGTGCCAGGTGACGGTCCAGGACGGCAGGAAGTCGAAGCTGGAGAGATGGCCCTGGAGTCCGTCGACGGCGACGTCCAGGCCGCGTTCGGCCGCCGCGTCGACGAGCAGGACCAGCTGCTCGACCGCGCGCGGGCGGATCAGGGTCCGGTTCGGCTGGAAGACGGGCCACAGCGGGAAGACCCGGACGTGGTCCATGCCGAGGCCGGCGACCGAGTCCAGGTCGGCGCGCACGGCGTCGAGATCGAAGTCGAGCCAGTGGTGGAACCAGCCCTGCGTGGGCGTGTAGTTGACCCCGAAGCGGGGGCCCGGAGCTTCGTGTGGGGGGTTCATCCCTTGACCGCGCCTTCCTCGACGCCTCGGAAGAAGAACCGCTGGAGCACGGCGAACACGGCGACGATCGGCAGGAAGGCGATCATGGTGCCGGCGGCGATCAAGCGGGGGTTGGCGGAGAACGTGCCGTTGAGGTACTGCAACCCCACCGTCAGGGTGTAGCGGGAGGGGTCGTTGAGAACGATGAGGGGCCAGAGGAAGTCGTCCCAGGCCCCGATGAAGGTGAAGATCACGACCACGCTGAGCATGCCCCGGACGTTCGGCAGCCCCACGTGGACCAGCCGCTGCCGGACGTTCGCGCCGTCGACGAGCGCGGCCGCGTCGAGGTCGGGCGGGATCGCCCGGAACGCGGTGTACATCAGCAGCACGTTCAGCATGGCGATCGCGCCGGGCAGGGCGACCCCGAGCAGGGTGTCGGTCAGACCGAGGCTGCGGACGGTCACGTACTGCGAGACGATCGTGACCTCTCCGGGCAGCACGAGCGTGGCGAGGAAGAGACCGAGCACCAGCCGGACGCCCCGGAACCGCAGGCGGGCCAGGGCGAACCCGGCGAGGGTGGCCCCGACCACGTTGCCGACGACCGCGACGGCCGCCACCACGAGGGAGTTGGCCGCGTACGTCCACACCGGAATGGTGTCGGCGACCTTGCCGTAGTTGGCGAGGGTCGGATCGCGGGGCAGGAAGTCGGGCGTACGCGAGAACACGTCCTCGCCCGGGCCCTTGAGGGAGGTGGACAGCTGCCACAGGAACGGGCCGACGGTGAGCAGCAGGACGAGCACGAGCAGGGCGTAGCGCACCGCCTTCTCGGCGGGCGAGGGGGTGGCGAAGCCCCGTGCCGTCGTTCGGCCTGCCCGCGGGCTGCTTCGCGCGGATGCCATCGTCAGGCCCCCTTCCGGTTCAGCCGGGCGAGGAGCAGCATCGGGCCGACGGTGATCACGAAGAGGATCAGGCTGAGGGCGGAGGCGTAGCCGATGTGGCCGGTGAAGCCGCGGCTGTACATCTGGATGAGCATCACCACCGACATGTCGCGGCCGCCCGGCCCGCCGGTGCCGTCGGACAGGACGTACAGCTCGGAGAAGACCCGCAGCGCGGAGACCGAGATGAGCACGGAGACCAGCATCATCGCGGGGCGTACCCCGGGCAGGGTGACGTGCCAGAACCGCCGGGCGGCCGAGGCGCCGTCCACGGCGGCCGCCTCGTGCAGCTCGCGGCCGACGTTCCCGAGCGCGGAGAGGTAGATGACCATGTAATAGCCGAGGCCCTTCCAGACGGTGAGGCCGATCGCGCTGAACAGCAGCAGCCAGCGGTCGGTGAGGAAGGAGACCGGCCGGTCCGCCAGGCCCAGCTGGCCGAGGAGGCCGTTGAGCAGGCCGCGCTCGTCCAGCACCCACCCCCAGATCAGCGCCACCACGACGGCGGAGGCGACGACCGGGGTGTAGAAGGCGGTACGGAAGAAGGTGATGCCGGGCAGCCTCTTCTCGACGAGGAGGGCCAGCAGCAGGGGGAGCAGGGTCAGCAGCGGCAGGCACACGAGCAGATAGACGATGCTGTTGACCAGCGCGTCGGTCAACTGCTCGTCGTCGAGCGCCCGTTCGTAGTTGGCGAGGCCGGTGAAGTGTCCGCCGCCGAGCGGTCTGGCGTTGGTGAACGACAGGATCACCGTGTTGACGGCGGGCCACAGGTTGAAGACGGCGAGCCAGACCACGGCGGGCCCGGCGAGCAGCCACGGGGTGAACCAGCGCCGGTGGGTCATGGGGGCCTTCCTTGCGGGAGGGGCCGGGCGGACGGCGGGACTTTCCGGACACGACCTAGTCCTTCAGGAGCTGGTTGCCGCGGGCGACCGCCGTGTCCAGGGCCTTTTGGGAGTCGCTCTGTCCGTTGAGGGCGAGCGCGATCTGCTGGTTGACGACCGTCTTGATCGCGTCGTTGGCCTGGACGGGCTCCAGCGTGCGGGCCGCGGCGAGCGAGGTGAAGGCGGTGACCTTGGCGGCGCCCGCGTTGCTGCCGTCGCTCGCGCTGAAGAACGGGTCCCCGGCCGACGCCTTCGTGGACGGGAAGACGCTGGTGAGACGGGCGAAGGCGGCCTGGTTCTCGGCGCTGGTCACCCAGCGGGCCAGGGCCAGGGCGGTGGCCCGGTTCTTCGTGCCCTTGGACACGGACAGGCCCTGCACGTACAGCGGCGGCGTGCCCATCGCGGGGGAGGAGACCACCTTGGGGGCGAGGCTCGGGTTGTCGGTGGCCAGGGAGGTGATGTAGTTGCCGCCCGCGGTGGTCCAGGCGGCGGTGCCGGAGTTGAAGAGCTTGGTGTTCCCGGCGTACGTCTCCGTCAGCACGTCCTGCGGGAGCAGCCCCTCCTTGAAGGCGGCCCGGTAGGTGTCGAGGAGCGCGGCGGCCCGCGGGGTGTTGAAGGTGAAGCTCTTGCCGTCGTCGGACATGAGCTTCACCCCGGCGTTGGCGAAGTCCATCAGGCCCGGCTTGCGGCTCATGAGGTACACCGAGCCGTTCGACGCCCGCTTGACGGTCCGCGCGGCGGCGATCAACCCGTCCAGGTCGGCCGGCGGCTTCTTCGGGTCGAGGCCGTAGCGGGTGAGCAGCTCGGCGTTCCAGTAGTTGACGTCGGTGTTGAGGTACCAGGGATAGCCGTACGTGCCGGGCCGGCCGGCGAAGCGGTAGGCGTCGACGCCGCCCGGGACGTAGTCGGCGGCCAGCTCGGGGTCCGCCCCGGACACGTCGAGCAGCATCCCCTGCTTCGCCAGGGGGAGGGCGAAGTCCGGGGGGAGGTTGACGACATCGGGGAGGGTGCCGCCGGCGGCCTGGCTGAGGACCTTGTCGGAGTAGCCCTCGCCGGGCTGGTCGAGCCACTCGACCTCGACCCCGGGGTGCCGCTTCTCGAAGGCGCCGATCACCCCCTCCATGTAGGCCGTGAACTTCGGCTTCAGCGCCCATGTCTGGAGCGAGACCGTGCCGGTGACCTCGCCGCCGGTCGCGTCCCCGCCGTCGGCGCCGCCCGGGTCCCCGAGCCCGCAGCCCGCCAGCGTCGCCGCGGCGATCACGGCCACGGCCGTCCGTATCCAGTGGCTTCTTCGCATCTGAGAGGTCTCCCGGGTCTGATCCGACGGAGGGCGGTGCGCCGCTAAACCGGTCTAGCGAGGGGGGACTATTCTCCCGCTACACTCCCGTGTCAAGGGAGCGCGGCGCACCGGAGCGGACGCCGGGGGCCCGGACTCGGCGGCCCCCGTGCGCGGACGCCGGGGCCGAAGCGGAAGCCCGGGAAGCCGACGGCTCACGCCCGGCGACCAGGGCGCTCACGCCCGAAAGCCGGGCGGGGGCGCGGGAACCGGAGCGGAACGGAAGGGGCCTGCGTGGCCAGACCGACGATCGCCGACATCGCCCGGCAAGCCGGGGTGTCCAAAGGCGCGGTGTCGTTCGCGCTGAACGGCCGGCCGGGGGTGAGCGAGGCGACCCGGGAGCGCATCCTGCGCGTCGCCGAGGAGATGAACTGGCGCCCCCACAGCGCCGCACGCGCGCTGGGCGGCGCCCGGGCCGGCGCGGTCGGCCTGGTCCTGGCGCGGCCGGCCCGGACCATCGGCCTGGAACCGTTCTTCAGCCAGCTGCTGAGCGGCCTCCAGGCGGGCCTCTCGGTGCGCGGGACGGCGCTGCAGCTCCTGGTCGTCGAGGACACCGCGGCCGAGATCGACGTCTACCGCCGGTGGACCTCCGAACACCGCGTGGACGGCTTCGTCCTGGTCGACCTCCAGGTCCGCGACCCGCGCGTCCCGGTCCTCGAGGCGCTGGGCGTCCCGACCGTGGTCATCGGCGGCCCCGGGCGCCACGGCACCCTGCCCAGCGTGTGGGCGGACGACCGGGAGGCGATGGTGTCGATCGTCGACTACCTCGCCGCGCTCGGCCACCGCCGGATCGCCCACCTCGCCGGACTGCCCGCCTTCCAGCACACCCGGCGCCGCATCCGCGCGGTACGCGACAGCGCGCGCCGCCTCGGTCTCGCCGAGGCCGTCTCGCTGCCGACCGACTTCAGCGACGCCGAGGGAGCGGCCGCGACCCGCGCGCTGCTCGCCCGGGCGCAGCGGCCGACCGCGATCATCTACGACAGCGACGTGATGGCCGTCGCCGGTCTGGGCGTGGCCGGCGAGATGGGGGTGGCGGTGCCCGGCGCGCTGTCGATCGTCTCGTTCGACGACTCCGCGCTCGCCCGCATCGTCCACCCCTCGCTCACCGCGCTGACCCGCGACACCTTCGCGCTGGGCGAGCAGGTCGCGCTGGCGCTCCTCGCCGTCGTCGACGACCCGGCGAGCGCGGCCGACATCAAGAACCCGACCCCGAGGCTCACGGTCCGCGAGAGCACGGCGCCCCCGGCCTCTTGACCCCGCCGACTAAAGCAGTTTAGCCTCCCGGGTCGTGACGGCCGACGGTGCGGGCCGGCCGTACGAAGGCCCCGCCGGGGGCCGGGGCGGGACCCGGACCGGAACCGACCACGACCCCCGCCCGGGGGCCCAACCCGGGGGCCCAACCCCAACCCCAACCCCCGCCCGCGCCCGAGCCCGAGCCCCGGCTGCGTACCGCCCACCGCACCGCCCCCTACGCCGACCGCCCCCACCCCCGTACGTCAAGCACCTCCAGTACCTCCCGTACACCCAGCACCCCCACCCTCCCGCTGGACCGGAGTATCGGATGAGACGTCACCTCCCCCTCCTGCTGATCACGGCGCTGATCGCCGCCCTGCTCGGCCTCGCCCCGCTCGCCCCCCACGCGCCGCTCGCGCCGGTGGCGCACGCCGCCGCCCCCGCCGCCGGGGACCAGCCCTACGCCTCCTACTGGCACCCGAACACCCTTCTGGACTGGGACCCGGCCACCGACCCCGACGCCCGGTTCAACCGCTCCCGCGTCCCCCTGCGGCCCCGGGTCTCCGACCCCGCGCTCAAGGCCAACCCCAACGCCCGCGCCGGCGAGGCGAAGATCGCCTCCCTGGTCTCCTTCGGCCCCACCTCGAACAACCCCTCCCAGGGCTCGGCCGACCCGCACTCCTACGCCTTCGGCCACTGGCAGTACATCGACACCCTGGTCTTCTGGGGCGGCTCCGCGAGCGAGGGCCTGATCCTCGCCCCGAACGCGACCGTCATCGACGCCGCCCACCGCAACGGCGTCAAGGTCTACGGCACCGTCTTCTTCCCGCCGACCGCGTACGGCGGCCAGATCCAGTGGGTGCGCGACTTCGCCCGGAAGACCGGCTCCACCTACCCGGTCGCCGACAAACTCGCCCAGGTCGCCCGGCACTACGGCTTCGACGGCTGGTTCGTCAACCAGGAGACCGCGGGCGGCGACGCGGCGCTCGCCGGCGAGCTGCGCGAGGTGATGCGGTACGCCCGCTCCCTCGGCCCCGTCGAGTTCATGTGGTACGACGCGATGACCGAGTCCGGTGCCGTGAGCTGGCAGGACTCCCTGACCTCCGCCAACGACGCCTTCCTGCAAGAGGGTGCACGCCGGACCTCCGACGCGATGTTCCTCGACTTCGGCTGGAGCTCCGCCGGCCTCGGCTCCTCCCGCACCCTCGCCCGCTCCCTCGGCCGGAACGAGTACGAGCTGTACGCGGGCATCGACACCGAGGCGAACGGATACGACACCTCCGTCCCCTGGGGTTCGGTCTTCCCCGCCGGACAGCCGCACGCCGCCTCCCTCGGCATCTACCGGCCCGAATGGACCTTCACCTCGTCCACCGGACGCGCCGACTCCCAGGCCCGGGAAGCCCGTTACTGGGACGGCGCGAACGGCGATCCCTCGAACACCACCACCACCTCCGCCTGGAAGGGCCTCGCCCACTACGTCCCCGAGTCCTCCGCCGTCACCGCCAAACCGTTCGTCACCTCCTTCGGCGCCGGCCAGGGCGACTTCTTCCACTCCGGAGGCGTCCGGGTCTCCTCGGGCGGCTGGAACAACCTCTCCCTCCAGGACGTACCGCCCACCTACCGCTGGCTCGTCAGCTCGGCCGGCACGCGCCTCACCCCGTCGATCGACTACTCCGACGCCTACGAAGGCGGCTCCTCGCTCCGGCTGACCGGCCCCCTGGACGCCGTCAACACCGTCCGGCTCTACCAGACGAAGCTCCCCGTCGCCGCCGACACCACGCTCTCCCTCGTGGTCAAGACCCCCACGGCGGGGCCCACCCGCCTCGCGGCCGCCGTCTCCTTCACGGACGCGCCGACCGACCTCACCACCCTCGACCTCGGGGCGAACACCACCACCGGCTGGGAGCGCAAGACCCTCGACCTCTCCGCGTACAGCGGCCGGACCATCGCCCAGATCGGACTCCGGACCGTGGGCACCGCCGCCTCGTACGACGTCCGGGTCGGCCAGATCGCCGTGTACGACGGGACGGTCGACGCCGCCGCCGCGCCGACCGGAGTCACCGTGCTCGGCACCACCGACGTGAGCCCCGGCCGGAAGTCGCTGCGCCTGGCCTGGGCGCCGTCGGCGTCCGGAGCGGTCCACCACTACGAGGTGTACCGGCGCAACGCGGACGGCACCCGCACCTTCCTCGGCGGCACCCCCAACGACGCCCTCTTCGTGCCCCGGCTCGACCGGGCGGGCACGGAGACCGCCACGACCGTCGAGGTCGAGGCCGTCTCCACCGAATACGGCCGCTCGCCCGCCGCGGCCACCACCGTCGCCTGGTCGCCCCCCACCGGCGTCAACCTCGCGCTGAACCGCCCGGCCACCGCCTCCGGCCGGTGCGCCACCGCCGAGGGCCCGGCCAAGGCCGTCAACGGAAGCGTCTCCGGCGGCACCGCCGACAAGTGGTGCACGACCACGACCGCCCGGTGGCTGGAGGTCGACCTCGGTTCCTCCCGTACCCTCGACCGCTTCGTCGTCCGGCACGCCGGCGCGGGCGGTGAGGACCCGGCCTGGAACACGCGCGACTTCACGATCAAGGTCCGCGGCTCCACCGCCGACCCGTGGACCACCGCCGTGACCGTCACCGGCAACACGGCGGCGACCACCACCCACCCGGTGACCCGCGCCGCCCGGTACGTACGCCTGGAGATCACCCGGCCGACGCAGACCGCGGACCCCGCGGCCAGGATCTACGAATTCGAGGCCTGGGGTTCCTGACCCGGGCGAGGGGGCGGCGGATCCGCCGCCCCCTCACGCGGACTCCGATGATGCGAAGGGCAGTCGTTTCCGCAGGTCGGCGGCGGTGTGCCGCCCGCAGGCCCCCGCCCTCACACCTCGCCCCACCTCTCTGTGTGACGCGCGTTACGGATCATGATCGGCCCGGTTGACACGGATGTAACGGCCGTTCCGTACCGTCGGGATCCGATCGGTTCCACAGAGAGGCGCCCCGGTGACGACGCAGGACGAGCGGGCCCCGCGGCAGGATGCCGAGCAGGTACGGACCGTCTGTTCCTACTGCGGCGTCGGCTGCGGCATGCTCCTCGACATCGGCAGGGGACCCGACGGCCGTCGCACCGTCCTCAAGGCGACGGGCGACAAGGACCACCCCGCGAACGCGGGTCGGCTCTGCACCAAGGGCGCCACCACCGCCGACCTCCTGGCCGCCCCCGGCCGGCTCACCACCGCCCTCGTCCGCCCCACCCGCGACGACGCGCCCGTCCCCACCGCCACCGACGACGCCCTCGCCGACACCGCGCGCCGCCTGCGGGCGATCGTCGACGAGCACGGCCCCGACGCCGTCGCCCTCTACGTCTCGGGACAGATGAGCCTGGAGGCGCAGTACCTCGCCAACAAGCTCGCCAAGGGCTTCCTCGGCACCAACCAGATCGAGTCCAACTCGCGGCTCTGCATGGCGAGCGCCGGCACCGGCTACAAACTCTCCCTCGGCGCCGACGGCCCGCCCGGCTCCTACGACGACTTCGAGCGGGCCGACGTCTTCCTCGTCATCGGCTCCAACATGGCCGACTGCCACCCCATCCTCTTCCTCCGCATGCGGGAACGCGTCAAGGCCGGCGCCAGAATGATCGTCGTCGACCCCCGGCGCACCGCCACCGCCGACAAGGCCGACCTCTTCCTGCGCATCAAGCCCGGCACCGACCTCGCCCTGCTCAACGGCCTGCTCCACCTGCTGTACGAGAACGGGCACACCGACCCCGGCTTCATCGCCGACCACACCGAGGGCTGGGAGGCGATGCCCGCCTTCCTCGCCGACTACCCGCCCGCCACCGTCGCCGCGATCACCGGCATACCCGAGCAGGACATCCGTACCGCCGCCGCCTGGATCGGCGAGGCCGGCGAGTGGACCAGCTGCTGGACCATGGGCCTCAACCAGTCCACCCACGGCACCTGGAACACCAACGCGCTCGTCAACCTCCACCTCGCCACCGGCGCGATCTGCCGCCCCGGCTCGGGCCCCTTCTCGCTGACCGGCCAGCCCAACGCCATGGGCGGGCGGGAGATGGGCTACATGGGCCCCGGCCTCCCCGGCCAGCGGTCCGTCCTGGTGCCCGAGGACCGCGCCTTCACCGAGGAGCTGTGGGACCTCGCGCCCGGAACGCTCCGCGAGGACGGCTCGGGCCGCGGCACGGTCGACCTGTTCCGGCGGATGGCCGACGGCGAGATCAAGGCCTGCTGGATCATCTGCACCAACCCGGTCGCCTCCGTCGGCAACCGCCGGACCGTGATCGAGGGGCTGCGCGCCGCCGAACTCGTCATCACCCAGGACGCGTTCGCCGACACGGAGACCAACGCGTACGCCGACGTCGTCCTGCCCGCCGCCCTGTGGACCGAGACCGACGGCGTACTGATCAACAGCGAACGCAACCTCACCCTCGCCCAGGCGGCCGCCGATCCGCCCGGCGAAGCGATGGCCGACTGGCGGATCATCTCCCGCGTCGCCCAGGCCATGGGGTACGAGAAGGCGTTCGCGTACGACACCGCCGAGGAGGTCTTCGAGGAGATCAAGCGCGCCGGGAACCCCCGGACCGGCTACGACCTCGGCGGAGCGACCTACGCGCGGCTGCGCACCGGATCCGTCCAGTGGCCCGCCGCCGAGGGCGGCCCCGCCCGCAACCCGATCCGGTACGTCGACGACACCGGCGCCGGGCCCGTCTTCCCCACGCCGAGCGGCCGCGCCGTCTTCCACCCGCGCCCGCACGTCGACCCGGCCGAGATGCCCGACGACGACCACCCCTTCGTCCTCAACACCGGCCGCCTCCAGCACCAGTGGCACACGATGACCAAGACGGGCCGGGTCGCCAGACTGAACAAGCTGAACCCCTCGCCCTTCGTCGAGGTGCACCCCGACGACGCCGAACGCCTCTCCCTCCGGGAAGGCGACCGGGTCGAGATCGCCTCGCGCCGCGGCAGGGCGGTCCTCCCCGCGGTCGTCACGGACCGGGTCGCGCCGGGCGCGTGCTTCGCGCCGTTCCACTGGAACGACCTGTTCGGAGCGGACCTGAGCGTCAACGCCGTCACCAACGACGCGGTCGACCCGCTCTCCTTCCAGCCCGAGCTGAAGGTGTGCGCGGTGGCGCTGACCAAGGTCGCGGCGGCGGAAGGGGAAGCGGCGGCGGAGGAGGGAGCGGCGACGGCGGGGGAGACGGGCCGGGGGGCCGCGCCGCCCGGCCCCGGCGCCTTCGCGGCCGGCCCCGGAGCCGGCCTCGCGGCCGTGATTCCGGGTTCCGCCCCCGCCGCTCTGCTCCCCAGCGCCGTCCTGCCGGCCGGTCCCGCCGCCGCCTTCGGTCTCGCACCCACCCCGCCGCCCGTCCTCTCCGAACGGGAGCGGCAGTACCTCGTCGGCTTCCTCGCCGGTCTGGAATCTGGCGCCCCGGGCATCCCCGTCCTGCCCCCGGGTGCACCCTTCGTCGAGGAGCACGCCCGCTGGGTGAACGGGGTCCTCGCCGGTCTGTACTCCCGTACGCCGGGCGACACCGCCTCCGCCCCGGCGCCCGGGGCGGGGGCGGCGGCCCGCGAGATCGTCGTGCTGTGGGCCTCGCAGACCGGCAACGCCGAGGAGTTCGCCGCGGCCACCGCCGACCGCCTGACGGCGGCCGGGCACCGGGCCGCCCTCGCCGGCATGGACGAGGCCGACCCCCGGGCCCTGCCGCCCGCCGCCGATCTGCTGCTGATCACCAGCACGTTCGGGGACGGGGACGCGCCGGACAACGGCTCGGGGTTCTGGGACGCGCTGACCGCCCCCGACACCCCCCGCCTCGACGGCCGCCGGTACGCCGTCCTCGCCTTCGGCGACTCCTCCTACGCCGACTTCTGCGGGCACGGCCGGCGCCTGGACCGGCGGCTGGACGAGCTGGGGGCCGTACGCCTGGCGCCGCGCACCGACTGCGAACCGGACTACGAGCCGTCCGCCCACGCCTGGCTTGACCAGGTCCTCGCCGGCCTCACCGATCCCACCGACCTCGCACGCCTCACTGACCCCACCGACCTCGCAAGCCTCTCCGATGCCGCCGCTCCCGTCGCCTCCGGGAACGGACCGCTGACGCCCCCCGCCCCCGCCCCCGCCGCCGTCCCCGCCCGGGCCTCCCGTCCGAAGCCCGCGCCGGTCCTCGCCCGGCTCACCGGAAACCGGCTGCTCAGCCTGCCGGGCGCGGGCAAGGAGGTACGGCGGTTCACCTTCGACACCAGCGGCAGCGAGACCCCGCTCCTCTACGAAGCCGGCGACGCCCTCGGCGTACACCCCGTGAACTGCCCCGACCTGGTGGCCGAGTGGCTGGCCGTCACCGGCCTGGACGCCGGGGCGCCCGTCGCACTGCCCGGCCTCGGCGCCGTCCCCCTGGGCGAGGCCCTGCACCGCCACCTCGACATCACCCGGCTCACCCCCGCCCTTCTCGGCTTCGTCACCGAACGGACCGGGGACCGGGACCTGAAGCGGCTGCTCCGCCCCGACAACAAGGACGGGCTGGCGCAGTGGTCCTGGGGCCGGCAGGCCGTCGACGTGATCGCCGAGCACCCGGTCCTGGCCGGCGCGCAGGAGTGGGCCGAGGTGCTGGGGCGCCTGCAGCCCCGCCTGTACTCGATCTCCTCCAGCCCGCTGACCGACCCGTTCCGGGTCTCGCTCACCGTCTCCGTCGTCCGCTACGAGAACCGCCGGGGCCGCCCCCGCAAGGGCGTCTGCTCACCGTTCCTCGCCGACGCGGGACCCGGCGCCGCCGTCCCGGTCGTGGTCCGCGCCGCCCCGCACTTCCGGCCGCCGCCGGACCCCGCCACCCCGATGGTGATGGTCGGCCCCGGCACGGGCGTGGCGCCGTTCATCGGGTTCCTGGAGGAGCGCCGGGCCCTCGGCCACACCGCGCCGAACTGGCTCTTCTTCGGCGAACAGCACCGGGCCACCGACTTCTACTACGAACAGGAGCTCACCACCCTCCTCGCCGACGGCACCCTGGACAATCTGGACACCGCCTTCTCGCGCGACCAGCGCGCCAAGGTGTACGTCCAGGACCGGATGCGCGAGCGCGGACCGCAGCTCTGGTCGTGGCTGCGCTCGGGAGCCCACTTCTACGTCTGCGGTGACGCCGCGCGGATGGCCGGGGACGTGGACCGGGCGCTGCGCGACATCGCCGTCGCGCACGGCGGCCTGGACGAGGAGGCCGCGGCCGCGTACGTCAAGCGCCTCGCCGCCGAGAAGCGGTACGTCCGCGACGTCTACTGACCCCGTACGGCCTCGCCGTCCGAGCGGCCCGCTGCCGACCCCACGGACTCGACCAGCGGCAGGAGCCGGTACGGGACGCGTTCGCGCAGCGCCATCTCCGTACGCGTGCGGACCACGCCGGGCAGCCGGATCAGCCGCTGGATGACGTCCTCCAGATGGCCGTTGTCCCGGGCCACCACCCGGGTCAGCAGATCGCCCCCGCCGGTGATCGAGAAGGCCTCCACGATCTCCGGCACGGCGGCGAGCGCGTCGCCCACCTCGTCCAGACGCCCCTGGGTCACCTCGATGTGGACGAAGGCGAGGACCGGATGCCCGAGCGCCGCGGGGGAGAGGAACGGGCCGGTCGCCATGATCACCCCGTCGCGTTCCAGCCGGTCGATGCGCGCCTGCACCGTCCCGCGCGCCACCCCGAGGATCCGCGCGTACTCCCGCACGCTGGTGCGCGGCTGCCCGATCAGCAGACGCAGGATGCGCGTGTCGAGCTCGTCCACCGCCATGGTCCGTTGGCTCCCTTCTGGTCGAGATCTACCCGCGAAGACTGTACCAATGGCATAGCGTCCCGCCGCCGAGTTGAGCCAGTGGGTGATCAGGTGTTTTCCTCGGGGTACAGACGTACAGATGGCGCCGCGCACGCGCCGCACCGGCGACGAGGCCGGTGCCGGACCCGCGGCGCCTTTCCCATGTCCGGCGGGCCGCCACGAGCAGGCCGGGGCACGAGATCACGCGAAGAGGGTGTGTGGAAGACAGCGGGGGCGGGGTCACCGTCGTGAAGAAGGGCCGGGCGGCCTGCCGCCGGCTCGCCCGGCAGATGTTCCTGGCCCCCGATCCGGGCCGGGTCCGGCTGCGCGTCTCCTCGCGCGCCGTCCTCGGCGTCGCGCTCTCCGTCGCCGCGGCCGAACTGGCCGGCCTCTCCCTCACCGCCTCCCTCACCGGCGGCCTCGCCGCGCTGCTCGCGCTCTTCACCGTCGGCGACCCCACCGTCCGGCGCCAGGCCGCCACCACCGCCCTGCTGCCCGCCGTCGGCTTCCCCGTCCTCGCGCTGGCCACCGCACTGCACGGGGCGCCGCTCCTGCGGGACACCGCCTGGCTGCTCGTCGTCTTCGCCGGTGTGTACGCCCGCCGCTGGGGCCCGCGCGGCCACGCGCTCGGCATCTTCGCCTTCATGATGTTCTTCGTCACCCAGTTCCTGCACGCGGTGCCCGCACAACTGCCGGAGCTGTACGCGGCCATCGGCCTGGCCCTCGTCGTCTGCGGCGCGGTCCGCCACGTCGCCTGGTGCATCGAGCGGCGCGTCCCGCCCCCCGCCGCCCCCGCCCCGCTCCCGGGCACCGGCCTCGCCCGCCCCACCACCCGGCAGGCCTTCCAGGCCACCGTCGCCTGCGCCGTGGCGCTCGCCGCCGGACAGGTCATCTCGCACGAGCGGTGGTACTGGGCCGTCGGCACCGCCTGGTGGATCTTCGTCAACACCGCCTCGCGCGGCGAGACCCTGGTCCGCGGCTTCCGCCGGGTCGTCGGCACGGTCACCGGCATCGCCGCCGGACTCCTCGTGGCGATCCCGCTCGCCGGCGCGCCCGCCCCGACCGCCGCCCTGGTCGCCGTCTGCGTCTTCGGCATCTTCTACACCGCCCCGCTCTCGTACAGCTGGATGATGTTCTTCGTCACCGTCATGGCCGGCCTGCTCTACGGCCTGCTCGGCGTGCTGCACCCCGGCCTGCTGCTGCTCCGCTTCGAGGAGACCGCCGTCGGGGCGCTCGGCGCGGCCGTCGGCGTCGCCCTGCTGCCCGTCACCACCCACGCCGCCACCAACGCCTGGATCGAGCGGGCCGTCACCTGCGTGCACGCCTGCACCACGGCCGCCGCCCGGCGCCTGGCCGGCGACCCGGAGGCCGACCCGGCACCGCACGCCGCCGAGCTGGAGCTGCTGCTCGGCCGGGTCCGCCTCTCGCTCGCGCCGCTCGTGCACCCGCTCAGCCCGCTGCGCGCCCGCAAGGCCCGCGCCCGCCGGGTGCTCGCCCTGCTCGACGACTGCGCCCGCGAGATCAAGGGGCTCGCGGCGGTCGCCGCCGACCCCGACGCCTCACACGACGCCCGGCTGGCCGCCGCCTCCTGGCGCGTCGAGGCGGCCGTCCACGCCCTGGTCCCGCCCGGCCGCCCCGCGGACCCGACCGCCGACGCCGCCGCCGACGCCGTGCCGCACCACCACCCCGGCGCCGAAGCCGCCCTCGTGCACCTCCACAGCCTGGAGCGGGCCCTCGTCGACCTGGCCACCCCACTGCGCACCGCCCCCGGCGCACCCCTCGTCCCGGCGGCCTGACCTCCGGGCCCTCCCTGATGCACGGGACACCAGGCCGGAACCCGCTCCCGTTGATCCCACTTGGTCTAGACCGCTGCTACCGTCTGCCGGGACTACGGCCGGCCAACCGTGACCGGCCGGCGGACAGGGGAGGCGCCGTGCGCGACGCGGACGCGGGTCAGGACAGCACGCAGGCGGATCAGGCCAGCACGGACGCGGGTCAGGACAGCACGCGGGCGGATCAGGGCAGCGCGGACGCGGGGCGGGACAGCACGCAGGCGGATCAGGGCAGCGCGCGGGCCGGTCGGTCCGGCGCGCGATCGGAGCACGGCGGCGCGGGGGAGGGGCCGCGTCGCGAGCCCGTACGGGCCTTCATCGGGTCCTTCACCTCGGCCGGAGGCCGCGGCATCCTCGCCGCGGACGTGGACCCCGCCACCGGAGCCCTGACCGTCACCGGCGCGAGCGACGCGGTCGCCGACCCGTCGTTCCTCGCCCTCGCCCCCTCCGGGACCACCCTCTACGCCGTCTCCGAGACCGAGGAGGGTGCCGCGGCCGCCTTCGACGTCACCGGCGCGGCACCGCGCCCCCTCGGCGCCCCCGTGGCCGTCGGCGGCGCGAGCCCCACCCATCTCTCGGTCGCCTCCGGGCACCTCCTCACCGCCCACTACGGCTCCGGCAGCGTCGGCGCGCTGCCGCTGGCCGAGGACGGCACGCTCCGCCCCGTCGCCGCGCTCGCCCGGCACGAGGGCTCCGGCCCCGTCACCGACCGCCAGAGCGCCCCGCACGCCCATCACGTGCTGCCCGACCCGAGCGGACGCTGGGTGGTGGCCGTGGACCTCGGCACCGACTCCGTCCACGTCCACGCCCTCGACGGCGCCGGGGGCGCCCTGCGCCCGCACGGCGAGACCGCCCTGCGCCCCGGCACCGGCCCCCGCCACCTGGCCTTCCACCCGGACGGGACGTACGCCTACGTCCTCAACGAACTCGAACCGACCCTCACCGTGTGCCGCTGGGACGCCGACGCGGGAGTCCTCCGGCCGCTCGCCGAGACACCGGTCCTGCCCGAGGGCGCCGCCCGGCCCAGCTACCCCTCCGAAGTCGTCGTGGCGCCCGACGGACGCTTCCTGTGGGCCGCCGTGCGCGGCGACGACTCCCTCGCCGTCCTCGCCCTCGACCGGAGCGGTGAGAACGCCACCCTGGTCACCACGGTCCCCTGCGGGGGCCACTGGCCGCGCGACCTCGCCCTGGACCCCTCGGGCCGACGGCTGTACGCGGCGAACGAGCGCTCCGGCGACGTCACCTGGTTCGACCTCGACGAGGAGACCGGCGTCCCGCGCCGGGCGGGCTCCCTCGCCGCCCCCGCCGCCTCCTGCGTGATCTTCGGCTGAACCCGGCCGCGCCGGCGCCTGGGGCCCCGACGGGTCCCGGGCGGGGCGACGCCCCCGGTCGGACACGGTCGGGCCGCCGAAAGTCGTCTGCCGCGCCCGCGGCCGGTGAGCGCCGCGCACCCGGCTCCGCACGCCGAGCGCCTGTCGGACGCGCCGGGGCCGCCCTGCGACGCACGGAAGGGCCCGCACCGGCCACCTGCGTGTCCGGTGCGGACCCTTCCGTACGCTTCTGGGCCCGTGCCCGCGTCACCGCGCGGGGTCAGTGGGCAGGGGCGCCCTGCGGCTGCTGCGGAGCGATCCCCAGCACGGCCGTGTACTGCGAGAGCACCAGCTTGCCGATGGCCGGGTACGCGCCCAGCGGCTCGGCGGCGGCGCAGCCCGCCTCCTTCGCGGCGGCGTCGAGCAGACCGTCGGCCAGCTCCGGGCCGATCAGGTACGGCGCGAGCGCCAGCTGCTCCGAGCCCGAGCCGCGCAGCTGCTCGGCGACCGCGGTGATCGAACCCTCCTGGTCCAGCGCGGCGGCGATCACCGGGACGGCCAGGCGTGCCGCGAGCAGCATGCCGGTGATGCCGGCGGCCTGGACCGCCTCCTCACCGCCGACCGTGGCGAGGACGATGCCGTCGGCGGCCGTGGCGACCGTGAACAGCCGGGCCCGGTCGGCGCGCGCCAGACCGGCCTCCGACAGGCGCACGTGCAGCGCCTCGGCGAGCAGCGGGTGCGGGCCGAGGACGTCCGTCAGCTCGGCGACGTTGCCGCTGTCCATGACGGCCTGGCGGATCCGGCGCATCAGGGCGCTGTCCGGGCCGGCGAGCAGCGGGACCACGATGGCGGCCGGGCCCTCGGGGGCGCTGACCTCACGGCCGGCGGCCAGGGCGAGCCGGTACCGGTCGGTGCGCAGGGCGGAGGTCCGTGCCAGGACGGTCGCCAGGGTGGGGTACTCGTCGTCGTCACCGTCGAGGTAGCCGATCGCGGCCTCCAGGCCGGGCAGCTCGGAACGGGCGATGCTCACGACCTCGTCGGCGAGCGAGCGTATGGCGGCCGACGGCGTGCCGGGGACGGCGAGGACGAGTGCGGGAGCGCCCTCGGGCGCCGCCGCGGGTTCGGGGCGACGGTGCCGTCCGGTCTGGCGGGGTCGCGGCATTCGTACAGGCAGGCCGGAAGCAGGCCCAGTGGGGGAGCTCATGCGCCCGCATGCTACTGGTTTTGCCCGCGGCGCAGTTCGGTGAGGTGCGGTCGAGCGTTATCTGCCCCTGTATGTCCGAACCGCTCCTTAGGTCGTGTCCGACCCCGATCCGCCGGACACCTCCGGGGGGCCGAGATGGAGCAGTCGGGGGTCTCTCGGCAGCCGCAGCGAGCCGCGGGCGAGGGCCGCGGCGATCGCGACGGCGCCGCCGAGCGGATCCTCGGCGGCCGACACCGGCCGGGCGTACGGGAGTTGGTCTGCCAGCTCGCCGGCCAGCGGTACGAGCAGGGGGTCGCCCAGCTTGAACAGCCGGCCCGTCAGGGCGATTTCGCACTCCCCGGCGGTGGGGCAGACCGCCGCCGCGGCCTCGGCGATGTGCGCGGCGGCCCGGGCCAGGACGTCCGCCGCCACCGGGTCGCCCTCGGCGGCGCAGCCCGCCACGTCGGGAGCGAACGAGGCCAGGACGGCGGGCCGGTCGGTCCGCGGATAGAGCGCGCCGGGCAGCCCGCCGACCGGCCCGAAGCGCTGCTCGGCGGCGGCCAGGAGCGCGCCGGAGCCGCCCCGCCGGCCGTCGTGGGCGCGCATCGCCGCCTCCAGTCCGGCCCGGCCGATCCACGCGCCGCCGCCGCAGTCGCCCAGCAGATGGCCCCAGCCGTCGGCCCGGCGCCAGGAGACCAGGTCCGTGCCGAGCGCGATCATCCCCGTGCCGCCCGCGACGACGGCTCCGGGGCGTTGCCCCAGCGCCCCGGCGTAGGCGGTGACGGCGTCGGCGGCCAGTGCCAGCCTCCGCACCCCAAGGGCCTGCTTTAGGGCGCCGGGGAGCACTGCCCGCAGTTCGCCCCCGAGGGTCGCCATCCCGGCCGCCCCGATCGCCACGGCGGCCGGGGCGTCGACGGCCCCGGCGCTGAGCCGCATCGCCTCGACGGCGGGCAACAGCTGCCGCAGGAGGGCGGCGGCCTCGATCCCGGCCGGGCCGGTCGGCACCGGCTCGCCGGAGGAGACCGTCTCCACCACGCGGCCGTCCTCGGCGTGCGCCAGGGCGATCCGCAGCCCCGACCCGCCCGAGTCGACGCCCAGGACCCAGCCGCCGGCCGTCACCGGCGCCGACCGCCCCGGGTCACGGAAGCCGCCAGTCGACCTCCTGCGCCCCTTGGCGCAGGAGCAGTTCGTTGGTGCGGCTGAACGGCCGGGAGCCGAAGAAGCCGCGGTCCGCGGACATGGGGGAGGGGTGCGAGGACTCGATGGCCGGCAGATTGCCGAGCAGCGGACGCAGATTGCGCGCGTCACGCCCCCACAGCACGGACACCAGCGGCTTCCCACGGGCGGCCAGCGCCCGGATCGCCTGCTCGGTGACCGCCTCCCAGCCCTTGTCGCGGTGCGCGCCCGGCTTGCGCGGAGCCGTGGTGAGGGCTCGGTTGAGCAGCAGCACCCCCTGGCGGGTCCAGGGCGTCAGATCGCCGTTCGAGGGGCGCGGAAGCCCCAGGTCGGTGTTCAGCTCGCGGAAGATGTTCTCCAGGCTGGGCGGCAGGGGCCGCACGTCCGGCGCCACCGAGAAGCTCAGCCCGACGGCGTGTCCCGGCGTCGGGTAGGGATCCTGGCCGACGATGAGGACCCGCACCTCGTCGAACGGCTGCTGGAACGCCCGGAGGACGTGGGCCCCGGAGGGAAGGTAGGTGCGCCCGGCGGCGATCTCCTGTCGCAGGAAGTCGCCCATCGCGGCGACGCGTTCGGCCACGGGCGCGAGCGCGTGCGCCCACCCCGGCTCGACGATCTCATTCAACGGTCGTGCTGCCACGGCCGTCACTCTACTGGCGCAGCGCCCCGCCCCGGCACGGGATCGCCCCCCCGGCGATCACCACGTGCCGGGCCGGCCCGCGCGACTCAGTCGATCACCGCCGCCCGCACGCAGAGCACGTCGGGCAGGTGCTCGGCCAGCAGCTCCCAGCTGTCCCCGTCGTCCGCGCTCGCGTACACCTCGCCGTTGCGGTTGCCGAAGTAGACGCCCGTCGGGTCCGCGCCGTCCGTGCACAGGGCGTCGCGCAGCACGGTGCCGTAGTGATCGCCCTCCGGAAGGCCGGAGGTGAGCGGTTCCCAGCTGCCGCCGGCGTCGCTGGTGCGGTACACCCGGCAGCGCCGCTCGGCGGGCACGCGGTCGATGTCGGCGTTGATGGGGAACACATAGGCCACGTCGGGCCGATGGGGGTGGGCGGCGACGGTGAAGCCGAAGTCGGACGGCAGGCCGGCTCCGATGTCCGTCCACTTCCCGCCCGCGTCGTCGCTGCGGTACACCCCCCAGTGGTTCTGCAGGTACAGCCGGTCCAGGTCGCCCGCGTCCTGGGCGATCTTGTGGACGCACTGGCCGAACTCCGGGTCCGGGTCGGGCAGGAAGACCGCCGAGACGCCGTGGTTGGCGGGCGCCCAGCTCGCGCCGCCGTCCCGGGTGCGGAAGACCCCGGCGGTCGACACCGCGACGGTCACGGACTCCGGGTCGCGCCGGTCCGTGACGATCGTGTGCACGGCCTCGCCGCCGCCGCCCGGCACCCAGCGCGAGCGGGTCGGGTGCTCCCAGAGGGGGCGCACCAGCTCGAACGACTCCCCGCCGTCGACGGAGGTGAACAGGGCCGCGGGCTCCGTCCCGGCGTAGACGACGTCCGGCGAGTGGGCGGGCGCGGGATGCAACTGCCAGACCCGCTCCAGCGAAGCGCCGGTGTCCTGGGGGAACTTGACGGCCGGCTTCGACGGTTCGGTCCAGGTCGCCCCGAAGTCGTCGGAGTGGAACACCGAGGGGCCCCAGTGCTCGCTGACCCCGCCGACGAGCAGCCGGGGCGTGTCCCTGCGGGTGTCGATGCCGATCGAATAGACCGCCTGCGCGTTGAAGTGGGGTTCGCCGAACTCCCACCGGCCCGCGCGCCTGCGGCCGATGAACAGACCCTTGCGGGTGCCTACGGTCAGTACTACGTCGGGCATGGCCGACACCTCCAGGACGCCGTTGTCGCGGATACGGGCCAGTCTGCACCCGACCACTGACAGTGGCTCCCGCAGCCGCGTCTGCGCAGGTCGGGGGCGTGTTCCGGGTCCGGCCCCGGAGGCGGCGACATACGGAGGCGAGCCTGGCCGACGCACGGAGGCGGGCTTCCGTGACGAGTGGGGAGCGGCCAGCGGTGAGCGGCGCGCGGCGACCTACGGCCGGCGGCGGCCCACGCCGGTGCGCGGCCGCCGCCGGTCTCAGATCGCCCAGGCGTACTGGTCCGGCGCGTGCGTCTCGGCGCCCAGCTCGCGCGCCGCCCGGCGGGCCCAGGAGGCGTCCCGCAGCAGCTCGCGCCCGAGCAGGACGGCGTCCGCCTCCCCGTTGGCGACGATCTTCTCGGCCTGCTCGCTGTCCGTGATCAGACCCACCGCGGCGACCGGAAGCCCCGTCTCGGCCTTCACGCGGGCGGCGAAGGGCACCTGGTAGCCGGGGCCGACCGGGATGTCGGCCGGGCCGCCGTTGCCGCCGCTGGAGACGTCGAGGAGGTCCACGCCGTGCTCCCGCAGCAGGGCGGCGAAGCGGACGGTCTCGTCCGCGGTCCAGCCCTGTTCCCCGAGCCAGTCGGTGGCGGAGATCCGGAAGAAGAGCGGCAGTTCCGCGGGCCAGACGGCCCGGACGGCGTCGACCACCCGCAGGGCGAGGCGGGTGCGGTTCTCGAAGGAGCCGCCGTAGGCGTCCGTGCGGTGGTTGCTGTGCGGGGAGAGGAACTCGCCGATGAGGTAGCCGTGGGCGCCGTGCACCTCGAGGACCTGGAAGCCGGCGGCGAGGGCGCGGCGGGCCGCGTCGGCGAACTGCCCGACGATCTCGTCGATCCGCTCGGTTGTGAGCTCGGTGGGCACGGGGTAGCCGTCGGCGAACGCGACGGGGCTCGGCGCGAGCGGCTGCCAGCCGTGTCCGTCCTCGCCGACCGGACCGCGGCCCACCCAGGGCGGGTTGGTGGCGGCCTTGCGGCCGGCGTGACCGATCTGGATACCGGGGACGGTGCCGTGGTCCTTGAGAAAGGCGGCGATCCGGGCCAGCGCCTCGGCCTGCGTGTCGTTCCAGAGGCCGAGGTCGGCGGGGCTGATCCGGCCCTCGGGGGCCACGGCGGTCGCCTCGACGAGGATCAGGCCCGTACCACCGGTGGCGCGAGAGGCGTAGTGCGCGAAGTGCCAGTCGTGTGCCACGCCCGCGTTCGGCCCGGTCGTCTCCGCCGAGTACTGGCACATCGGCGCCATCCAGACGCGGTTGGGGATGGTCAGCGAGCGGAGGGTGTAGGGCTTGAACAGGGCGGCACTCATGGCGACTCCGATCCAGGGGGCCTGACGGGATGCTCGTACGATACTCATCGTAGTACGGCATCTGTCAAACTACGAGGGTCCTCGTACAATGTCGGCGTACCCCGACGCAGAGGAGCCGCCGTGACCACCGCGACCAACCCCCGGGTCCTCGACCACCCCACGCGCGAGGAGATCCGCCTGGAGGGCGTGCTCCATGCCCTGTCGGACGCCGTGCGGCTGCGGATCGTGCGCGACATGGCCCGTGAGCAGGGGGAGCTGAGCTGTTCGTACTTCGATCTCCCGGTGACCAAGTCCACGACCACGCACCACTTCCGGGTGCTGCGCGAGAACGGCGTCATCCAGCAGATCTACCGGGGCACCGCCAAGCTCAACGCCCTGCGCCGGGACGATCTGGACGCGCTCTTCCCCGGCCTCCTCGACAGCGTCCTCACCGCCGCGGAGGGCCAGGAACTCCGTCTCGGCGCCCCCTCGGCGACCTGAGGCGAGCTTCGCCCTGGACCATGTCCGGGAGGCCCCGCCGCCGGGACCGCCGCCGGGGGCGGGTTCAGGCCGCGTCCGGGCGGGCCGCGGCGCGTAGGCCCGCCCAGTCCGCGATCTTGACCCGGCCGCGGCCGAGCGAGCGGCCCAGGGCCGCCTCGGCGGTCTCGATGGCCAGCCAGCCGGGCCAGGCGACCGGCTCGTGGCCCAGGTCGCGCAGCGCCGTCAGCGGGTCGGGCGCCACCGCCCGCCCGGCCAGCCCTTCCGCGTCCGCCAGCAGCGAGGTCACCGTCTCCTTCGCGCAGGGCCGGTTGCTGCCGATGACCCCCATGGGCCCGCGCTTGATCCACCCCGCCACGTACTCGCCCGGCGACGGCACGCCCTGCCGCAGCACCCGGCCCGCCGTGTGCGGCACGGTTCCCCGGGCGTCGTCGAAGGGCAGCCCGGGCAGCGGCACCCCTCGGTAGCCGACGGCCCGCAGCACCAGTTGCGCCTCGATCTCCTCGAACCGGCCGGTGCCCCGAACGCCCCCGTCGCCGTCCGGCTCGGTGCGTTCGAAGCGGACCGCCGTCACCCTGCCGTCCTCGCCCAGCAACTCCACCGGCCGCAGGAAGAACCGCAGGGTGAGCGAGCGCGCCCCCGCCGGAACGGGCGCTGCCGCCGCCCAGCCGCGGACGACCTCCACGTTCCGCCGGTTCGCGGGAGCGAGACCCGCGGGGTCGGCGAAGGAGGGGTCGAGCGCCAGATCCGCCGGTTCCACCCGGATCCGGGCTCCGGGGAGCGCGCCCAGCTCGCGCAGCTCCTTGGTCGTGAACTTGGCCTGCCCGGGACCGCGCCGGCCCACCATGTGCACCTGGCGCACCCGGCTCGCCTCCAGTGCCGTCAGCGCCCCCTGCGGCACATCGGTGGCGCGCAGCCCGTCCGGGCCGCGCGCCAGGATCCGGGCGACGTCCACCGCCACGTTCCCGGCCCCGATCACCACCGCCGAGCGCCCGGCGAGCCCGAAGCCGTCGGCCACGGCATCGGGGTGCGCGCTGTACCAGGAGACGAAGTCCGTCGCCGAGAAGCTGCCCGCCAGCTCCTCGCCGGGGACCCCGAGCCGCCGGTCGCGCGCCGCGCCGACGCAGTACACGACGGCGTGGTACAGCTCCAGCAGGCGGGCCGGTGTCAGCCCGCGCGCGCCGACCTCGACATTGCCGAGGAAGCCGATCCGCTCGTCCTCCAGCACGGCCCGCAGGTTCTGCTGCAGGGATTTGATCTTCTCGTGGTCCGGTGCGACGCCGTAGCGCACCAGGCCGTACGGGCAGGGCAGCCGGTCCAGGACGTCCACCCGCACGTCGGGGACCGCGGTCTGCTGGACCAGCGCCTGGGCGGTGTAGACCCCGCTGGGCCCGGAACCGACGACAGCGACTCGAAGCACGGCCGTACTCCTTCCCGCCGCGGGGATCCCTGCCGAGAGGCTTCCAGCATCCCACCGCCGGCCCCCGCGCGGGAGGTCCACGCGCCCGTGCCGCGCTACCCTCACGCGCCTGGGTCCGCCCACGCGCCCGTGCCGCGCTACCCTCACGCGCCTGGGTCCGCCCACGCGCCCGTGCCGCACCGCCCTCACGCGCCTGGGCCCGCCCCGCCCGCATCGCCCTACATGGACCGCATCCGGTTGATCTCCGCGGTCTGCTGGGCGATCACATCGCTTGCCATCTCCTCCACGAGGACGTTGTTGCCCTCGCCGAGCACCTCGGCCGCCATCGACACCGCTCCCTCGTGATGGGTGATCATCAGCCGCAGGAACAGCTCGTCGAACGCCTTACCCCGGGCGGTCTTCAGCTGGGCCAGCTGCGCCTCGGTCGCCATCCCCGGCATCGAGTGGTGGTCGTGCCCCTTCTGCGGACGCGGGCCACCGTTGTTTTTCAGCCAACCTTCCATCGCGCCGATCTCCGGCCGCTGCGCCGCAGCGATCCGTTCCGCCACCTTCTTCACCTGGGGTGAATCGGCCCGTTGCGGGGCGAGGGCGGTCATCGTCAGCGCCTGCCGGTGGTGCACGATCATCATCTGCGCATACGTGAAGTCGGCGGAGTTGGGCTTGTCGTCGGGCAGCAGCCGGGCCGCCTCCTCCGGGGATATCCGACGCGCCTCCTCGCCCGGTCTGCCGGGGGCCACCACCGCCGGCGAGCCGGAGCCCTGGCCGCGCGGAGCCTCCCGGTCGGAGCCCGACTCGCAGCCGGTCAGCGCCCCCGCGATCACGGCGCTCAGCGCGACGGCGACGGCTGCACGCGTACGGCGGTTCGACAAGACGACCTCCAGAAAGGCTTCGAGAAGGTTTCCGGCATGACGGCATCACGGCCTGCGGGCGCGGCGCCGAGGAGACCGTTCCCAACGCCCGCTCCCCGCACGCCTCATCCGGTCGCCGATCAAAATCCTTGATGACGTCCGTGTTGCCATCTGTTGAGATGTGCACGGCAAGGACGATACTGCCGACGTCCATCGACCGTTCAACCGCGAACGGACACAAGGGAGGACGGAGTGACTTCGTTGCGTACCACGCGTACTCCGCGCGCACGGATCAGAGGTCTGGGTGTGGCCACCGCCGCGGCCGGACTGCTGGTCGGCCTGCTCGCCGCCGGCCCCGCCGCCGCCACGCCCGATCCGGGTGACGCCACCGTGCGGGGCACCGTCTCGGCGGAGCAGGCCGCCGAGGCCCGGGCCGCCATCCAGAGCGGCGAGATACCCGGAGTGGACGAGATCGTCCACTCCGCCAACATCAAGCACCTCGCCAACATCCCCAAGGACGCGCTCAAGGGCACCAACTCGGACCTGGCCTTCCAGGGGAAGTACGCCTTCGCCGGCAACTACGACGGCTTCCGGATCTTCGACATCAGCCGGCCGTCCGCCCCGAAGACCGTCGCCCAGGTGCTCTGCCCCGGCTCGCAGAACGACGTCTCCGTCTCCGGCGACCTCCTCTTCCTCTCCACCGACTCCTCCCGCAGCGACGACTCCTGTGCCAGCACCACCCAGCCGGCCACGGAGAAGTCCTCCTGGGAGGGCATGAAGATCTTCGACATCAGCGACATCCGCAACCCGAAGTACGTCGCCGCCGTCGAGACCGCGTGCGGCTCGCACACCCACACGCTGGTGCCCGAGCGCAGGAACGTCTACGTCTACGTCTCCTCGTACTCGCCCAACGCGGCCTTCCCGGACTGCCAACCCCCGCACGACGGCATCACGGTCATCAAGGTGCCCCGCAAGGCGCCCGAGAAGGCCGCGATCGTCGGCTTCCCCGTCCTCTTCCCGGGCGAGGGTCCGGACGGCGGCGGCAACCCTGGCGGCCCGACCAACCCGGGCGTCTCCAAGACCACCGGCTGCCATGACATCACCGTCCTGCCCTCCAAGGACCTCGCGGCGGGCGCCTGCATGGGTGACGGCATCCTCTTCGACATCAAGGACCCCGAGCGCCCGCGGGTGATCGACCAGGTCCAGGACAACGTCAACTTCGCGTTCTGGCACTCGGCGACCTTCAACCAGAAGGCGAACAAGGTCGTCTTCACCGACGAGCTGGGCGGCGGCGGCGCCGCCACCTGCAACGCGGAGGTCGGCCCGAACCGCGGCGCCAACGGCATCTACGACATCGTCGGCAAGGGCGACCGGCGCGAGCTGGTCTTCCGCAGCTACTACAAGATCCCGCGTCACCAGGCCGACACCGAGAACTGCGTCGCGCACAACGGCTCGCTGATCCCGGTCAAGGGCAAGGACCTGATGGTCCAGTCGTGGTACCAGGGCGGTGTCTCCGTCTGGGACTTCACCGACTCGCGCAGGCCGAAGGAGATCGCCTTCTTCGAGCGCGGCCCCCTCTCGGCCACCTCGCTGGTCGGCGGCGGCACCTGGTCGGCGTACTACTACAACGGCCACATCTACTCGAACGACATGGCGAAGGGCTTCGACGTCCTGCGGCTCGACGACCGGCGCACCGACGCCGCCAAGCGGGTCCGGATGCACGAACTCAACGTCCAGACCCAGCCGGACTACTCCGACGACTTCGACGACTGACCGGGCACCCGGTCCGGCCCCCCGGACCGGTCGTGCGGCATGCCGTCGGGCGGACCTCCGTCCGGCGGCATCCCCATCTCCCAGTCCAGGCCGTACCGCTGGAACAGCTCCGCCCGCAACCGCGCCATCGGCATCGGCGCGCCGGGCAGCAGCACCGCCACCACCGCGCCCATCAGCAGGGCCCGCAGCAGCGGATACTCCGTGTCCACGTCCGGGGAGCCGTACCGCGTGACCGTGTCCCGCAGCAGGAAGGCGAGCCGCTGCTGCTCGTCGCACTGCACGAACCCCTCGGCCTGCAGGATGCCCGCCATGTGCGTCCGCATCAGCACCGGGCGGCTCACGGCCAGCCCCAGGACCGCGTCGATCGCCCGGGCCATCCGCTCCCGCCCGTCCTCGGTACGCGGCTCGCGCTCCAGCGCCTCCTCCAGCGTCAGATGCATCAGCCGGTGCACCGCCGACTGCAGCAGGTGGCGCTTGCCCGGGAAGTAGTACGAGATCAGCCCGCGCGCCGAACCGGCCCGCTCGGCGATGTCGCCCAGCGTGGTGGCCTCGAAACCCCGCTCGGAGACCAGCTCCACGGTGGCTTGCAGAAGCCGTTCGCGCGAACGCCTCCGAAGCTCTTCATTGACCGATGCGCTACGCGGGGACATGCTGGACTCCTGCGTTGACTGGCTCGCAGCCAATATACTCAGCGCATCCTGCTGTCGCGCCTTCGTGCCTGGTCAGCGGGTTTGCCGTCTGTTCTGGGCGACGCGGGGGATCGTCCAGGACAGACGGCTTCAGTGCGTTTCCCCCATTCTCCTCCGGTCGCTCCCGGGACGCCCCGGACCCTCCCGGCCCGCCCCTTTTCCGCGGTACGTGACGATCGCCACAGCGACGAAGGTCCAGCCGAGCAGCCACCCCGCCACCACGTCCGATGGCCAGTGCACCCCGAGATAGACGCGAGTCCACCCGACGCCCAGCACGGACACCACGGCGGCCACGGTGAGGAGGCTCCACCCCCGCCAGGTCTCCCGCCAGTGCAGCGCCAGCACCCAGAGCAACAGCCCGCAGCTCACCATGGCCGTCATGGCGTGCCCGGAGGGGAAGGCGGCGAAGTGGGCGGTGTCGACCGGGTCGGTCCAGCTCGGGCGCTCCCGGCCGACCGCCGCCTTCAGCCCCTGCTGCACCGCCGCGGCCAGCGCGGTCGTCACGACGAGCCACAGGGCGAGCCGGCGCTCGCGGTGCCACCAGAGCGCCACCACGGCGGCGGCGATCAGCGCCCGCATCGTGAGGGGGTCCCACACCCAGTCGCTCAGGACCCGGTTGAGCCGGACGAGGCCGGGCTCGGCGACGGCGTTGTCGTGGAGCGTGTCCGTCACGGACCGGTCCAGGGCGAGCAGCGGGGGCCATCCGAAGGCCACCAGGGCGAGCAGCAGCACGGACAGGGCACCGGAGACGACGGCGGAGGAACGCATGCCACGATCTTCCCCGAGCCGTGCGAAGTACTCCGGTGGGCGCTACCAGCCCAGTGCCCTGAGTGCGGGGACGAAGGCCACCACGACGGGGACCACGGGCACCAGGGCCGCCGCGGCGGTCAGCCGCAGCCTGCGCCCGGCCGTGAAGCGCGGGGCGGCCGTGAGGAGGCGGTTCACCCGGTGCGGCAGATCGGCGTCCTGCGCCTGCCCGGGCCCGAACACCCCGCGGTCCTCGTTCAGTTCCACCAGTGCCAGCGCGATCGTCAGCCGCCCGAACCGGCGCGAGGCCACGTCGTCGGCGGCCAGCTCCACCAGCCGGTGCATCTGGTCACGGAAGGCCGCGAAGACGGGGATCCCGGGGAAGCCGTCGGCCAGCGCGGCCGAACAATGGCGCAGCCAGTCGTGTCGCGCCCGGGCGTGTCCCTGCTCGTGGGCGAGCACGGCGTCCAGCTGGCGTCCCTTCAGCCGCCGCAGGGCGGCGGTCGTGATGACCAGCTGCGGCGCGGCGCCCGACAGCCACCAGGCGTCCGCCCGCTCGCCCTCCAGCACCACCAGCCGCTCGCCGCCGGGCTCCTCCCCGGGCAACAGCGGGGAGCGGACGAGCAGTTCGCGACGGCGCTGCCGCCGACGGGCCCGGGCCCGGCCGATCTCCCGGCCGAGCATGGCGCCGGTCCACAGCCCGCCGCAGGCCAGGACCACGGCGAGCGCTCCCGACCAGGGCTGGTGCGTGCCCAGTTCGTACGCCTCCAGGACTCCGCTCGGGGCCGGGGCGAAGACCCGTCCGCGGACCGCCTGCCAGGCGGCCGCCGCGCTGAACGTCATGGAGAGCGCGAAGCTCAGCAGGACCGCCGCGACCACGCACTGCCACACCCAGAGCGCCACCACGGGCTCGCGCTCCGCCCAGTCGGACCGCGACAGCAGCCGCGGGGCCACGGCGGCGGTCAGGACGCCGAGCGCGAGCAGCGCGAGGGAGACCAACATGGCGTCAGCCTATGAGTGCGGTGCCACCCGGGGGTATGTCCTCGCGCGCCAAGTGACGTACGCCACGGTTTCACAGCGTCAGCAGCATCGCCAGCATCGCCAGTGCCATCGACAGCCGGCACACCCGGGTGAACTCCGGCCGGGCGTCCGCGGCGACCGGCGTCGGCCCGGCCGGGACCGCCGCGGCCGGGAGGGTCCCCGGGACCAGCCGCGCCCCGGACCACAGGACGTACCCCGTGTAGTACGCGAGGAGCAGCCCTGTCAGGACCGGAACGCCCCCCGTGCCGTCGGCTCCGTGCCCCCCGTGCCCCCCGTGTGCGCCCGCGCCCGGGGCGGCCATCACCACCGCCATGTAGACCATGGCCGAGGAGCCCACGAGGTGGTGGAGGTGGTGTCCGCCCCGCCGGGCCGCGACCAGCGAGCGCAGCGCCGCGGTGCCGAACACTCCGGCGTACACCGCCCAGCTCCATGCCGGGGGCGTGAGCACCGCCGCGGGCAGGGCCATCGCCGCCATCCCGAGGCCCATCACGGCCTCGCCCCCCGCCGCCCTGCGCTCCTGTCCGGCACGGCCGCGCGTGCGCAGCAGGCAGTACACCCCGCTCGCCCCGCACAGCACCACCGACAGCCACGCCGGCCAGGCCGACCACGCCGGTCCGTGCACGGCACACCTCCCCCTTCGACGGCGCCGCTCGGTCCTCTGCTGCATGCCCGTCGCCACGGGTGCACACGCGAGCGCAGAGGCGCGCGGGGGTGTACGAGGGGGAGTGCGCCGCCCGATAGGCTCGGGGCGATCGCCTCCACCGATCGCTCACCGCCCCGAGGGGAGACCGCAGACCATGGACACCGCCGTGCCCCAGGACACCAGCCGGATCGGCTACCGCGACGCGGTCGAGGACGACGTCCCGGTGCTCGTACCGCTCATCGAGTCGGCCTATCGCGGCGACTCCAGCCGGACCGGGTGGACCACCGAGGCGGACATCCTGGAGGGGCAGCGCACCGACGCGGAGGGCGTGCGGGCGGTCATCACCGCTCCGGGGAGCCGGCTGATGGTCGTGGAGCGCGACGGCGAGGTCGTCGCCTGCTGCCAGCTCGAGCACCGCGGCGACGCGGCCTACTTCGGCATGTTCGCGGTCCGTCCCGAGCTGCAGGGCGCCGGCCTCGGCCGTCGGATCATCGCCGAGGCGGAGCGCCGGGTGCGCGAGGTCTGGGGTGTGCGGGAGATGCACATGACGGTGATCTCGGTGCGCGAGGAGCTGATCGCCTGGTACGAGCGGCGCGGCTACCGCCGTACGGGACGGATGACGCCGTTCCCGTACGGCGACGAGCGCTTCGGCCTGCCGCAGCGCGACGACCTGCAGTTCGAACTCCTGGTCAAGCCGCTGGTCTGAGCCGGCCCCGGGGGCCGTGGGTGCCCCCGGCGTTCAGGCCGTGAACCGGCCGGTGCGGCGGATCTCCGGGTAGTCGGTCGTCGCGCCGTCGAGTTCCAGGGCCCGCACCAGCCGCAGGTGCTCCTGGGTGTTCACCACCCAGCCGATGACGCGCAGCCCCTCCGTGTGGGCCCGTTCCACGGTCTCCAGGGTGAGGTGGCGGATGTTGAGCACGAGGGCGGCGGCTCCGACCGCCTTCGCCCGGTCCACGACGTCCGCGCCCCAGCGGTCCGCCACCAGAGCGGTCCGCACGCCGGGGACCAGCCGGGAGATCTCCGCGAGGGCCTCGTCGTGGAAGGAGAGGACCTCCACCCGGTCGGCCAGGGCCCGGCGCACCATCACCTCGGCGAGGGCCCGGGCGGCCGCCGCGTCCTTGATCTCGGCCTGGAGGGGGGAGCGCACCGCGTCCAGGACCTCCTCGAAGACGGGCACGCGCTCGCCCTTGCCGGCGTCGAGGCCGCGCAGCTCCGCCAGGGTCAGCTCGGCGATCGGGCCGCTGCCGTCGGTGGTCCGTCCGACGTCCGCGTCGTGCATGACGACGAGGGCGCCGTCCTTGCTCAGGTGCAGGTCCAGTTCGATGGCGTCCATCCCGGCCTGCTCGGCGCGGACGAAGGAACGCAGGGTGTTCTCGGGTTCGACGCCCATGACTCCGCGATGACCGATGGTGAGGAAACTCAAGATCTTCTCGCTTCCGTCGATGTCCTGGCCCGGGTCCCGCCGGTCTCCCGGTGGGGGCGCAGCCTAATCGGTGGGACCGAAGAGGGAAGCACGCGCGCGCGGGGTATGCGGGCGAACCGTGCGAGGGGTTGCGGCGCCCGTGCCGCCGCGCCTGCCTCTGCCACCGATGCACGCGCCTAAACCCCGTACGGCAGGAAAATTAGCGGTGACCAGGGGGGTGCGCAGGATAATTTATCCTGGTCCCCTTGTGTGGAGAAGCCGCGGATGGATACGGTGTCCTGACGCGAGGTTCTCCTGTGGAGGAAGAGGAATGACGGAAATTCTTGTGCAGGACGTGACCGGTGGGGGGATATCCACCTCCGCCCCGGTGATCGACCACCCTGCCTGGCCCGAGCTCAAGAAGGCCGTGGAGGAGATCCGTCCCTGGCAGCGCGCGGACGGCTCCATCGACTTCGACGCCGCGGACGCGCCGTCCCACGCCCAGGCAGGGGCCACCGTCGAGCGCGTCGTCGCCGCGGTCGAGCAGCTCTCCCCGCTGCTCCCGCACGACGCCGCATACCACCGCGCCCTCGTCGCCGACCTGCGCGCGTGGGCCGCCGGCGGCTTCCAGGTCCCCGACTTCCTCGACTCCCTGCTGGCCTTCCAGCCGGCCGCCGACCGCGTCGACGGGCTCCAGCACCTGGCGCTCTTCCCGATGTACACGCAGAACGGCAACCCCGACCGCAACCTCGAAGCCGTCGTGCTGCGCATGGTCTGGCCGGAGTGGCTCTCCGAGCTGGAGCGCACCCGCTACGACAACCCGCTCTTCTGCGGCATCACCTTCGAGGACTTCACCGCCGGGTACGACACCAACTCGGCCGTCCTCTTCCCCGAGACCATCGCCGTGCGCGAGGCCCCCGAGCGCTTCAGCTGGGGCGGCATCTTCTGCGACCGCGAGGCCGCCCGCTTCCGCAAGGTCACCGAGGCCGCCGTCGACATCCTCGGCATCGACCTGCCCGGGGACATCGCCGCCATGGTCGAGGACCAGAAGCGCTGCGAGGCCGCCTTCGTGCTCTGGGACATGGTCCACGACCGCACCCACAGCCACGGCGACCTGCCCTTCGACCCCTTCATGATCAAGCAGCGCCAGCCGTTCTGGATGTACGGCCTGGAGGAGCTGCGCTGCGACCTCACCGCCTTCAAGGAGGCCGTGAAGCTGGAGGCCGAGGGCAACGCGCACGGCCGGGACGTGCAGTACGCCGTCCTCTTCGACCGGATGTTCCGCTTCCCGGTCACCGGCGACCGCAACCGCAACTACGACGGTCTGGGCGGCCAGCTCCTCTTCGCGTACCTCCACAAGCACGACGTGGTGCGCTGGACCGACAACACCCTCAAGATCGACTGGCAGCGCGCCCCCGAGGTCACCAATCAGCTCTGCGCCGAGATCGAGAAGCTGTACCGCGACGGCATCGACCGCCCCAAGCTGGTCCACTGGTTCAAGGCGTACGAGCTGGTCTCCACCTACCTCGCCCCGCACCCCGGCTCGCGCTGGGCCAAGGGTCCCGACGCCCTGGACCTGACGCAGCCGCCGCGCAAGCTCGTCGACGACGTGCTTCCGGACGAGTTTCCGCTCAGCATGTTCTATGAGGCCCTGGCCAAGAAGCTCAAGGGTGTGATCGCCTCCACCAAGGGCATCACCGCCGTGAACGCTTCGCGGGCCGAGCAGGCTGCCGCGTGAACCACGTCACGGAGGAGGCGACGACCATGAACGGCAACGGGAACGGCGGACCGCTGGAAGGTGCCGTCATCGCGGTCGCGGGAGCGGCCGGCGCGGCCGGCCGGGCGACGCTGATGCGACTCGCCGACGCCGGCGCGATCGTCGTCGCCTCGGACGCGGATCCGGCCCGGCTGGCCGAGGCGGTCGACGCCGCCCGGTACGCCCACGGCGGCGCCACCGTCGTCGGGGACACGGTCGACCTCCTGGACCTCGGCGCGGCGCGCGACTGGGCCGACAAGACCGAGAAGGAGTTCGGCCGGATCGACGGCCTGGTCCACCTCGTCGGCGGCTGGCGCGGCAGCTCCTCCTTCGCCGAGACCGACCTCGCCGACTGGAGCTTCCTGGAGCGGCTGCTGATCCGCACCGTCCAGTCCACGACGCTCGCCTTCCAGGAGCCGCTGATGCGCAGCGGCCGCGGCCGCTACGTCCTCGTCAGCGCCGCGGGCGCCTCCAAGCCCACCGCCGGCAACGCGGCCTACGCCGCCGCCAAGGCCGCGGCCGAGGCCTGGACCCTCGCCCTCGGCGACGACTTCCGCAAGCAGGGGGGCGACGAAGGCCCCAAGGCCGCGGCTGCCATCCTGGTGATCAAGGCACTGGTCCACGACGCCATGCGCGCCGAGCGACCGAACGCGAAGTTCGCGGGCTTCACGGACGTCAAGGATCTGGCCGAGGAGATCGCCGGAGTCTGGGACCGGCCCGCCCAGGAAGTGAATGGACAGCGTCTGTGGCTGACCCCCAAGCCGTGACCCCCGCGATGCCCCCGAGGACCGACGCGCGTCGTCACCACGACCCGTCGGTCCGGGGCTTCGCCAGCGACAACTACGCCGGAGCCCACCCGGAGGTCCTCGCGGCCATCGCGCTCGCCAACGACGGCCATCAGGTCGCCTACGGCGAGGACGACTACACCGAGCACCTCCAGCGGATCATGCACAGCCACTTCGGGCCCTCCGCGGAGGCCTTCCCGGTCTTCAACGGCACCGGGGCGAACGTCACCGCCCTCCAGGCGCTGACCGACCGCTGGGGCGCGGTGATCTGCGCCGAGTCCGCGCACATCAACGTGGACGAGGGCGGCGCCCCCGAGCGGATGGGCGGCCTCAAGCTGCTCACCGTGCCCACCCCGGACGGCAAGCTCACCCCCGAGCTGATCGACCGGCAGGCCTGGGGCTGGGAGGACGAGCACCGGGCCATGCCGCAGGTCGTCTCGATCACCCAGAACACCGAGCTGGGCACGGTCTACACCGTGGACGAGATCCGGGCCATCGTGGAGCACGCCCACGCCAAGGGCATGAAAGTGCACCTCGACGGCGCCCGGATAGCCAACGCCGCCGCGTCCCTGGACGTCCCCATGCGGGCGTTCACCAACGCGGTCGGCGTGGACGTCATCTCCTACGGCGGCACCAAGAACGGCATGCTCTTCGGCGAGGCCGTGGTCGTCCTGAACCCGGACGCGGTCAGCCACATGAAGCACCTGCGCAAGCTGTCCATGCAGCTCGCGTCCAAGATGCGCTTCGTCTCGGTCCAGCTGGAGGCGCTGCTCGCGAAGGACCTGTGGCTGCGCAACGCCCGGCACTCCAACGCGATGGCACAGCGCCTCGCCGCCGGGGTGCGGGAGGTCGACGGCGTGGAGATCCTCTACCCCGTCCAGGCCAACGCGGTCTTCGCCCGGCTGCCGCACGAGGTCAGCGTCCGGCTGCAGAAGCGCTTCCGCTTCTACTTCTGGGACGAGGCCGCGGGCGACGTGCGCTGGATGTGCTCCTTCGATACCACGGAGGACGACGTCGACGCGTTCCTGCAGGCCCTCAAGGAGGAGATGGCGGCCGGCTGACGGTCATCCCCCCGAGAAGCGGCCCAGCTCCTGCCGACGAGACCTCGTCGGCAGGAGCCGGGCCGCTTCCGTGTCGACGGCCGCGTGCATGAGGCGCGGAGTACGGCCGCTGACGGCCCGCGCGCCGAGGGTGGCGTCCTCCCCAGGCGGCCGTCCGCCCCAAGTCCAATGAAGTGGACTCGCCGGTGCTGTACGCTGAACCGCATCCGGCCGTTCCCGAGCGCGTCGACCTCCGCTCCCGCCCGGCCGTCCCGCTCGCGGACCCTTCCGACGGAACCCTGACGCAAGGACGACGATGCCTCTCACCCTCACCGTGTCCGACGAGGTGCGTGCCCTCGTACCCGGCTTCACCCACCTCGCCGTCGAGGCCCACGGCCTCGTCAACGGGCCGAGCGACGAGGCCAGTTCGGCGCTCCTCGACGACGCCGCCGGACGCCTCGCGGAGCGCCTCGACGGCGCCGCTCCGGACAAGGACCCGCACATCGCGGCCTGGCGGGCCGCCTACAGCGCCTTCGGCGCGAAGCCGTCCCGTACCCGCAACTCCGCCGAAGCGCTCGCCAAGCGCGCGCTCGCGGACGGCGGCCTGCCCCGGATCAACCGGCTCGTCGACGCCTACAACGCGATCAGCGTCGCCCACCTGATCCCGGTCGGCGGCGAGGACCTGGACCGCATCCAGGGCGAGATGCGTCTCCTGCGCGCGGCCGGCGACGAACCGTTCGTGACCATGGCCGGCGGCGAGGAGACCGTGGAGCACCCCGAGCCCGGCGAGATCGTCTGGCGGGACGATGCGGGCGTCACCTGCCGCCGCTGGAACTGGCGCCAGGGGCCGCGCACCCGTATCGAGGAGACCACGGTCAACGCGATCTTCCTGCTGGAGTCGCTGGCCCCCATGACCCACGACGAGCTCCTCGCCGCCGGCGCGGAGCTGGCCGAGTCCCTGGAGAAGCTGAGCCCCGGGGCGCGGATCACGGTCGGCACCCCGGAGTGACGCCCCGCGCGCGGGGACGGTCGGTCAGCCGGCTTCCTTGACCTGCGCCGGGGTCGGAGCCGTGCCCCCGAGGTGCGCGGGCACCCACCAGGTGTCGCCCGCGTCCTTGGGGCGCACGGGATAGGCGCGCTGCGCGGCCTCCAGCAGCTCCTGGACGCGTTCCCGCAGCCGCCGGGTGATGGCGCCCGCGTACTGGTCCGCCGGGGCCTCCATGGGCTCGCCGACCCTTATCGTCACCGGGATGTGGCTGCGCTTGAAGTTCCGCGCGCGGCCCTTCGTCCAGACCCGCTGGGTGCCCCACAGGGCCATCGGGATCAGCGGCACCCCGGCCTCCTGCGCGAGGCGCGCCGCACCCGACTTGAAGCTCTTCAGCGTGAACGACTGGGAGATGGTCGCCTCGGGGAAGACGCCGATGATCTCGCCGGCCTTCAGCGACTCCAGCGCGTGCTGGTAGGCGTGCTCGCCCTGGGCGCGGTCCACCGGAATGTGCTTCATGCCGCGCATCAGAGGCCCCGACACCTTGTGCCGGAAGACCGAGTCCTTGGCCATGAAGCGGACCAGACGCTTCTGCGGAAGCGCGGCCAGGCCCGTGAAGATGAAGTCCAGATAGCTGATGTGGTTGCTGACCAGCACCGCGCCGCCCGTGCGGGGGATGTGCTCCGAACCCTGCGTGTCGATCTTGAGGTCGAGCGCCTTGAACATCGTGAGGGCGGCGCCGATGACCGGCCGATAGACGAGTTCTGCCATCAGAGAGGAACCCCTTCTTCTGTTCCTGGGGAGGCTGCTCCCGGCGGAAGTTACGCGGCCGTAGGTTTTCGGCTTTGGGCAGATCGTGCCCCATGTGGGCGTCCGGTACCAGTCCTGACGGCTTCGTGCAGAGAGATTCTCGTCACTCCGGGTGGTCGTGGCGGGAATCGATCGGTGCCGTGGGACGCTGCACGGGGCGGTACGGAACACCCGTACGGGTCCCGTACGGGCATCCCCAGGGGCGGCCTGAGGGGGCGGACGGCAGACGGAGAGGCGAGGGAACGGGCATGGACGGGCGGCGGCAGGAACCGGAAGCCGGTACGGCGGCAGCCGCGCGGGTGCTGGACGCCGCGGACCTGGGGGTCCCGCTGGGGGAGCGGGCCACGCTCGTGCAGTTCTCCACGGCGTTCTGCCAGCCCTGCCGGGCCACCCGGCGCACCCTGACCGAGGTCGCGGCCATGGTCGAGGGCGTCGGCCACGTGGAGATCGACGCCGAGGAGCGCCTCGACCTGGTGCGCGCGCTGGAAGTCGTCCGCACCCCCACGGTGCTCGTCCTCGACCGCGCCGGACGGATCGTCGTCCGGGCCGCCGGACAGCCCCGCCGTGCGGACGTCATCGCGGCGCTCGGCCGGGCGGTCTGACGCCGTGACACATCTCGCACATGCCGGTACGCACTTGACTGTGCCCACCATCGATCGTCAGGCTGGCACGGTGCTGCCCCCAGAACTCCTTCGCCACGGGCGGGTCCATGCGGACCCCGACCACCACGCGAGCGCGCGCTGTCAGGGTGTCTGAGAACCCACGGACCCCTCTCATCACGCCCTCGCCGAAGGACAGTTCCATGACGGCCTCACCCGAGCTCCGCACCGTACCCGCCCCCCGCTCGGCCTCCCCCGACCTCCTGCGCTCCGTCTTCCGGCGGCACGCCGCCGGAGTCGCGGTCATCACCGCCCACGGCGACCGCCCCGTCGGCTTCACCGCCACCTCGCTCAACTCCGTCGCCGCCGAGCCTCCCCTGATCTCCTTCGGGGTGGGCACCGCCTCGTCGAGCTGGCCCGTGCTCGCCGAGGCCGAACACGTCGGCGTGCACATACTCGGCGACCACCAACGCGAGCTGGCCGAGACGTTCGCGCGCAGCGGCGCCGACCGCTTCGGCCCGGACGCCCGGTGGAGCACCGGCCCCGAGGGAGTCCCCGTCCTCGACGGCGTCCTCGCCTGGCTGGTCTGCCGCGTGGTGGCCAGGATCCCCGCCGGGGACCACCGGATCGTGATCGCCGAAGCCGTCGCCGGCGACCCCGCCGGGGCCGGTCGGCCGCTGCTCTACCACCAAGGCGGGTTCCACGCCCTGCGCGACTGACGGCACCGAACGCCCCGCACGACCGACGGCACCGGCCGTTCGGGCGTTGCCAAGCTCACACGCCTGAGCGCTTGCTCACCGGTAACGAACTGGCTGTACTGGCGAGTAATATTTTCGCCGGGGCGCAAGCCGCCCCGACCGGAAACCCGCCCTTCAGGCGCCTATGCTGCGAGCAACAAGGCAGCCCGTTATGACGATGCAGTAGGAGAGCCGGCGTGAGCTTGAGGATCGTTGTCTGTGTGAAGTACGTGCCCGACGCCACCGGCGACCGGCACTTCGCCGATGACCTGACCGTCGACCGCGACGACGTCGACGGCCTGCTGTCGGAGCTCGACGAGTACGCCGTCGAGCAGGCGCTGCAGATCGCCGAAGAGGCGGACGACGCCGAGGTCACCGTCCTCACGGTCGGCCCCGAGGACGCCAAGGACGCCCTGCGCAAGGCGCTGTCGATGGGCGCCGACAAGGCTGTCCACGTCGAGGACGACGACCTCCACGGCACCGACGTCATGGGCACCTCGCTGGTGCTCGCCAAGGCGATCGAGAAGACCGGCTACGACGTCGTCATCGCCGGCATGGCCTCCACCGACGGCACCATGGGTGTCCTCCCGGCCATCCTCGCCGAGCGCCTGGGCGTCCCGCAGGTCACGCTGCTCTCCGAGGTCAAGGTCGAGGACGGCAAGGTGACCGGCCGCCGCGACGGCGACACCGCCTCCGAGCAGCTCGAGGCCACGCTTCCGGCCGTCGTCTCCGTGACGGACCAGTCGGGCGAGGCCCGCTACCCGTCCTTCAAGGGCATCATGGCCGCCAAGAAGAAGCCGGTGGAGTCCCTGGACCTCTCCGACCTCGAGATCGAGGCCGAGGAAGTGGGTCTGGAAGGCGCCTGGACCGCCGTCGACTCCGCGGCCGAGCGTCCCGCGCGCACCGCGGGCACGATCGTCAAGGACGAGGGCGAGGGCGGCAGGCAGCTGGCCGCCTTCCTTGCGGAGCAGAAGTTCATCTAGGAGGCCGTCCCGCGTGCCCGGAGTTCCTCCAGGGCTCGCGCGAGCCCCTCAGACCGCCCCTTTTTCGTTCGCAGGAGATGGAAGTCCCATGGCTGAGATTCTCGTCTACGTCGACCACGTCGACGGAGCCGTCCGCAAGCCCACCCTCGAGCTGCTGACGCTGGCCCGCCGCATCGGCGAGCCCGTCGCCGTCGCGCTGGGCAACGGCGCCGAGGCCACCGCCCCGGCCCTCGCCGAGCACGGCGCGGTGAAGGTCCTCACCGCCGACGCCCCCGAGTTCGCCGACTACCTCGTCGTACCGAAGGTGGACGCCCTCCAGGCCGCCTACGAAGCGGTGTCCCCGGCCGCCGTGCTCGTCCCGTCCTCCGCCGAGGGCAAGGAGATCGCGGCCCGCCTCGCGGTCCGCATCGGCTCCGGCATCATCACCGACGCCGTCGACCTCGAGGCCGGCGCCGAGGGCCCGGTCGCGACGCAGTCCGCGTTCGCCGCCTCCTTCACCACCAAGTCCCGGGTGTCCAAGGGCACCCCGGTCATCACGGTCAAGCCGAACTCGGTCGCCGTGGAGGCCGCGCCGGCCGCCGGCACCGTCGAGGCCCTCGCGGTCTCCTTCGGCGAGCTGGCCACCGGCACCAAGGTGACCGCCCGCACCCCGCGCGAGTCCACCGGCCGCCCGGAGCTGACCGAGGCCGCCATCGTGGTCTCCGGCGGTCGCGGCGTCAACGGCGCCGAGAACTTCGCGATCATCGAGGCCCTCGCCGACTCGCTCGGCGCGGCCGTCGGCGCCTCCCGCGCCGCCGTCGACGCCGGCTGGTACCCGCACTCCAACCAGGTCGGCCAGACCGGCAAGTCGGTCTCGCCGCAGCTGTACATCGCCTCCGGCATCTCCGGCGCGATCCAGCACCGCGCCGGCATGCAGACCTCGAAGACCATCGTGGCCGTCAACAAGGACGCCGAGGCCCCGATCTTCGACCTGGTCGACTACGGCGTCGTCGGCGACCTCTTCGAGGTCGTCCCGCAGCTGACCGAAGAGGTCAAGGCCCGCAAGGGCTGACCTGGCGCGCGTGACCTGCGCTTCTTTCGGGCCCGGGGGCCGCACGGTGATCTCTCACCGTGCGGCCCCCGGCCGTTTCGGACAACCATTGACGCAGGTCCCGGGGCCTATTAACTTCGCTATACGGATTGTTGATTCCGTGAAGCGGAAAAGAGAAGGGTGTGGGAATGGGTCAGCAGGAGAAGGTGGCAACGAGCCTCGCGGGCGCGGTCAGCGAGGGCATCAGCGCCTCCCTCGCAGCCGTGGACGCCGAGCTGGACCGCCGCTACCCGGGAGACCCCGGCACCCGCCAGCCCGTCCACACCGTCTACGTCCCCGGCCAGCTCTTCGACGCCACGACCATCCGCTCCTGGGGCGACCAGGCCCTCGCGGCGCTCGACGAGCACGCGCGCGACGCCGAGACCTTCGCCGCCGTCCTCGGCCTCCCCGGCTCCCTCGCCGAGGACGTCTACGGACGCGTACGGGCCAAGCTGGAGCGCGAGCCCATCGAGGACCTGCGCGTCGACTTCGAGGACGGCTACGCCGGCACGGACGAGGACCACGACGCCGCCCGCGCCGCCCGGCTGATCGCCGAGGCCTACCGCGACGGCACCGCCGCCCCGTACATGGGCATCCGGATGAAGTGCATGGAGGCCGCCGTCCGCGACCGCGGCATCCGCACCACCGACATCTTCCTCACCGGCCTCATGGAGCACGGCGGCCTCCCCGACGGCCTGGTCCTCACCCTCCCCAAGGTGACCTACCCCGAGCAGGTCTCCGCCTTCGTACGCCTCTTGGAGGCCTTCGAGAAGGCCCACGGCCTGGACGCCGGCCGCCTCGGCTTCGAGATCCAGATCGAGACCAGCCAGTCCATCCTCGCCGCCGACGGCACCGCCGCCGTCGCCCGGATGATCGACGCCGCCGAGGGCCGCGCCACCGGACTGCACTACGGCACCTTCGACTACAGCGCCTGCCTCGGCGTCTCCGCCGCCTACCAGGCCAGTGACCACCCGGCCGCCGACCACGCCAAGGCGATCATGCAGGTCGCCGCCGCGGGCACCGGCGTCCGCGTCTCCGACGGCTCCACCAACGTCCTCCCGGTGGGCTCCACCGAGCACGTCCACGAGGCCTGGCGCCTGCACTACGGCCTCACCCGCCGCGCCCTCGCCCGCGCCTACTACCAGGGCTGGGACATGCACCCGGGCCACATCCCCACCCGCTACGCCGCCGTCTTCGCCTTCTACCGCGAGGGCTTCGAGGCCGCCGCCCAGCGCATCTCCGCCTACGCCAATCACGCCGGCGGCGACGTGATGGACGAACCCGCCACCGCCAAGGCCCTCAGCTCCTACCTGCTGCGCGGCATCGACTGCGGCGCCCTGGACACGGCCGAGGTCCAGGCCCTCACCGGCCTGACCCGCACCGACCTGGACCGCTTCGCGGCCCCGCGGCGCGGCGACCTGACCACAACGGCCCCGTAGCGAGCCGCCGCCCCGCCCCGCGGATTCCACCGGGCCCCGTACTCCGGCACGCACCACGCGCCCACCGGAGAACGGGGCCCGGTGTCCTTCCGGGCAACAGAGAGGCGGGACAAGCCCGTTGAGGCGCTCGGGGCGGTCACGCGGGAGTTGAACGGCATCCCCGGCCCCGCCTTCGGGCCGCTGGCCGGGCCGGGCGAACCCACCTGGCGCGCGGCCTTCCACCGGATGGTCGAGGAACTGCTGGCCGACGGCGCGCGACGCGCCGTCGACCTGGGCCACGACCCCACCGTGATCCGTGACATCGTGGCGGCCCACGCCGGGGCGCTGGACGAGGTGACCGAGCCCCGGTTCGTCGAATGGGATCTGTGGCCGGGCAATTGCATGGTGCGCGACGGCGCGATCGTCGCGATCCTCGACCACGAGCGGGCGTTCTACGGCGATCCGCTGATGGAGTTCGGCTTCGCGGGCGGCGAGTCGAGCGCGTACGGCGACTCCGCGGCCTTCATCCGTGGTTACGGCCACCGGCCGTTCACCCCGGCCGAGCGGACCCGCCGACGGCTGTACAACCTCCACCTCGCCCTGATCCAGATCATCGAGACGGACTTCCGGGCGTACACCGACACCGAGCAGTACGACTGGGCCCGCGAGCGGCTGAGCGAGACCCTGGCTCTGCTCGGCGGGCCCGCCCCGGCCGGGCCGTCCGGGTGAGCCGCCCGGGACCGGGGGCCGCGGCCGGCCGCTCCCCGGCTCAGGGCGCGCGCAGGTGTACGGCGAGGGCGGCGATGTCGTCGTCGAGCCGGCCCCTGCTGTAGCGGAGGAGATCGTGGTGCAGGGCCGCAAGCAGTTCGCGGGGCGGGGCCAGGGGCTGCCGGCGCAGCCACGCCGCCAGCGGGAAGAACTCGCCGTCGCGGGCGCGCGCCTCGGCGATCCCGTCGGTGTAGAGCAGCAGCAGGTCGTCGGGGGCGAAGGCGAAGGTGTCGACGGTGTAGTGATCGCCGATCAGCTCGGCGAGGCTGAGCGGTGGCGACGGCGTGCCCGGTTCGAGGATGCGCACCTTTCCGTGGTTCACCAGCAGCGGCGGGGGGTGCCCGCAGTTGAGAACGTCGATCCGTCCGCCCCCGTGCGGGATCTCGACGAGGAGGGCGGTGGCGAAGCGCTCCATCGGCCCCTCGGGGGGAAACGCGGCGTTGTAGCGGGTACTGCCGGCGTCCAGCCTGCGCGCGACGTCGACCATGTCGGTCTCGCCGTACGCGGCCTCCCGGAAGGCGTTGACGATCGCGGCGGCCGCCCCGACCGCCGGCAGGCCCTTGCCCCGCACGTCGCCGATGAGCAGCCTGACCCCGTGGGGCGTGTCGACCACCTCGTAGAAGTCCCCGCCGATACGGGCCTCCGCCGCGGCCGCGACGTACAGCGACTCGAGCTCGATGCTGCCGAAGCGGCGGGGCAGCGGGCTCAGCACCACCTTCTGCGCCGCGTCGGCGACGAGCCGCACCTGGAAGAGCGTGCGCTCCCGCTGGAGCCGGACATGACTCCCATAGGCGGCGGCCACCGTCACCGCGATGATCCCCGCGGCCGTCCACCACGTCCCCAGGTCGGGGAAGACGAGGCTGAGGCCGATCATCAGAAGGAGGCAGACCGTGCCGAGCAGGATGGTGGGGAGGACCGGCCACATGGCGGCGGCCAGGGCGGGGGCCGCGGGCAGGAGGCGGCTGAACGCCATTTCCGGCGGGGTGGCGTAGGCCAGACCGGCGATCACCACGGTCAGGATGACCGGCGACAGCCGCACAAGCCTCCCCCGGCCGTAGCGCCGACGGTGCCGCGGCCGTCCAGACTCGATCACCCTCCCCACGATATCCGGGCAAGCCGGGCATAGCGCTCTGACGCACAGGGGCATCCGCCGACGCCCGGCTCCGCCGGGGCCGGACCGTCGCCGGGCGGCGGACCTCCGGAGCGGTGCCGCCGGGCGTCAGGGCTCCGGAGCGGCGCGGGGCGGCTTCAGCCGTCGCTCGCGGTACCGCGGTCGGGCTTGCTCATGTCGCCGGTCGCAGGGGTGCCGTCGGCGAGCCCGTAGCGCAGGTACACGGCGCCCTTCGGGCCGGCCGCCGGGGGCGCGAGGAGCGTGAGGTTGGTGGGCACCGCGCCCTCGTCGAAGACCTTCTTGCCGACGCCGAGCACCACCGGGTGCAGCCAGAGATCGACGCGGTCGAACAGCTTCTCGCGCAGAAGGGTCTGCACGAGGTTCAGGCTCCCGACGACCTTCACGTTCTCGTGCCGCTCCCGGACCTCGCGCACCGCGGCGGCGAGGTCCGGGCCGAGCTGCGAGGACCCGGCCCAGGAGAGGTCGGGCGTCCCGCGGGAGGCCACGTACTTCGGGATGCGGTTGAAGAGCGTGGCGATCTCACTGTCCTCGCCACCCTCCTGGTGGGGCCAGAAGCCGGCGAAGATGTCGTACGTCCGCCGGCCGAGCAGGAGCGCGTCCGTGCCCTCGTACGCGGCACCGATCTGCGCCCCGGCGACCTCGTCGAGCAAGGGTGCCTGCCAGCCGCCGAACGGGAACCCCGCGGGGTCCTCGTCGGGCCCGCCGGGTGCCTGCCCGACGAGGTCGAGGGTCGCGAACAGCTCGATGTGGATGAGTCCCATGGCGTGCTCCCGATGAGTCGGTTGTCTCCGTCATAGAGATAGACCCACGGGTGCCCCGAGACTCATCGCCGCGCCGGAGCCCCTCCCTCCGGGCGCCCCGGCGGCCGGAACGGAGGCCACGGGCTCGGGGCGGCCGGCGAGTGAGCCGAAGGGGCGCGCGGCTGTCGAAAGTGAGGTCGCGCGCAGGTCCCGAGGTACGAGGGACCGAGCACGTCCGACTGTCGACAGCCGCACAAAGCGCCCCGGAGGCGAACCGAGCCGAACAAGCGAGAGAAGAGGCGTTCAGGCCGGGGGAGCGATCTCCCCCGAACCGCGCGGGATCAGCGTCGTGCCCAGCACCACCCGCGCCGGCGCCTCGTCGATGCCGTCGAGGCGGCGGAAGAGGCGCTCGGCCGCCGTGCGACCCAGCGCCGCCGCGTCCTGGGCGATGACCGTGATGCCCAGGAGGTCGGCCAGTTCGATGTCGTCGAAGCCCACCAGGGCCACCGGGTGGTCGCGTCCGGCCAGGGCGCGGACCGCCGTGACCGTGACCCGGTTGTTCCCCGCGAAGAGCGCCGTCACCGGCTCCCCGCCCGCCACCATCGCCTCCACCGCGTCCCGTACCCGCAGCGGGTCCGTCGGCCCCAGCGAGACCCACGACGGGTCCACCGCAAGACCCGCCTCCTCCATCGCCGCGCGGTAGCCCCGCAGCCGCTCGGTCGCCGTGTGGATGCGCGGCCGGTCGCCGATGAAGCCGATGCGGCGGTGGCCGTGGGCGATCAGATGGGCCACGCCGGCCCGCGCCCCGCCGAAGCTGTCCGAGAGCACCGTGTCCGCCTCGATCCCGCCCGCCGGACGGTCGACGAAGACGGTGGCCACGCCCGCCCTCATCTCCGGTTCGAGATAGCGGTGGTCCGAGCCGGCCGGGATGATGATCAGCCCGTCGACCCGCCGGGCGCAGAGGGCGAGCGCCAGCTCCTGCTCCCGGTCGGGGTCCTCCGCGCTGGAACCGTTGATGAGCAGCGCGCCGTGGGCGCGGGCGACCTCCTCGACGGCGCGGCTGAGCGGGCCGTAGAAGGGGTCCGCCAGGTCCTCCAGGACCAGCCCGACGGAGGCGGTGCGGCCCTTGCGCAGCACGCGCGCGCTGTCGTTGCGGCGGAAGCCGAGGGTGTCGATCGCCTCCTGGACCCGCCGCTCGGTGTCGGGCGTGACCCCCGGCTCGCCGTTGACCACCCGGGAGACCGTCTTCAGTCCCACGCCGGCCCGCGCCGCGACATCCTTCATCGTGGGCCGATTGCCGTAACGGTGCTCGGGGCGGCGGGCGTTGTCGGCCACGGTGCGCAGATCCTCTGTCTTGTCGGACGCTCGGCGGACGGCTTCGCGGATACCGTCGTGATGTTGTCGAGCATAGGCCCTGGACAACGTTGTCAGAGGAGGGGAGACTGTACATCACACCGATCATCGTTCCGGCTGCCCTCCTGGAGACCTCGCCCCATGCACACCGACCTCGTCGCCGACCTCGTCGTCGCGCTGGACATCGGCGGCACCAAGATCGCCGGTGCGCTGGTGGACGGCTACGGCCGGATCCTCCTCCGTGCGCAGCGGCCCACGCCCGCGCGCGAGGACGGCGAAACGGTGATGCGGGCGGTGGAGGAGGTGCTGGCGGAGCTGGCCCGTTCGCCCCTGTGGGAGGCGGCGCACGCGGTGGGGATCGGCAGCGCGGGCCCGGTGGACGCCTCCACGGGCACGGTCAGCCCGGTCAACGTCCCCGGCTGGCGCGGGTTTCCGCTGGTCGAGCGGGTCCACCGGGTCGTGGGGGGCCGGCCCGTCACGCTGGTCGGCGACGGCGTCGCGATGACGGCGGCCGAGCACTGGCGGGGCGCGGCCCGGGGCCACGCCAACGCCCTCTGCCTGGTCGTCTCCACGGGCGTCGGCGGCGGCCTGGTCCTCGACGGCCGGGTGCACCCGGGTCCCACCGGGAACGCCGGCCACATCGGTCACATCAGCGTCGACCTGGACGGCGACCCGTGCGCCTGCGGCGGACGCGGCTGCGTGGAGCGGATCGCGAGCGGGCCGCACATCGCCCGCCGCGCCCTGGAGAACGGCTGGCGGCCCGGCCCGGACGGCGACACCTCCGCCGCTGCGGTGGCCGCCGCCGCGAAGGCGGGGGAGCCGGTCGCCGTGGCCTCCTTCGACCGCGCCGCCCAGGCACTGGCCGCCGGAATCGCCGCGACCGCCACCCTGGTGGAGATCGACATCGCGGTCGTCGGCGGGGGAGTGGCGGGCGCGGGCGACGTCCTCTTCGCGCCCCTCCGCCGCGCCCTGCGGTCGTACGCCACGCTCTCCTTCGTCCGCGACCTGACGGTCGCCCCGGCGCTCACGGGCACGGACGCCGGACTCCTGGGCGCGGCGGCCGCGGCGTCCCCGCCCCGCACTCCCACGCCCGCGACGGCGCGCCGAGCGTGACGGGCCGGGCCGTGTCAGGGACGTAGCGCCGTCCGCCCGAAGGGCAGGGGCCGTCAGCGGCCCGCCGGTTGGGGCGTCTTCGGCGGACGGGCCGAGGTGGAACGGGCCGTCCGCTGTTCGACGATGACGAGGAAGGTGTCGGACTCCAGGTCCATGATCACCTTCGCCGGGAGTCCTTCGTCCCGGCGTGCGCTGGCGAACTCCTCCGCCGGCCAACTGCCCCGCGGACCGCCCGCGGGAAACTTCTCCAATACCGTACGGTTCATCTCCGCACCCCCTTGCCTTGCCGGTCCAACGACAGCCGGCCCCGAAGTGTTACGCACCGCCCCGCACGCGCGTTCGTTCGGTGACGCGTCTGCTCTTCGCGTACCCCCGTCCGGCCCGACCAGGCCTGCGGCCCGGCCGAATCGCCCGATTGCCCGCGGGGGTTTCCGTGGCAGGGTGTTGCGGGCAAGCCACTGGGGGCTACCGAAGAGGGGGAATCGTGATCGTCTGGATCAACGGTGCGTTCGGCGCGGGCAAGTCGAGTACCGCGCGCGAGCTGGTCGATCTGATCCCGCACAGCACGCTGTACGACCCCGAGCTCATCGGCGGCGCGATGGGCTGGCTGCTTCCGCAGAAACGACTCGCCGAGGTCAACGACTTCCAGGACCTGCCGATCTGGCGCCGCATGGTCGTGGACACCGCCGCCGCTCTGCTCGCGGAGGTCGGCGGTGTGCTCGTCGTCCCGATGACCCTGCTGCGGCAGGAGTACCGCGACGAGATATTCGGCGGTCTCGCCGCCCGTCGCATCGAGGTGCGGCATGTGCTGCTCGCTCCCGACGAAACGATCCTGCGCGAACGGATCACGGCCCGGACGCCGGACGGCTCCGACACCAGGAGCTTCGAGCGTGTCCGCCAGTGGTCGTTGGACCACATCGAGCCCTACCGGGCCGCCCGGGCCGACTGGCTCGACGCCGACGCCCACACCGTCGACACCTCCGCGCTCTCCGTCGCCGAGTCGGCCGCCGCCGTCGTCGAGGCCCTCGGCAGCGGCGCCGCCGGCTCCTGCGGCATCGTCCAGACGCCCGAGCCGACCGGCGAGACGCTGGCCGCGGGCGTGCTGCTCTTCGACGAGGAGGATCGTTTCCTTCTCGTCGATCCGACCTACAAGCCCGGCTGGGAGTTCCCCGGCGGCGTCGTCGAACGGGGCGAGCCCCCGGCCCGCGCGGGCATGCGCGAGGTGGCCGAGGAGATCGGCGTCGAACTGGAGGCCGTGCCCCGCCTGTTGCTCGTCGACTGGGAGCGCCCGCAGCCGCCCGGCTACGGCGGTCTGCGGTTCCTCTTCGACGGCGGCCGGCTGCCCGCCGCCCGGGCCGACCGCCTCCTGCTGCCCGGGGCCGAACTGCGCGCCTGGCGCTTCGTCACCGAGGAAGAGGCCGCCGAGATGCTCCCGCCCGTCCGCTACCAGCGCCTGCGCTGGGCCCTGCGCGCACGTGAACGCGGCACCGTCCTGAACTGCGAGGCCGGCGTGCCCGTCGGCTGATCGCTGCGGCGGTCGGACGGGTACGGGCCCGTCGGCCGGTCCGACGGGACTTTCGAAACACGCCCCTAGGCGTCCGTCGTCGCCGCCGACCGCAGCAGGTCCGCCGCGTCCTGCGTCACCGGGTCGCCGTGGCCGCAGCAGAGGACGGCCGGCTCCAGCTCCGCGAGCCGGCGCATCGACGTCCTCGCGCGGTCGCGGTCCACATGGAAGACGCCGAACGTCACCCCCTGCACGGCGGCGACCGTGTCCCCGGTGAACAGCACGCCGTGGCGCGGCAGATGGACCGCGAGCGAGCCGTCGGTGTGCCCCGGCGTGTGCACCACCACGGCCCCGTCCCCGAAGTCGAGCACCTCCCCGTCCTCCAGCTCGCGGTCCACCCGGGTGGGCGGAGCCTCGGGGACGGTCAGGCCGTGCTCGTACAGCGGGAGCTCCCAGTCGAGCAGGTCGGGCTCCGGGACCGGGGCGTCGCCGCGGACCACCGGGGCGTCCAGGCGGTGGGCCAGGATCTCCGCGCCGTACCGCTCCGCCAGTTCCCCGGCCGAGCCCACGTGGTCGCGGTGGCAGTGGGTCAGCACGATCCGGCGCAGCCGCGCGGGGTCGAGGCCCACCGTCCGTATCGCCGTCTCCATCGCGTCGGCCGCGCCCACCCACCCGGCGTCGATCAGGGTCGACTCGTCGCCGTCCCGCCACAGATATGCCTGGCCGATGGAGAAACGGAGCATGTGCAGCCGCGGGGTGATTTCGATGAGGTCCATACGGCGAACGTACGCATCACGTCCGTCCGCCGTAGGCCGCTACGCTCTCGGCGAGCTTCGCCGAGCGCTGAACACCCGCTCCCCGCCGGCCCCCGGAGCCAGCGAACCGCCGGCCCGAGGGGACGGCGGGCCCGCCGTCCCCTCGGGCGCCGCGTCCGTCGGAGTCTCCGCTCAGACCCGCTTCGAGCGCGCGTAGTTCACCAGGAAGTGCGCCTCCGTCACCGAGAGCCGCTCCAGCTCCTCCGGGGACACCGACTCGTTCACCGCGTGGATCTGCGCCTCCGGCTCGCTCAGGCCGATCAGCAGGATCTCCGCCTTCGGGTAGAGCGCGGCGAGCGTGCTGCAGAGCGGGATCGAGCCGCCCATGCCGGAGGCCTGCATCTCCTCGCCGGGGTAGGCGATCCGCATGGCCTCGGCCATCGAGGTGTACGCCGGGCTCGTCACGTCCGCGCTGAACGGCTGTCCCTGGCCGATCTGCTCGAAGCTCACCCGCGCGTTCCACGGCACTCGCTTCTGGATGTGCGCGAAGAGCAGCTGGGTCGCCTCCGCGGCGTCCTGGCCCGGCGGGACCCGCAGGCTGATCTGGGCGCGCGCGGTCGACGGGATCGACGGCGTCGCGCCCGCCACCGGGTGGCAGTCGATGCCGATGACGGTGACCGCCGGGCGGGCCCAGATCCGGTCGGCGACCGTGCCGTTGCCCGGCAGGCCCACCCCGTCCAGGACCCGGGCGTCCCTGCGGAACTCCTCCTCCGGGTACTGCAGGCCCTCCCACACGGCGTCGGCCGGCAGACCGTCGATGACCGTGGAGCCGTCCTCGGCGCGCAGCGTGTCCAGGACACGGATCAGCGCGGCCAGCGCGTCGGGCGCGGCACCGCCGAACTGGCCGGAGTGCAGGTTCCCTTCGAGGGTGTCGATCCGGACCCGGATCATCGTCATCCCGCGCAGGGTCGCGGTCACCGTCGGCAGACCGACCCGGAAGTTGCCGGTGTCGCCGATGACGATCGTGTCCGCCGCCAGCAGGTCGGGGTGCGCCTCGGCGTACCGCTCCAGACCGCCTGTGCCCTGCTCCTCCGACCCCTCCACGATCATCTTGACCGTGACCGGCACCCCGCCGTTCGCCTTCAGCGCGCGCAGCGCCAGCAGGTGCATGATGAAGCCGCCCTTGCAGTCGGCCGCGCCCCGTCCGTACCAGCGTCCGTTCCGCTCCGTCAGCTCGAACGGCGGGCTGAGCCACGCCGACTCGTCCAGCTTCGGCTGCACGTCGTAGTGCGCGTAGAGGAGGACGGTCGGGGCGCCGGCCGGGCCGGGCAGCACGCCGTACACCGACTGCGAGCCGTCGGGGGTGTCGAGCAGCTCCACGTCCTGGAACTCCTCGGCGCGCAGTGCGTCGGCCACCCAGGCGGCGGCGGCCTCGCATTCGCTGCGGGGCGCCACGGCCTCGTCCGCGACCGACTCGAAGGCCACCAGCTCCGCGAGCTCCGCGCGGGCACGGGGCATGAGGCCGGCGACGGTCTCGGCGATCGGATTCGCGGTCATGGGCACGCTCCTGGTGGGTGCGACGTTAAGAGTGGCGTTGCCGTTGTCGGGTGTACGGCGAACGTACGGTCGATCCTACGGCGCGGGCCGTCGAGGGCCGCGCCGTAGGATGCGGTACAGAGCAGGGACCACCGGTCGGATCAGGAGCAGAAGCACATCGTGAGCAGCGAGAACGCAGACGCCGGAGCGGCGGAGTCGGAAGCGGCCTTCGCCGCCCCGGAGACGGGGACCGGATCCGAGGCATCCGAGGCCCGTGAGGCCCTTGAGGCGAGTGAGGCCCAGGAGGTCCTTCCGGCCCCCGAATCGGCGCAGGCCGCTTCCGGCGCCGATGGCGATGCCCACGGCGATGCCCACGGCGATGCCCACGGCGAAGGTGACGCCCACGGGGATGCCGGGACCGGCGGGAGTCCGGAGGCAGGGGACCGGGCCGCCGGGGAAGCCGAGGCGGGCGCTCCCGAGCCCGAGGCCGGTGCGGAAGCCGGTGCGGAGGCGCTGTTCCCCGAGGGGGCTCCGACCGTCTGGGACGTGATCGTCGTCGGGGCGGGCCCCGCGGGCGCGTCCGCGGCCTACGCCGCGGCGGTCGCCGGCCGCCGGGTCCTGCTCCTGGAGAAGGCGGAACTGCCCCGCTACAAGACCTGCGGCGGCGGCATCATCGGGCCCTCCCGCGACGCGCTCCCGCCGGGCTTCGAACTCCCGCTCCAGGACCGGGTGCACGCCGTCACCTTCTCCCACAACGGACGCTTCGCCCGCACCCGGCGCTCGCGCCGGATGCTCTTCGGCCTCATCAACCGTCCCGAGTTCGACGCCGGCCTGGTCGAGCAGGCGCAGAAGGCGGGCGCCGAGCTGCGCACCGGCGCCACCGTCTCGCGCGTCGAGCAGCACGGACCGGCCGTCCCCGATCGGCGGACCGTCGCCGTGGTCCTCGCCGACGGCGAGACGCTCCTCGCGCGGGCCGTCGTCGGCGCGGACGGCAGCGCCGGCCGGATAGGAGCCCACGTCGGGGTCAAGCTCGACCAGGTGGACCTCGGCCTGGAGGCGGAGATCCCCGTACCGCCGTCGGTGGCCGAGGACTGGAAGGGGCGGGTCCTCATCGACTGGGGGCCGATGCCGGGCAGTTACGGCTGGGTCTTCCCCAAGGGCGACACGCTCACCGTGGGTGTCATCTCGGCACGCGGCGAGGGCGCGGCGACCAAGCGGTACCTGGAGGACTTCATCGCCCGCCTGGGCCTGGCGGGCTTCGAACCGGCGATCTCCTCCGGTCACCTCACGCGCTGCCGCAGCGACGACTCGCCGCTCTCGCGCGGCCGCGTCCTCGTGTGCGGCGACGCGGCGGGCCTCCTGGAGCCGTGGACCCGCGAGGGCATCTCGTTCGCGCTGCGCTCAGGGCGGCTCGCGGGCGAGTGGGCGGTCCGGATCGCCGAGGCGAACGACGCCGTCGACGCGCGCCGCCAGGCGCTGAACTACGCCTTCGCGATCAAGGCCGGCCTCGGCGTGGAGATGGCGGTCGGGCGGCGGATGCTCGCGCTCTTCGAGCGCCGCCCCGGTCTGCTGCACGCGGCGATCACCGGCCTGCGACCGGCGTGGAACGCCTTCACGGACATCACCCGCGGCTCCACCACGCTCGCCGGCCTCGTGCGCTCGAACGGGCTGGCGCGCCGGGCGCTGGACCTCTTGGACCGCCGGATGGCGGCGGCGGGCGGCACGGCGGCGGGCCGGGGCGTCGCCCCCCGCTCCGCGGACGGCCCGGACGCGGCGGAGTCCGTCGCCGATCCGGTCTCCGAGGACGGCGTCACGGGCACCCCGGACCCGACGGCCCCCGAAAAGCCCTGAGACCGCCGAGACCCCTCGGGTCCCTGACCGGGCCGAACCCGGGCCGGCTCTGACGGATCGATTCGCCGGCGCTGCGACGACAGCGTCGGCGCTCCCCGGCAAGGGTGGGCGTGGCCGCCGCTCTACGCGGTCGTCGTGATGCGGAAGACGGGGTGGTCGGGAGCGGCCGCCAGGATCTCCGCGTCGGAGGAGGCGGCGGTCACCCCCTGGAAGTACTGGCCGACCTCCCATCCCCAGCGCTCCAGATAGGTGCGCAGGATCGGCAGCTTCTCGTGGTCGGCGACCTCGGTCGCCGTGAACGTGCGGACCTTCCGGCCGACGCGCAGCTCTCCGCCGCCCGCCGCGCGCATGTTGCGGACCCACTGGGAGTGGCCGCGGGCCGAGACCAGATACCGTTCGCCCCCGAAGCGGTGCGGGTTGACGGGGATGCGCTGCATCCGGCCGCTCTTCCGGCCCGGTACGGAGAGTTCGGCCGAGCCGAGCAGGCTGACGCCGTGGCGGGCGAGCCAGCCGACCACGCCGTTGACGCGGATGGCGAGCGCACTGCCCCGGCGGTAGTACGGCGGCGAGGTCATCGGCAGACTCCTTCAGCAGGACAGAACGGGCCAGGGTGGGAAGGCGCGGTCTCCTCCACGGTTCGTCCGCGCTCTCCCGTTACCTTCCCAGCGGCGACGTCCGCCTCACGGAGCTCACCGCCCTCACCCACCCCGCGCGCGGACGGCGTACTTCCCCGGGAGTAGGCGTGACCACCACGCCCGGCTGACGCCGGGGCGTCCCGTCCGCGTCTAGCGTGGCGGCCATGGACGAACACCGGACACCGGGCCGCGGCGGACCGCCCCCGGTACGCGAGGCGCGGAGCGGGCCGGCCCGGCTGTGGCAGTGGGCGGGGCCCGAGCCCGGCGGCGGACTGCCCTGGCGATCGACACTGCTCCTGGCGGTCTTCGTGACGGTGGGTTCCGGCTTCGCGTCGCAGGGGCAGCCCGACCGGGAGCCGCTGGACGCGCTCGGCCGCGTGCTGCTGCTGGCCGGGGCCGCGCTGCTCCTGCTGCGCAACCGCCACCCCGTCCCGGTCGTCTTCGGCGTGGCGGCGGCCACTCTCGCGTACTTCGCCGCCGGGTACGCCTACGGCCCCGTCTTCCTCACCGTCGCCGTCGCCTGCTACGCCGCGATCGTGCACGGGCACCGGTACGCGGCCTGGGCGGCGCTCGGCGGGCTCTGGCTCGGGAACCTGCTGATCGGCCACTGGCTGTACCGCCACCTCCCGCCCGACGGGGACCCGGCGGCCCCCTGGGGGCGGGAACTCCCCGTCGCCGCCTTCGTCGTCGCGATCCTCGCCGCCTCCGAACTGGTCAGGGTCCGCCGCGAGCAGTGGGCGCAGCAGCGCGCCGAACGCGCCGCGGCCGAGAAGCGCCGGGCCGACGAGGAACGGCTGCGGATCGCCCGCGAACTGCACGACGTCCTCGCCCACTCGATCTCCGTGATCAACGTCCAGGCGGGGGTCGGCCTCGCCCTCCTCGACAGCGACCCGGAGCAGGCCCGTACGGCGCTCACCACCATCAAGGCGGCGAGCAAGGAGGCGTTGGGGGAGGTGCGTCAGGTGCTGGCGACCCTGCGGGCGCCCGGAGAGGCGCCGCGCACACCGGCGCCCGGGCTCGACCGGCTGCCGGAACTCGTCGAGCAGGCCGCCTCCACAGGGCTCACCGTGGACGCCGTCACCGAGGGGCAGCCGGTGGCGCTGCCGCCCGGCGCCGACCTCGCGGCCTTCCGGATCGTGCAGGAGGCGCTGACCAACGTGGTCCGGCACTCCGCGTCCCGTACCGCCCGGGTCGTGATCCACTACACCCCCGGCCGTCTGGAACTCCGTATCGACGACGAGGGACCGGCCGCCGCCGCGTCCCCCGGAGGCGCGAGCGCCGAGGCGGGCGGCAGCGGCCACGGACTCGCCGGCATGCGGGAGCGTGCCGCGGCGCTCGGTGGCACCATCGAGGCGGGCACCCGGCCGGACGGCGGCTTCCGGGTGCGCGCGGTCCTGCCCGTCCGCCCGAAGGAGACGCCGTGATCCGCGTCCTGCTCGCCGACGACCAGTCGCTGGTACGGGCGGGGTTCCGCGCGCTCCTGGACGCCCAGCCGGACATCGAGGTCGTGGGGGAGGCGGCGGACGGCGAGGAGGCCGTGGCGCTGGTGGGTGAGGTGCGCCCGGACGTCGTCCTCATGGACATCCGGATGCCCCGGCGGGACGGTCTGGCCGCCACCCGTGCGATCACCGGGGACCCCGCGCTCGGCGCGGTCAGGGTGGTCATGCTGACCACCTTCGAGCTGGACGAGTACGTCTTCGAGGCCATCCGCTCCGGCGCCTCGGGCTTCCTCGTCAAGGACACCGAACCGGAGGAGCTGCTGCGGGCCGTGCGCGCGGTGGTGGAGGGGGACGCGCTGCTCTCGCCGGGGGTGACGCGCCGGCTGATCGAGGAGTTCGCGGCCCGTTCCAAGGTCCCGGCGGACGCGCGCGGCCTCGACGGACTCACCGAGCGGGAGCGGGAGGTGATGGCCCTGGTCGGGATCGGCCTCTCGAACGAGGAGATCGCCGGACGGCTGGTCGTCAGCCCGCTGACCGCCAAGACCCATGTGAGCCGGGCGATGGTGAAGCTCGGAGCCCGGGACCGGGCCCAACTGGTCGTCCTCGCCTACGAGTCGGGGCTCGTGCGCCCGGGCTGGCTGGGCTGACCGCCCCACCCCCGCCGCGCCGCCCCCGCCGCGCCGGTCTACGACCAAGTAATGCCGGAGTTCTCCCGCCACAGCTCGGCGAGGGAGGCGTCGCCGGTCACGGACACGGCGGTGTGCGGGAGCCGGTTCCAGAGCATGAGGTAGAGCCGGTCGGCGGGCCCGCCGAGCTCGCAGTCCGCCGCCCGCGCCGGGCCCGCCGCCACGCCCGTGCCCGCCATGCCCGCCGTGCTCCCGGGGCCCGCCGGGTGCGCGCCCGAGTAGTCGGTCCGCGGCGGCTCCGGCGACAGGTGCACGGTCCATACGTCACCGGTGTCCGTCGCCCGTACGCGCAGGGTGCGCGGTTCGGCGGTCCGCACCCGGCTGCGGTCGCGGGCGTGGAAGCCGCGCAGCAGCTCGTCGATCCCGTCCGCGGCGACGGCCGGGTCCATCCGCCCCGGCGCGCCCCCGGGCAGCGCGGACGCGGCGTCGGCGCGGTGGACGGTCGTCTCGTGGGCCTGCCGCCGGGCCCAGAACGCGAGGGGCGAGGGGGCGGGCAGGAACGTCCAGCACTCCAGGGTGTCCGGTGCCTGACGCAGGGCGGCGACGAGCCGGGTGTGCCCCTCGCGGTAGTGGGCGAGCAGGGCGTCGCCGTCGAGATCGGGCTCGCCGCCGTCGGGGTGGTAGGAGGTGTGGCCCTCGGAGACGAAGGCGGTCGCCCAGCGGTGCACCATCGTCGTGTGCCGCAGCAGATCGCGTACCCGCCAGCCCGGGCAGGTCGCCACCTCGGCGTCCATGCCCGCCGCGGCGGCGATCTCGGCGAGGGACCGGCCCTGCGCGTCGAGGGTCTCGATGTGGGCGGCTGTCTTCATGATCTCCATGTGCCGGGATTCTGCCAGCCGACGGGACGGGTAGCGGATGGCCCTCGCCTCCGGCCGCCCGGAGGCCACCCGTTCCGTGGCGCCGGTCGGTCCTCGGTCAACTCGGCTCGTGCGCCTTGGCGTTGCGGGCGGCGAAGCCGATCACCGCGGCACCGGCCGCGAGGACGGCGACGGTGGTGAGGGCGACCGGGAGCGAGAACCAGTCGGCGAGGAAGCCGATCGACGGGGGGCCGAGGAGCATGCCGCCGTAGCCGAGGGTGGAGGCGGTGGCGACACCGCTGGGGCCGGCCAGGGCGCCCGCGCGCGCCACGGCGACGGGGAAGATGTTGGCCAGGCCGAGGCCGGTCACGGCGAAGCCGAGGAGCGCGGCCCAGATGGTGGGGGCGAGGGCGCCCAGCAGCATTCCGGCGGCGGCGGTCGTGCCGCCTGCGACCAGGGTCCGGGTCTGGCCGAGGCGTTCGAGCAGGGCGGTGCCGGAGAGCCGGCCGAGGGTCATCGTCAGCGCGAAGAGGGAGTAACCGGCGGCGGCGATGCCCGGGTGGGCGTCGAGGTCCTGCTCCAGGTGCAGCGCGCCCCAGTCGGCCAGGGCCCCTTCGCCGTACGCCGTGCAGAGCGCGATCACGCCGAACACGATCACGAGCTTGCGCGATCCGTTCCGGCCCTGTGATCCGTTCCCTGCCTCGGATCCCTCTCCGCCCCGCGATACGTTCCCTGCCTCGGACCCCTCTCCGCCCCGCGATCCTGCCCGGCCGTGTGATCGGGCGGCCGCGGCCTGGGGGACGGTTTCGGCCTCCGGCGGGGCCGGGGAGGGGTGCCGGAGCAGGACGGGGCCGGCGACGGCGGTGAGCAGCAGGCCGACGGCCGTCAGGACGAACAGGTGCGTCGCGGGGGACAGGCCGCCGGCGACCAGGCCGCCGATGCCCGCGCCGAGCATCCCGCCGAGGCTGAACGCGGCGTGGAAGCTGGGCATCACCGGGCGGCGCAGGGCGGCGACGAGGTCGACGGCCGCGCTGTTCATGGCGACGTTGATCCCGCCGTAGGCCGCGCCGAAGACCAGCAGGACAAGACCGAGGGCGAGTGGCGAGCCGGTCAGCGCGGGCAGCGCGATGGAGAGGGAGAGCAGCAGCGCCGTGACGACCGTGACGGAGTGGCTGCCGTAACGCCGGCAGAGGCGCCCGGTCAGCGTCATGGTCACCACGGCCCCGGCGGAGACGCCGAGCAGCGCGAGCCCGAGGTCGCTCGCGCTGGAGCCGGTCTGCTGCTTGATGGCCGGGATGCGGACCACCCAGCCGGCGAAGAGGAATCCGTCGAGGGCGAAGAAGAGGGTCAGGGCGGAGCGGAGGCGGGACAGGGAGTGGGCGGCGGTGTCTCCGCCGGGGCTCCCCGCTGCGGCCGTCCGTACTTTGTTTAGTAGCGGCACAAACGCAGGATAGGGGTCCGGCCGGGTGGTTTTCAACCGGCCTCCCGCCGGAAAACCAGTGGCCGGGATCACGGCGACGACGGGATGATCACCGGATGCCGTACGCCGTGGACCGCCTGCTCGCCGCCCTCGACCCCCTCCCGCACCACCGTCGACTGCGGCACCTGGCGCTCAGCGTCCCCGGCCTCGAAGCCGGCGGCGAGCTGGAGACCGTGCTCGACGAGCTAGACCGGCGAGGCCCGTACGAGCGGCGGCTCGCCGCCCTCGCCGCGCTCGTCGGACGGCGCGAGTCGTTCCTCGTCGCCGGGCTCGCCGACCCCGACCCCGTGGTCGGCGGCTACGCCCTGCGCGCCGCCCGTACGCTCCCGGTCCCGGACGATGCCGTGGAGGCCGCCCACGACGGCGCGTCGGCCGCGCTGCGCGCCCGCCTGGCCCGGCTCGTGCTCGCCGGCGGCCGCACGGCGCTCGCCGAACGGCTCGTACCGCGCATACGCGCCACATGGGGCGACGCCGAAGCCGCGCGGCTGCTGCCCGCCTGCTCGGCACCGTTCGTCGCGGCGCTGCTTCCCGAGGTCGCCCACGCCGTCGAGCGGCCGGCCCGGCTGGCGCGGAGTCATCCTGACGCCTTCCTCGACCAGGCCGGGCGCGACCTCGCCGACCTGTACGACCGCTGGGAGCGCGACGGGTGGTGGCAGCGCAACGCCCACGGCCTGGCCGTCCTGGTGCGGCTCCGCCCGGACCGTGTCCTCGACCTGCTGGAGCGGCACGGGCCCGGCATGCTGCCGCACCCGATCTGGCAGCGGGTGGGCGGGCTGTTCGACGCCGACGCCGAACGCACCCTGCGATGGCTCCTCTCCCCGGACCGCGACCACCAGCGGTATCCCCAGCGGCTGTCGCCCGGCGCCGTGCGCGCGCTGGTGAGGGCCGAACCGCCGTCCCTGGGACGGTTCGCCCGCGCGTGGCTAAGGCATCCACCGCACCTCGCCGCCCTGCTGAAGGCGATGCCCCTGGGACGCCGGGCCGCCTTCCTGGACTCCCTGAACGGGCGGCAGCCGTCGACCGGCTACGTCCCCGACGACCTGCTCGACGTCCTTCCCCGGGAGCGCCGGTGGGCCGAGGTCAGGCGCTGGCTCGCCGAGGCCGACGCGGAGGGCGGCTACTTCTGGTGGGACGTGCTGGAGACCGCCGCGTTCGGGCCCTACGCCGAGGCGCGGCCCCGGATGCTGGACGCCCTCCGGCAACCCGACGCCGAGGACCGGGCCCGGGTGTGGCGGGAGCTGCTCGCCTGCGCCGGCCGGGACGGCGGCCCCGACGCGGTGACCGACGCCCTCGACCTCATGGGCCGGCTGCGCAACGAGCGCGACCCCGTACGCGCCGAAGCCCTGGACGCCCTGGCCGGACTGCCCCCGTCGGCGCTCCACGACCGGCACGTGCCGGGGCTCGACCGCGTCCTGCGGGACGCGCTGGACGCCCGCGACGCCTCGGAGGCCGGCCGCGGTGCCCTCTGCCGCCTGGCCTTCGGCCTGGTGGTGGCGTACGCGGAGACCGACACGGGGAGGGCGGACGGCCGCGGGGGTGCCGGCCCGGCTCCCCGTACGGCCGATGCGGGGCGACAGTCCGGCGGTTCCGGGTCCGTCGACCGTCGGACCGACCGGACGACGAAGCCGGTGGGCGGCGGAAACCGCGGCGGAAACGTGAGCGCGAGCGGAACCGCCTCCGGTACGCCCGCCACGGCGGAGGAACGCCCTTCCGCCCCGGCCGGTGACGGCACGTCCCCCGACCGGCCTGCCCCCGTGTCCGGTCGGCCCGCCCTGGCCGCCTGGGCGCTCGCCGCCCTGCCCCTGATCACCGGCGACACCGGCACGCTGGTGTTCGGCCCCCTGGGCACCACGCTCCGCAGGGGCCAGGAGCACCAGGTCTTCGCCGCGGTGCGGCCGTGGCTGGAGACGGCCGCCGGCAAGGGCGACCACGCGCCCCTCCTCGGTCTCGCCGCCGCGCTCGGCCGGAGGGCCCACGACATCCCCGGTCTCCAGGATCTCCTGGAGAGCGCCCTCCGCTGCGGGAGTGACGAGGCGGCCGCCACCGCGGCCCGACACTGGCTGGCGGATCCGCGCACGCGCGAGGCGCGGGTGAGCCGAATCCTGGAACGGGAGCCTTCGGTCGCCGTCCTTCCCGCCGTACGGGAGGTGGTGGCCCGGCGGCGGACCGACCTGCTCGACGCGCTGCTGGCCGAGGAACCGCCGTACGGACGCTTCCTGCCGCGCGGCGCCGACCGCCCGCTGCCCGACGTGGCGTACGCCGACCGCTGGCTGCCGCGCCAGCAGGAGGCGGCGGCCCGGGTGGCGCGGGCGGCGGTCGCGGACACGTCCCGGCCCCTGAGGGAGCGGGCCGCCGCCCTGCTCGCCGCCGGAGCCCTGCCCGGCGGCCACGGCCGGGAGGTGGTCGACGCGTATCTGGACGCACCGGAGGTAGTGCTCGCGGAGGCCGCCCTCATCGCCGCCGTCCGACCGGACCGGCCCGCCGAATCGCTGCGGATCCTGCTGGACCACGCGGGCGGTGACCGGGCGCGGGTGGCCGTCCACGCCGTGGGCAAGGCCGCCGCGCACAGCGCGCCGGAACCGTTCGCCGAAGAGCTGGCCGCCGTTCTGGCACCGGGAAGCGACGCCAAGGTCACCAGCCGCAAGGAGGCCGTCCGGCTGGCCGCGCGGTTCCTCCCCACGGCCCGGGCCGCCGCGCTGCTGGCCGCCGCGTTCCGCGCCCCCGGCGGGCACCCCGACGTGCGAGCGGTGATCGTCCGGGCCGCACCCGGGCTGCTCGGCGAGCCCGGCACCTGGGAGGTGCTGGAGGAGGCCGCGCGCGACGCGCCCCCGGTGCGGATGGCGCTCGTCGAGACCCTTCCCCGGGCCCTGCCGGCCGCGCACCGCGCGCGGTACGGGCGGCTCGTCGTCGGCCTGTCCGCCGCGGACGACCCCGACGTCCGTGCGGCGGCGAACCGGGCCCTTCCGCGATGGGCGGCCTCCACGCCCGAGGTGCTCACCGTCCTCCGCGACCGGGTGACCGACCTCGCCGCGGGCGGCGCCTGGCGGACACACTCCACCGCGCTCGCCGACCTCGCCGGCTCCGGTGCGCCGCACCCCGTGGGCGGGGCGGTGGAAGGCGGCCTGCTGCACACCACCGTCACCACGCTCCTCGCCGGGGTCCGCCGCGAACAGGAGGACGGCTACGAGGACCCGCACGGCCGGGACCTCCCGGCCCGCCGGCGACTCCGGTCGCTGGCGGAATCGCTGCGGGCGGCCACCTCCTCCCGCCACGTGCCGCGTGCGGTGGCCGACCTGCTGGCGGGCGAGCCCGGCCTGGCGGCCGTCCGCGCACGCCTGCTCGTCTCCCTCGTCGCGTTCGACCAGGACGCCCCCGGGCTCTCCGCGCAGCTGGGCGAGCTGGCCGACACGGTCCGGCACAGCCGGGTGGCCGCCGCCACCGTCGCCCGGAGCCTGGACTCCCGCGCCTCCATGGCCGTCGACGGCCTGGAGGACACCTCGGCCGTACGCACCGCCCTGCTGGGCGCCGCCACGGGTGGCGACGCGATCGACGGCCTGCTCGCCGTCGGCATGGTGTCGGGCATGGGCGCCCGACTGAGCTGGCCCGCGGAGTGGCGTGACCTGCTGCGGACCCTGCGCCGCCACGCGGACCCGGACGTACGCGAGGCGGCGCTGGAGGTGACGGAGTACGAGGAGTGACCCCGCGTCCGGGGGTGGGGGACGGGACGCGCTGGTCGCGGGCGGCGGGTTGCTCTGGTCCCGGGAGGTGGCAGCGTACGGCGGGCGGCCTCGGCCAGGGACGGATGGCCTCGGCCAGGGACGGGCGACGGGCGGCCTCGGCCACGGACGGGCGGCGGGTGCCCGCTGGTTCGGGGCGGCGGCGCTTGAGCTGGCGGAGTACGGCGGGCGGCCCCGGCGAGGGACGGACGGTTTGGGCCACGGACGGGCTACGCGCACCCGCTGCTCCGTGCGGGCGGCCTCGGGCGGTCCCCTCGCCGAGCCGATCGCCCTCGGGAGAGGAGGGCGAGCGAGGGGAGGCCGGCGTCCCGGAGGGCGCCTTGTGCGGCGCGAACCACCGCCCTGCCGTCCCGTAGGGCGCCCGTGGCGCGGGCCCAAGCTCTCCCTACGAGCCCTTAGCGGGGCGGTCGAGCGAGGTCCGCACCAGGGCCGACGCCAGGGCCGGGAGGTCCTTGCCCGGAACCAGCTCCGCCAGCGCCGCACGGTCGGCGGGAAGGCCGGCCCGGCGGGCGCCTTCCAGAGCGCGCTCGTCCAGATAGGGGCCGACGTCCGGCCACACCCCCTGCACCTCCCGCAGGAAGATGTCCGCGCCCGCCGGACCGATCCCCGGCATCTCGCGCAGCGCCGCGCCCAGCGCGTCCACGTCTCCGTCCGCCGCGGCCCGCATCCGGCGTAGATCGCCGCCGTACTTCTCCAGGAGCAGCCCGGCCTCCTCGCCGAGCTGTGTCGCGGTCCGCTCGTCGTACCGCCGGTAGCCGCCCTCGCCGAGGGCGTCCACCCGCTCCTGCCAGCTCGCGTCGCGCATCGCCCGCGGGCTGCGCATCCCCGCCTCGAACAGGGCCCGGGCCGCCGCCACCGCCGTGGCCGCCCGGATCCTGGCGCTCAGCAGATGAGCCAGCACGAGCAGTTGGTACAGCGGCTGCGGCGTGTCCTTCAGTCGGATTCCGGCCTCTTCGGCGTACGTCCGCCCGGCCTCGTCCGCCACCAGCGCCCGCGCCCGCGCACTCGCCTCGGAGCGTGCCATGAGACCTCCCGCGCACCTCGTGTTTCCGCCGCGCCGCTACCCCCTCGGCCCCCGCCGAAACCGGGGCCCTCCCCGATCATGGGAGACTCGCCCCCATGAACGGCAAGGCGACGACGACCAAGACACGTCTGGACAGGGGGCGCGGAGCGCTCGGACCCGCACTCGAACTGGTGCACACGGGCCGCGCGCCCACCCGCGCCGTCCTCACCGCCGAGCTGGGCGTCACCCGCGCCACCGCCGGAGCCGTCGCCGCCGAGCTGGAGGCGCTGGGGCTCATCCGGGTCGACTCGAATCCCGGCGCGGCCGCCGGTTCCCAGGGCCGCCCCTCGCACCGCCTCGCCGTCGCCGACCAGGGCCCCGTCGCCCTCGCCGCCCAGGTCCACTCCGACGGCTTCCGGGCCGCGCTGGTCGCCCTCGGCGGCACCATCGTCGCCACCGCCCCCGGCTGTGTCACCGTCTCCGCCGACCCCGCCCAGGTGCTCGGCGCCGTCGTCGACGCGGGCGCCGCGCTCCTCCGCGAGACCGGCCGGCGCTGCGTGGGGGCCGGGCTCGCCGCGCCGTCCGCCGTCGCCGAACCGGAGGGCACGGCGCTCAACCCGCTCCACCTCGCCTGGCCGGCCGGCGCTCCGGTACGGGAGATCTTCGCCGAACGCGTCCGTGCCGCCGGCATCGAGGGCCCCGCCTTCACCGGCAACGACGTCAATCTCGCCGCCCTCGCCGAGCACCGCCACGGCGCCGGGCGGGGCGCCAAGGACCTGCTGTGCGTGGCCACCGGTCACCGGGGCGTCGGCGGCGCCCTCGTCCTGGACGGCCGGTTGCACACGGGCAGCTCCGGCCTGGCCCTCGAAGTCGGCCACCTCACCGTCAACCCCGAGGGCCGCCCCTGCCACTGCGGCAGCCGGGGCTGCCTGGACGTCGAGACCGATCCGCTCGCCTTCCTCACGGTCGCCGGTCGCGCGCCCGGGCCGGAAGTGTCGCTGCTTCAGCAGGCGCGCGACCTGCTGCGTACCAGGCCGGACGACCCGGGGGTTCGGGCCGCGACCGAGGAGCTGATCGATCGTCTGGGGCTCGGCCTGGCCGGGCTGGTGAACATCCTCAACCCCGACCGGATCATCCTCGGCGGCCTGCACCGCGAGCTGCTCGACGCCGACCCCAACCGGCTCCGCGCGGTCGTCGCGGACCGCAGCCTGTGGGGGCGCAGCGGCGGTGTGCCGATCCTGCCGTGCACGCTGGACCACAACAGCCTGGTCGGCGCGGCGGAGCTGGCCTGGCAGCCGGTCCTCGACGACCCGCTGGCCGCCCTCGGCCGACCGGTGGCCTAGAGGGCGGCGCCCTACGCCCCGGTCTGCCGGGCACGCGGATCCCGAAGCCCGCGCCGCCCCGACCGGGGTGCGTGCGCCCGGGGTCTCGTGCGGCCCATGCCTTGGCGCTCCGCCGCGGACGGAAATGGAGGGGCGGAGCCCCGGTCCGCGCACTAACCTCCCCGCCATGACCGCGAATGATCTTCCGCCCCGTCTCGGCGACCTCACCTTCCACGGCCCGCTCTCCGAGGCCCGGGCGACCCGCCTCATCGAGCGGCTCGCGGCCCCCGCGCCCGCCACCGTCCTCGACATCGGCTGCGGCTGGGGCGAACTCCTGATGCGCGTCCTGGAAGCCGCGCCCGGCGCCACCGGTGTCGGACTCGACATCAACGGGGAGGACCTGGCCAGGGGCCGTGTCCTCGCCGGGGAACGCGGACTCGCCGACCGGGTGGAGTTCGTCGAGGAGTCGGCGCTCGGCACCACGCGCGGGCCCGTCGACGCGATCCTGTGCCTCGGTTCGAGCCAGGCCCTCTGCGACCCCGACCAGCCGCACGACCCGGCCGCGGCCTTGCGTGAACTGCGACGCCTGGTCACGCCGGGCGGGCGGGTCGTGCTCGGCGAGGGCTTCTGGGAGCGTACGCCGACGGCGGAGCAGCTCGCCGGGATGTGGCCGGACGCGCGGACCGACGACCACCTGTCGCTCGGCGGGCTGGTGGACCTGGCGATCGAGGCGGGCTTCCGGCCCGCCTGGATCGAGACGGCGAGCCGCGAGGAGTGGGAGGAGTTCGAGTCGGGCTACCGCCACGCCACCGAACTCTGGCTGGCCGCCCACCCGGACCACCCCCTCGCCGCCGAGACCCGCACCCGCGTGGACCGCCAGCGCTCGGCCTGGCTGAACGGCTACCGCGAGGTCCTCGGCATCGCGTACCTGACCCTCGTCCCGGTCGCCTAGGGGGTGTGGTTTGGGTGAGGGGGGTGGGCACACAACCCCCCCCGGGGGGGGGGGACCGTAACCCGGCCCCCCCCCCCCCCCCCCCGGGC
>NZ_JBIBHT010000002.1:0-800616 GCF_042957155.1 Streptomyces sp. NPDC008121 | reverse complement strand
CTGACGGGCTACGGCGTGGTCCGCGGATGCGCTTACCGCCCCCTCGTCCGGGTCGCCTTGGGGGTGTCTTGTCGATCCGCCCTGATCGACAAGACACCCCCTAGGGCGCGTTCGGAACGTAACCCGGCCCGCCCGACGACCGAACCGGGCCCGCGCGGCCCGTCGCCGTCACGAGGTCATGGCTTCCAGCTGCCGGCGCGTGGCCGGACCGTAGACCCCGGGGGCGTCGTCGACGATGCCGTGGTCCGCCTGGAAGCGCTGCACCGCGTCGTGCAGATGGCGGTTGAAGTGATCCCGTTGCGGAAAGGGCCACCGGCCCAACCGGCCGAGTCGGCCCTGCAGTTCGGCGACCTCGGGTCCCCGGTCGTGCCGGCGCAGCGTCGGCCCCTCGGTGGGTGTCGCCGGTGCGGGGGTCGTCGCCGTGGCCGCCGCCGGGCTGTCCTGGGCGGGTCCGGGAAGCGGTGTGCGCTTACGTAAACATGACGGCGGGGGAGCGGCGAGGAGCGCCCGCGTCACCCCCCGAGCGGGCCGCCGAGGAGGCCCCGCTCGGGAGCCGAGAGATGGAGGACCCGGAAGCGGTCGACGTCCGCGTCGGTGGGCACCTCGGGGCTGTCGGCGGCCCACAGCGTGAGGTGCAACAGCTCCCAGTGGCGCGGGTCCACGGCCAGCGCGCTCGCCACGGCGCCGGCGGCCTCCGCTTCGCGGGCGTGCCGGGCGAGCGCCTCCGCGACGGCCTGGGCCGGTGGCGTGTGGGCCGGTACCGGAATCTTGCGGCGCGTGGCGATCCGGGGCGCCGCCGTGGACGCCGGCCCCTCCGTGTACGCGAGGCCCGTCCAGTGCTGCACCACCGGCCGGCCGAAGTCGTTCACGATGCCCTGGAAACCCGGGCCCCACAGAAAGGAGTTCATGCCCTCGGGGCTGGTCCAGAGATAGAACGGCGCGTACTGGTTCACCGGCGACCCGTCCTCCCGCTCCCGCACCAGAAACGCCTTGATCCCGAGCCCGCGGAAGTCGTCCAGGAGGGGTCCCTTCGTGGCCACCCGCTCGTGGATGATCCCCATGTCGTAGTCGGCGGGCAGGGTGATCTCGTACTGCATGGCGTGCATCGCACGGCCTCCGGTTTTCTCAAGCGAACGCGACTTCGACTTCGACTGCGACTGTGACTGCGAGGCGGCTGTGACTGTGCGGCGGCCGTGACCGTGGCTGCGACCGACGACGCGGAGGGGTGACGGCGGCGTCAGGCGGTACGGGGCATGAGCAGGGTGAGCAGGCCGCGCACGGCCGTGTCGAAGGTCGCGGGGGAGCCCGACGCCCGGGCCAGTACGTATCCGCCCTGCACGGTGGCGACGATGGTCGCCGCCAGCGCGGCCGGATCCGCGGGTCCCGCCAACTCGCCCTTCTCCAGGCCCTCGCGCACGATCCCGGCCAGCCGGGCGCGCAGCCAGTCCAGGGTCTCGTCGACCGGGGCGCGCAGGACCTCGTCGGACATGACGTCCGGGTCCATGGTCAGCCGGCCGACCGGGCAGCCCCGCAACACGTCGCGCTCGCGCAGGAGGTAGGCCTCCAGGCGCGCGTACGCCGGCCCGTCTCCGCCCAGCACGGCCTCCGCCTGCTCCCGCAACTCCTCGGCGGTCCGCCGGATCGCGGCCAGCGCCAGGTCGGGCTTCCCCGCGAAGTGGTGGTACATGCTGCCTTGCCCGGCCCCAGCGGCCTGTTGGATCGCCTTGGGGCTGGTGCCGACGTAACCGCGCTCCCACAGGAGTGCGCGGGTGGCCTCGATCAAGCGCTCGGACGTATTCATGGCGGACGTATTCATGGCGGACGTACTCATGGCAGGAGTGTACATACCAGTAGGTACAGAAGGGAGGGGGGCGGCGCCCGCTACTCCCGGGGGCGTACGGACGATGCCGCCGGCGGTACGACGCCCCGGGCCCCCTTCCCGCGCGACGCTCGACCTGTTTACCCGTACGACGGACGCACGAGGAGCTGAACGGCCATGAACACGCTCGCCTACGAGGGCCCCGGTCCCTGGGTCCTGTTCTTCCCCCTGGTCTGGGCGGCGGTGATCGTCACCGTGGTCGCCGTGCTGCGCCGCGCCGGGTGGCGCGGTCCCCGCGGTCGGCGGGCGCATGCCATCCCCGGCGAGGGGTCCCCGATCGCGCTCCTCGGCCACCGCTTCGCGGCCGGTGAGATCGACGAGGACGAGTACTGGCGCCGGCTGACCGTCCTGGAGGAACAGTTCGGCCGCGCCGCGGCCTCCCGGGGACGTACCGACTGACCTGCCGAAACGCCACCTCCCGGGGACGTACCGACTGACCTGCCGAAACGCCACCTCCCGGGGGCGTACCGACTGACCTGCCGAAACGCCGCCTCCCGGTCCCCACGAGCCGCGGGGGCCGGGAGGCGGCGGCGCGGCCGGAGGTCAGCCTGTGAGGGCCGAGCGGGCGGCCACCGGCGTGGGCAGGGGTTCCGTCGGCGTGCCGAACGGGATGCCGTCCAGGCTCGTGCCCGCCGCGGCGCCCAGGCAGCCGAGCCCGGCGAAGGGGCCGTCGGTGGTCGCGCCGTAGACCGAGTGGAGGCGGGAGGGCAGCGCCACGGCGGGGGCTGGCGCCGGGAGGGTGAACCACACGACCTTCCCGCGCTCGCCGTGCGGGCGGATGCCCCAGCTCTCGCTCACCGCCTCGATGATGGCCAGGCCGCGACCCGAGGTGGCGAACTGGTCGGCGGTCATGGCGTTCCGCGAGCCCGGCGTGCCGCCGAAGTCCGGTATCCGCGGGTCGTTGTCATGGACCGAGACCGTGAGGCGTTCGAGCATCAGCTCGATCTCGACGGTGCAGGTCTTGTCCGGCTGGGCGTGCCGGTGGACGTTGGTCAGCAGCTCGGTCACGCCGAGCGCCGCATGGTCGATCAAGGCGTCGAGATGCCAATAGCGCAGATGCGCTGAAACGATTCTGCGGACCTGACCGATCCGCGACGGCAGGGCCTGGAGCTCCACCGTGCAGTGCCTTCTTGGCTCGCTGATCACGGCTGCGACTCCCCGAAGTAGGTCCGGAAGAAGACGAAGGGTCGGATCTTCACTGCGCTGTGCACGGCGGCGGCGGGCTGGTTCACAGCGTCACCGCCGGTAAACCCTCTGTGAGGTATCTCCCAGCGTGAACCAGGTGTGACGGCTCCGCAACTCGCGGCGACCCGCGCCCGCCCGGCGCGGTGCCCGGGGCGCGGTGCCCCGGTGGTGGCGGGTGCGGGGTCAGCGCGTTCGGGACGCCCGCTTCAAGGCCGCGAGGAAGCGACCGGACCCCGAGGCGTGTTCCCGCGGTCCGTCCATGGTCAGGCGGTAGCGGGTCCCGTTCACCTTCGCCACCGTCTCGTCCGGCTTCGCGAACCAGGGCCGCCCGGCCCGGACGGCGCTCACCGGCGCGCTGTCGATCTCGCTGCCGTAGCTGGTCAGCAGCGACAGCCTGCCGTCCTCGATGCGGACCTCGCCCGCCCGGGTCAGCGACCGGGGCCACCGCTCGATGCGTACACCCGTGGCCGTGAACTCGGGCTCCGTCGTCTCGCCCATTCCGCCCCCTTCGCTCCGGTTGTCCCCACCAGTGTGCCGGGCGGACGGCGGCCGCACCAGGGGCCCTTGCGCAAGCGAATCCTATGGAACCCCAAAGCGAAGGTTTGCGCAGGTGAGGGGGCTATCGTCGACAGTGGGGCAACGTCTGGGGCCAACGAGAGGGACAAGGGCGCATGAGCACCACGGAGAACGAGAACACCGCGAGAGACGCGGCGCCGAGCACCGCGTCGGACGCCGGGGCGGGGGCGCCGACGGCCGAAGGCCAGGTCACCGCGAGCGCCGACGAGAGCGCCGGCGTGCGCGCCTCGGCCACGATCGACGTCGACCGCAGCGACGCGGAGTACCGCGCCTGGCTCAAGGAGGCCGTCCGCAAGGTCCAGGCCGACGCCAACCGCTCGGCCGACACCCACCTCCTGCGCTTCCCCCTGCCCGAGGAGTGGGGCATCGACCTCTACCTCAAGGACGAGTCGACCCACCCGACCGGCAGCCTCAAGCACCGCCTTGCCCGCTCGCTCTTCCTCTACGGCCTGTGCAACGGCTGGATCCGCCCCGGCAAGCCCGTCATCGAGGCGTCCAGCGGCTCGACGGCCGTCTCGGAGGCGTACTTCGCCAAGCTGATCGGTGTGCCGTTCATCGCCGTGATGCCCCGCACGACCAGCCCCGAGAAGTGCCGTCTGATCGAATTCCACGGCGGCCAGTGCCACTTCGTCGACGACTCGCGCAAGATCTACGAGGAGTCGGCCGCCCTCGCCGAGCGGACCGGCGGGCACTACATGGACCAGTTCACCTACGCCGAGCGGGCCACCGACTGGCGCGGCAACAACAACATCGCCGAGTCGATCTACCAGCAGCTCCGGCTGGAGCGGTACCCCGAGCCCGCCTGGATCGTCGCCACCGCGGGCACCGGCGGCACCTCCGCCACCATCGCCCGCTACGTGCACTACCTGCAGCACGACACCAGGATCTGCGTCGCCGACCCGGAGAACTCCTGTTTCTTCGACGGCTGGACCCACGACGACCCCCTGGCGACGGCCGACTGCGGCTCCCGTATCGAGGGCATCGGCCGGCCCCGTATGGAGCCCAGCTTCGTCCCCGGCGCGATCGACCGGATGATGAAGGTCCCGGACGCCGCCAGCATCGCCGCCGTCCGCGCCCTGGAGGCCGCGATCGGCCGCAAGGCGGGCGGCTCCACCGGCACCGGGCTGTGGAGCGCGTTCAAGATCGTCGCCGAGATGGTCGGACAGGGCCGTACGGGCAGCGTCGTCACGCTGCTCTGCGACCCGGGCGACCGCTACCTCGACAAGTACTACTCCGACGCCTGGCTGGCCAGGCAGGGGCTGGACATCGCGCCCTACGCGGCGGCTATCGACCGCTTCCTCGCGACGGGTGCCTGGCCGGAGTGAGCCGCAGGTCCAGCCGGCGCATGGCGTCGCGGAAGGCCTTGCCCACGCCGGGCCGGGCCAGCCGCATCGCCAGCAGACAGGGGGCGGGGCCGTCCACGGCCATCGTCCAGCGGACCCGCGTGCCGGGCCCGGCGGGGGAGAGGGACCACTCCTCCACCATGGCGCGCACGGCCGGCGCGTTGGTCTCGTCGACCCGGTAGGCGTAGCGCCGGTCCGGGTCGGCGGCCATGATCGTCTCCTGGAACCGCACCCCGCCGCGCAACCGGACCGTACGGCCCGTGCCGCCGCCGGTCGGGGTCGCGGAGACGACCGCCGTGAACCAGGAAGGCCAGCTCCCGACCTCCTCGGCCAGCGAGCGGTAGACGGCGTTCGGCGGGGCCGCCAGCTCGGCCGTGAAGACCAGGCGCAGCGGCGCCAAGGCGGCGAAGTCTGTTTCCACGAGCCTGAGTCGGCGCGCCATGGACCGTACCTCCCAGGGGGCAGGGCAGAAGTCCGCACACCATAGCTGGCGGTCCGTCAGATGCCCAGGAGTCCTTCCCGGCCGCCCGGCGGCCGGTCTCAGCCGTCCAGCAGTCCGTCGAGGACGCGGCCGAACATCCGCCGCCCCGCCAGGGCCAGCACGGGATCCAGGGCACGCGGCACCGCCCGTACCCGCAGCTCCTCCGTCCACACCGCACGGGAGCCGCCCGAGGGCAGGGCATACACCTCGATCCGCGCCCGGCCCAGCACCAGGCGGCCGCGCTTCTCCAGGGCGCACACGCCGGGCCGGTCCCGCGCTCCGGGCCCGGTCGGCGGCTCCCAGCGCACGACCTCCATCGGGTCGTCGAAGGCGAGCCTGCCGATGCCCGTCCGTGCCACGAACCGGGTGCCCACGCCGGGGGGACCGGGGGTCAGTACGTGCGTACGGGTCAGTGGCACGCGGGCGCCGTGGGCCGGCCAGTCGGTCAGGCGCCGCCACGCCTCGGGCGCGGGAAGGGCGGTGACGCGCTCGATCCGGAAGGCGCTCACCGCGAACTCTCTGCGTTCACGCCGTTCACGATCCCGCGTCCGGACGCCCCTGTCACGTCTCCTCGCCCGCCACCACCAGACCCGGCAGATGCTCCGCCATCTCCGCCCGCGTCCGCGCCGACAGGCCCCGGTCCGTCACCAGCGTGTGCACCTCGTCGAGCCGCGCGAAGGAACTGAGCCCCAGCGTCCCCCACTTGGTGTGGTCGGCGACCACCACCACCCGGCGGGCCGAGCGCATCAGCAGCCGGTTGGTCTCCGCCTCCGCCAGGTTCGGCGTCGACAGGCCCGCCTCCAGGGAGATGCCGTGCACACCGAGGAACAGCATGTCGAAGTGGAGCGAGCGGATCGCCTGGTCGGCGACCGGGCCCACCAGCGCGTCCGACGGGGTGCGCACCCCGCCGGTCAGGACCACCGTCGCCGCACCGGCACGCGCCTCGGCCGCCGAGCCGGGCCGGTGCGCGGTGTGGAAGACGTCGGCGACCCGGACCGAGTTGGTCACCACGGTCAGATCCGGCACCTCCAGCAACTGCCGGGCCAGGGCGAACGTGGTCGTGCCCCCCGACAGGGCGATCGCCGCGCCCGGCGTCACCATCCGCGCCGCCGCCAGGGCGATCTCGTCCTTCGCGCCCGCTTCCAAGGCGGACTTGGCCTCGAATCCGGGCTCGTGCGTGCTGGCCTCGACCACCGGCACCGCGCCGCCGTGCACCTTCTCCACCACGCCCTGCCGGGCCAGTGCGTCCAGGTCCCGGCGGACGGTCATGTCCGAGACGTTGAGCCGCCGCGTCAGTTCGTTGACCCGGACACCGCCGCGTCGCCTGACCTCGTCCAGAATGAGGGCGCGCCGCTGTTCGGCGAGGAGATTCTGATGGTCGCTCACCACCGGGTGCCGTTCCTTCCGCAGGGGACTGGGGGATTGCCGACGGATTCCGTGAGAGGCCCTGCGCGACCCCGCGGCCTTCCGCGATCCTGTGTGTGCCGTCGCATACTCCCATCCAGAGAGTGAGACACCGAAGTGTCCCCTGCCACACCTGTCCGGAAGATCGGGGGTGCGGCGCTCGAACTCCTCGTCCACGGTGTCGGCGGCGCCACGCCGCAGGACATGCTGGACGACCCGCGTACCGTCCGGGTCACCGGAGACACGACCGCCGCCATGCACCGCCGTGCCGACGACCTGGACGCCGAGGAGCACCCCGAGCGCTACGCCGACCGGCCGGTCCCCGAGGCGTACTGCTGGTCCAACCTCACCTCCGGCAACGGAGCCCGCGCCCTGTGGCTGCTGCTCCTGCCGTTCATGGTGGCCAACCTCGCGCACTGGATGCGCCCGCCCGCACACGGCCGCGCCGGCCTGCTGCGGCTGTACGGAGTCCTGGTGCGGCTCGTCGCGCTCACCCTGACGGCGCTGCTCACCGCCGCCGCCTGTGAGGTCGCGCTCGACCTGACGGCGTGGCAGTGCGCGGGTGTCGCCGCCTGCGCGGAGGACCGCTCCTGGCTCGGTTTCCTCTCCGCCGACCGCGGCGGCTGGTGGTCCCAGCCGGGCCGCCGCCTCGCCCTGGCCTCGGTCGTCCCGGCCGTGCTCGTCGGACTCCTCTGGTATCTCTCCAACCGCACCTGGAGCGCGTACGAGGCGCAGCGCCCGCCCACCGGGTACGACGACCTGGCCGCCGAGACCCCGCAGACGGCCTCCGCCGCGCCGCTGATCGCGCCCGGTCCGCCCGCCGCCGCGCCGCTGATCGCGCCCGCGCCGGACGCCGACTCCTCCGACGCGGAAGCCGCCACCGTCGACCCCGCCGAGGCGGACGCCTCCGCCTCCTCCGCCGGCGCCGAACCCCCGGTCCGGCTCCGGCCCGCGCTCGGCCGCCCCGGCTTCTGGTACGGGCGCCGGATCGTCGCCCGGCTCCGCGCCGCCCACACGGCCGTCGGCTTCCTCACCGTGGCGGCGGCCCTCACCGGCGCCGCCGTCCGCCATGACCGGCAGGCCGCCGACTCCCTCGGCGAATACCTCGGCCGCGGCCTCCAGGCCGCCCTCGTCGTCCTCGCCGCCGTCATCCTCTGGGTGGTCTGCCGCCGGGGCCGCAGCGAGAAGCGCCTCGACCTGCGCGTCGAACGCGCGCTCGTCTCCTGGCTGCCGGGCGCCTCCCTCGTCGTGCTGCTGCTGGCCGTCGTGTACGCGGGATGGTCCCGGCCCGGCTGGCGCTCCACCGGCACCCTCCCCGGCGATGTGGCCTTCGGCGCCCTGACCCTGGCCCAGGGCGGACTCGTCGTCGCCCTCGGCGTCGTGGCCCTCCTGCTGCACCGTCCCCACAGCCACCCCCGTACCGCCATGTACGGCCTCGGCGGACCCGCCGTCGCCATGCTGGCCTGCGCGCTCGGCGGCGTCATGTCCGGCGGTGTCGCCCAGCGCGTCGCCGACTGGCTCGACGGGCCCGCCACCCCCGGCATGGGGGAGGGGCCGCTCGTCGGGCCGCCCGTGCTGCTGAGCTGGCAGGCGTCCGTCATCCCGGTGCTGCTCCTGATGCTCCTCGTGCCGTGCGCGTTCCTCGCCCTGCGGACCGCGCGGGCCGCCCGCCGCCTCGGGCCCGTCGTCGAGACCGACTACGGCACGGAGGACCCCGACCCGGTCCGTACCGGACGCATCGCCTCCGGCCGGGCCCGCGCCGGACTCACCGACGCCGCGCCCGCCCTGGTCGGCATCGTCTCCGGGGCCACCCTGCTGCTCGGCGCCGCGTCGGTCGCCGGCGCCTGGGCCAGCGACAACGTCCCCGGGCGCGCCTTCGACGGCGCCCACCCGGCCATCGCCTCCGCCGCCGACACCGCCCAGGCCCTCGGCTCCTGGATGATCGGCTTCGGCTTCATACTGTTCGTCACCTGGGGCCGCCGCGCCTACAAGGACCCCTCCGCCCGCCGCACCATCGGCATCCTCTGGGACGTCGGAACCTTCTGGCCGCGCGCCGCGCACCCCTTCGCCCCGCCCTGCTACGCCGAACGGGCCGTCCCCGACCTGACCTGGCGGATGCGCTCCTGGACCGGCCACACCGGCGGCCGGCTCGTCATCTCCGGCCACTCCCAGGGCAGCGTGCTCGCCGCGGCCGCCGTCTGGCAGCTCCCGCCCGCGACGCGCAAGCGGGTCGCGCTGCTCACCTACGGCTCCCCGCTGGAGCGGCTCTACGGCCGGTGGTTCCCGGCCTACTTCGGCCCGGACGCCCTGCGCGGGCTGCACCGCACGGTGCACTGCTGGAGCAACCTCTACCGCGCCACCGACCCCATCGGCGGCCCTGTCCGGGTGCCCGCCGAGGGGGACAAGCCCGCCGTCGACTGCCCCGTCCTGCTCGACCCCGTCGCCTACGGCCGGACCCACGCGCACCCGCTGCCCGAACCGATCCTGGGGCACTCCGACTACCAGGCCCACCCGTCCTTCGCCGACGAACGCACCGGACTCCTCGACCGGTTGCCGCCCGCCCTGCCCCGCCAGCGCTCCGAGGGGACCGGGCGCGGCGGCGACGGGGCCGCGCCTCAGGGGAGTTCGGGAAGATCCTCCGGATAGAGCAAGGTCAGGTCGTCCGTGTTCGCCTCGGCGAGCACGGCGACCCGGCCGGCGTGCCGCTCCACCATCGACTCGAACGTCTGGCGGGCCGTGCGCCCGTTGCCGAACGCCGGGCCCTTCGGCAGTTCGCCGAAGTACTTCCGCAGCGCCTCGTCCGTGCCCGGCGCGAGCCGGTACTCGTGCTCGTCGGCCTGCTGCTCCACGATCCGCACCAGCTCGTCCGGTACGTAGTCGCTGAAGGTGATGGTCCGTGAGAAGCGGGACGCCACACCGGGGTTGACGGTAAGGAACCGCTCCATCTCCGCGGTGTAGCCGGCGACGATGACGACGACCGCGTCACGGTGGTCCTCCATCAGCTTCACCAGGGTGTCGATCGCCTCACGCCCGAAGTCCCGCCCGGAGTCCTCGGGCGACAGGGCGTATGCCTCGTCGACGAACAACACCCCGCCGCGCGCCCGGTCGAACGCCTCCTGGGTACGGATCGCGGTCGAGCCGATGTGCTCGCCGACCAGGTCGACCCGGGACACCTCGACCAGGTGGCCGCGCTCCAGGACGCCGAGCGACGCCAGGATCTCGCCGTAGAGCCGGGCCACCGTCGTCTTGCCGGTGCCGGGGTTGCCGGTGAAGACCAGATGGCGGCGGACGGAGGCCGCCTTGAGCCCGGCCTCCTGGCGCCTGCGCCCCACCTCGATCATGTTGGTCAGCGTGCGGACCTCCAGCTTCACGCTCTCCAGGCCCACCAGCGCGTCCAGTTCGCCCAGCACGTCCTGCGAGGAGCGCGCCGCGACCACGGCCGGAACCGGCTCGGGGTCCGCCCCGACCGGCGGCGCGGCGGCGCGCGGCCCCGGGACGGTCCCGAGCAGTCCCGCCGTCCGGGTCGCGGAGGCGTGCGCGGTCAGGACGGAGCCGCTGTCGGCCGGAGCCGTACGCACCCCGCTCTCGTCGCTCGTGCACTCCTCCGCCACGGGGCCGTCCTCGGCGAACTCGTACCCGCCGCGCGCGCACCGCTCCGTGCGGCACTTGCGCAGGGTGGTGCGGCAGCCGTCCATCACGTGGAAGCCGTAGCCGCCGCTCCCGGTCACCCGACAGCCTGCGAACGAGCCGCGCCCCTCCGCCGAGACGTAGAACCCGGCCTCCGCCGGCGAGGTGACCGTGCAGCGCTCGATCGTGGGGTCGGCGCCCTTGGTGACGATGACCCCGGTCTGCACGGCGTCGATGGTGCAGCCGCTCAGCGTGCCGCCGCTGCCGTGGTCGCGGAACCAGGCGCCCGTGGAGGCCTCCCGGATCCGGCAGTCGTCGAGCTGGGCGGTCGCCCCGTCGCTCACCGAGACCGCGGTGTTCCGCACCTGCGACAGGTCGCTGTCGACGACGTCGGCGCGGGAGCCCCGGTCGAGGACGAACAGCGCGTCGGGCACGTCGTGCACCCGGCAGGCGTCGAGGACGACCGTCGCACCGTCGCTGACCCACACCGCCGGATAGTCACCCGTACTGTCGTGGATCTCGCACTGGTTGGCGTCCACCCGCGTGCCCGGGTCCCACACCGAGAGGCCGTTGCGCCCGAAGCGGCGCACGGTGGAGCGGGTGAGCGTCAGGACGGAACGGGAGCGCAGATCGACGGCGTTCTCGGGGATGTCGTGGATGTCGCAGTCGGAGAGGGTGAGGACCGCGTCCGTGTCCAGCGTGATGCCGTCGGCCGAGGTGCGGTGCACGGAGGAGTCGGTGAGGTGGGCGGTGGCGCGCGCGGCGATCTGCAGCCCGGCGCCCTTGATCTCGTACACCTCGCAGCCGATTCCCTCCAGGCCGCTGCCCTCGCCGTTGACGGTGATCCCCGCGCCCGAGGCGTGGTGGACCCGGCAGCGTTCCAGCCGAGGGTGCGCGCCGCCGCGCACGGAGATGCCGGACTGGCCGGCCGAGACGACCTCGCACTCCTCGAACACCCCGCCCGCGCCGTCCAGTACGGCGATCCCGACCCCGGCGGGGTTGTCGACCGTGCAGCGCCGGACGGTGGGCCGGGCCGCGCCGCGGACCTCGAGCCCGGCGGCGGAGCGGGTCACGATCCGCAGGTCGAGCAGCTCCGGTGTGCCGTCCTCGACCAGCAGCGCGGGAGCGGCCGTGTCCTGGCCCTCGACGTGCAGGTCCTGGACGGTGGCGGACGCGCGGACGGTGAGCGGCACGCCGTCGGCCGGGGCGATCCGGACCGAGCCGAGGCCGCCCTCGGGCCCGCGCAGGGTGACGGCCCGCTGGATGACGAGGTTCTCGCGGTATGTGCCGGGCGCGACGGTGAGGACGTCGCCGTCTCCGGCGGCCTCCAGAGCCGCGGCGAGGGAGGCGTACTCACCCGTGCGCCGGCGCCACCGCGAGGTGCCGGTGTGCGTGACCTGGACCGTGCCCTGTGCCATGGGTGTGTTCTGCCCCCGCCTCATGCGACGCCGCTGATCCGATGCCCCACCGTAGCGCGCGCGGGGGCGAGGGGTTGACGAGTCAGCTGCCCGCGTCCGTACGGCCCCAGCCGCGACCGGTCCGGGCCCACGCACGGTCGAGGCGTGCGTACCGACGGTGTACGAGACGGCGTACGACCGCCCGTCCGGCGGCCTCGAGGAACACGGCGGTCAGGGCCGCCGCGAAGACGCCGACGACGACGTGGGTCCGGGCGGTCTCCCGCTCCATCGGCGGGGACACCGGGCGTCCGCCGTCGTCGGTCCACGGCGCCCTGGAGAGAGGCGTCGGTGCGGGCGCCGGTGGTTCAGCCGACGGCGGGCGGGAGGAGCTGCCTCGCGACACGCCAGGGCGGGCGGCCGGGCGCGTGCGCCTCAGTCGAGGATCTTGACCTCGTCGCCGGTCCGGAGGGTGCCGGTGTGCTCGGGGACCAGGTTCTGCCCGAAGATCAGCCGGTTGCCGTCCTTGCGGTGCCGGGCGAGGGTCCGCAGCGGTTCCCTGCCGCGCTCGGCGGTCGTCTGGTCGGTGGTGGTGACCACGCACCGGCCGCACGAGCGGGCGACCCGGAAGGTGACCTCGCCGATGGCGAGCCGGGTCCAGTCGTCCTCGGCCCAGGGCGCGGTGCCGTCCAGGACCACGTTCGGCCGGAAACGGTCCATCGGCAGGGGTCCCTCACCGGCGTGCTCGCCCTGCGCGATGAGCGCGTTGAGGGCGTCGAGGGAGGCGGAGGTGGTGACCAGAAGGGGATAGCCGTCCGCGAAGCTCACCGTCTCGCCGGGCAGCGCGTACGCCGGGTTGATCGGACGGCGGTGCGCCGGCTCGTCCATGTGGACGAGCCGGGCCTCGGTCTCCAGGAAGGCGCTGAACCACGCGTCGGCCGCCGGGCCGGCCGGTACCGCGTCCACGGGAGTGTCGAAGACCTCCACCCGGATCGTGGACGACGGCCGTGGCACCGCGACGGTCAGGGGCGCGTGGCCGGGAGCGGACAGCCTGAGGGAGCCGTCCGGCAGCGGCTCGGCCGACGCCAACGCCATCCGTGGATGTCGGCGTTGCGTCATCACGCTGCCGGACGCGTCCACGACGGCCCAGCGGCGGTCGTCGGCCAGTCCCCATGGCTCGACCTCCGCCTCGGCGCGCGCGCATCCGCGCAGCGCCTTGACCGGGTGGACGTGGAGGGAGCGCACGACAGCGATCGACATGCCGTCATCCTGCCAGTCGCTCCGCTCCGGGGTCGGTCAATATCCCCCGCCCTGGTAGGGGCGGTTGTAGGGGTCGTCGTACGGAGCGGGCGCGGGCCGTGCGGCGGCCGGACGCATCGCCTCGTACCCCGTGCCCATCGGGCGCTGCGGCTGCTGGGGCTGGGCGCCCGGGTAGCCGCGCGGGCCGGCCGGCTGCTGGGGGATGTACGGCGCCGGGGCGTGCTGCAGCGGGACGGGGGCCATCTGCTGCTGCATGGGCTGGGGGTAGCCGTAGGCGTTGCCACCGTAGGACGGGGTGGAGTGGCTGGGTGCCGCCGGAAGGGCGGGCAGGGCCGAGGGCAGCGCCGGCAGGTAGCTGTTGCCGGTGTCGTAGGCGGAAGGCACTCGGATCGGAGCGATCTGAGGCGTGCCCCGCTCGGCGACCAGGGAGTCGTAGATCGGGGTGTCGGGGAACGACGGCGCGGTGTAGTAACCGCCTCCGTAGGTGGAGCGCGGGGAGGTCATGGCACATAAGTTAAGCCCACGATGTGCTGGTTGGGGAGCCCGATAAGAGGGTTGTTTGACTGGTTCTGCGCGACTGTCGATCGACAATGCGAGCGAACGCGACAAAAACGGTCGCTCAAGAGAGCGTCGATCTTGAAAACCCGAGCTGGGGAGGGGTTACCCACGGGTCGGCCGGGTCGGTCCGGCATGCCCGGCATTAGGTTGACGTAAAGAAATCTTGTTGTCCGAGCGGCCGTGATGGGGGCGAGCGTGTCCATGCTTAAAGGAGCGAATGTTCCGGTGCCCGCGCGGAAGGTGCGCGTGGAATTGGGGTGGCGTTCAGGTGCGGGTGTGCCGGATGTCGACGCCTCGGCGCTACTCCTTGTGTCGGGGAAAGTGCGCTCCGACGCCGACTTCGTTTTCTACAACCAGCCGCGGCACTCCTCCGGGGCCGTCCGGCACGAGGGGAAGGACGCCTCCGGGGGTGCGCCGGGGCCCGTGACGGACGCCGTCGAAGTGGACTTGGGGCGTGTCGAGCCGGCCGTCGAGCGGATCGTCCTCGCCGCCTCCGCCGACGGCGGCACCTTCGGCGGCGTCCCCGGACTGCACATCCGGGTGCTCGACGCGGAGAGCGGGGCCGAGATCGCCCGGTACGACAGCACCGACGCCACCGTGGAGACGGCCTTCGTCCTCGGGGAGCTCTACCGCCGCCAGGGCGCCTGGAAGTTCCGGGCCGTGGGGCAGGGGTACGGCTCCGGCCTGGAGGGCCTCGCCACGGACTTCGGCATCGCGGTCGACGAGCCCCAACGGCCGACGGCCCCTCAGGCCGCGCCCCTCTCGCCCACCGCCGCCCCGCGCCCCGCAGCCGTACCGCCGCCCGCCGCCGCCCCGCGCCCCGCAGCCGTACCGCCGCCCGCCGCGCCGGCACCCTCCCAGCCCGTACGCCTCACCAAAGTCACCCTGACGAAGGAGTCGCCGACCGTCTCCCTCGCCAAGCAGGGCGGCACCTCCGGGGCGCTGCGCGTGAACCTGAACTGGCAGACCCGCAAACAGTTCACCGGCTGGGGCGCCAAACTCGGCCGCGCCCTCGCCCAGCACGCCGACCTCGACCTCGACCTGTGCGCCCTCTACGAACTCGCCGACGGCCGCAAAGGAGTGGTCCAGGCGCTCGGCAACGCCTTCGGCTCCCTGCACCAGCCGCCGTACATCCATCTCGACGGCGACGACCGCACCGGAGACCTCGCCTCCGGCGAGAACCTCACCATCAACCTCGACCACCGCGGCGAACTCCGCCGCGTCCTCGTCTTCGTCACCATCTACGAAGGCGCGCGCAGCTTCGCCGACCTGCACGCCACCGTCACCCTCCAGCCACAGCACGGCGCGCCCGTCGACTTCTCGCTCGACGACTGCACCGTCCCCTCCACCGTCTGCGCCCTCGCCCTCCTCACCCAGGAGAACGGCGACCTGGTCGTCCGGCGCGAGGCGCGCTACCTCGTCCCCCAGCGTGGAGTCAGCCCGCAACGAACGGTCGACCAGGCGTACGGCTGGGGCATGAACTGGACCCCCGGCCGCAAATGACCGGGGCCCGGGAGCGCGTCCGTACGACTACCGATCGGGGGCGGCCTGGGGCCGGGTGTACGTCCGGCCCTTCCACGCCGCCCCCTGGCCTCGGTAGTGCCGGACGGCCGAGTCCACCGTCATCAGGAGGTACAGCAGAGCGGTGAAGGGGAGCGTCGGAGCGAGCCAGAGCGGCTGACGGTAGTAGCGGAGCATCGGCAGGTACGTCCCCGCCATCACCGCCCAGGCGAGCGCGCCGGCCGCCCCCGCCATCGCGTCGCCGCCGAACACCCCCGCCAGCAGGGCGACCGGGGGAGCGAGGTAGACGACGGCGAGGCCGGCGACCGTGCAGACCAGCACGAGCGGGTTGTGGCGCAGTTGGGCGTACGCGCTGCGCGACACCATCCGCCACAGGTCGGCGAGGCGCGGGTACGGCCGGATGCTGTCGACCCGCTCGGCGAGCCCCAGCCAGATCCGCCCGCCGGCCCGGCGTACCGCGCGAGCCAGCGACACGTCGTCGATCACCGCCTGCCGGATCACCTCCGGGACGCCCGCCCGCACGGCGGTCTCCGTCCGCAGCAGGACACAGCCGCCCGCGGCGGCCGTCGCGCGGGGCCGGCGGCCGTTGATCCAGCGGAAGGGGTAGAGCTGGGCGAAGAAGTAGACGAAGGCCGGCACGACCAGCCGCTCCCAGCCGCTCGCCACCCGCAGCCGGGCCATCTGGGAGACCAGGTCCAGATCGTTCGCCGTGGCCGCGGTCACCAGCAGCCGCAGGCTGTCCGGCTCGTGCGCGATGTCGGCGTCCGTGAGCAGCAGGTACTCCGGTCCCCGCGCGCGTGCCAGCGCCATCCCGTGCCGCAGCGCCCACAGTTTCCCGGTCCAGCCGGCCTCCGGTTCGCCCGGGGTGACGACGGTCAGCGGCAGCCCGCCGTACCGCTCGGCAAGCCGCCGCGCGAGCCGGCCCGTGCCGTCGGTGCTGTTGTCGTCCACCAGCACCACCTCCGCCTCGCCCGGATAGTCCTGGGTGAGCAGCGACGGCAGGCTCAGCGGCAGCACCTCCGCCTCGTCCCGCGCCGGGACGACGACGGCGACGCGCGGCCAGTGCCGCGGCTCCACGCGCGCGTGGCCGATGTCTTCGACGTCTCCGGGGAGGCGCTGGTCGGTGCGCCAGAAAAACCCCTGACCCAGCAGCAGCCACCCCCAGGCGGCCAGCGAACCCACGGCGATCCAGGCAATGGCGCTCATTCGCCGCAGTCTGCCCCAGATCGCCGGGGACGCAAGGGTGGTCGGCTAGGGTGACCGGGTGAAGATCGCGCTCATGGACTCCGGAATCGGCCTGCTCCCGGCGGCGGCCGCGGTTCGCCGCCTGCGGCCCGACGCCGATCTCGTCCTCTCCTCGGACCCCGACGGCCTGCCCTGGGGCCCGCGCACCCCCGACGACCTCACCCTCCGCGCGCTGGCCGTCGCCCGCGCGGCCGCGGCCCACGAGCCGGACGCCCTGATCGTCGCGTGCAACACCGCATCCGTCCACGCCCTGCCCGCCATCCGCGCCGAACTCGAACCGCGGATCCCGGTCATCGGCACCGTCCCCGCGATCAAGCCGGCGGCCTCGAACGGCGGCAAGGTCGCCATCTGGGCGACCCCGGCCACCACCGGCAGCCCGTACCAGAGCGGACTGATCCGCGAGTTCGCCGAAGGCGCCGAGGTCACCGAGGTGCCCTGCCCCGGCCTCGCCGACGCGGTGGAGAGCGCCGACCCGGTCGCCGTCGAGCGCGCCGTGGCGGCCGCGGCCGCCCTCACCCCCCGGGGCGTCCACGCCCTCGTCCTCGGGTGCACGCACTACGAACTGGTCGTCGAGCGGATCCGTACGGCCGTCCAGGACACCGACCTGCCCGACGTGGTTTTCCACGGCTCCGCAGGGGCAGTCGCCGCACAGGCGCTGCGCCGCATCGGCGCCGAGCCCGCGTCCGCGGCGGCCCCCGTCGGCGGTCTGACCGTGATCCACAGCGGCCGGCCCGCCGCACTGCCGTCCGCCGCCCTCTCCTACGCGGAAGGGCGGCTGCTCGGAGCGGCGACCGCGGCCCGCTGACGGCACCCGGCCCGGGTGCGCAGCGGGCGCCGCGTGAGCGGAGTGTGAGTAGGCTGCGAGCCATGAGGGACCATCGCCGTCATCCCCATCACCCCCGGCCGCCGAACACCGACGTTCCGGTTCCCGAGGTCTGGACGGGCCGCGCCACCAACCGTTTCCAGTGGCTGCTGGCGTTCGCGGGCGTCGCCTTCGTGGCGCTCGGCATCGAGCTGGCCGTGGACTCCCCATGGACCTCCGGCATCGCGCCGCTGCTCATGTCGGTCATCGGCTGCGTGGCGGCGGGGCTCCTGATGCTGTTCGGCACCCTCGCTTTCGTCCATGTGGCGGTCAAGGTCGACGACACCGCGCTGGAGGTCCGCTGCGGGCACGTCGGCGTGCCGCGCCGCCGGATCCCGCTCTCCCAGGTGGTCGGCGTCGAGGTCGCCCCGGTCACCCCGCGTCACTGGGGCGGCTGGGGCTATCGGTGGCGCCCCGAGAAGGGGATGGGGGTCATCGTCCGCCGGGGCGAGGCGCTCGTCCTGGAACTGGTCGACGGACGCGTGTTCACGGTCACGGTCGACGACGCGGAGGAGGCCGTCCGCGTCATCCGCGGCCGCCTGACCCAGCCCGCCACGCCCACCCCCGTCACCCCACCCGCCCCCGACGCCGCAGGCCCTCCCGCCCCACCGACCCCGACGGGGCCGACGAGCGCCTGAACGGGGCCCGGCGTCGCGTACGCCCGGCCGCGAGCGTGTACGGGCGTTGCCGGCCGGACCGCACCTTACGAATACGGCCTGGGTCGTTTCCGGAAAGGAGCGCCGTCTGTCCGCAGGGCAGGGCCCGTGGCGTCTGGTGCGTGCGATCGCAAGGCGGAGGGTCGCCCTCGTACGGGGCGTACTCGGGCGATCCCCACAACGCAGCGTGGGGGCACCTCCCGTGCCCGAAGGGCTACGGGGGAGCTCGTGCCAGGCGTCGCGGGCCAGGCGAGACTTTACGGACACGGCCTAGGCGCCGTCCCGGACGCCCGCCCGCCAGGCGCCGTGCGGGTCCGCCGACGGGGGGCGGGCCGTCGCGAGGCCCGCGAGGAGGCCGATGCCCGCGGTCACCGGGGTGAAGCTCAGCGCGTTGCCGACCGTCGCCAGAGCCGCGAGGGCCGTCAGCGTGGCGCCGGCCGTCAGCGTCACCGCCGTCGAGCGGGGCGAGACGCCCAGGCCCCACACCAGCCATCCGTAGGCCGCGCCCAGGAGCACGACCCCGGGGACGCCCTGCTCCGCCGCCTGCTGGAGCGGCGCCGAGTGCGGCTTGCCGTCCGCCGCGAGCGTCTCCCGGGCCGTCGGACTCAGCGCACCGAACCGATCGGGACCGGCGCCCAGGAGCGGGTTCTCCTTCGCCAGCGTCACGGCGTCCCGCCAGAGCAGGACCCGGTGGCCGGTCAGCTGGCCCTCCAGCGAGACCGTCAGGCCCTCGGGCAGGGCGTCCTCGGCGACCGCCCAGGAGGCGCCGGCGACCAGGCCGGTCGCCAGGACGAGCCCCGCCAGGCCGACGGCCCGGCGCCGCATCCGTACCGCGGCGAGCGAGCAGAGGAGGACCCCCAGCGCCGCGAGGGAGCCCACCACCGAGCCGAGCGCCAGAGCCACGCCCGCGATCCCGAGCGCCAGCCCCCGGAGCAGCAGCCGTACGGGCCCCGCGTCGGCCGCCGCGGCCGCGCAGCAGGCCGCGCCGGCCGCGAGGACGAGCAGCGCCGCGGCCGCTCCCGTGTGACCGGGAGGGACGGCAGCGGCCGGAGTGGCGCCGGGGACGCCGGGTCCCGAGGCGAGCGCCAGGCCCAGCGCCGCCAGCGACGCGGCCGCCGCCGCGGCGACCGGCAGGAGCGTGCCGCAGATCCGGCCGCAGGCGTAGCCGGCGGACAGGGCGAGGACGGCGAGGAGGATCCCCTCCGGGCGGGCGTCCCGGCCGGCGGCGCTGATCAGCGACCATGCCGCACAGGCGCCCAGGACCAGGGCCCCGGCGACGTCCGGCGCCCGGCCGCGCTCCCGCGCCGCCACCCGCTCGACCGCAGGTGCAGCCATGCCCGTCGACCCCCGTTCAGCCTGGCGGACACCGTAACGGGGCGGCAGGGGTTTGTGGAGAGAAAGCGCAGAAACGTTGCAGCAGTGGTGGACGAGGCGGGGGCGGGGGCTGGGGTGCCGAGGGGCCCAGGGCAGGGGACACGGGGCGGGAGGCGCCGGTGGGGTGGGGAGGAGCTGGGGTCGGCCAACGGGGCCGGGAGGTCCGGTCAAGAGGGGGGATGGGCACGGCCTGCCGCACGGGGCGGAGGCGGGGCGGGAGGCGCCCGGGTCGCAGGTGAGGCGGGGAAGCGTCCCCACCGGCGCCTCGGCGGGTCGTCCCTGTCAAGAAAGGCGGAGTGGCCCGGGTCGGCCTCCGGACGCGAGGCCTCCGTCGAGACCGGGGCGCTGCCGCGTCGGACTCCGTCGCCGACGTCGCCGGCGCCCGTCCCGCCCTGGTCGGCGGGCCGCGCCGTAGACTCCGCGTGTGAGCACCACCATCTCCCCCGTCGACGCCTCCGGCCCCGCCCCGGACCCCGAACCGGCCGCCGACGGCGGGCCCCGGCGCATCGGGCGGCGGCTCCTGCGGCCGGGCGCCGCCGCGCTGTCCGGGATCCTGCTCTTCCTGAGCTTCCCGCCCCGCCCGCTGTGGTGGCTCGCGCTGCCCGGTTTCGCGCTCCTCGGCTGGGCCCTCCACGGCCGCCGGCCGCGCGCCGGCTTCGGCCTCGGCTATCTCGCCGGGCTCGGCTTCCTGCTGCCCCTGCTCGTCTGGACGGGCGAGGAGGTCGGCCCCGTGCCCTGGATCGCCCTCGCGGCGGTGGAGGCGCTGTTCGTCGCCGCCGCGGGCCTGGGGATCGCGGTCGTCTCGCGACTGCCCGCCTGGCCGGTGTTCGCCGCGGCGGTGTGGATCCTCGCCGAGGCGGCACGCGCGCGTGTCCCCTTCGGCGGCTTCCCCTGGGGCAAGATCGCCTTCGGGCAGGCGGACGGCGTCTTCCTGCCCCTGGCCGCCGTTGGCGGCACCCCGGTGCTCGGGTTCGCCGTCGCGCTCTGCGGCTTCGGGCTGTACGAGATCATCCGGCAGCTCCGCGCCCGCCGGGTGACCGGCGCCTTCGCGCGCCGCTCCCTCACCGCGGCCGTCCTCGCCGTCCTCGTGCCGGTCACCGGCGCCGTCGCCGCGCTGCCCCTGGTCGACGGCGCGGCCGAGGACGGCACCGCCACCGTCGCCGCCGTCCAGGGCAACGTGCCGCGCCTCGGGCTCGACTTCAACTCCCAGCGGCGTGCCGTCCTCGACAACCACGCCAACCGGACCAAGGAGCTGGCCGAGGACGTCAAGGCCGGCCGGAAGCCCCAGCCCGACTTCGTGCTGTGGCCGGAGAACTCCTCCGACATCGACCCGCTGGCCAACCCCGACGCCAGAGACGTCATCGACGAGGCGGTCGGCGCGATCGGGGTCCCGACCGTGATCGGCGCGGTCATCGCCCCCGACACCGGCAAGCTGCGCAACACCCTCATCGAGTGGGACCCGGAGAAGGGCCCCGTCGCCACCTACGACAAGCGGCATGTCCAGCCGTTCGGCGAGTACATCCCGATGCGGCCCTTCGTCCGCCTCTTCAACAGCGACGTCGACCGGGTGAGCCGCGACTTCGGCCCCGGCGACAAGATCGGGGTCTTCGACCTCGCGGGGACCCGCGTAGGGCTCGCCACCTGCTACGAAGCGGCCTTCGACTGGGCCGTGCGGGATACCGTCACCCATGGCGCCCAGCTGATCACCGTACCGAGCAACAACGCCACCTTCGGCCGCAGCGAGATGACCTACCAGCAGCTGGCGATGTCCCGGGTCCGGGCCGTCGAGCACAGCCGCTCCGTCGTCGTGCCGGTCACGAGCGGCGTCAGCGCGATCATCATGCCGGACGGGAAGATCGTGCGGGAATCGCGGATGTTCACCCCCGACGTGCTGGTCGACGAGGTGCCGCTGCGCTCCTCGCTCACCCCGGCCACCCGCATGGGCACCCTGCCCGAGGCGCTTCTGGTCGCGCTCGCCGCCGCCGGACTCGGCTGGTCGGCGCTCCGTTCCCTGCGCGCCCGCCGGGAGGCCCGCTCCGAAGGCGCCTGATCGGCGGCGTCTAGGGCGTGTTTCGAAAGTCCCGTCTGGCCGGGGGCGCCTGGCACGCACGCTCGCTGCGTTGTCGGTCGTCGGCGCAGCCCGCTGCGCTCTCCTTCCTCCGCCTTGCGATCGCACGCACCAGACGCCCCCGGCCCCGCCCTGCGGGCGGACGACGCTACTTTCGAAACACGCCCTAGGGTCGGGGCATGGGTACTCCTGACTTCATCCGCGAGCTGCGGGCCACCGCCGGCCACCAGCTGCTGTTCCTGCCGGGCGTGAGCGTCGTCGTCTTCGACGACCGGGGTCGCGTGCTGCTCGGCCGGCGTGCCGACAACGGCCTGTGGTCGATCATCGGCGGCATCGTCGAGCCCGGCGAGCAGCCCGCCGACTGCGCCGTGCGCGAGGTGTACGAGGAGACCGCCGTGCGCTGCGAGGTCGAGCGGGTCGTGCTCGTCGAGACCCTGCGCAAGCCCGTCGTGTACGCCAACGGCGACCAGTGCCAGTTCATGGACATCTCCTTCCGCTGCCGGGCCGTCGGCGGCGAGGCGCGGGTGAACGACGAGGAGTCCACGGAGGTCGGCTGGTTCGAGGTGGACCGGCTCCCGGAGCTGAAGCGGTTCGCGCGCTTCCGGATCGAGCAGGCGCTCTCCGACGGACCCACATGGTTCGACACCACGCCACAGCACTGAAGTATGGGTGCAGCGCACATCGGTCGCGGGTGGGGCGCTTCATAAGGTGCGGAGCATGAGCGCCCCCTCCACCTCAGGTCCCGCCCCGGCCCCGGCACCCCTCGTCCCGCCCCGCCCGGCGGTGACTCCCGCCGAAGCGCCGGCCCCCGCCCCGGCCCCGGCTCCCGCCCTCGCCTCCGTCGCGCTCGACCTCACCGGTCGCAGCGCGCTCGTCACCGGCGCGGCCGGGGGCATCGGACGCGCCTGCGCGCTCCGGCTCGCCGCCGCCGGGGCTCACGTCCGCGCCGTCGACCGGGCCGGCGACGGGCTCGCAGCCCTCGCCGACCAGGCCACCGGCCTCCCCGGCACGGTGGAGCCGCAGCTCCTGGACCTCACCGACCTGGACGCTGCGGAGGCCGCCGCCGCGGGCGCCGACATCCTCGTGAACAACGCCGGACTGCAACTGGTCCGCCCCATCGAGGAGTTCCCGCCCGACGTCTTCCACACCGTGCTCACGGTCATGCTGGAGGCCCCCTTCCGGCTGATCAGGGGCGCCCTGCCGCACATGTACGCTCAGGGATGGGGCCGGATCGTCAACGTCTCCTCCGTACACGGTCTGCGCGCCTCCGCCTACAAGTCCGCCTATGTGGCCGCTAAACACGGTCTCGAAGGACTCTCCAAGACCGCCGCGCTCGAAGGCGCCGCCCACGGGGTCACCTCCAACTGCGTCAACCCCGGCTATGTGCGGACACCACTGGTCGAGCGGCAGATCGCCGACCAGGCGGCCGCCCACGCCATCCCCCCGGAGCGGGTCCTGACCGACGTCCTCCTCAAGGACTCGGCGCTGAAGCGGCTCATCGAACCCGACGAGGTCGCCGAGGCGGTGCTCTACCTCTGCACCCCGCAGGCGTCCTTCATCACCGGCACCTCCCTGACCCTCGACGGGGGCTGGACCGCACACTGAGCGTCGTCCACAGGGCTGGTGCGATCACCCGTACGGCAGGTATCCCTGTGTCCATGTCCCAAGAACAGGTCTCCTACCTGGAACTCCTCGCCCGAGGAGCCGCGACGGAGGCATACGACCGGCCCGTGCTGCTCGCCCGCGCGAGCGGCGCCGGCCCCGAGGCGCTGGCCGGGCTCGAACGGGCCAAGCGGCTCGCCCTGCGGGTGCGGGCCGAGCTGGAGGGGCGGCGCCGCCGCGAGGCGGAGCTCTCCGCCCTCTTCGAGACCGCCCACGACCTCGCCGGACTGCGCGACCTCGACGCGGTGCTCCGCGCCATCGTCCAGCGCGCCCGCTCCCTCCTCGGCACCGAGGTCGCCTACCTCAGCCTCAATGATCCCGTCGCCGGCGACACGTACATGCGCGTCACCGAGGGTTCGGTCTCGGCGCGTTTCCAGCAGGTCCGGCTCGGCATGGGGGAGGGGCTCGGCGGTCTCGTTGCCCAGACCGCCCGGCCGTACGTCACCGAGAGCTACTTCGACGACCCCCGCTTCCAGCACACCGCCACCATCGACTCCGCCGTGGGCGACGAAGGGCTCGTCGCCATCCTCGGCGTCCCCCTGACTCTGGGCAGCCAGGTCATCGGCGTGCTCTACGCCGCCGACCGCCGCGCCCGCGTCTTCGAGCGGGAACAGGTCGCCCTCCTCGGCTCCCTCGCCGCGCACGCCGCCGTCGCCATCGACACGGCCAACCTCCTCGCGGAGACCCGCTCCGCCCTCGCCGAGCTGGAGCGGGCCAACGACATCATCCGCGAGCACAGCGGCGTCATCGAACGGGCCTCGGAGGTCCACGACCGGCTCACCGAACTCGTCCTGCGCGGCGGCGGCGTCCCGGACGTCGCGAGCGCCGTCTCCGAAGTCCTCGGCGGCACGGTCGCGTTCGTCGAGGGCGCGGGGACCACCGCACCGGTCGCCGACGGCCACGCGATCCGGGACGGGGACCACTGGGTGGCCGCGGTCTCGGCCGGCGGCGAGACCTTCGGCGCCCTCGTCCTGAGCGGCCAGTCCGACCTCGACCCCGTCGACCAGCGCACCCTGGAACGGGCCGCCCTGGTCACCTCCCTGCTCCTGCTGGCCCGCCGCTCGGCCGGCGAGGCGGAACAGCGGGTGCGCGGCGAACTGCTCGACGACCTCCTCGACGCCCCCGACCGGGACCGCCGCCTGCTGCGCGAGCGCGCCGCCCGCCTCCGTACCGACATCGACGCGCCCCATGTGGTGCTCGCCGCCCGCATCGACCGGGGCGGGGCGGGGAGCGAAGGGGAGAGCGGGGTACGGGAGAGCGCCGACCGCCAGCGGCTCTGGTCGGCCGCCTCGCACCTGGCCGCCACCCGGCACGGCCTCGCCTCCGCGCGCGACGGCGGGACGGTGCTGCTGCTTCCCCTCGGCCGTGGCGAGAGCGCCGCCGAACTGGCCCGGCAGACCGCCAAGCACCTCGGCGGCGCCGTGCGCGAACCGGTCACCGTCGGCGCCTCCGCCCCCGTCGAAGCGCCGCTCGCCCGCCCCGGCCAGGTCGCGATCGCCTACGGGGAGGCCCGCCGCTGCCTGGACGCGCTGCGCCTGCTGCACCGCTCCGGAGAGGGTGCGGCCGCCGAGGACCTGGGCTTCCTCGGTCTGCTCCTCGCCGACGGCCGGGACATCGAGGGCTTCGTCGACCGCACGATCGGCGAGGTCGTGGCGTACGACGCGCGGCGTGGCACGGACCTGGTGCGGACCATGGACGCGTACTTCGCGAGCGGCATGAGCCCCGCGCGGACGAAGGACGACCTCCACGTCCATGTGAACACCGTTGCCCAGCGCATCGAACGGATCGGACGCCTCCTCGGCCCCGACTGGCAGTCACCGGCCCGCGCCCTGGAGATCCAACTGGCCCTGCGCCTGCACGCCATGGCGCCGGCGGTCGCCCGCTGAGGGCCTCGGCGGCGCGGACGGCGAGGCGCTGACGGCGAAGGCGCCGGCTCCCCGTGGGGGAACCGGCGCCTTCGCCGGGGTGAGGAAGGGCTCAGGCGTCCGCCCGGACCGGGACCACGGCGGGGGTGGTGTCCTCGGTCATGTCGGAGAGGTCGAGGTTGCGGGTCTCGCGGGCGCAGGCGAGGGCGACGATCGTGAGCAGCGCGGCGGCGATGACGTACAGCGCGATCGGCGTGGAGGAGCCGTAGTCGGCGAGCAGCGCGGTGGCGATCAGGGGCGCCGGGGCCCCGGCGGCTACCGAGGAGAACTGCGCGCCGATGGAGGCGCCGGAGTAGCGCATCCGGGTCGCGAACATCTCGGAGAAGAACGCGGCCTGCGGCGCGTACATCGCCCCGTGCAGGACCAGTCCGACGGTGACGGCGAGCAGCAGGCTGCCGAAGCTCTTGGTGTCGATGAGGGCGAAGAACGGGAACATCCAGGCGCCGACGCCGACCGCGCCGATCAGATACACGGGCTTGCGGCCGATCCGGTCGGAGAGCGCGCCCCAGAGGGGGATGACGGCGAAGTGGACGGCGGAGGCGATCAGGACGGCGTTCAGCGCGGTCTGCTTGCTGAGACCCACCGAGGTCGTGGCGTAGACGAGGATGAACGCGGTGATGACGTAATAGCTGATGTTCTCCGCCATGCGGGCGCCCATGGCGACGAGCACATCGCGCCAGTGGTGCTTCAGGACGGCGACCAGCGGCATCTTCTCCACCTGCCCGGCCGCCGCCTTCCGCTCCTCGGCGGCGGCGAGAGCGGCCTTGAACACGGGTGACTCGTCCACCGACAGGCGGATCCACAGGCCGACGATGACCAGCACACCGGAGAGCAGGAACGGTATGCGCCAGCCCCACGACAGGAACGCCGCGTCGGAGAGCAGCGCGGTCAGCGCCGACAGTACGCCCGTCGCCAGCAGCTGCCCGGCCGGCGCCCCGGTCTGCGGCCAGGAAGCCCAGAACCCGCGCCGCTTGGCGTCCCCGTGCTCCGACACCAGCAGGACTGCCCCGCCCCACTCCCCACCGAGCGCGAAGCCCTGAACCAGCCGCAGCGCGGTGAGCAGCAGCGGCGCGGCGGAACCGACGGTGGCGTGCGTCGGCAGCAGCCCGATGGCGAAGGTCGCCCCACCCATCAGCAACAGGCTCAGCACCAGCAGCTTCTTGCGCCCGAGCCGGTCCCCGTAGTGCCCGAAGACGAGCGCGCCCAGCGGCCGGGCGGCGAACCCGACCGCGTACGTGAGGAACGACAGCAGCGTTCCGACCAGCGGATCGGAGTCGGGGAAGAACAGCTTGTTGAAGACGAGCGCGGCGGCTGAGCCGTAGAGGAAGAAGTCGTACCACTCGATGGTGGTGCCGATGAGACTCGCGGCGACGATGCGCTTGAGATTCGACTCGGCGGGTGGAGCGGTCGCGGGGGAGGACATCGGCACCACTTCCTGGCGGATGACGGGGACGTTTGCGTGTCGCCACACCGTAGAAACACGCTGGTCACCGTCGTATGTGGTGGGACACCATAGTTCTGGCGGCTGGGGTGCGTGGGGCCGCCATGTGGGCGGTTCGGGGGCCCGCCGCCGTTCTGTGGGGCGAGGGCAGCACGTTTTGCGCGGGGGGCGGGCGGAGACCCAGACGGGAGCCGACCGCCACGGCTCGTTCGCCGACCGACCGCGGCAGGCGGGTCGCGCGCCGGGTGAGGCGCGCCACTTATCCATCAACCATGCTCTTGTTCATGCGGTTTGACGATCCGTGATGTTAGCTTCGGTCCGAGCCCCCAGCCGACGCCGTCACCGAGCCCGAACGCGTCACCGACCCCGCCGAGCTCAGGTCCGCCGCCCCAACTGCCGCCGCCGACCCCGCCCGCGGTGACCAACCCGTGGACGGCACCCGGCGGCTTCGACGTACAGCCGTTCCACCTGTACCAGGTGTCGGCGGCCCTCGCCGTCGAGCAGCAGTCGTTCCACAAGGCGCTCGTGCAGTTCCTCGACGTCCACGCCGGCTACTCCAAGGTCGGCGGATCCGGCGCTGTCACAGCCGAGTTCGCCACCCAGTACGCCGCGGTCGTCACCCTCCTCCCTGGAGGTGCACGGTAAGGCCGTCGTCGCTGTCGGCGGTGCGGCGGTCGGCTTCACCACCACGGCCAACAACTTCCGGCAGGCGGACGCGGCGACCCACCCGCTCAACCCACCCTTCGCACCACAGCCGCCGCCGCAGGTCATCACCGCCCCGCCGGCCTACACGGCCCCGCCACCCTTCGGCGTGCGCGACGGCAACCCCGTCGACGACTTCGCCGACGTCTTCGACGGCGACATACCCGGTTCCCTGATGCGCACCGTGATCGAGGAGGCCCTGCGGGCCGGCCGGGCCCTGGAGATCCTGCCGCTCCCGAACTACCTCAGGGTCAACGAGCTCTCGCAAGCCTGGCTGCCGTTCCAGACGGGCATCGGCATCATCCAGGGACAGCTCAGCGGCACGATCGACACCATCACGGACAATGCCAACGGCGACTGGCACGGGGCGATGCTTCAGTTCGTGTCGTCGCTCTGGGGCACGACGGCCTGGGGCAAGAACACGGCCGGCTACGAGTGGGCCCACAAGCCGCAGACGGGCGCGGGCACGAGCCTCCCGGTGTTCGGCGTCCTCAGCACCACGGCCCAGATCCTGGCCCAGGCCATCCGCTCGTACGCGGAGGCCGCGGAGAAGGTCCGTACCGAGCTGCGCGAGATCCTGTACAAGGCCATCAAGGACGCCTTGGCAATCCTCGACGTCGCCGACATCAAGAGCGTGGGGGACCTCTTCGAGCGCCTCAAGAAGATGTGGAAGGGCCTGGGCGCGGCGGTGCTCGTCGCCATCGACACGGACGCCGTCAACGCGGCGGTCGACACCTACGAGACCGAGTTGCGGGCCCAGACCCAGAAGGTGAAGGCCCGGCTCGAACCCCTGCGCGAGGCCTCGCGCGCGGTACCGACCTTCCAGTCGCAGTCGGCACTGGCGGAGGCGTTCGGGGCGCGCTCGCTCTTCGAGTTCGACCGCTCGATCGTCCCGCTCAACGAGCAGTCGCGAGACCCGAACAACCGGTTCGGCATCGACCTCGCCTCGATGGAGTGGGAGACCAACCCCTACCAGGCCACCCCGAACGACCCGCTGAGGCCGGGGAAGGACGCCCACACGATCGACCGGCACGTCGGCCTCACCCCGGACCAGCTACGGATGCGCGTACGGAACAGGGAGTCGACGCCTCGGCCTTCCGGGACCTGCCCGCCGCCCAGAAGCATGTGCAGGCCGCACTCAACGACTCCGACAACATCAGGACGATCGAGCAATGGATGGAGAAGCAGAAGCAACGGGTGGCCAACGGTACGTTCAAACCCGGCTCGTCGCCGACGCTGGATGAGTTCACCGTCACGGACGCGAACGGCAAACCCGTCGTGACGGGATCCTCCGTCTCGAAGTCCGACTTCGCCTCCCACGGCTTCAGCGCCCAGCCAACCCAGGTCCACAGCGTGAAGCTCGTGCTCGCCTACTCGCCGGATTCAGGGACCTTCTATGTCCGCACCGCCTTCCCGTCCCCGCCGTAACATGCGCCTCATGAACACGCAGCACCACGAATTCCTCACTGAAGGCGCGGTGGGGCTCCTCCTGCGTATCGCCGTCGCGTCGCGCAACCCGGGCGCCGCACCGCTGGAGGACGAACTCCAGCGCCTGTCCCGCTACCTGCTGGATTCCAGGGCGACGTCAGCGGCGATGCCGCCCGCGGTGCTGGCATCCCTGCTCGACCTCCTGGCCGACGAGGTCGGCACCGAGGCGTACGAGACGAGGCCCGCCGAGTATCGCCAGGTCCTGGCGCGGGCGGCCGGCGACGATCCGCCTGCCGACTTCCTGCACTCGCTGGCCGCCCTCATCCGTGACCGCCAGTTCCTCTTCCACCCGAACCTGACGGAGCTGCCGCTGTCCAACTGGGAGGCGAGTCACCGATTCTCGCTGACGTCAGCCGTCGTCAGCAGCATGGTCTCGGGGGAGTACGCCAGCGTGGACGAGGCCTTGGAGGAGATCCTGACCAGCGAACATCCGGACTGTCAGGAGCTCGCCGACCTTGCCGGGGAATTGCAGCGCCTCCTGTACATGTTCCGTACGCCTGCCGAACTGGACTCCGCCTTCGCCACCGTCAAACCTCACGTGACCCACGCACGCGTCCGCCTCCTCCTCGACGCCATCCACGTCCACTTCGCCGAGCAGCACTGACACAGCATGCGCCATGTGACCACAAGACACGAAGAGTTCCTCACCCAGGGCGCGGTGGGGCTCCTGCTGGACGTCGCTGCCTCCTCGCGCAACCCGGGGGCCGCGCCGCTGGAGGACGAACTCCAGCGGCTGTCCCGGTTCCTGCAGGACTCCCGCGCGATCTCCGACGTGATGCCACTGGTGGCGTTGGCCTCGCTGCTCGACCTCCTCGCCGACGAGGTCGGCACGGAGGCGTTCGAGGCAAGGCCCGCCGTGTATCGCCAGAGGCTGGCGCGCGCGGCCGGTGACGATCCACCGGCGGACTTCCTGCGTTCACTGGCCGCGCTCCTCCGCGAACGCCAGCTCCGCTCCTACCCGGACATGACAGAATTGCCGCTCTCCTTCTGGGAGGCGCGCGGACGCTTCGCGCAGACAGAGCACTTCCTCTCGTCGATGTTCTCGGGGGAGTACGACGACGTGGACGAGGCTCTGGAGGAGATCCTGAACAGCGAGCACCCGGAGGACTGCCATGAGCGACTCGGCAACCTCGCCGGCGAGCTGCAGCGCATCCTGTACCTGTTCCGCACACCAGCCGAGTTGGACGCGGCTTTCGCCACCGTCATGCCGTACGTGACCCACGCACGCGTCCGCCTCCTCCTCGACGCCGTCCACGTCCACTTCGCCGAGCAGCACTGACCCACCCGACCCTGGAAGGAGCCACCCGCCATGCCCATCGAGCCGACCCTCGCCGTGTCGGACGAGGACCTGAAGCGTCTCGCCGACGACCTGGACGCCATGCGGACGCACATCGACGGGGTGGTGCGCCGGATGGACGCGCTCGTGGACCGGGCCGAGGCGCGGTGGCGCAGTGAGGCGGCGACGGAGTACCGGAAGCTGCACCGCGAGGCCGGGGCCGACGCCGTGCGGGTCCGGGAGATCCTGGGCGTGCTTGCGAACGCCGTCCGGATGAGCCGGGACGGGTTCACGCGCCAGGAGCTGGACGTCCTGCGGGGGTTCCGGGCCGAGATGGGGAAGGTCGACATCGACGCCGAGGTACGCGAACTGTCCGGCGAGGGATCGAGCGCGGGCCCGGCCGGTGGAGCGGCGCCGACCAGCAAGATCAACCACATCTGAACGCGTACCTGAAACAGACGTGAGGCAGGGGGAAGCGTGAACGAAGACGGCTCGATATCCGTCGACGTGGTCGCGCTGCGAGAGATCGCAGGCGACCTCGAGGACATCGTGAAGAAGCTCAACGAGCGACTGGGCGCGCTGTACGACCGCACGGTGCCGGTCGTCCTCGCCTGGGAGGGAGAGGCCCGCGAGGTGTTCGTGGACGAACTCGACCGCTGGGACAGGCAGATGGAGGACCTGCAGGCCGCGCAGAAGTGGCTGCACGCCGTCGTCACCACCGGGCAGGCCAACTACACCACCGCCCAGCGAGCCACGCTGCGCGGCTGGGGCGGGGCCTGACATGACGACGCCTCCCGCACCTCCCATACCCCCCGCGTCACCCGTCCCGGCCCGCGCCGACCGCGCCGCGACGTACCCGGACCGGGTGACCGCCCAATGGGCCACCCAGCAGGTGATCGCGTTGAACGAGCAGGTCATCCACCGCTGGCTCGCCCAGTCCACCCGGCAGCGGCTCGTGATCGAGGCCGCCTGGCCCACCCGCCCCGACCCGGTGGGCACGCTGCTCACCACCGGGATGGCGCTGGCCGGCCAGGAACCGATCCCGGTGCGCGCCGCCCGGGTCGTGCTCCGCAGGATCGTGCCCGGCGAGCCCGGCGCGTACCCCTTCACCGTGCACTCCTCGCTGCCCATCGACCTGTAAGAGGCCTGTGTGTCCCTGAACCCCGCCGAGCACGACCGCAAGTACGGCGAGCTCGACCAGGTCGTCCGCGCCCACCTGGGCCTTGGTCCGCACGCCCCCGAGGCGGTGGCCGGCTATCTGCGGCAGACCTGGCGCACCCGGCCCTGGGCCATCGCCGTCGCGGCCGAGCAGCTACGCGTCTACGCCGCCAATCCGCCGGGGCGGCTGCGGCAGCGGCTCGGCGAGTACTACCGGCTGCCCGACGTGGGGCTGCCGCCGGAGGAGATCCGGGACTGGCTGACGGGCCTCGCCGACCGGCTCGACGAGAGCCTGGCGACCGGCCAGGCGCCACCGCCTGCCGCGCCCACGACGCCGTGGGAGTGGCGGGCCCGCTTCCCCGAGCTGGCCCAACTGGTCGGCGGCTGGTTCACGCAGGACCTGCCGGACGAGTTCGGCGACCACCAGGCCGCGCTCGCCGACTACCTGGAGGGCACCGACACAGGGCTCGTCGCCCAGCTGACGGGGGAGTTGCACGATCTCCTCGCCCTGGGCCTCGACGAGGACGGCCTGGCCCTCGCGCTGGTGACGCTCGGCGCGGAGGTCGAACCGCCGGCACCCTTCACCCCCGGCGCCTGGCTCGCCACCCTCGCCGTACACCTCCGCGGCTGACCCGCCGGAGGCGTACGGCGCCCCGAGTCGGACCGGCCGGTCCAGCGCCGTGCAGCCGTCTCCTCGTCCCTGTGCAGTCAGCGCAGCAGTTTTCAGGGCGGGAAGTTCGGTGGCGTCGGGGAGGGTGTTGCGGCGGCCATGTGCACCACTTCAAGCAGGTGCGGGGACGTTTCGGTGTCGCCACACCGTAGGAAGTCGCAGGTCAGGGGCGTATGTGGTGGGACACCATAGTTCACCCCCGCCACATGCGCCCAGCCGCCATGGCCCACTGCTGCTGCCCCGCTCGAAGACTAGGGGTGATCCCTGGGCCTCATGCCGCGATCCCCACGGAGAATGACTGCTTCGGACCGACACCACACGCGAAGCAGGAGTAGCGCCGATGCCGTTCACGCAGACATCGTCCGGGCCGGTCCATTGGACCGCAGAAGGAGAGGGGGAGCCGCTGGTGCTCCTCCACGGGTTGGGTGGTGACGTCTCGTTCTGGGAGGCGGAGCGGACCGCTCTGGCAGACCGATTCCGGGTGGTGTCGATCGACCTGCGTGGATCCGGCCGGACACCCGCTGCGCGGGACGGTCACACCATGGACGACCTCGCCGACGATGTCGCCGCCGTCCTCGCGGACCAGCAGCTTGTCTCCGCCCACGTGCTGGGTTTCTCGATGGGGGGTCTGGTCGCCCAGGCGTTCGCTCTCAGACATCCGGCCATGCTCCGGCGGCTTGTCCTCGCCTCCACCTTCGCGGTCATGAACCGGCAGTCCCGGATGTTCCTCGACGCGGTCCTGGACGTGTACGAAGGCGGAGCCACGCCCAAGCAGATGTTCGACCTCATCTGCCCATGGCTGTTCTCGGCAGACTTCCTCGCCGACCCTGCCAACGACGTTTTCCTGCACTACCCCGATGACGAGCCCGAAGTGCAGTCCCTCGATGACTGGCGCAAGCTCTACCTGGCCCAGCGGTCGTTCGACGCCACCAGCGGCCTGCCCGCCATCACGGCTCCCACCCTCGTGATCGCCGGCGGCGAGGATCGGCTCGCCACCGTGGAGGATGCTGAGGCCCTCGTTCGTTCCGTATCCTCTGCCGTCCTACACGTACTGCCGGGCAAGGGACACCTGGTGAATGTGGAGGCTTCCGATGAGTTCATCGACCTGGTGCGATCCCACCTCCTCGTAGACCACAGCTCAAACTGACTCTCCGGCTGCCCGACGTCTCGGCATCGGCTTCCCACGGCTCCGCCGAGCCCTCCCGCACCCCGAGCCCTCCCGCACCCCGAGCCCTCCCGCACCCCGAGCACGCGTCCCGGAGCGATCCGACCGCCCCTCCGTTCCGCGGACGAGGGCCGCAGTCTCGCGTCCGCCCTGTCGGGCGTTCTCAGTCAACCGGAAGCTGATCCGCGCGTCAGTATTTCGCGCACCCTCTATTGACTCGCGAATCAGTAGAGGCCTACGTTCGGAACCAGCCAGACACCCCCTCGTCTTTCGGCTCCGGGGTGCGGCCTCCACCGAACCCCAGGCGTCCGTGAGGAGCACGACCATGGGTCATCCGGTCATCCACGCCACCAGTGCACGCGCCCATGAGGAGCGCCGGCACTTCTGGATCGGCGGCGCCTGGCACGTCCCCGCCGCAGGCCTCGACGGGCCCTGTGTGCTGGTCCGCGACCCCGCCGGCCGCGACTCGGTGGGCTGCGTACCCGACGGTACGGCCGAGGACGTGGACGCGGCGGTCGCCGCCGCCCGGCAGGCGTTCCCGGCCTGGTCCGCCTCCGGCACCGGCACCCGGCAGCGGCTGCTGACCGCCGTCGCGGAGGGCATCAGGAAGGACGAGGACCAGTTCGCGGCGCTGATCAGCGCCGAGATGGGCGCACCCGTCGACAGCGCCCGCCTGGTGCAGACACGACTCGCCGCCGACGTCTTCGCCTCGTACGCCGAGCTCCTGGACGGGCTCGCCTGGGAGGAACGGATCGGCAGCTCCCAGATCGTCCGCGAACCGGTGGGAGTCGTCGCGGCCATCACCCCCTGGAACTATCCGCTCTACCTCATCGCGGCCAAGGCCGCCGCGGCGCTCGCCGCCGGATGCACCCTCGTCCTCAAGCCCAGCAGCGACGCACCCCTCAACGCCTACCGGCTCGCCGAGGTCTTCGAGGCCGCCTGCGCCGAGGCAGGCGTGCCGGGCGGTGTCTTCAACGTGGTCACAGGCTCCGGCGCGGTCGTCGGCAAGGCGCTGACGACCCACCCCGACGTGGACGCGGTCTCGTTCACCGGCTCCACGGAGGCCGGCCGGACGGTCGCGGCCGACGCGGCGGCCACGGTCAAACGCGTCGGACTCGAACTGGGCGGCAAGTCCGCCCGGGTGATCCTCGCCGACGACCCCGACGGGCCGACGGTCGCGGACCTGCCCGCCGCGGTCCGCACCGCCCTCGCCGACGCCTTCGCCAACGCGGGCCAGACCTGCACCGCCTGCACCCGCGTCCTCGTCCCCGAGAGGCTGTACGCCGAGACCGTCTCCCTGGCCGCGCAGGAGGCCGCCCGCCTGACCCTCGGCGACCCGGCACTCCCCGGCGACCACCTCGGCCCCGTCGCCACCTCCCGGCAGTACGCCGACGTGCTCGCGTACATCGACACCGGCATCGCGGAGGGCGCCCGTCTCGTCGCCGGAGGAAAGGCGTCCGCGGACCGCGTCCCCGAAGGACTGGAGGCCGGGCACTGGGTCCTGCCCACGGTCTTCGCCGACGTCACCCCCGACATGACCGTCGCCCGGGAGGAGATCTTCGGCCCCGTGGTCTGCCTCCTGCCGTACCGCGACGAGGCCGAGGCCGTCCGCATCGCCAACGACTCGGTCTACGGACTGGCCGGAGCGGTGTGGTGCGCCGACGCACGACGGGCCGAGGACTTCGCCCGGCGGATGCGCACCGGACTGGTCACCGTGAACGACGGGCAGTTCAGCGTTCTCGCACCGACCGGCGGCTACAAGCAGTCCGGCGTCGGCCGCGAGCTGGGCGTGCACGGGCTCCACGAGTACACCGAGCTCAAGACCATCCAGTGGTGACGGCGCACGCCGGGCGAGTCCCTCCCCGCCGAACCCCTTCCCGCCCACCGGTCACCCCGTACGGGGCCACCCTGAGAGGACACCCATGACCGGACCACACCATCCCGGACCGGACCGGCGGCAGGTCCTCGCCGCCGGCGCCGTCGGAACCGCGGCCCTCCTGCTCACCGGCTGCGCGGGCGACCCACCGCCCGCGCGCCCCGGACCACCGGCCGACGTGCCGGCGTGGGCCCCCGGACCGGGGGACCCGGCCGGGTCCCGCCGGGGCGGTCGGGTGATCACCGCCTGGTCCGACGAGGCGCAGTCCTACGACCCGGCGGTCGGCTGGGACCTGCACAGCTGGGAGGCGATCTCGACCCTCCTGTACGCCCCGCTCTACCAGTACGCCGGACAGTCCGGTGGCCCAGCCCCGAACGCGGCGGCCGCGCCACCTGAGGTCTCCGGTGACGGCCGCTCCTACACCGTCCGCCTGCGGCCCGACGTCCGCTTCCACAACGGGCGCCCGGTGACCGCCCAGGACTACGTCTACACCCGGACCCGACTGCTCGACCCCGCCCTGGAGTCCTGGGCCGCGAGCTACCTCCTCGGCATAGAAGGCGCCCAGGCGGTGTCCGAACGCAAGGCCCGCACCGTCACCGGGCTGCGGGCCCGAGACCCGCACACCCTGCAGATCCGACTCGCCGAGCCCGACGTCCTCTTCCCCGCACTGCTCTGCATGCCGTACACCGCGGCCCTGCCCGCCGAGGAGATCCGACGGCTCGGCACGGGTTTCGGCCGCACCCCCGTCGGCACCGGGCCGATGCGCATCACCCGCTACGACAGCAAGGCGAAGCGGGCCGTGTTCGAGCCCTTCGACGGATACTTCTGGCGCGGCACACCGCTCCTCGACCGGGTGGAGTACCGGTGGGGCATCGACTACCCCCTCCAGACCCTCCAGCTCTCCGGCGGCCGGGTCGACGTCCTCGGCGAAGGCCTGGTCGCCAGCCAGGCGGCCCGCTTCACCGCCGACCCCGCCGTACGGGAGAAGTACGTACAGCAGATCCCGGTCCGCGGCACCCAGTGGCTCTCCGTCAACCACAAGCGCCGGGAGCTCAAGGACCCCCGCGTCCGGCAGGCCCTGAACTGGGCCGTCGACCGGGAGCAGTTGATGCGCCTGAACTTCGGGCTCTCCGACCCCTGGGGCAGTCCGTTCCCGAAGGCCCTCGACCGCTACCGGCGGACCGCGCAACCCTACGGCCATGACCCCGGCCGCGCGCGCGAACTCCTGGACCGGGCGGGGATACGCAGACTCCGCCTGGAGTTCCTGCACGGCACCCAGGACCCGTGGCCCCTGCTCGGACAGGTCCTCCAGCAACAGCTCGACGCGGTGGGAGTGGAGATCGAACTGAACGGCATGAGCCAGTCCGCCTTCGAGGACGCCACCGCGCGCGGAGAGGGCGACCTCTACGGCACCCACCTCTACCTCACGCTCAACAGCGCCCTGGAACTCGTGAGTTCCAACTTCACCTCCTCCGCCGCCTACAACTACACCGGCTACGCCAACGCACGGGTGGACGAACTCACCGCCCGGGCGCGCAAGGGCCGCACCCCGGAGGAGGCCAACGCACTGCTCGCCGAGGTCGAGGAGGAACTGGTCCGCGACGCCGCGGGGGTCTACGTCGGCAGCATGAACTTCCTCGCCGCCCGCGCCCCGCACCTGCGCAACTACCGGATGCGCGGAGAGACCGGCACCTACTACGACCGGCTGTGGGTGGGACGATGACCGCACCCGTCGCCATCGGACCGGCCTCCGCGCCCGCCCCGCTCCCCGGCCGGCCGGACGCCCCGAGCGGCCCGGCCCGCAAGGGGGGACGGCCGCTCTGGCTCGCCGGGCTCTCCCTCTTCGGCGCCCTCGCCCTTCTCGCCCTCCTCGCCCCGCTCGCCGGGTCGCCCTACACCCTCCACACCGACAGCCTCACCGCGGCGGGTCTGCCCAGCGGGGTGGGCACACCCGGTCACCCGCTGGGGACCGACGCGATCGGCCGGGACATGCTCGCCCGCTCCCTCCACGGACTGCGCGCCACCCTGACCATCGCCCTGGTCGCCAACCTCACCTCCGTCGGCCTGGGCGCCGCGGTCGGGCTCGTCGCCGGCTTCTACCGCGGCTGGGTCGAGCAGTGCCTGATGCGCGTGGTCGACGTCTTCCTGTCCGTGCCCACCGTGCTCTCCGGGCTCGCGCTGGCGAGCATCGTCGGCCGCGGCACCACCGGCATCATCATCGTCGTCACCGCGCTCTACTGGGCCTGGACCGCCCGCCTGGTCCACGGCGAGACGACACGGCTGCGCGGCCGCGGGTACGTGGAGGCGGCCCTGGCCCACGGCGTCAGCCGCCCCGCCACGCTGCGCCGCCACGTCCTGCCCCACCTGTCCACCGCCCTGCTCAACGTCGCGGCGCTCAACGGGGCGGCCGTCGTCATCGTCGGCGCCGGACTCTCCTACCTCGGGGCGGGCATCCAGCCGCCCACCCCGGAGATCGGCAACATGCTGGCGGACGGCTCCGCGAGCATGACCTACGCCCCGCACACCCTGTTCGTCCCCCTGGTCCTGGTCATCGCGACCGTCCTCGCCTTCGTCCTGATCGCCGAAGGGCTCAACCGCCGCAATCCCCTCTCGGAGCGCCGCTCATGGCTCGACGCATAGGCATACGCATCCTCCTGGGCCTGTTCACCGTCCTCGCGGTGGTCCTGCTCACCTTCGTCCTCCAGTACGTCGTCCCGGGCGACCCCGCCCGCAGCATCGCCGGGCCCAAGGCAGGGCCGGAGGTCCTCGCGGAGATCCGCGCCCGGCTGCACCTCGACGACCCGCTGTGGTCGCAGCTCGGCCACTACCTGGGCTCGGTGGCCAGGGGCGACCTGGGCACCTCGTACGCCACCGACCGACCCGTCCTCTCCCTCGTCCTCGAACGCCTCCCCGCCACCACCCTCCTCGCCGCCGCGGCCGTCGTCGTCGAGGTCGTCATCGGCGGACTGTGGGGCCTGTGGGAGGCCTTGCGGCCCCGGCGCAGCTGGCTCCTGGCCACCGTCAACGTCGGCCTGCTGTCGATGCCGGTGTTCTCCCTGGGCTTCCTGCTGCTGCTCCTCTTCGGATACCACTGGCCGCTCTTCCCCATCGACGGGGGCGCCGGGCCCGCCCAGCTCGTGCTGCCGGCCCTGACCCTCGGCGTCCTGGGCGCCCCCTACTACGCCAACGTCGTGCGCGACAGCACACGGGAGGCCCTCGCCTCGGCCTATGTGCGCACCGCCGTCTCCAAGGGGCTCAGCCGCCGCAGGATCGTCCTGCGCCACGTCGTGCGCAACACGGCCTCACCGGTGGTCACCCTGCTCGGCATGGACGTGGCGGTGTTCCTCTCCGGTGTCGTCTTCGTCGAGACGATCTTCGGCTGGCCGGGCATCGGCCAGCTCCAGACCACCGCGTTCGCCGAACTCGACCGCCCGCTCCTCACCGGCACGGTCATCGTCGCCTCGACCCTCGTCGTGACGGCGAACCTGCTGGTGGACCTCGTCAGGACCGCCATCGACCCCCGTGCCGCCTCGGAGACGCCATGACCGCCCCTCCCGCACAGACCCCCGCGCGCCGCCTCGGCAGCGACGTCGGCATCGACGGCCTCAGCGTCGCCTACGGCGACCACACCGCCCTCCGGGACGTGTCCTTGCACGTACCGGCGGGCACCACCACCGCCCTGGTCGGAGAGTCGGGATCCGGCAAGTCGACGCTCGCCCTGGCCACCGGCCGGCTCCTCCCCGCCGGGGCCCGGATCACCGCCGGCTCGGTGCGGGTCGGCGACGTCGACCTGACCGCGCTGGGCGGCCGGGCCCTGCGCGAGGCCCGCGGCCGGACCGCCGCCTACCTGGCCCAGGACGCCTCCGCCGCGCTGAACCCGGTCGTCCGGGTGGGGCGCCAGATCGCCGAGGTGCATCAGGTCCGTTGCGGCGCGTCCCGCGCCGAAGCCGCCGAACTCTCCCAGCGCGCCCTCGCCGACGTCGGCATCCCGGACCCCGACCGGGTGGCCCGCCTGTACCCGCACGCGCTCTCCGGCGGCATGCGCCAGCGCGTCATCATCGCGATGGCGCTCGCCTTCCACCCCCAGCTCCTCATCGCCGACGAGCCGACCACCGCGCTGGACGTGACGGTGCAGGCGGAGATCCTCGGCCTGGTGAGCCGGCTCCAGCGTGAGTACGGCCTCACCGTCGTCTGGATCACCCATGACATGTCGGTGGTGGCGGAGATCGCGGACCACGTCGCCGTGCTCTACGGCGGGCGGCTCGTGGAGCACACCGACGTGCTCGGTCTCTTCGAGGGGGCGCGGCACCCCTACACGCGGGCACTCTTGGAGTGCTTCCGCAGCGGTCGTGACGCGGCCCCGAAGGAGCCCTATACGACCATCGCCGGCAGCCCTCCCACCGGAGGGGTACCGGAAGGCTGCCCCTTCCACCCCCGATGTCCCGAGGCCGAGGCCCGTTGTGGGGTCGAAGTCCCCCGGCTCGAAGGGCTCGCCGCGGATCACGTGGCCGCCTGCCACCGACTGGAGGACGGACGATGACCGCGGCGCCGAGGACGGGCCCGGAAGCGCCCCTGCTGGAAGCGACCGGCATCACGAAGCGGTACGGCCGTTTCACTGCCCTCGACGCGGTCGATCTGCGTATCGAGGCGGGCCGCACGGTCAGCATCGTGGGGGAGTCCGGCTCCGGGAAGTCCACCCTGGCGCGGATCGTCGTCGGCCTCGAGCGGGCCGACGCCGGCACCGTCCGTTTCCGCGGCGAGCCGGTGCGCGGGCGCCGCGCCCGCAAGGCCTTCCGCCGCAGTGTGGGCATGGTCTTCCAGGACCCCTACGAGTCGATCGACCCGCGCATGACCATCGGCGAGGCCGTGGCCGAACCGCTGCGGGCCCACGGCCTCCACCGGGCGGACCGAGCCGCCCGGGTGCGTGAACTGCTCGACGCCGTGGGGATGGAGGGGGTTCCGCCCGAAGCGTGGCCGCACCGTTTCTCGGGCGGCCAGCGGCAGCGCGTCTGCATCGCCCGTGCTCTGGCCACCGATCCCGAACTGGTCATCTGCGACGAGCCCACCTCCGCGCTGGACGTCTCCGTCCAGGCGCAGATCCTGAACCTGTTGCTGGACCTCCAGCGGCGGCGGGGGCTGTCCTACCTCTTCATCACGCACGACCTCGACGTGGTCCGCAGGATCAGCGACGAGGTCGACGTCCTGCTGCGCGGCCGGGTCGTGGAGCGGGGTACCGCCGAGGAGATCACCGACAGCCCCGGGCATGCGTACACCCAGCGGCTGCTGGGCGCGGTACCGGCCGACTCGCCCCGCCGCCGGCGCATCGGGAAGCGGCTCGACGTTGACTGCTGAATCAGTCAGATCGAGTGCGGCGCGTGGAGAAGATTCGATCCCTGCAGGGTGGCCCACGCACCTGCGATGCGTAGGCCCTTGAGCTGCTCAAATGATATCCAGCCCAAGATTATCCAGGGCTAGTTCTTGACTGGTTAGTCAGTCAGTAAATCACCATGGAACCCTTGCGATGCAAGACGGGAGAGTGCTACCAAGAGTCATGACTGCACACGCCGGAATCTCCAAGGACGTCTACGACGTCGTCATCGTCGGTGGCGGCCACAACGGCCTCGTCGCCGCCGCCTATCTGGCCCGGGCCGGGCGCTCCGTCCTCGTCCTCGAACGCCTCGACGTCACGGGCGGCGCCGCCGTCTCGACGCGGGCGTTCGCCGGAGTGGACGCGCGGCTGTCCCGCTACTCCTACCTCGTCTCCCTGCTGCCGTCGAAGATCGTCGACGACCTCGGCCTGCGGTTCGCGGTCCGCAAGCGGTCGGTCTCCTCCTACACGCCCACCGTCCGCGACGGCCGGGCCACCGGGCTGTTCGTCGGCGGGGGCGAGGAGCGCACCCGCGCCTCGTTCCGGGCCCTCACCGGCTCCGACACCGAGTACGAGGCCTGGCGCGCGTTCTACGCCACGACCGGCGACGTCGCCCGCAAGGTCTTCCCGACGCTCACCGAGCCGCTGCCCACCCGCGAGGCGCTGCGCGCCCGGATCGGTGACGACGCCACCTGGAACATGCTCTTCGAGCAGCCGCTGGGCGTGGCCCTGGAGGAGCGCTTCCGGGACGACCTGGTCCGCGGGGTCGTCCTCACCGACGGTCTCATCGGCACGTTCACCGACGCCCACGACGCGTCCCTCGCCCAGAACATCTGCTTCCTCTACCACATCATCGGCGGCGGCACCGGTGACTGGGACGTCCCGATCGGCGGCATGGGCGCCTTCACCGACGCCCTCGCGGGCGCCGTCCGCGAGGCCGGCGCCGAGATCGTCACCGGACACGAGGCGCTGAGCATCGCCCCCGGTGCCCCGTATACCGAGGTCGCCTACCGCACGGCGGCCGGGGAGGGCAGCGTCGCCGCCCGCAAGGTCCTGGTGAACGCCTCGCCCGAGGCGCTCGCCGCCCTCGTCGGCGACGAACCGCCGGCCGAGCGCGCCGAGGGCGCCCAGCTGAAGGTCAACATGCTGCTGCGCCGCCTGCCCCGGCTCAAGGACACCTCCGTCGACCCCCGCGAGGCGTTCTCCGGCACGTTCCACATCTCCGAGGGGTACGCGCAGCTGGACACCGCCTACCGGCAGGCCGCCTCGGGCGTGCTGCCCTCGGCGCCCCCCTCCGAGATCTACTGCCACTCGCTCACCGACCCGACGATCCTCTCGCCCGAACTCGTCGCGCGCGGCTACCAGACGCTGACGATGTTCGGACTCCACGTGCCGGCCCGTCTGTTCGACGAGGACAACGCCGGCAAGCGGGAGACCCTGCTCAAGGCGGCTCTCGCCGAACTGGACTCCGTGCTCGACGAGCCGGTCACCGAGTGCCTCGCCATGGACGAGGACGGCCGCCCCTGCATCGAGGCCAAGACCCCGATCGACCTGGAGAACGAGCTGCGGCTGCCCCGCGGCAACATCTTCCACCGGTCCCTGGCCTTCCCCTTCCTGGACGAGTCGCGGTCCACCGGCCGCTGGGGCGTGGAGACCGCCCATGAGAACGTGCTGCTCTGCGGTGCGGGCGCGGTGCGCGGCGGAGGCGTCAGCGGCATCCCCGGTCACAACGCCGCCATGGCCGTACTGGAGCAGTGACTCCGCTCCCGGGGCGCCCCCGTGGCGCCCCGGGCCCGAACCCCACCCCGGAACAGAGGAGCGCGAAGGACATGACGATCGCCCTGCGGTGTGCCCGGCTGGTCGACGTCGTCGCCGGCGAGGTCCTCGACGACCGCGTCGTGCTGGTGGACGGCGACCGGATCGCCGCGGTCCTCCCCGGCACCGCGCCGGTCCCCGAAGGCGTGCGGGTTTTCGACCTCGGGGACGCGACGCTCTGTCCCGGCCTCGTCGACCTGCACACCCACCTCGTCGGGATCGCCGCCTGCGGGGACCCCGTGCACGAGCTCCGGCAGAGCGCCGCGCAGCAGGCGTTCGAGTCGATCGGCCACGCCCGGGACACCCTCCTCGCCGGCTTCACCACCGTCCGCGACCTCGGCACCTTCCGGGCGTTCGTCGACGTGGCCCTGCGGGACGCCATCGACAACGGGACGGTGCCGGGGCCCCGCATGGCGGTCGCGGGCGCCTATGTCACCGTCTCCACCGGCGGAGGCATGATCACCGGTCTGGCCCCCGACATCACGTTGCCCAAGGAGTTCCGCTTCGGCTCCGTGCGCGACGTCGACGACGTGCGCGAGCGGGTCCGCGAGATCCTGCATCACGGCGCCGACCTCATCAAGCTGATCGGCACCGGCGCCGTCATGGCAGCGGGGACCGTCCCCGGCGCTCCCGAACTGACGGAGGCGCAGATCCGGGCGGCGGTGGAGGAGGCGGGCCACTACGGCGCCCACGTCGCCGTCCACGCCCACGGGACGGAGGGCATCAAACGCGCCGTCAGGGCCGGGGCCCGCTCCGTCGAGCACGGCTGCTACCTGGACGACGAGGGCATCGAGCTGATGCTCCGGCACGGCACCTACCTGTCGGCGGACATCTGGTGGAGCGACTGGCTGGCCGACCACGCCGCCGACGCCGGCTTCGACCAGGAGGCGCGGGAGAAGAACGACCACGCGACCCTGGCCCAGCGCGAGGCGTTCGCGCGGGCCGTCCGGGCCGGGGTCCGGATCGGGTTCGGGTCCGACGCCGGCGGCTTCCCGCACGGAATGCAGACCCGTCAGCTCGCCACCATGGCCGCCCACGGCATGACGGCCCTGGAGGTGCTCCGCGCGGCCACGCTCAGCGGCGCCGAGTGCCTGGGGTGGGAGGACCGCATCGGCTCGGTCACCCCGGGCAAGTACGCCGACCTGATCGCCGTCGCGGGACCGCCGGAGGACCTGGCCGCGTTCACCGACGTCCGCTTCGTGATGAAGGGCGGCCAGGTCGTCAAGGACACCCTGACGCCGTCGGAGTGATGACCTCGGAGCGACGGGCGAGCGCGGGGGAGACGGGCGCGGGCCGCGGTCGAACGTCCCCTCCACTGTCGGCGACCGCCTTCTAGTCGGAGGCGGTCGCCGGCTCCCGCGCTCCGGGCCGGTCCGCGGAGATGACCAGGTACATGGCCAGCATGATCAGGGCGCCCCCGAGGAGCGTCCGGTACGTCGGCGGGATCCCGACGGCGAGACTGAACGCCGCCACGAACAGCGGCTCACAGGCCAGGACGACGGCGGCGCCCGCGGCGTCGATCCGGGACTGCGCCCAGGTCTGCACGGCGTACATGCCGAGCGTCGCGAGCAGGGTGGAGTACGCCAGCCAGCCCCAGCCCGCCCCGGTGTCCGGCAGGTCGATGCCGGAGGGGACGGCCCAGACCGCGGCGATCGCTCCGGTGCCGAGGATCTGGAGCGCGGCCAGACCGTAGACCTTGTCCGGCGCCGCGTACTCCGACAGCAACGCGACCTGCACCGCGTACGATCCGGCCGCGGCCAGGGTGAGCCAACTCCCCACCCCCGGCGACACTCCGTCGAACGAGATCACGGCCAGGCCGACCGTCGCGGCGGCCACCCCGCCCCAGACCCCCGCGGACACCCGGGTCCCGAAGAGGGCCCTGCCGGCCAACGGGGTGAGGACGACGAACAGCGAGACCAGGAAGCCGGACTGGGAGGCCGGCAGGTGGTGCTGCCCCTCGATCTGAAGCAGGGTGCCGGAGGCCAGGAAGACCGCAAGTCCCAGCCCGGCCAGGGTGTGGCGCCGACCGAGCGAGAACACCGCGCGGGGCCGCGCGGCCACCATGACCAGGCCGGCGAGGACGAAGCGGACGGCGACGAGGCTCGCCGTCCCCGTCTCGGGGAGCAGCCAGGCCGTCGCCAGATAACTCCAGCCCCAGACGGCGGTGGCGCAGGTCAGCGCCGCGATGGCGACGCGGCGGCTGCGGCGCGCCGCGGCAGAGGGAACGGCCGGGCGGGGCGGGGATGCGGTCACGGTGTCCCCCTGGACGAGTACGGCCGTGCGAGGACGGGGCGCGGGACGTGCCGGGCGAGATGCGGTAAGCCTAGATTCTGACTGATTCGTCAGTCAATACAGAAGGGCGTGCCAGGTCCATGGCGAACGGTGGGAGACCGGGTGGGCCGAGGCACGGAAGAGCCGAAGAGGAGGCCGGCCCGCCCGGCCGGTGGTCGAAGACGCCGTCCGCTCGTGGCGGCCGGCGCCCGCCGCCCAAGACGGCGCCGCTATCACGAGACGGCGCCCGCTGTCACCAGACGGCGTCCGCCGTCAGGATCGGGCCGATGCCGAGGCGGCGGAGCGCCCCGGCTCCAGAGCGGACGCCTCGATCCCGAGCTGGCCGGCCACGTGCTCCCGCACCCAGCCCGCGGCCTCCGCCTTCTGCAGGGCGCCGTGGCGGGCGACCAGCTGGACCGCGATGCCGTCCAGGAACAGGGTGATCCGCCAGGTCGCGGTCCGGGGGTCGGTGCAGTGGAACTCCCCCCGTTCCACGCCGTCCCGGATCAGCTCGGTGAGCGAGGCCTTCCACTCCTCGTCCATGGTGCGCATCACGTCGTGGAGTCCGGGGTCCCGCATGCCGGCCGACCAGCCGTCGATCCACAGCCGCCAGTCGGCCGCCTGCCCGGTGGGCAGGTACAGCCGCAGCAACGACTTCAGCCGGGTCACCGCGGACCCCGACCGGCCGACGACGCTGCGCAGACTCTCCATCTCCCGCCGGGCGGCGTGGGTGAAGGCCGCCTCGATCAGGAGTTCCTTGGTCGCGAAGTGGTAGTGGAGCAGCCCGCTGCTCACCCCGAGTGCCGTCGCGACGTCGGCCACCCGGGTCGTCGCGATGCCGCGCCGGTTGATCTGTTCGACCGTCGCGTCGAGGATCTCTTCCCGGCGCAAGACCACCTGTTTGCGTGCCACGAGGGACACCCTACCCGCCGTACTGACTGCCATGTCAGGACGCCGGCCGGGTGGCGCGCGGTCCCGGGAGGTGGGCGGCCAGCCGGAACGGGGCGGGTGTCCCACCGGCTCCCGTGACCAGGTCGGCGGCCAGTTCGCCGATGAGCGGGGCGAACTTCGCGCCGTGTCCCGAACATGGGGAGCAGACCACGAACGGCCCGGACCGGTCGAGGAGGAAGTCCTCGCTCGGGGTGAAGGTGAACAGACAGGTGGTCTCGCCCCGCGGAGCCGGGTCGAGGCCGGGCAGCCACTCCCGTACGTAGTCCACGACCCGGGCCCGGGCCGCCTCGGAGACCACCCCGTCGCGGTCCTCGGCGGTGGTCCGGCGGCCCGCGTAGTGCTCGCCGATCTTCCGGTCGTCGCCCGGGCCGCCGTCCCGGCCTCCCGCGAGGTGGTAGATCCCGCCCCCGTGCTCGTGGAGCACGCTCGGCCAGGCGGCCGCGGCCGGGTCGAGCCGGCGGAAGTGGAACGTCTCCTGCTGGGTGACGGTCAGCGGCGGCAGCGCGAGGTGCCCGTCGAGCAGTCCCGCGGTCCATCCCCCGGCGGCGACGACCACGGTCCCGGCGCGTACGTCGCCGCCGTCCGCGAGCAGGACACGGGCCCCGTCGGCCTCCGGGACCAGCGCGGTCACGGCGGCCTCGTGACGGATCACGGCTCCGCGCCGGACGGCCCCCTCGGTGAACGCGGCGACCGCCGCGGCGGCGTCGACCGTGCCGCCCTGCGCGTGGTGGACGACGGGCCCCTCGAAGCGCATGCCGGGCCAGCGTCCTTCCGCCTCCCGGGCGTCGAGCACCTCGTGCGGCACCCCGGCGTCGGCGAGGCGCCCGGCCACCGATTCCGCGTAGGCCCGCTTGCCGAAGTCCACGCTGCCGAGCAGCCGCAGCAGCGGGGTGCCGGCGTCGAGCTCCAGTTCCCGCCAGAGCTCGAAGGCCCGTCCGGTCAACTCCGTGTAGAGGGCGTCCTCGTAGCCCCGCCGTACGATGCGCGCGCTGCCGTGCGAGCTGCCCCGGGCGTGCCCCGGGCGGAACCGCTCCAGCAGCAGGACGGAGAGGCCGCGGCGGGCGGCGGCCCACGCGGTGGCCGCTCCCATGAGCCCGCCGCCGACCACGACGACATCGGTGCGCTCGGTCACGGACGGCTCCCTTCCCGACGGGCGGCGGCGTGGGCCCCGGGCCCGCCGAACCTCTCTTCGATGGCGGCGAGTCTGCGGTCGACCACCACGAGCGCGGCCTCGCGGGGCGTGATGCCGAGGTTCTCGGCGCGGACGAGCATGTCCGAGGTCAGGCGCCGCATCGCATCCCGCACCTTGCGTTCCGCCTCGGTCGCGTCCGCGCCGATGTCGCCGAACAGGGTCCACCACCACCAGGCGTTGGTGGCGGAGTTGGCGACAAAGTCGGGCAGCACCAGGACGCCGCGCGCGTGCAGGGCGGCCTCGGCCTCCGGCAGGACCGGCATGTTCGCCGCCTCGGCGATCACCCGCGCCGTGATCCGCGCCTGGTCCCGGGGATGGACGCAGTAGGAGACCGCGGCCGGGACGAGGACCTCGCACTCGACGTCGAGCCAGGTGTCACCGTCCGCCTCGGTGTCGCCGGGGCGCAGCCGGGACCGGTCGATGCCGCCCAGGGCGTCACGGGTGCGCAGCAGCTCTTCGACGTCCAACCCGTCGGGGTTGGCGACCACGCCGAGCGCGTCGACGAGGGCGACCACGCGCACACCGGCGCGGGCGAGGTAGCGGGCGGTGGCTCCGCCCATGGAGCCGAAGCCCTGGACCACCGCGCGGGCCGACGTGCGGGGGATCCCGAGCCGGTCGAGGGCGGTGAGCGCGGACTCGGCGACGCCGAGCCCGCCGACGAGGTCGGGGAGGGGGATGCCGTCCACGTCGACGGCGAACGCGTCGGCGAGCCGTCTGCGGGCCCCGGCGGGGTCCTCCAGCAGCGGATAGACCGCCTCGACGGAGCTCTCCACGCCGAGGCCGGCGAGGACCCGGTCCAGGGTGTCCTGCCGCAGTCCGAGGTCCTCACCGGTGGTCCAGTGATGCTTGAGCAGGGCCCCCACGGCTTCCAGGAACCGACCGAGCACGGCGTCGGCCGCCGGGTCGTGCGGGCTGCAGTCGATGCCGCCCTTCGCGCCGCCGAGGGGGATGTAGCGGTTGCCGGGGTCGTAGTGGAGGGCTTCCTTACGGGTCATCCCGGCGGCCAGGCCGCGGACCTCGTCGAGGGTGCAGCCCTCGCGCATCCGCAGGCCGCCGCTGGCCACGCCCCGGACCAGCCGGTCGATGACGACGTACCCCTTGCGGCCGGTGACCGGGTCGGTCCAGGTCACCTCCAGATGGGGCGGGGACGTGGTGCGGGAGGGGTGCGGGGAGGTCGTTGTCATGGCTTCCGTCCTTCACGGGCACCCGCCGGGCGGCGCGTGCGTACTTCGGGGCAGGTGCGGGACGCGGTCCGGCGGTCAGGTCATCCAGTTGACCGGGTGGCCCCGGTCGGTGAGGGCGGGCCGGTCAAGCCGGAAGGCGCTGTACGGCTCGGTGCCCGCGAGCGCGGGGTCGGCGACGAGCTCGGACAGCATCCGGCCGATGGTCGGGGCGAACTTGAAGGCGTGTGCGGCGCCGAGGCCGACCAGGACGCGTTCCGCGCCCGGAACCGGTCCGAGTACGAAGTCGCGGTCCGGGGTCAGGGTGTAGAGGCAGCGCTTGGAGCGCACGGGCCGGCCGCTGCCGGGGAACCGCTCACGCATGAAGCCGGACAGTTCGGCGAGCATGGCGGGGTCGGTGAGGCCGGAGCGCCGGTCCGGCGTCACCTCGGGGCCGCCGCAGTCCCGCCCTGCCTTGACGGTGGCTTCCCCGTAGCAGGGGAAGCCGTAGTACGAGGGGTCGTCGAGCCAGATCCAGACGGGGAAGGCCTCCGGGCCGAAGCGGGCGGGGGACTCCGGCGCGAAGTAGGTGACCTGCTCCTCCAGGGTGGTGAGGGGGATCCCCCACCCGAGCGGTCCCAGCAGGGTGTTGGCCCAGGCGTCGGTGCACAGGACGACGTGCCCGGCGCCGAATCCGCCCCGGTCCGTCTCCACCTCGACGCCCCTCGCTCCCTGGCGGACCGCGGTGACCGTCGTCCGGTCGAGCAGCCGGGCGCCCGCCTGCGTGGCCAGTTCCTGCATGGTGGCGGTCGAATGGGCCGCCGGGACGATCGAGGTGCGGTCCTGGAAGAGGCCGGTCGTGCCGTCGGGAACGGAGATCTGCGGCCAACGGGCCCGGATGTCGTCGGTGCCGAGCAGGTCGTATCCGATGCCCTCGGCCGAGAGGCTGTCCCGGTAGTCGTCGAGAGGAATGGCCGAGCCCTCGGGGCACAGGTCGAGGCCGCCGGTCCGTGTGACGAACGTCCGGCCCGCACTCCGTTCCAGATGGGCCCAGTCCGCGTAGGCGTCCTTGGTCAGGCGCACGTAGTCGGGACGGTGGTAGCTGTGGCGCAGGATGCGTGACGTGTCGTGCGACGCGCCGCGGTCGTGCCCCAGCTCGAACTGTTCGATCCCGAGCACCCGGTGCCCCGCCGCGGCGAGGTGCCAGGCGGCGGCGGACCCGAGCCCGCCCAGGCCGACGACGACGACGTCGTACGGCTCGGTTCCGGGGTGGACGTTCATGGATGGGCCTCCCGGCGGATGGGCCTTGCGGCGGGGATCCCGTCCTCCGTCCCGGCCGGCGGGCAGGGGCGCCGGGGCGTACGGAGGCGACGGGAAGGAGGAGGGAGCCGACCTCGGCAGTCGGGTCTCGGCGTCCGGCAGGGAACGGCCCTGGGAACGCCCTGCGGGGAGCTGCTGCTGAACGACGATGCAGGAGCGGCTTCGGGGCTGTCAAGGCTCCCGGACGCCCTGTCCGCCCTCCCGGCGGAGTCGGCCGCGACTTACTTTCTTCGACTGACGCATCAGTCAGTAAAAGTGCTTCGAAAGCATTGACAAAGCCCGCTGTCCCGCCACAGGGTTCTCGTGATTCCAACTGTTCGGCGAGTCAGTAAGACGCTCTCCGGACCCACGTTCCCCGCCCGCCTCGTCACCCTGAGGGGATGCCGGACACATGACTGCCACCCCGACCCCCCGCGGCACCCGCGACGACGGCCTCGCCGTCTTCCGCGACCCCGCTTCGGTAGCCGTCGTCGGCGCCTCCGCCGACCCGGCGAAATGGGGCCACTGGCTGGCCCGGGGCGCCCTCGACGGCACCCACCGCCGGGCGGTCCACCTCGTCACCCGCAGCGGCGGCGAGATCCTCGGCCACCCCTGCGCCACCTCGCTGCGCGAACTCCCCGACGTCCCCGACCTGGTCGCCTTCTGCGTACCGGCCGCCGAAGTCCCCGCGGTCGTCGACGAAGCGCTCGCTCTCGGCGTGCGCGGCCTGCTCGGCATCACCGCCGGCGTCCCCGACGCCCCCGCACTCGCCGCCCGCGTCACCGCGGCCGGCGCCCGGCTGATCGGACCCGGCAGCCTCGGCCTGTTCGACTCCTCCTCCTCCCTGCGGATCGCCTGGGGCGACTTCGCCCCCGGCCCCCTCGCCGTCATCTCCCAGAGCGGCCAGGTCGGCAGCGAGCTCGCCCTCCTCGCCCGCCGCGCCGGCCTCGGCATCTCCCGCTTCGTCTCCGTCGGCGCCCAGCTCGACGTCACCACGGCCGACCTCCTCCAGGACCTCGCCGACCACGAGGCCACCCGCGCGGTCGCCCTCTACGTCGAGGGCTTCGAGGACGGAGGACGGATCTTCGAGGCGGTACGGGTCCTGCGTGCCGCCGGAAAACCCGTCCTCCTGCTCTCCGTCGGGACCAGCGAGGCCGGTGCCCGCGCCGCCCGCTCCCACACCAGCGCCCTCACCTCCCCGGCCGAACTCGTCGACGCCGTCTGCCGGGCCGCCGGAGCCCTGCGCCTCGCCACCCCGGCCGAACTCGTCGACGTCGCCGCCTGCCTGCTCTCCGGCCCCCGCCCACGAGGGACCCGGATCGCGATCGTCAGCGACAGCGGCGGCCAGGGAGCCATCGCCGCCGACCGGGCCACCGCCCGCGGCCTGGACGTCCCCGAACTGAGCCACCCCACCACCGTCGGCCTCGGCGCCCTGCTCCCGGGCGGGGCGGCCACCGCCAACCCCGTCGACCTCGCCGGGGGCGGCGAACGGAACCTCGACACCTACCACCACGTCGTCGAACGCCTGCTCCGCTCCGAAGAGATCGACGGCGTGCTCCTGTCCGGCTACTTCGGCCGCTACGGAGTCGACACCCCCAAGCTCGCCGAAGCGGAACGACGCGTCGCGGACGCACTCGCCCGCGCCGCCCGGGACCACGACCGCCCCCTCGTCGTCCACACCATGGGCCCCGACGGCGCCACCGCTCACGCCCTGCGCGAAGCCGGCGTCCCCGTCTTCCCCACCGTCGACGCGGCCGTCGACGCCCTCGCCGGAGCGGCCGCCCTCCGCGCGGCTCCGCCCCCGCCCGTCCCCCTCACCGTCCCGGCCCCTGCCGGAACGGCCGCCCCCGGCTACTGGCCCGCACGCACCCTCCTCGCCGGCCACGGCCTCGCCTTCCCCCGAGGACGCGAGGTCCACGACGCCGACGGCACGGCCGCAGCCGCAAGGGAACTCCACGCCCCCTACGTCCTCAAAGCAGGCTGGCTGGAACACAAGAGCGAGCAGGGCGGCGTGCACGTCGGCCTGCCGGACCCGGCCGCCGCCGCCGACGCCTTCACCGCCATGCGCGCCCGGCTCGGCCCCGGACCCTACGTCCTCGAAGAACAGGACACCCGCCCGCACGTGGTCGAACTCCTCATCGGCGCACGCCGCGACCCCCGCCTCGGCCCCCTCGTCACCGTCGGAGCCGGAGGCACCCGCACCGAACTCCACCGCGACACCGTCACCGAACGCGCCCCCGTCGACCTCGACCGCGCGCACACGATGCTCCGCGCCCTGCGCTGCGCCCCCCTCCTCGACGGCTGGCGCGGCGCCCCCGCCGTCGACACCGGCGCCGCGGCCCAGGCCGTCGTGGCGGTGTCGCAGCTCATCGCCGCGCTTCCCACCGCCGGCACCGAGGTCGAGATCAACCCCCTGCGCGTCGGCCCCGTCGGAGCCCTCGCCGTCGACGCGCTCGTCCTCACCCACCCGGACGGCCCCGCCCCCGCGACCCAGGGAGAGTCATGAACCACTACGTACAACCCGACGAGTTCGCCGGTCGCACCGCCGTGGTCACCGGCGGAGGCTCGGGCATCGGCCGGGCCGTCGCCCGCCGCTGGGCCGCCGGAGGCGGCCACGTCACCGTCGTCGGCCGGCGCGCGGACCCCCTGCGCGAGACCGTCGCGCTCATCGAGGCCGCGGGCGGCAGCGCCGACGCCGTCACCTGCGACGTCCGCGACGCCGCCGCCGTGGACACCGCCGTCGACGGCGTCGCCGAGCGGCACGGCCGGCTCGACGTCCTCGTCAACAACGCCGCCGGCAACTTCGTCCTTCCCGGCGAGGAACTCTCCCCGAACGGCTGGAAGGCCGTCATCGACATCGTCCTCAACGGAACCTTCCACTGCACTCGTGCCGCCGCCCGCCACATGCTGCCCCAGGGCAGCGGCGCCGTCCTCAACGTCATCGCCAGCTACGCCTGGCACGGCCACCCCGGCACCGTGCACAGCGCCGCCGCCAAGGCCGGAGTCCTCGCCATGACCCGCACCCTCGCCGTCGAATGGGCCCCCCGGGGCGTCCGCCTCAACTGCATCGCCCCCGGACCCACCGAGACCGAAGGCGCCTCGGCCGCCCTCTGGCCGACCGACACCGCCCGCGAACGGGTCCTCGCCAGCGTCCCCGCCGCCCGCTTCACCACACCCGAGGAGGTCGCGGAGTCGGCCGCCTTCCTGATCGGCGACCGGGCCGCGTACGTCACCGGTGACGTCCTCGTCGTGGACGGCGGCCAGTGGCTCGGCAAGTCGGTCTACGCCACCGAGCCGAGCGGCGCATGACCGCCGTCACCGGAGGGGAAGCCCTCGTCCACGCCCTCGACCTGCACGGCGCCCGCACCGTCTTCGGTATCCCCGGCACCCACAACCTGCCGGTCTACGCCGCCCTGGCACGCCACGGCATCCGGCACGTCACCCCCCGCCACGAGCAGGGCGGCGCCTTCGCCGCCGACGGCTGGGCCCGGGTGACCGGTCGACCCGGCGTCTGCCTCACCACCACCGGCCCCGCCGTTCTCAACGCCGCCTCCGCCGCCGCCCAGTCCTACTCGGACTCCATCCCCGTCCTGCTCGTCTCTCCCGGCCTCCCGCTCCGCCACCCCGGCCGCGGCAACGGACACCTCCACGAGGTCAAGGACCAGCGAGCCGCACTCGACGCCGTGGTCGCCTACAGCCACCGCGTCACCAGCGTCGAGGAGATCCCCCTCGCCGTCGCCCAGGCGTACGCGGCGATGGCCACCGGCCGCCCCCGCCCCGTCCACCTGGAGATCCCCCTCGACCTGCTCGACGAGCGGGCCCCCGCCCCCGTCGTACCACCCGTCCCCGTACCCCCCGCCGTCCCCGGAACGGAACAGGCGACGGCCGCCGCCCACGTCCTCGGAACCGCCCTGCGCCCCGTCATCCTCGCGGGCGGCGGCTGCGCCGGCGCCGCACCCGAGCTCCGCGAACTCGCCGAACGCCTCGGAGCACCGGTCGTGACCACCGCCAACGGCAAGGGCACCCTCGACGACGACCACCCCCTCGCGATCGGCGCCGGCCTCCACCACGAGGCCGTCCGCACCCTCGTCGCCGAAGCCGACGCCGTGCTCGCCGTCGGCACCGAACTCGCCCCCAGCGATCTGTGGAACGGGCCCTTCGACATCCGTGGCGCCCTGGTCCGCGTCGACATCGACGCGCAGAGCGCCGTCACCAACGCCCGACCCGACGTCATCGTGCTCGGCGACGCCGCCCTCGCCCTGCGCGCCCTCGCCGACCGGCTGCCGCCCGGCCCGCCGGCAGACGCGGACCCCGCCCACGCCCGGGCCGCCGCCACCCGGGCCGCGTTCACCGCCCAGGCCCGCGCCGAAGGAGCCGGTCACCTCGGCCTCACCGCCCGGCTCGCCACCGCGCTCGGCCGCGACGGCCACCTCGCCGGCGACTCCGCCATGGCCTGCTACTACGGCGCCTTGTCCAATCTCCCCGCCCACCGCCCCCGCTCGTTCCTCTACCCCAGCGGCCTCGGCACCCTGGGCTACGGCCTGCCCGCCGCCATCGGCGCGAAGCTCGCCCGCCCCGACGCACCCGTCATCGCCCTGCACGGCGACGGGGGGATCATGTTCACCGTCCAAGAACTCGCCGCCGCCGCCCAGTTGCGGCTGCCCCTGCCCGTCGTCGTCTCCGACAACGGCGGCTACGGCGAGATCCGCAACGAGATGGCCGACCGTGCCGACCCCGTCCACGCCGTCGACCTGCCCCGGCCCGACTTCGCCGCGATCGCCACCGGAATGGGCTGCCACGGGGTGCGCGCCGACACCCCCGACGAACTCGGCCCCCTGCTGGAGGCCGCCCTCCACAGTGACCGGCCCACCCTCATCCACCTCATCGAGGACACCGGCCGCTGAAACCCGGCACCCCTCGCGAGCCCCCGGGACCCCCGCCCCAGCCTCACCACCGGAGGAAGACCATGAACGCCCTCACCGAACCCTGGCCGCTCACCGACGAACAGCGGGCGGTCGTCGCACTCTGCCGCGACTTCGCCGCCAAGGAGATCCGTCCCCGCGGCCGCGAGGTCGACGAGGCCGACGTCGTCACTCCCGTCGACATCTGGCGCAAGGCCGCCGACGTCGGCATCACCGACTTCATGCTCCCCGCCGAGGTCGGCGGCGGCGGGTTCACCGACGTGTTCACCCAGTGCCTCGTCCAGGAGGAGCTGTGCTTCGGCGACCCCGGCATCGGCAACCTCGTGTGCTCCAACGGCTTCTTCGCCGACCCCGTCCTCGAACTCGGCACCGACGCGCAGAAGGAACGCTGGCTCCGGCCGCTCACCGGCCCCGACGCGCCGATGACGGCCCTGGCCACCACCGAACCCGGAGCCGGTTCCGACGCCGCGTCCATCACGACCACCGCCCGGCGCTCGGACGGGGGCTATGTGCTCGACGGCCAGAAGGCATGGATCTCCAACGCCGGCGCCGCCCGCCAGTACGTCGTCTTCGCCAAGACCGACCCCTCCCTGCGGTCCCGGGGAGTCACCGCTTTCCTGCTGGACGCGGAGACCGAGGGCCTCACCTTCGGCGAGCCCATGCGCAAGATGGGCCAGCGTGCCATCGTCTGCCGTGAGCTCTATCTGACCGGCGTGTTCGTCCCGGAGGAGAACCGCCTCGGGGACGAAGGCCAGGGCTTCCACGGCCTGATGCGCACCTTCGACATCTCCCGCATCGTGCTCGGCGCCGCCGCCGTCGGTGCCGCCCGCGCCGCGTACGAGTACGCCCGCGACTACGCCCGCACCCGCATCCAGTTCGACAAACCGATCATCGAGCACCAGGCCGTCGCCTTCCGGCTCGCCGACATGGCGAACCGCATCGAGGGCGCCCGGCTGATGGTCCTGCGGGCCGCCCGGGCCGCCGACCAGGGTGCGGACATCACCGGCCTGGCCGCTATGGCGAAGCTCACCGCGTCCACCGCCGCCATGTTCTGCACCTGGGCCGCCGTCCAGACCCTTGGCGGCTGGGGCTACTCCCGCGAGTACCCGGTCGAGCAGTGGATGCGGGACGCCAAGCTGGAGGAGATCGAGGAGGGCACCTCGGACATCATGCGCATCGTGATCGCGCGCCACCTCCCCTGACCGCCCGGGCGGCCGACAACGGTCGAGCCCGCGGACCGAACGAACCGACCAACCACCGAACAGCAGCGACGAGAAGGGCCGAGCGATGGCACAGCAGGTACAAGGCGTGGTGGCCAGGGGCAAGGGGGAGCCCGTACGGGTGGAGACGATCGTCGTTCCCGATCCGGGTCCGGGTGAGGCCGTGGTGAAGGTCCAGGCCTGCGGGGTCTGTCACACCGACCTGCATTACAAGCAGGGTGGCATCAGCGAGGACTATCCCTTCCTTCTCGGTCATGAGGCCGCGGGTGTCGTCGAGTCGGTCGGTGCGGGTGTCTCCGACGTGGCTCCGGGCGATTTCGTGATCCTGAACTGGCGTGCGGTGTGCGGGGCGTGCCGGGCTTGTCTGCGGGGGCGTCCGCAGTACTGCTTCGACACGCACAACGCGCGGCAGAAGATGACGCTGCTCGCCGGTGGGGCCGAGCTCTCCCCGGCTCTGGGTATCGGTGCCTTCGCCGAGAAGACTCTCGTCGCGGCGGGTCAGTGCACGAAGGTCGACCCTTCCGTGGCTCCGGCGGTCGCCGGTCTGTTGGGTTGTGGTGTCATGGCCGGTGTCGGCGCGGCGATCAACACCGGGAACGTCGGCCGCGGCGACAGTGTCGCGGTCATCGGTTGCGGTGGTGTGGGGGATGCGGCGATCGTCGGCTCCCGCCTCGCCGGTGCGGCGCGGATCATCGCCGTCGACATCGACGACCGGAAGCTGCAGACGGCCCGTTCCATGGGCGCCACCCACACGGTCAACTCCCGTTCCACCGACCCGGTCGAGGCGGTGCGCGAACTGACCGGCGGTTTCGGCGCCGATGTCGTCATCGAGGCCGTCGGCCATCCGGAGACGTACAGGCAGGCGTTCTACGCCCGCGATCTGGCCGGCACCGTCGTCCTGGTGGGTGTGCCCACCCCTGAGATGCGCCTGGACCTCCCGCTCCTGGACGTCTTCGGCCGCGGCGGTGCGCTGAAGTCCTCCTGGTACGGCGACTGCCTGCCCTCCCGGGACTTCCCGATGCTGATCGACCTGCACCAGCAGGGCCGCATCGACCTCGGCGCGTTCGTCACCGAGACCATCGGCCTGGGCGATGTGGAGAAGGCGTTCGCCCGCATGCACGAGGGCGACGTCCTGCGCTCGGTGGTGGTGTTCTGATGGCCACCCGCATCGACCACCTGGTCACCTCCGGCACCTTCTCGCTCGACGGCGGCACCTGGGACGTCGACAACAACGTCTGGATCGTCGGCGACGACACCGAGGCCATCGTCATCGACGCCGCCCACGACGCCACCGCCATCCTCGCCGCCCTCGACGGCCGTACCCTCCGCGCCATCGTCTGCACCCACGCGCACAACGACCACATCGACGCCGCCCCGGCCCTCGCCGCCGCCACCGGCGCCCGCATCCTGCTCCACCCCGACGACCAGCCCCTGTGGAAGCAGACCCACCCGGATCGGAAGCCCGACGGGGAACTCGCCGACGGAGACGTCCTGGAGGTGGCAGGTACGGGGCTGACAGTCCTGCACACCCCGGGGCACGCTCCCGGAGCGGTCTGTCTGTACGCCCCCGACCTGGCCACCGTCTTCACCGGCGACACCCTCTTCCAGGGCGGACCCGGCGCCACCGGCCGGTCCTTCTCCCACTTCCCGACGATCGTGAACTCGATCCGGGAGAGGCTGCTGACGCTGCCTCCGGAGACATCGGTCCTCACCGGCCACGGCGAATCCACGACGATCGGCCGCGAGGCGTCCCACCTGGCCGGATGGTCCGAGGGCAGGCAGTGACCCCACAGGGGGTCCATACGAGGGAACGCACAGGTCAGAGGCGTATGTGGGGGGACGCCATGGTGCGCACGGCTCGAGTGCGCGTGACCACCATGGAGGCCGTGCCGCGGGCTCCATGACGGATCGACGAGGCCGTGTGGGGCGTCGATGTGCGCCGTGGAACGCGAGGGCTCAGATTGGATGTATCCGACTCGTTGTACGGAAACGTCGACGGGCAGCCCGGAACGACAGGGAGGAACCTGTCATGACGACCCATGTGCGGGAATCCGGTTCGAGAAAGACGGCGCACGGCAGCGGCTGGCTCGTCTTCGCCGCCGTCATGATGATCTTCACCGGCATCATGACACTGCTCGCGGGCATCTCAGCCCTCGCCAAGGACGACGTCTTCATCGCCACCAACGACTACGTCTACAAGCTCAATCTCACCGGCTGGGGCTGGATCCACCTCATCCTGGGCATCGTGATCGCGCTCGCCGGTTTCGCCCTGTTCAAGGGCGCCACCTGGGCCCGGGTCGTCGGCGTGGGGCTTGCCGGTCTCAGCATGATCGCGAACTTCATGTGGCTTCCCTACACACCGTGGTGGGCGCTGCTCTTCATCGCGATCGACGCCTTCGTCATCTGGGCCCTGTGCGTGGCCCCCGGGCCGCGGAGCGACTGACGTCCGTGGCCTCGGCGTCCGCGGCCGACGGGACAGCCACGGTGCCGCAGCCGGACCTGATGCTCGTCATCGGCGTCGCCGGGTCGGGCGTGGAGCACACCGTCGTGCACGGAGCGTCTCCCGCCCCGCTCAGCCCGACAGGCGGGCAGTGGCGGTTGACCCGCGGTGAACAGAGCGCCGTCGTCGTCCAACTGGGCGGAGCCCTGCGCGACTACGAGGTGGGCGGCCGCCCCGTGCTCGACGGGTTCCCCGCAGGCTCCGCCCTCACGGGCGGGCGGGGTCAGCTGCTCGTCCCCTGGCCGAACCGGGAACCGGGCGCCACGCACGTGCTCCGGTGGGGCCTCAGCCCCTGGGGCGGACCGTGAAGCGGCCCCGAGAGTTCTCGGCCGCGCCCCGGGTGACCGCGGACGGGTTCCGGGCGCTCTTCGAGCGGCTGCGGCGCGAGGCGGCGCGGTCGGCGGGGGAGGGACGCCGTGGCGCCCTGTGCCATGTGACGCCCGAGCGGGTGCTGGCGGCCGTCGCGGAAGTCCGACTCGGGCGCACGGTGTCGCTGGCCGCCCCGATCGAGACCGAACCGGGCCCCGACGACCCCGAGCCCGCGGTGCACCGGATGACCGGCCCCGCCCCGGGCGATCTCGGCGCGGCCGGCGTGCACTTCGCCACCGACCGCTTCGCCATGAACGTGCACGGCGACGCGGACAGCCACCTCGACGCCCTCTGCCACGTCGTGTACGACGCGGAACTGTACGGCGGGATGCCGGCGAGCGGCCCGACCGCCGAGGATGCCGCCCGAGCGCTCTCCGTGGACCTGGTCGCCGACGGCATCGTCGGCCGGGGCGTGCTGCTGGACATCCCCCGGCTGCGCGGCGTGCGCTGGTTGGAACCCGGCGACCACGTGACACCGGACGACCTCACGGCCGCCGAGGCGGCGCAGGGGGTCCGGGTCGGACCGGGGGATCTTCTCTTCGTCCGTGTGGGTCACCGCCTGCGCCGTACGGAGCGCGGCCCCTGGCATTCGGCGACCGCTCGGGCCGGTCTGCACCCGACCGCCCTGGAGTTCCTGGCCGAGCGGAAGGTGGCGGTGCTGGGCGGGGACGGCAACAACGACACCGCACCCAGCGCCGTGGCGGGCGTCGACTTCCCCGTACACGTCCTGGCCGTGCGTGCCATGGGCATCCATCTGCTGGACTGGCTGCGGTTCGAGGACCTGGCGGCGCTCTGCGCGCGCACGGGCCGCTGGAGTTTCCTCTGCGTGATCGCCCCCCTCCGGCTGCCCGGAGCCACCGGCTCGCCCGTGAACCCCCTCGCGCTGCTGTGATCGGGGAGCGCCGGACGGTGACCACCTCCGGTCGCCGTGCAGACGGAAGGCGGATACGTTCGAACGGGTGGACCGCTCGGCACCGCGCAGCGGGAGACAGGGCGCGGCGCCTGGTCGGCCCCATGAGCACAAGGCGGTGGTCGTCGTGGGCGACGCTCCTCACTACGATGTCATCATCATCGGCACCGGCGCCGGCGGCGGAACCCTCGCCCATCGGCTCGCCCCCTCCGGCAAGCGCGTACTCCTCGTCGAGCGCGGGGACCACCTGCCGCGTGAGCGGGACAACTGGGATTCGACGGCCGTGTTCGTCAAGGCGAAGTACCGGGCGCCGGAGTTCTGGATCGACCGGGACGGGGCCGAGTTCCCGCCCGAGGTCAACTACTACGTCGGGGGCAACACCAAGTTCTACGGAGCGGCCCTGTTCCGGCTCCGGCCCGAGGACTTCGGCGACATCCGGCACCACGGCGGCATCTCTCCCGCCTGGCCGATCCGGTACGAGGACCTGGAGCCGTACTACACCCAGGCCGAGCACCTCTACCTCGTCCACGGCCGCCACGGCGAGGATCCCGGCGAAGGCCCGGTGAGCGCGCAGTACGCCCACCCGCCGGTCGAGCACGAGCCGCGCATCCAGCAGCTGAGCGACGACCTCGAGAAGCGTGGTCTGCACCCGTTCCACCTGCCGATCGGGGTCGACCTCACACAGCGGAACGGGGGTGGGGCCACCCATTCCAGCGTCTGCATCCGCTGCGACCGGGTGGACGGCTTTCCTTGTCTGGTGCGCGGCAAGTCCGACGCCGAAGTGATCTGTGTCGAGCCGGCCCTGGAACACCCCACCGTCGACATGGTCACCCGCACCCAGGTGGTCCGTCTGGAGACCGATGCGCGGGGACGCAGTGTCAGCGCGGTCGTCGGCCGGCTCCCCGACGGCTCGGAGGTCCGGTTCACGGCGGACGTCGTCGTCGTCTCCTGCGGAGCGGTCAACTCCGCGGTACTGCTGCTGGCCTCCGCGAACGAGCACCACCCCCACGGTCTCGCGAACAGCTCCGACGTGGTCGGCCGCTACTACATGCGCCACAACAACCTGGCGCTGATGGCCATCTCGAAGGAACCCAACGACACCCGGTTCCAGAAGACCCTCGCGCTCAACGACTGGTACCGCGGAGCGGACGACTGGGACTACCCGCTGGGCGGCGTCCAGATGCTGGGCAAGTCGGACGCCGAGCAGATCCACGGCGAGGCCCCCCGGTGGGCCGGCGCGGTCACGCCCGACATGCCGTTCGAGGTCCTGGCCCATCATGCCGTCGACTTCTGGCTGTGCGGGGAGGACCTGCCGCTGCCGGACAACCGGGTCACCCTCGACCGGGATTCCCGCATCCACCTCGCCCTCGACGAGAGGAACAACGTCGAAGGCCTGAAGCGTCTGAGGCACAAGCTGCAGGGCATGCTCGGCCATCTCGGCATGCACGAGCACCACCTGCTGTCCCGCAGCCTCTACCTGCACAAGGGCATGCCGATCGGCGCGACGGCCCACCAGGCCGGCACCGTACGCTTCGGCGACGACCCCGCCGCCTCCGCTCTGGACGTCAACTGCAAGGCCCACGACCTGGACAACCTGTACGTCGTCGACACGAGCTTCTTCCCGAGCATCGGAGCCGTGAACCCGTCCTTGACGGCCATCGCCAACGCCCTGCGGGTCGGCGACCACCTCCTGGAACGGCTGAGCTGAGGACCCCCGGCCCGCTGCGGGGCCACGGCCTGTTGGTCCGATCGGACGAAGATGCCCGGCCCGGCGGCCCCACGGCCGTGTGCCGGAGACCCCGCCCGCCGGGGCCGTGATTGCGTGGCTCCGCAGCCGGGCGGACCGGAGCCGCGCAGCGAGGAGGGGCACGACGACATGGACTCCACCGGGGAAGCACCGCGGGACGTGATCCCGCGGGATCTGCTGAAGGGCCAGAAGGCCCTGGTCACCGGCGCCAACTCGGGCATCGGCAAGGCCACCGCCCTCGGTTTGGGCCGGGCCGGCGCGGATGTCGTCGTGAACTACGTGGCGGGCCGTGACGCCGCCGAGGAAGTGGTCCGGGAGATCACCTCGTACGGGGTGCGCGCGGCGGCCTACGAAGCGGACGTGTCACAGGAGGACCAGGTCACCGCCATGGTGGACCGGATGGTCCAGGAGTTCGGGACGATCGACATCATGGTCGCCAACGCCGGTCTGCAGCGGGACGCCCGGTTCACCGACATGACGCTGGCGCAGTGGCAGAAGGTCATCGACGTCAACCTCACGGGCCAGTTCCTCTGCGCCAGGGAGGCGACCAAGGAGTTCCGGCGCCGCGGAGTCGTCCCCGAGGTGTCCCGCGCGGCAGGGAAGATCATCTGCATGAGCTCGGTGCACCAGCTCATTCCCTGGGCGGGCCACGTCAACTACGCCTCCTCCAAGGGCGGCGTCCAGATGATGATGCAGACCCTTGCCCAGGAGCTCGCACCGGAGAAGATCCGGGTGAACGCCGTCGCCCCCGGGGCGATCAGGACGCCGATCAACCGCGAGGCCTGGGAGACCCCGGAAGCCCGGGCCGACCTGCTGAAGCTGATTCCGTACGACCGGATCGGCGACCCTGAGGACATCGCGCACGCGGTGGTCGCGCTCGCCTCGGATCTCACGGACTACGTGGTGGGGACCACCCTGTACGTGGACGGCGGCATGACGCTCTTCCCGGGCTTCGCCACCGGCGGCTGACCCTCTCCCGGCCCCTCACGACCACGAACGGCGAAGGCGCGCATGTCCCCCTCGCTCCACCTGCTGGCGGAGGCCCCGGCCCAACTCCTGCCGGCCCGGGAACTCATGGCCTTCACGCTGGCGTCCCACATCATCCTGGTGCCCCTGGGCGTGGCCTTCCCCTTCATCACCCTGGTCATGCACTACCGCGGCCTGCGCCGCGATGACGCCGACGCGCTGCTCCTGGCGCGGCGCTGGTCGGCCGTCATGGCGGTGCAGTTCGCCCTCGGCATCGTCACCGGCACGGTGCTCTCCTTCGAGTTCGGCCTGCTCTGGCCCGGTCTGATGGGCCGGTGGGGAGACGTCTTCGGAATCGGATTCGGTGTCGAGGCCTGGGCGTTCTTCCTGGAGGCGGTGCTCATCGCCATCTACCTGTACGGATGGCGGCGGCTGAGGCCCCGCACGCACTTCCTGCTCGGGCTGCCGCTCCCGGCCGCCGCCCTGCTCGGGGCGTTCGGCATCCTGGCCGCCAACTCGTGGATGAACACGCCGCAGGGCTTCTCTCTCGACTCCGAGGGCAACCCGGTCGACGTGAACGTCTGGAAGGCGATCTTCACGCCGATGTTCGGGCCGCAGTACTGGCACTTCGTCGTCGCGATGGTCATCACCGCGGGCTTCATGGTGGCCGGTGTCTACGCCGTGGGCTGGCTGCGCGGCCGCCGGGACCGGTATCACCGCCTCGGTTTCGCCGTCCCGTTCACCATCGCCGCCGTGGCCACTCCGGTGCAGTTCGTCCTCGGCGATGCCATCGCCCGGTCGGTGTTCCACAAGCAACCGGTGAAGTTCGCCGCGATGGAGATCGTCTGGAAGACCGACACCCGTGTGCCGGAGTACCTCTTCGGGCGCTTGAACGAGGACGGCTCCGTCTCGGGCGGTATCAAGATCCCGCTGCTCGACTCGGTCCTGGCCGGATTCAGCCCGAACACCGAGGTGCGAGGACTGACCTCGGTCCCGGCGGATCAGCGTCCCACCGCCACGCAGGCGACCATCGCCCATTGGGCCTTCGACATCATGGTCCTCATCGGGTCCGCTCTCGTGCTGCTCGCCCTCTGGTACGGACTGATCTGGCTGCGGCACCGCCGGCTGCCCGCCTCGAAGTGGTTCTACCGCTCCGCGGCCTGTGCGGGCGTCGCCTCCGTCGTGGCCGTCGAATGCGGCTGGATCGCCACCGAGGTGGGACGCCAGCCCTGGATCGTCTACCAGAACATGCGGGTCGCCGAGGCGGTGACGTCGACCCGCTCCACCACCCTCTGGATCATGCTCGGGGTGGTGATGGTGGTGTACGTGTTCCTCTTCGGCTCGTTCCTCGTCGTGCTGCTCAGGATGCGCACCCGCTGGCGGCTCGCCGACGAGCAGCGGGCCGCGGGAGGTACGGCCCACGCACCGGAGGCGGACAGCCCTTACGGGCCCCGGGCGCCCGTCCCCGCGGGTGACTCCGCCGGCGGCGGAGCCGCTCGTACCGAGGACGGCCGCCCATGACCGCGGACCTCATCGCCGTGACGCTTCTGCTGGCCGTGGCCGCGTACGCCTGTGCGGGCGGCACGGACTACGGAGCCGGTTTCTGGGACCTGACGGCGGGGGGCGCGGAACGCGGCAAGCGCCCCCGGTGGCTCATCGACCAGGCCATGGCCCCCGTGTGGGAGGTCAACAACGTCTGGCTGATCTTCGTCCTCGTCATCATGTGGACCGGCTTCCCCACCTTTTTCCAGACCGTCTTCTCCGCGCTGTGGCTCCCGCTGGCCCTGGCCGCCGTCGGCCTGGTCCTGCGAGGCGCCGGCTTCGCGTTCCGCAAACCCTCCCGGCGGCTCGTCGACCGACGGCTGTACGGCGCGGTGTTCGCCGTGGCCTCCGTCGTCACGCCGTTCTTCCTCGGTTCCGCCGTCGGCGGGATCGCGTCGGGCCGGGTGGCGCGGGGCACCGAGGCCGCGGCGGACGCCTGGGCGAACCCCACCTCCCTGATGTTCGGGCTCCTCGCCATCGCCACCACGGCCTTCCTCGGCGCGGTCTTCCTCACGGGGGACGCCCGCCGGTACGACGCGCCCGAACTGGTCGGCTACTTCCGCGCGCGGGCATGGGGCAGTCTCGCCGCGGTCGCCCTCCTGGCGCTGATCACCGGGTTCGTCACCCATGAGGACGCTCCCCACGTGTGGCACGGACTCACCCACGGTCTCGGGCTGTTCTTCGTCGTCGCCGCCGGGGCCGCCACCCTCGCGACAGCCCTGCTGCTGCCGCGGACGCCGGGCATGTGGGTGCGCCTCACGGCGGTCGGAGTCGTCGCGTCCGCCGTCCTCGCCTGGGGGATGGCCCAGCGCCCCTACCTCATCCCCACCTCGCTCACCGTGGCCGACGCCGCGGGCGCGCCCTCCACCCTGACATGGCTGGCGATCGTCACGCTGGTGGCCCTCGTCGTCATCGTGCCGGCCGTCGTCCTCCTCTACTGGCTGGACACCCACGGCGAGCTGGAAGAGCTCACGGACGCCGAGCTACGAGGAGGAGGCGGGGCGGACGGCGGGGGTGCGGCCCCCGGCGGCTGACCGCCCAGGCTCCCGCTGGACCACCCCCTCGTGCCCGGACTCCGACGAAGGAAGCCGCTGTGACCGACGACGAGATCCTCCTCGGACTCGCCCTGACGGTGGTGCTCGCCACCGGTTCGCAGATCCTGGCGAGCAAGCTGCGCGTCCCGGCCCTGATCATCCTGCTTCCGGTGGGTTTCGCCGCCGGCGCGATGACGGACGTCATCCACCCGGACAGGCTGCTGGGGCCGGACTTCTCGGCCCTGGTGTCGCTGTCCGTCGCGGTGATCCTCTACGACGCCGGCCTGGGACTCGACCTGCGCAAACTCGCCCACCACACCCGGGGAATCGTGGGCAGGCTGCTCGCGTACGGCCTGGTGCTGACGTTTCTCGTCACCGGGGCGGTGGCACCGGCGATGTTCGACATGCCCCTGCGCGTGGCCGCGATGCTCGGCATGATCCTCGTCGTCTCGGGACCCACGGTCGTGGGGCCGATCCTCGACTTCGTGCGGCCGAGCGACAAGGTGCGACGCATCCTCATCTGGGAGGGGACGCTGACCGACCCGATCGGTGCCATCCTCGGCGCCCTCACCTTCCACGCGGTCGCCTCCTCGCACCAGATCGACATCGGCCGGGGCTACCAACTGGGCCAGTTCGCCCTCAGCCTCGCCTTCGGGCTGGTGGGCGGCGTCGTGGGCACGGCGCTGCTGTGGTTCACCCTGCGTACCCTGCGACTCGGCGAGACGCTCGGGACGCTGGCCCAACTCGCCATCGTGATCGGGGTGTCGGCGGTCTGCGACATCGTGCGGGACGACACGGGGCTCATCGCCGCCATCGTGGCGGGACTCGCCGTCTCCAACATCCGCGGCTTCGACATGCCCGCGCGCAGGCCCTTCCTGGAGACGCTGGTCCAACTGATCATCGGACTGCTGTTCATCTCCATCTCCTCCACGGTCACCCCGGCGTCGCTGGTGCCGGTGCTCCTGCCCGCGCTCGGCCTGATCGGGATCCTCGTCCTGGTGGTGCGGCCGCTCGTGGCCTTCGCCGCCGCGGCGCGTACGGATCTGTCACGCGGCGAGCGGGCCTTCGTCGGATGGATGGACCCCCGCGGCATCGTCGCGGCGGCGACGGCGTCGGCCTTCTCCGGCGGTCTGGCCGAGCGGGGGGTGACCGGGGCGGCGAAGATCCTCCCCGTGACCTTCCTGGTGATCGTGGGAACCGTCGTGCTGTACGCCCTGACGGCGGCGCCGGTGGCCAGACGGCTGGGCGTCGTCAAGGCGGAGGGCACGCGCCTGCTCCTGGTGGGGGGCGAACCCTGGGTGGTCGACCTGGGGAGGGCCTTGCGGTCCGCCGGCCTCGACGTCCTGATGTGGGCGGGACGCGACGAGGAACGGGAGGAGATCCGGAGGGCGGGCCTCGAACTGGCCCAAGGCGATCTGCTGGCCACGGGCATCAACCCCGGGGCGCGCCTGGAGGGCGTGTCAGCGGTGTTCCTGGCCACCGACGACGACGACTTCAACGCGCTCGCCTCCATCGTGATGCAGGGCAACGTCGAGGGTCCCGTCTACCGGGTGGGGCCGCCGCACGACGGCCACGGCGTGGTCGCTCCGTACACCGGCGGTGACATCCTCTTCGGCTCCCACCTCGTCCGTCACGTCCTGGCGGAGCGCTACGAGCGCGGTGCCCGATTCGTCGTGCAGCCCGCCTCCGCCCCGCTGCCCCCGGAGCACGACACGCTCTTCGTGGTGCGGGCCGGCCACCGCCTGGAGCCGGTCACCGGGAGGCAGCAACGGGCCGTCCCACGGGGAGGCGACACCGTCGTCCTCCTCGGTTCCGTCCCCACGGACTCCGGGCAGTGACCTTGCCACGCACTCCACGCGGTCACGTCCCGCCGCTGCGCGCTTCCTTGAGCTTCGCGTCCAGGGTGATCGCCGCGTCGATCAGGGCCAGGTGCGTGAAGGCCTGCGGGAAATTGCCCAGCTGCCGTCCGGTCAGGGCGATCTCCTCGGAGTACAGGCCCAGGTGGTTGGCGTAGGTGAGCATCTTCTCCAGCACCAGCCTGGCCTGATCCGTGCGACCGGCCCGCGCCAGGGCGTCGACGTACATGAACGTGCACAGCGAGAAGGTTCCCTCGGAACCGCGCAGTCCGTCCGGTGACGCCTCGGGGTTGTAGCGGTAGACCAGGCTGTCGCTGACCAGTTCGCGATCCATCGCGGCCAGGGTGGACGTCCACATCGGGTCGTCGGGCGTGATGAACCCCACCGTCGGCATGCGCAGCAGCGACGAGTCGAGCACGTCGTTGCCGTAGTGCTGGACGAAGGCCTGCTTGTGGGGGTCCCATCCGCGGCTGAGCACCTGGTCGTAGAGCTTGTCGCGCTCGGCCGCCCAGCGGCCGTGGGCGGCCGGCCGCCCGTCGTCGTACGCGATCCGCAGGGCGCGGTCGAAGGCGACCCAGGACATCACGCGGCCGTAGGTGAAGTCCTTCCGGCCGCCGCGGGTCTCCCACAGTCCTTCTCCGGGCTGGTCCCAGTGGTCGACCAGCCAGTCGAGAAGGGTGTGCAGCGCGGTCCATCCCCTGGTGTCGAGGTGGATGCCGTGCTGGTGCGCGAAGTAGATGCTGTCCAGAGCCTCGCCGTAGATGTCCAGTTGCAGCTGGGTCGCCGCCCCGTTGCCGATGCGGACCGGGGCGGAGCCGCAGTATCCCTCCCAGTGCTCCAGGGTCTCCTCCACCATGTCGGACGAACCGTCCACGCGGTACATGATGTTCAGCGGCCCGGTGCCGTCGTCCCCGCCGGCTTCCGCCTTGACCCGGTCGTGCAGCCAGCCGATGAACGCCGTGGCCTCTTCCTTGAACCCCAGGCCCAGCAAGGCGTACACGGAGAACGAGGCGTCACGGATCCAGGTGAAGCGGTAGTCCCAGTTGCGCTCACCGCCGAGCTGCTCCGGCAGGGCCGTCGTGGGGGCGGCGACCAGGGCGCCGGTCGGCGCGTAGGTCATGAGCTTGAGGGTGACGGCTGAGCGCTCGACCGCCTCGCGCCACCGGCCCGAATAGGTGGACTGACCGAGCCACGACCGCCAGAAACGGACCGTTTCGGCGAAGAGCTCCTCGAACTCCGAGACCCGGACCTCCTGGGGCGGACCCGCGGGTGAGGACTCCATGATCAGGCCGCGCTGCTCTCCCGCCCGCAGGGGCAGGGTGAAACGGAGGTCCTTGTCGCCGGAGAGGATGTTCAGGAGCCGCTCGTCCTCCGGTTCACGGACGGCGTGGACGGCGATGTCCATGTCCTCCGAGGTGAACAGGGCCCCGTGCTCCGTGAGGTGCAGCTCGTGCGGTTTGCGGCCGTAGTCGAAGCGCGGAGCGATCTCGCCCTCGAAGGTCAGGCTGCCGCGCACACAGCGCAGCATGCGGACCAGCCGGTGCCGTGGCGTCGCCGTCGTCCCGGTCACCGGCATGAAGTCGACAACCTCGCCCGTGCCGGCCTCGGTCATGAAGCGCGTCACCAGGACGGCGGTGTCCGGGTGGTAGAGCTGCTTGGTGGTGTAGGTCTCCGCGGCCGGCTTGACGGTGAAGTGGCCGCCCTTCCGCCGGTCGAGCAGAGCGCCGAAGACGCTGGGGGAGTCGAAGCGCGGACAGCAGAACCAGTCGATCGTCGCATCGGTCGTCACGAGGGCCGCGGTCTGCAGATCACCGATCAGGCCGTGGTTCTCGATCAGGGTGTATTCGTCCATGACACGCCCCTTTTCGTCCCCGGTCGACAAGCCTAGGCCACCGATGTCATCCCGTCCTGGCGTGGCCGGGGACGTCTCCTGGGGCGGCCGTGACGTCGAGTGGCCGGCGGGCCCGCTGCCGCTGCGCGGGTGGGAGAACGGCCCTACCGTGAAGTGACGGGGTTCCCGCCGAGGGGGCCCGAGGTCCGTGTGCCTCGGTGAGCACGGGCCCCTCCGGGTGAAGGGGGCGTGACGTGGGTGTCCTGACGTCCTGGGCCGCCAGGTTCAGGTTGCGGCAGTACGTCAAGGCGAGCCTGTGGATCATGCCTCTGATCGGTCTCGTCCTCGGCGCCCTTCTCGCCGAGGTCGCCCTGGCCGTGGACGGCGCGGACTGGCCGCCGAGCGGCTGGCGCTACTCCGCGACGACGGCGAGCGACGTGCTCACCGCCATCGTGGGGGCGATGGTGGCACTGCTCGGATTCGTCGTCACCATCGGCGTGCTCGTCGTGCAGCAGGCGACGGGAACCCTCTCCCCCCGCTATATGCGCCTCTGGTACCGGGACAGGCTGCAGAAGGCGGTGCTGGCCACCTTCACCGGTACGTTCGCGTTCGCGTTCTCCTTGCTGCGCAGCATCGAGTCCGACTCGGTCCCCGACCTCGGGGTCACCCTGGCCGGTGCGGCGGTGGCCGTCAGCCTCGTGCTCCTGCTCATCTACCTCAACAGGTTCACCCACAGCCTGAGACCGGTGGCCATCGCCGAGCTGGTCGGGCGCCTGGGAGCGGACGTCTTCACCACCGGGGCCTCGGCCATCCGGGGCGCGACGCCGCGCCGCGACGGGACCGTGCTGTCCGACGGCCCGGTGACGCGCGTGCGGACGGAGCGCGGGGGAGCCATCCAGGCGTTCAACGTACCCGGCCTCGTCGCGGAGGCGGCGCGCCACGACTGCGTCTTCGTCGTGACCCGGCTGATCGGGGACTTCGTACCGCCCGGCACCGTGCTCGTCGAGGTGCACGGCGGCACGTCGGCCCCGGACCCGGGCCGGGTGACCGGTCTCGTCGCCCTCGGGGCCGAGCGCACCATCGAGCAGGACCCCGCCTTCGCGCTGCGGATTCTCGTCGATATCGCGATCAGGGCCCTGTCCCCGGCCGTGAACGATCCGACGACCGCCGTACAGGTGGTCAACTACATCGAGTCGTTCCTGCACACGGTCGGCGGGGCGCGGCTCCCCGGACGGTACGTCATCGCCGATCGCGACGGCCGTGCCCGGCTCGTCCTGCCGGGGCGCGACTGGGAGAACTACCTGCAGCTCGCGGTCTGCGAGATCCGCGACTACGGAGCGTCGTCCGTGCAGATCTGCCGACGGCTCCTCGCCATGCTCGAAGACCTGCTCGACACCCTGCCACCGTCCCAGCACCCCGCTGTGCATGCCGAGTTGAGCCTGCTGCGGGAATCCATCGAGCGGGCGTTCCCCGACGCGGCCCGCAGGTCCCTCGCGGGAGATGCCGACCGTCAGGGCATCGGTGGGCGCCGTCGTCCGCGGGCATGACCGGACGCGTGCGGCCGGGGGCCGTGAGGATCCGGGTTGGACAAGAGGCGGATCGACGGCCGATCATGCAACGCCGGTTAAGCCGGGGGTTAACGAACGAGCGGGGGCGTGGGGGAGCGTGGAGCTGCGCGACATCGAGATCTTCCTGACCTTGTCCGAGGAGCTGCACTTCGGAAGGACGGCCGAACGGCTGCACGTCTCGGCGGCACGGATCAGTCAGGCGATCAAGAAGCAGGAACGGTCGATCGGGGCGAAACTCTTCGAGCGGACCAGCCGCCGGGTGACGTTGACGCCGGTGGGGGAGCAGTTGCTCGGGGACCTGCGGCCGGCGTTCCTGGGCCTGAAGGCGAGCGTGGACCGGGCACGGCTCACCGCCCAGGGCAAGACGGACATCCTGCGGATCGGCCTCATGGTCACCAACGGCCACGAACTGCGGCCCTTCTGGGACGCCTTCCGCTCCCGCCATCCGCAGTGGGGACTGCGACTGAAGCACAACGGCTACATCGACCCGTTCGCGCCGCTGCGCAACGGAGAGATCGACCTGCTGCTGTCCTGGCTTCCGGTGGAGGAACCCGATCTGACCGTGGGGCCGGTGCTGTTCGAGGAGCCCAGGGTCGCACTGGTGGCGGCCGACCACCGGCTGGCCGGGCGCTCGTCGGTGACCGTGGAGGCGTTCGCGGACCACGGCGTCGCGGGGCCGGACGGACTCCAGCCCGCGTACTTCGAGGACGCCTTCGTCCCGTTCTCCGCGGCCGGCGGTCGTGCCATCGAACGCAAGTTCCTGGTCACGACGTTGGACGAGCTGTACACGCTCGTGGCCGACGGCGAGGTCATCCACCCCCTGGGCAATCAGGTCACCCGCTTCTATGTCCGCCCCGACGTGACGTACGTGTCCGTGCGTGACATGCCCCTCCTCCGGTGGGGGCTGGTCTGGCGGTCGGACCACGACAGCCCGATGGTCCGGTCGTTCGTCCGCATAGCCCGAGAGCTCGGCACGATGTCCTTGTAAGGCCCCCGTCGGTGCTCGACGGCGGGGAGGGGCGCCCGCACGCGGCGCCGGGAGGGCCGGACCTCAGGTGAGGTCCGAGCCGGTGTCCTCGCGGCCGACCTTCAGCCGGCCCAGCGGCGGGAAGTCGTCGGTGCTGTCGCCGGGGGAGAGGGTGTAGACCCCCACCATCCGTCCCCGCTCGTCCACCACCGGCAGACTCGCGGGCGGCTCGACCCCGCCGACGGCTCGCAGCAGGAGCGCTCCGTCCTGCTCCAGGACGGTCAACGTGGTGCTCTGTCCGGTGTTCGGCTCTGCCATGCGCTCACCCTTGTCGATGATCGGATCGGACATGCCACGGTAGTTCGACGGCGCCCGGCCGCGGCCCAGCGACACCCGGGGACGGCCGGGCGCGGCCCAGCGACACCCGGGGACGGCCGGGCGCGGCCCAGCGACACCCGGGGACGGCCGGGCGCCCGCACCAGACCGACGGGACCGGCCGTCACACGATTCACCCGGGTGGCCCCGCCCATCCGGGCCCTCCCGCCCGATCGAGGCGAGCATGACCCCATGAGCCGAGAAGACACGCGGAAATCCGGCCGGCCGGACGGGCACAGGAGCGCCGGCAGGGGGCGGGGCATGCTGACCCCGCCCCGCATCGCCATGCTGGTGTTCGCCGCCCTCGCCATCGTCCTCATCGCCCAGAACACCGCCGATGTCAGGATCCGCCTGCTCGTCCCCGTCGTCACCATGCCGCTCTACCTGGCCCTGCTCCTCATGTTCGTCCTCGGGGCGCTGTGCGGAGCCCTGCTGCTGAGCAGTCGCCGGAGGAGATAGCCCGGCCCGGGGGGCGGGCAGGGGCCTCCCGTCCAGGTGACACGGCCGGTGACGGAACTCCTGCGGACCCGCGTGGGGCGGTCGCCCCGTCTGCCCCCCGTGTCCCCGTAGGAGATCCGTCAAGAGGGCACCGCCCCGCGTATGGGAGGCGTCAACGGAAGCGGCGGACCGGCGGGAAGGAGGTTTTCTCGTCACGTCAGAGAAACCGTTCTTCCCTCAGGAGCTCACGATGGCCGACGTGGCCTTCGTCGTCACCACAATCGCGGTGTTCGCGCTGGTGGCTCTCATCGCCAAGGGGGTGGCGAAGCTGTGAGTGCCGAGAACATCGTCGGTCTGCTCGTGGCCGTCGCCCTGCTGGTCTATCTCGTCCTCGCCCTGCTCAAGCCGGAGAGGTTCTGAGCACGGATATGAGTCCCACGCACATGAGTTCCACGCCTGTGAGTCCCGTGCTCGCCGGTGTGCTCCAGCTTCTCGCCCTGGCCGTCGCGCTCGGGCTGGCGTACCGCCCCCTCGGCGACCACATGGCCCGCGTCTACTCCTCCGGGAAGCATCTGCGCGTCGAGCTGTGGATCTACCGGGCCATCGGCGCCGACCCGGACACGGAGATGCGGTGGCCCGCCTATCTGCGCGGCGTGCTCGCCTTCTCCGGGGTGGGCGTCCTCTTCCTCTATCTGCTCCAGCGCGTGCAGGGGAGCCTGCCCGGTTCGCTGGGCTTCGCGTCGATCGACCCGGACCAGGCCTTCAACACCGCCGCCTCCTTCGTGGCCAACACGAACTGGCAGTCCTACTACGGCGAGCAGGCCATGGGCCACGTCGTGCAGACCGGAGGGCTGGCCGTACAGAACTTCGTCTCGGCGGCGGTGGGCATCGCGGTCGCGGTCGCCCTGGTGCGCGGCTTCGCCCGCTCCCGCACGGGCGAGCTGGGCAACTTCTGGTCCGACCTGGTCCGCGGCACCGTCCGGATCCTGCTGCCGATCTCCGTCGTGGGCGCCCTCGTGCTCGTCGCCTGCGGCGCCCTGCAGAACTTCTCCGGCATCCACGAGGTCGGCCAGTTCACGGGCGGCACCCAGCAGTGGAACGGCGGCGCGGTCGCCTCGCAGGAGGCCATCAAGGAGCTGGGCACCAACGGCGGCGGCTACTTCAACGCCAACTCCGCCCACCCCTTTGAGAACCCCAGCGGCCTCTCCAACCTCTTCGAGGTCTTCCTGATCCTTCTCATCCCCTTCGCGCTGACCCGCACCTTCGGCAGGATGGTCGGCTCGCTCAGGCAGGGGTACGCGATCCTCGCGACGATGGGGGCGATCTGGCTCGGGTTCACCGCGCTGATGATGTGGACCGAATTCGCGCACCACGGCCCGGCGTTCGACCTCGCGGGCGGCGCGATGGAGGGCAAGGAGACCCGCTTCGGAATCGGCGGCTCGTCGATCTTCGCGGTCGCCACCACGCTCACCTCCACCGGTGCGGTGAACTCCTTCCACTCCTCGTACACCGGCTTCGGCGGCGGTCTCACCCTGCTGGGCATGCAACTCGGCGAGATCGCCCCGGGCGGTGTCGGTTCCGGTCTCTACGGCATGCTGATCATGGCGGTCATCGCCGTCTTCATCGCCGGCCTGATGGTCGGCCGCACGCCGGAGTACCTGGGCAAGAAGATCGGCACCCGCCAGATCACGTACGCCGCCTGCTCCCTGCTGATCACCCCGGCCCTGGTGCTCTCCTTCACCGCCGCCGCGATGGCCCTGCCCACTCCGGCGGACTCGATGACGAACACGGGCGCGCACGGCTTCTCCGAGATCCTCTACGCCTACACCTCCGGCGCCAACAACAACGGCTCCGCCTTCGCGGGACTGAACGCCGACACCCAGTGGTTCAACTCGACCCTCGGCATCGCGATGCTCCTCGGCCGGTTCCTGCCCATGGTGTTCGTCCTCGCCCTCGCGGGCTCGCTCGCCGAGCAGCAGCCCGTACCCGAGACCGCGGGCACCCTGCGGACCGAGAAACCCCTCTTCGCCGGCCTCCTGATCGGCACGATCATGATCACCACCGGCCTGACCTACTTCCCGGCCCTCGCACTGGGCCCGCTCGCCGAAGGGCTCGCGGCATGACCGACGACATACGCACCCACGGGGTACGGCCTCAAGGCGTACCCAGCCAGGGCGTACGGCCCCATGGAGCGCCGGCCCCCGCGGCCGGAGCGCGGATCGGCGGCGGCCTCTTCGACCCCCGGCAGCTCCTCGCCTCCTTCCCCGACGCGATCCGGAAGCTCGACCCGCGGGTGATGGTGAAGTCCCCGGTCATGTTCGTGGTGCTGATCGGCTCGGTCGTCACCACCGTGCTCGCGATCAGGAACCCGCACGACCTGTTCGGCTGGGCGATCACCGGCTGGCTCTGGCTGACCACCGTCTTCGCCAACCTCGCGGAGGCCGTCGCCGAGGGCCGCGGCAAGGCCCAGGCCGACACCCTGCGCAAGGCGAAGTCCGGCACCGTCGCCCGCCGCGTCGCCCCGGCCGGCGAGGAGCGGGTCCCCGGCACCGAGCTGCGCGTCGGCGACCTGGTGGTCTGCGAGGCCGGCGACACCATCCCCGGAGACGGCGACGTCGTCGAGGGGGTCGCGTCGGTCGACGAGTCGGCCATCACCGGCGAGTCGGCCCCGGTCATCCGCGAGTCGGGCGGCGACCGCTCGGCCGTCACCGGCGGTACGAAGGTGCTGTCGGACCGGATCGTCGTGAGGATCACGACGAAGCCCGGGGAGACCTTCATCGACCGGATGATCGGCCTGGTCGAGGGCGCCGCCCGGCAGAAGACCCCCAACGAGATCGCGCTGAACATCCTGCTCGCCTCACTGACGATCGTCTTCCTGCTCGCCGTCGTCACCCTCAAACCCTTCGCGATCTACGCCGGCGCCGACGAGCAGACCTCCCTCGTCGTCCTCTCCGCGCTGCTGGTCTGTCTGATCCCGACCACGATCGGCGCCCTGCTCTCGGCGATCGGCATCGCCGGCATGGACCGGCTCGTGCAGCGCAACGTCCTGGCCCTGTCGGGCCGTGCCGTGGAGGCGGCCGGCGACGTGTCGACCCTGCTCCTGGACAAGACCGGTACCATCACCCTCGGCAACCGGCAGGCCGCCGCCTTCGCTCCGGTCAGGGGCGTCACGGAGGCCGAACTCGCCGACGCCGCCCGGCTGTCCTCGCTCGCCGACGAGACGCCCGAGGGGCGCTCCATCGTGACCCTGGCGACGGAGAAGTACCCGCAGCGCGTCCCTCTCCAGGGCGAACCGGACCACGCCGAGTGGATCGCGTTCACCGCCCAGACCCGGATGTCGGGCGTCGACCTCGTCGAGAGCGGACGCGGCCGCACGATCCGCAAGGGAGCGACCGGATCCGTCGTCGCCTGGGTCGAGGAGCGCGGCGGGACCGTACCGCAGGACACGCGGGCCCTGACCGACCGGATCGCGCAGGCCGGCGGCACACCGCTGCTGGTGGCCGTGGAGGACGACCGGGGGGCGCGCGTCCTCGGCGTCGTCCACCTCAAGGACGTCGTGAAGGACGGCCTGCGGGAGCGCTTCGCCGAGCTGCGCCGCATGGGCATCAGGACCGTCATGATCACGGGCGACAACCCGCTGACCGCCCGGGCCATCGCGGAGGAGGCCGGCGTCGACGACTTCCTCGCCGAGGCCACCCCCGAGGACAAGATGGCCCTCATCAAGCGCGAACAGGCCGGCGGCAGGCTCGTGGCGATGACCGGCGACGGGACGAACGACGCCCCGGCGCTCGCCCAGGCGGATGTCGGGGTGGCGATGAACACCGGCACGTCGGCCGCGAAGGAGGCCGGCAACATGGTCGACCTCGACTCCGACCCGACCAAGCTCATCGAGATCGTCGGGATCGGCAAGCAGCTCCTCATCACCCGGGGCGCGCTCACCACCTTCTCGATCGCCAACGACGTGGCCAAGTACTTCGCGATCGTCCCCGCGATGTTCGCCGTCGCCTACCCCTCGCTGGACAGGCTCGACATCATGGGCCTCTCGTCGCCGGAGTCCGCGATCCTCTCCGCCGTCGTCTTCAACGCGCTCATCATCGTCGCACTCGTGCCGCTCGCCCTGAAGGGCGTGCGCTACCGGCCGGCCGGCGCCGACAGGATGCTCCGCCGGAACCTCGGCGTCTACGGCCTCGGCGGCCTGATCGCCCCGTTCATCGGCATCAAGCTCATCGACATGCTCCTCTCCCTCCTCCCCGGAATCGGCTGACCGACCATGAACAACTCCGCAGGCACCACAGGGCGGCTGCTCTGGGCGGGTCTCCGCGCCCTCCTCGTCCTGACCGTGATCACCGGCGTCCTCTATCCGCTGACCGTCACCGGCATCGCCCGGGTCGCCTTCCCGGCCGAAGCCGCCGGCTCCGAGATCACGGACGCGAGCGGCAGGGTCGTCGGCTCCGAACTCATCGGCCAGACCTACCGGCTGCCCCTCGCGGCCGGCGAGGAGACCGCGCGCCCGGACCTGCGGTGGTTCCAGCCGCGCCCCTCGAACGGCCTCGGCACCAACAGCGTCAACACCCGGTACTCCCTCCTCCTCTCCGGCGCCACCAACCGGTCCGGCGACAACGAGGACCTGATCAGGTGGGTCACGGACGCCAAGGCCGCCGTCGTCGAGGACAACTCCACCCCCACGTTCCGGGTGCGGCCCTCCGACGTCCCGGCCGACGCGGTCACCTCCTCCGGCTCCGGCCTGGACCCGCACATCTCACCCGCGTACGCCGCCCTTCAGGTCCACCGCGTCGCGGAACGGAACTCCCTCGACGTCGGGGCGGTCGAGAAGCTCGTCGCCGACCACACCGACGGCCGCACCCTCGGTTTCATCGGCGAGCCCCGCGTGCACGTCCTCCGGCTGAACATCGCCCTCAAGGAGCTGGTGGAGCAGGGCTGACCGCGCCCGCCGGGCCGACGCCACCGGCCCGGCCGCGGAGGGGCGGGCTTGCGCCATGCCGTGGTGCCCTGTCGGCCACCGGGGTGACGTACGAGGCCGGGGCGACAACCCCGGCGCCTCACGGGGGACCCGTACAAGGCCGCTGAACCGCACGCGACCGAGCGGTCTCGCCTCGAACGACAAGGAGCGAATCATGGGACACGGCGGAAACGTCATCCAGGAACTGACCGCGGACCACCGCGAGGTGGACGAACTCTTCGCGAAGATCGAAGCGCTGCCCAGCGGCGACGAGCGGCGACGGGACCTGGCCGACCAGCTGACCATGGAGCTCATCCGGCACTCGGTCGCGGAGGAGCAGTACCTGTACCCGTCCGTGCGCCGGTTCGTCGACGACGGGGACGACCTCGCCGACAAGGAGGTCGCCGACCACGCCGAAGTCGAGCGGATGCTGAAGGAGCTCGAAGGCTGCGAGCCGGGCGACGGCATGTTCGACACGCTCATCACCCGGCTGAAGGCGAGCGTCGGCGCCCACGTCGCCGACGAGGAGAACCGGCTGTTCCCGCTGCTGGCCGAGTCCTGTTCCGCCTCGGCGCTGGACGACCTGGGCGAGAAGGTCCGCTCCGCGAAGAAGACCGCGCCGACCCGCCCCCACCCCTCCGCGCCGGACACCCCGCCGGCGAACAAGATCCTCGCGCCGGGCACCGGCATGGTCGACCGCCTGCGGGACATGCTCTCCGGCCGCGGCCGGCAGGGCTGACCCCCGGCGCAGGGAAGCGAGGGCCCGGCACGTGCCGGACCCTCGCTTCCCTGCGCGCGGGCGGATGCGGGCCCGAGGGGTGCGCAGGGGCGGCGATCATGTCGGACGGCCGCCCCGGAGAAGTCGCGCCCGCCAGGGCGCGGAGGAGACGCCCCGTACAGCCGTCCGTCACACCGCCTGAGCGGCCTCCAGGCGGGCGCGGAGCTGCGGGCGGTGGAGGTCGGCTATCGGTGCGAGGAAGTCGGGGTGGCGCAGCAGACCCGCCGACCGGTGGTCCGCCTCAGCGGGGTCCGTCAGCCGGCGGAAGGACACGGGGACGCGCTCCCCGCGCGCCGCGGTGACGGCGTCGGCGGCGGCGGAGGCGAGGGGCGCCGAAGCGAGGAGGCAGGCGGCCCAGCTGGCCACGACCTCGTCGACCCAGGAGTGCCACGCCTCGCTGCCCGCGGACCGGTCCGCGTCCGCGCCGGTGACCCAGTCGAGACGGGCCGCGCCGCCCGGCCCCGAGAGCACGACCAGCTCCGCGTCGAGCTCCGTCGGATAGCGCAGCCACGCCGCCAGCGTCACGGCCTGCCGGGCCTGGGCCTCCGCGAGGCCGCGCTGGACCGCGCCGGGTCCCGGGGGATAGGCGCGCAGGAGCCACTGCGTCGTCGCCGCCGTGAGCGGGGCGAGGAGGTCGTCTGTGGGCACGGCTGACCGTCCGTACGGATGGGGAGCGTAAACCCCGGCACCTTAACCGGCGCCCCAGGTCGTCCGAAATGACCCAGGTCACGCCGGCCCGGGCGACCGGGCGCTTTGGGGGCGCGGGCCGCGAGGGCGTCGCGTCAGAGACCGGCGAGGAGGTCGTCGAGGGGGGGCGGGGACACGGTCCGGGGCGAGGGCTTCGACCAGCACGTGGCCGTACCGGATCTTGCGCCCCTTCTTCGTGCCCAGGAACCGGCGCAACTGCTGCTGTGCGGTGCGGCCCCGCTGCGCGGGCTGGCGCAGGAACGTCCGCAGGGCGCGCAGATCCCCCTCGGCGCCGACCAGCGCCTCCACCCGGGGCGGGCCCAGGGCACGGATCAGCTCGTCCTCGAGATCCGCCGCACAGACGAAGATCCCCTGCTCCGCCGCTCCGGCCCGCTCCCACCCCCGGGCGTAGTACGGACGCTCCGCCTCGTCGCACAGACCGGTCAGGCGCAGGCCGAGACCGGTCGGCCCGAGGAGGAGGGCGAAGCGGCCGACGTTCATCGCGCCGCCCATCGGCAGGACGCAGACGCCCTCGGCGGCGAGGTCCCGGCCGCGCCGCCGGGCCAGCGCGCCGACCGCCGCGGCGTCGCTCGGCCCTTCGAGGAGGACGACCGTACGGACCGGCAGCCGCGCCGCCAGTTCGTGCGCGGCGTCGCCGGGTCCACCGGCGGCCCACGCGGTGACCGCTTCCCGGAACGCCCCCATGTCACTCATGGGACGAGTCTCCGCCTCGCGCGGCCTGCGCGGTAATGGTTTTCCGTCCCCGCGGGGGCGGCTGTGCCGCCTCGGGCTCGATCAGGAGACGGGGGTGGTTCCGCATCGACCGCTGCGAGCGCGGCAGATGGTCGGCCAGGGCTCCCAAGATGAGGGAGAGGCCCTCGCGTTCCCGGCCGAGGTCGGCGAGGCACAGGGCGAGGGTCGCGCGGACCGCGTCGTCCAGTTCATCGGGCCTGACCGACAAGACACCTCCTAGGCCCAAGGATGCGGTCATGCCCGCAGTGTTGGTGCGGGGACCGGCCGCGGGTGATCATTCCCGGCATGACCGAACACACGACGCAACGGACGACCGACGGCACGATCGACGACAGGACCGAGGGCACCACGGAGGAGACGATCGACGCCGCGGCCTCGGGGACCTGGAAGCTGGGCGACCTGGAGGTCAACCGGATCGGGTTCGGCGCGATGCGGCTGACGCAGCGGGGAGCGGCGTTCGCCGCGGACGCCGCCCCCAGCGACCGCGACCGGGCCATCGGCGTGCTCCGGCGCGCCGTCGAACTCGGCGTCGATCACATCGACACCGCCGCGTTCTACTTCTCGTCCCTGCGCTCCGCCAACGAGCTGATCAACCGGGCGCTCGCCCCCTACCCCGACGACCTGGTGATCGCCACCAAGGTCGGCCCGGGCCGCGACCCCTCGGGTGCCTGGATCCGCCACGCCGCCACCCCGGCCGAGCTCCGCGGCCAGGTCGAGGAGAACCTGCGCCAGCTCGGCCGGGACCATCTGGACGTGGTGAACCTGCGGATCGTCGGCACCGACTCGATCGCCGAACGCTTCGGCGCCCTGGCCGACTTGCGTCAGGCCGGCCTCATCCGGCACCTGGGCATCTCCAACGTCACCCCCGCCCACCTCGCCGAGGCCCTGGCCATCGCGCCGGTGGTCTGTGTCCAGAACCAGTACGGCCTCGGTGTGCGTCCCGAGCACGACACGTTCGTGCGCGACTGCGGCGAGCAGGGCGTGGCCTTCGTGCCGTTCTACTCGATCGCCGGCACGGGCCGCGAGGCGGGCGCGGCCGGTACCGAGCCCGACGCACTGCTCGCCGTCGCACGGGCGCGCGGGGTGAGCACGGCGCAGATACGGATCGCCTGGACGCTCCACCAGGGCCCGCACCTCTTGGCCATCCCCGGCACCGGCGACCCGGAGCACCTGGCGGCGAACGTGGCCGCGGGCGCCCTGCGGCTGACCGAGGAGGAGCTGGCCGTGCTGGACGGCCTGCACCGGGGCGGTGCGTGACGGGTAGGCGGGCGGTGCGTGACGGGTAGGCGGGGTGGTGCCTGACGGGTACGGCCCCGCCCCCTCAGGGTGAGGAGCCCTCTGCCGGCCCCGGGTCCGTGAGGGTGATGGCCGCGGCCGGGCACACCCCCGCGGCGGTGCGGACCGCCGCGCGCCGGTTCCGGGGCGGCCGGGCGTGGAGGAGGACGACCAGGCCGTCGTCCTCGTCCTGGTCGAAGACCTCCGGGGCGGTCAGGGCGCACATCCCGGCGCCGAGGCACCGGTCACGGTCGACGTGGACGTCCATGGGATCAGGCCTCGTCCCAGGTGACCGGCAGCCGGTGCACGCCGTAGATGCTCATGTCCGTCCGGAGCGGCACGTCCTCGGCCGGCACGGCGAGCCGCAGCGTGGGGAACCGTGCGAACAGCGCGGGCAGGGCCACCGTCAGCTCCACGCGGGCCAGTTGCTGGCCCAGGCACTGGTGCATGCCGTGTCCGAAGCCGAGATGCCCGGTGGCGGTGCGCCGCAGGTCGAGGGTGTCGGGGTCGGGGAACCGCTCCGGGTCCCGATTGGCGGCCTCCAGCGAGAGCGTGACGCTCTCGCCGGCCCGGATCAGCCTGCCGTCCAGCTCCACGTCCTCCAGAGCGGACTTCACGGTGGTGTGGGCGACCGTCAGATAGCGCATCAGCTCTTCGACCGCCTGCGGCGCGAGGGCCGGGTCCTTGCGCAGGGCCTCGGCCTGGGACGGGTGGCCGAGCAGGGCGAACGTGCCGTGGGCGATCATGTTGGCGGTGGTGTCGAGGCCGGCGGCGAGCAGGAAGACGCCGATGCCGACCAGCTCCTCGTCGGTGAGGTCGGAGTCCCGCGCGAGATCCCCGAGCACGTCGTCGGAGGGCTCGGCGCGTTGGGCGGCGACCAGCTCCGCCATGTATTCCTGCAGGCCGGTCATGGCGGCGTGGCGCTCCTCGGGCGCCGCCTCCAGGGACATCATCGTGTGGGCGTGGCCCTGGAAGCGCTCGCGGTCGGCGTAGGGCACCCCGAGGAGTTCGCAGATCATCAGCGCGGGAAGGGGCCGGGCGAACGCGTCGACCAGGTCCGTGCCCGGCCCCCGGCGTTCCAGGGCGTCCAGGTGCTCGGCGGTGATCTCCTCGGCGCGCTCGGTGAGCCGCCGCATCCGTCGGACGGTGAACTTGCCCATGAGGAGCCGCCGGAACCGGGTGTGCTCCGGCGCGTCCATCCCGGTCATGTCACCGACCGGCGCGGGTGGCAGCGGGCCCTCCGGGCCGCCGGGGAACGGGAAGTGCATCAGCTCGTAGCGCGAGCTGAAACGACTGTCGCCCATGATCGAACGGACCGTGGCATGGCCGGTGGCCAGCCAGCCGACGTGCCCGTCGGGGTACGTCATGCGGGTCAGCGGCTCCGCCTCGCGTAAGGCGGCAAGGCCGGCGGGCGGGTCGAAGGGGCAGCCGGCGGAGCGCTGGACGGGAAGCGTGACGGGCTCGGCGGTGCCGGGGTGGTGCGACGGCTCGTGCCGCATGGTGTCCTCCGTGGGTGAGCGTAGGCACGGCGGGGGCGCGCTGGAGCAGGGTGGCGTCATCCGTGGCGCCATCTCTGACCTAGCGGTTCCACGTGCAAAGTGCCTTTGTATGCGTGCCTGTCGGCGTGACCCGGACTCGTGGTCTCGGGCTAGCGGTTTCATAGTGGCACCTTGATGGCGCCAAGTGCAAGACGTAATGGCACCGCTTGGCGCCGCCCGGTGCCCCGCACGGACGCCTTCGCGTGACCGCCGACCTCTGGACGGTCCGGACGGTCCGGCAGAGTGTTCTGCGATCATGAACGCGAAGGGGGCCATCGGGTTCCCGCCGCACCCGGTCGGCGGAGTCGGCCGGCACCGACCGAACAGGACTCGTCCTCCGTGACTGTGACGCACCCTTGGCTGCGCCTGGCCGCCGCGCCGGCGCTCGCCGCCGCCCTCCTGGGCACCGCCCTCGCCCCCGCGGCTCCCGCGGCGCCGGCCGCCCCCGCTGCCCCGCCCGCACCGGCCCGCTACGGCGAACTGGTCGTGAACGGCGCCTTCTCCGCCGGCATGGAGGCGTGGTGGACCACCGGCAACGCCGCCGCGACCGCCACCGGCGGCGCCCTGCGCTCCACCGTCGCCGCCGCCCCCGGCAACCCCTGGGACGTCATGGCCGCCCAGCGCGGGCTCGTCCTGCGCAAGGGCGCGACCTACACCCTCTCCTTCGACGCCAAGGCCTCGCGGGCGACCCGGATCGCGACGACCGTGCAGCTGGCGGACGCCCCCTACACGGGGACCCTCTCCCGCACCCTCGACGTCGACGCCACCAGCCGGCGCTTCAGCTGGACCTTCACCTCCGGCCTGGAGACGACCGCCGGACAGGTCACCTTCCAGCTCGGCAACCAGAGCGCGACCACCGACATCACCCTCGACAACGTCTCCCTGACCACCTCCACCGCCCGCGAAGGCTTCTACACCGACCCGGCCAACAACGCCTACACCTGGGCGAACGCCCACCCGACCGACCCCCGGGCCGGCCGGATCCGGACCGCCCTCGGCGACCACGCCGCCGTCAAGTGGTTCGGCGGCTGGGACGCCGACGGCAACCCCGCGACCGGGATACGGGACGAGGTGAGCGCCTACGTGGGCGGGGCGGCCGCCAAGGGGCAGGTACCCGTCCTCGTCACGTACAACATCCCCGGCCGTGACTGCGGCGGCCCGTCCTCCGGAGGCGCGGGGAGCCCGGCCGCGTACAAGACGTGGATCTCGGAGTTCGCGCTCGGCCTGGCCGGCCGGCCGGCGATCGTCGTGCTCGAGCCGGACGCGGTCCCGATGGCCTCGGACGAGGCGTGCATGAACGGCGGCCTCGAACAGCGCCTGGACGCCCTCTGGTTCGCCAACCAGCGGCTGAAGGAGCAGGGCGGCTTCGTCCAGACGTACCTTGACGCGGGCAACTCCACCTGGACGCTCGGTCCCGACGGCACCGGCGCGCAGGGGATCGGCCTGAAGAAGATGGCCGAGCTGCTCAACCGGGCCGGGGTCTCCATGGCCCGGGGCTTCTCCGTCAACGTCTCCAACTTCGATGCCACGACCGTCTCGAACGACTACGGCCGTCGCCTCGCGGCCCAGCTCCAGGCCGACTTCGGCGTGACCAGCCGCTGGGTGGTGGACACCTCCCGCAACGGCAATGGCGGGTACGTCACACCGGGCGACCCGGCGAGCGGACACGTCGGCTTCTGCAACCCGCCCCGCCGCAAGCTGGGCGTCCCGTCCCAGGCGGGCACGGGCGGCGCCGAGTACCTGCTGTGGATCAAGCACCCCGGTGACTCGGACGGCGACGGGCCGCAGTGCCCGGCCGGTTCACCGGCGGCCGGCGTCTTCTCCCCGGCCCTGGCGCAGGCGCTGATCGACGGCAGCTGACGCCCCCGGCGACGCCCCGGGCGCCCGACGCCTCGCGCCGGGCGCCCACCGTCACGCCGGTCGTCGCGCCGCGAGGCCGTGCTCGTGCGCTGTGCTCCGTGGGGAGCAGGCCGGCGACGGGCCGCACGGACCGTACGGTCGGCGAAGCCGGCGGCGGGCTACGTCACGAGCGGGCGGGAGTCGGGCCGGCCTCCTCGGCCGGCTCCCGCCACGCGCTCGCCAGACCGTCCAACCAGCCGGGCGGCAACTCGGCCGCGTCCCACTCGGCTTGCAGGGCCTCGGCGGCGCCGGAGAGGCGTTCGAGCACCGCGATGCTGGTGGGGGAGTGGGCCAGCGAGTGGCGGCCGTGGACCGCGATGCCGCTGCCGGGCCCGTACTCCGCGTACAGCAGGGCCAGCCGCTCCCCGTGTGCCTCGGCGAACTTCTCCAGTACGCCCGGGTACCCCACCCTTTCCTGCGCGCTCATCGTGCCGAGGACCGCCGTCAGGACCTCGTCCGCCATCTCCGGTTCGAGCTCCGACTTCTGCGTGAAGGTGAGATAGAGCGCCGTCACGGCCACATGCGCGCGCTCCACGTCCATCCGCCCCACCGGGGGATGCGCGGCGGCCCCCTCCGGCTGCGACCCCTGCCCGGCTCCGGTGGGCCCGGTCGCGCCGCGCAGGGTGCGTTCGGCGATGCGGAACAGCTCGGCGCCGACGGCCCGGGCGCCGTCGTACCAGCCGGCTCCGTACAGCTCTCCGCGCTCCCGCGAGGCCTCGCCCTCGATGGCGCCGACCTCACCGCGCGCCGCCGCGACGGCACCGGCCTCGACGAGCGAGATCAGGACATCGGCCTCGGCCCGGAAGACTCCGGCGCGGCCCAGCAGCTCGTGGAGCGTCTTCTTGGCGTTCATGACACTGGTGGCGTCCAGGCCGTGCTCTGGGTTGGGCAGGTTCATGGTCTCCAGCTTGCCCCGTTTTCCCCGCGCTGTGCGGTGAAGCCGCCACCCTCGGCCGGGCCGATGTCGCGCGGACGGCGGCGGGCCCCGGCGGAACGTTCTCCGCCGGGCCCGCCGTACGCCCACGCCACGCGTGGTGACCGGGGAACGGACTCAGTCCGTGCCGGACTCCATCGCGGCGCGGTCCAGCATCGTCTCCTCGTCCGAGACCTCGCCGCGCGAGGCGATCGCCTCGGCGCCGCCGCCCTCCATGGCCCCGATGAGGCCGGTCGAGGCCGCCTGGGCCGCGCCGATCAGCTGCGGGTGGGCGGTGCCGACCAGACCCAGGCCCGCGTACTGCTCGAGCCGCGCCCGGGAGTCGGCGATGTCCAGGTTCCGCATGGTCAGCTGGCCGATCCGGTCCACCGGGCCGAACGCCGAGTCCTCGGTCCGCTCCATCGAGAGCTTGTCCGGGTGGTAGCTGAACGACGGGCCCGTGGTGTCGAGGATCGAATAGTCCTCGCCGCGCCGCAGCCGCAGCGTCACCTCGCCGGTGACCGCCGCGCCGACCCAGCGCTGCAGCGATTCGCGGATCATCAGCGCCTGCGGGTCCAGCCAGCGGCCCTCGTACATCAGCCGGCCGAGGCGCCTGCCCTCGTTGTGGTACGCGGCCAGGGTGTCCTCGTTGTGGATCGCGTTCACGAGGCGCTCGTAGACGATGTGCAGCAGGGCCATGCCCGGCGCCTCGTAGATGCCGCGGCTCTTGGCCTCGATGATCCGGTTCTCGATCTGGTCGGACATGCCCAGGCCGTGCCGGCCGCCGATCGCGTTGGCCTCCATGACGAGGTCGACCGGCGAGGCGAACTCCTTGCCGTTGATCGAGACCGGGCGGCCCTGGTCGAAGCCGACCGTCACGTCCTCCGCGTCGATCTCCACCGACGGGTCCCAGAACCGCACGCCCATGATCGGGTCGACCGTCTCGACCCCGGTGTCGAGGTGCTCCAGGGTCTTGGCCTCGTGGGTGGCGCCCCAGATGTTGGCGTCCGTGGAGTACGCCTTCTCCGTGGAGTCCCGGTACGGCAGCCCGTGCGCGAGCAGCCACTCGGACATCTCCTTGCGGCCGCCGAGCTCCGTGACGAAGTCCGCGTCCAGCCAGGGCTTGTAGATCCGCAGGTGCGGGTTGGCGAGCAGACCGTAGCGGTAGAACCGCTCGATGTCGTTGCCCTTGAACGTGGAGCCGTCGCCCCAGATCTGCACCCCGTCCTCGAGCATGGCCCGGACCAGCAGCGTGCCGGTCACGGCGCGCCCCAGCGGCGTGGTGTTGAAGTACGGGCGCCCGCCCGACTTGATGTGGAACGCGCCGCACGCGAGCGCCGCCAGACCTTCCTCGACCAGCGCGGCACGGCAGTCGACGAGCCGGGTGATCTCGGCGCCGTACGCGGAGGCACGACCGGGCACGGACGCGATGTCGGGCTCGTCGTACTGACCGATGTCGGCGGTGTACGTGCACGGGACGGCGCCCTTGTCGCGCATCCAGGCAACGGCGACGGACGTGTCGAGTCCGCCGGAGAAGGCGATGCCGACGCGCTCGCCGGTCGGGAGGGAGGTGAGAACCTTGGACATAGGAAGATTATGCATGGCAATGCATGACCATGCAACCCTGAGTGGGGAGGGGACTCCGGCCCTCCCTCGTCCGGCCTACGGAAGCTCCGGCCCGCGGGGGAGGGGCGGGGCCGCCAGGCCCGCGACGAAGGCGTGCGCCAGGGTCCTGCCGTGGGTGAGGGTGATCAGCCAGGACCGCACCCCCGCCTCCTCGGCCAGGGCGGCCGCCCGCCCCACGAGGCGGACGGAGGGGCGGCCGGAAGCCGCGCGCACCACCTCGATCTCCGTCAGGACCGAACCGCTGAGGCCCACCCCCAGCGCCTTCAGGACGGCCTCCTTCGCCGCGAACCGCACGGCGTAGCGCTCCGCCGGATCCGCGGGCAGCTCGCAGTAGGCGCGCTCCTCCGGAGTGAAGACCCGTACGGCGAACCGCGGTTGGCGGGCGAGCGCGGTGCGGAACTCCTCCACGTCGACCAGATCGGTCCCCACGCACAGCACCGGCCCGCCGACCAGGGCCGCCCCCGCCCCGGCCGCGGCCTCCTCGATCCGCCCGGCCTCCGCGACGGCGCGGTCGCCGCCCGGCCGCGCGAAGCCACTCTCAAGATCCAACTTCTTGCTCCGTAACCTATGGGCGGATAGGGTGCCGAACCGTCACTCCATGATGGAGCACGTACGCTTCCAGAGCGCCGACCGAGAGGGTCCCCGCGATGAGTCTGCGGTTCACGCTTCAGCCCAACCCCGCTCCGCTGAGCCCCGATCGGCGCGCCGAGATCCTGGCGGACCCCAAGTTCGGCCAGTACTTCACCGATCACATGGCCCGAGCGGTGTGGACGGCGGAAGGCGGCTGGGGCGACGCCGCGGTGGTGCCGTTCGCTCCCGTCCCGATGCACCCCGCCGCGGCGGTCCTGCACTACGCGCAGGAGATCTTCGAGGGGATGAAGGCCTACCGGCACCCGGACGGCTCCGTCTGGACGTTCCGCCCGGAGGCCAACGGCGAGCGGTTCATCCGCTCCGCCCGGCGGCTGGCCCTCCCCGAACTCCCCCTCCCCGCCTTCCTCGACTCGGTCCGGGAACTGGTCCGCGCCGACCAGGCGTGGGTGCCGGGCGAGGGCGAACAGAGCCTCTACCTCCGGCCGTTCATGTTCGCCTCGGAGCCCTTCCTCGGCGTGCGGCCCGCCGCCGAGGTGACGTACATGGTCATCGCCTCGCCCGTCGGCTCGTACTTCTCCGGCGGAGTGAAGCCCGTCTCGATCTGGCTGTCCACGGACTACACCCGGGCCGGCCGCGGCGGGACCGGCGCCGCCAAGTGCGGCGGCAACTACGCCGCCAGCCTCGCGCCGATGGTGGAAGCGGCCGAGAACGGCTGCGACCAGGTCTGCTTCCTCGACGCGGCCGAGGGCCGCTACGTCGAGGAACTCGGCGGCATGAACCTGTACTTCGTCACCGACGACGGCCGTCTCGTCACCCCCGAGCTCGGCACCATCCTGGAGGGCGTCACCCGCGCCTCGATCCTCTCCCTCGCGAAGGAGATCGGGCTGGAGGTGGAGGAGCGCCCGGTCGAGATCACCGAATGGCAGGAGGGTGTGCGCAGCGGAAGGATCCGCGAGGTGTTCGCCTGCGGCACCGGAGCCGTGGTGACGCCCGTCGGGCGGCTGGTCTGGAGCGACGGCGAGGCGACCGCGCCGGACACCGGCGCCGAGGACTCCGTCACGATGCGGCTGCGCAGCCGGCTCGTGGACATCCAGTTCGGCCGGGCCGCCGACCCGCACGGCTGGATGCGCCGCCTGATCTGAGGCCCGGGCCCGGACGGGCCTCCTCCGCGCACCGCCTCCCGGCCGGTTCTCCCACGAGAGGCGGGCGCGCGGGCCGGCCGGACCGCCGTCAGCGGCCCGGCGGGCCCGCGGTGAGCAGGCCGAGGCCCACCGCCTCGTTCGGGCTCGCGCCGCCGCAGTCGTCCCCGGTGAGGGAGCGGCCCTCGGTCACCGGGAGGCAGGCGTCCGCCAGGTCCTCCGCCCGCAGCGCCCGGCCCTTGCCGACGCCCCGCTGGACGGCGAGCGCCGCCACCCCCGCCGCGTAGGCGGTCGCGCCCGAGGTGCCGCTGGACACCAGCCAGCCGTCGTCGGGCGCGGTGGAGTCGTAGGCGCTGTTCCGCCGGTCGAAAAGGCACCCCGGCTGGGTCGGGAAGACGATGTAGTCGCCGTGGGGCAGCATGCCGCAGGGCCCGGACAGGTCGGGCACGCTCCGGCCGGGGAAGACCGCGGAGCGGTAGCTGGAGGCGAGGTCGGAGGCGCGGAGCCCGCCGTCCGGCGCCACATGGACGCCGCCGACCGTGAGGGCTCCGGGAGTGGCCACCGACTGGAACATGGCGGTACGCCGGTCCGTGGAGCCGTTCCCGGCGGCGAACAGCACGGTGATGCCGCGCCGGACCGCGGCGGCGACCTCCAGGTGCAGGTGCGGCTCCTCCCGCAGGGTCCCCCAGCTGCACGAGATGACGTCCGGCTCCAGCTGGACGGCCCGCTGGAACGCCGCCAGCGGGAAGGAGAACGCCTCCCCGGCCATCTTGACCATGGTGAGGGAGACGGCGGGGGCGACTGCCAGGAGGAGCGCCGACATGGCCGTGCCGTGGCCCCGCTCGTCCGCCCGGGGGTCGAGCGGCTCCAGCGCCGGGACGACGGAGGTGGTGTAGCCGTGCGCCCGGTGGTGCGGATGGTCGTACAGGCCGGTGTCGACCATCACCACCCGGACGCCCTCGCCGCGGATCCCGGCGGCGTGCAGCCGGTCGGCGCCGGCCAGCCGCGCGGCGTCCCCGGGCAGCCGGAGGTACCGCCCGGGGACCGACGACGGCGGCACGGCGCCCACCGCCCGCCCCGAACCGGCCCGCTCCGAACCGGCCCGCCCGGAGCCGGCCCGCCCCGAACCGCCCGGTTCCGGGCCCGCCACCGCTTCGCCCGCCGTCCCGGGGCCCGCCAGCTCGAAGCCCGCCCGGGGCGCCCGGACCTCCGCGACCAGCTCGGGGCAGGGGCGGGAGCGCAGCGCCCCCGCCGCCTTCAGCTCGTAACGGACCGTCTCCCGGATGTACTTGTTCCGCACCGGCACCACGGGGCTGCCGAAGACCTCCGCGAGCAGGGCGTTGTCGCCGGCCACGGTGAGGCCGACGTCGGTGCGTGCCTCCACGGTCAACCCCTCGCGGAGATACGCGTCGGCCAGCCGGTCGACCGTGCCGGGCTCCGGGAGGAAGTCCTCCACCGGGCGCCGCAGCAGCCGCGCCGGATCGTCGCCCAGCACGGCCCCGGTGGCCGAGCGGGGGACGACGCTCACCGTGCCGCGCCGCTCGAAGCGGGCACGCTCGTCCTCCACCACGCGCGGTCCTCCCTCCACTCGTCCTGCCTCCACTCGTCCTCCCCGCACGCGTCCGCCTCGCCTCACCGGTGCGCGAGCGCGCGCAGTCGGTTCCGGTCGAGCTTGCCGGACGGCGTCAGATGCACGCCCCCCTCGGCCAGGAAGTCGATCCGGGCCGGGAGCATGTAGTCGGGCAGCCGCAGGGCCAGTTCGCGGCGGAGTTCCGCCTCGTCCGGGCCGGACGCGTCCGGCCCGGCCCCGTCCCGCCGGCCGAGGACGAAGAGGGTGATCGCCTTCCCCGTCAGCGGGTGCTCGGCCGGGACCGCGCAGCAGTCCGTCACCCACCCCAGGGCGAGCGTCGCCGCCTCCACCTCGGACAGGTGGACGAGATTGCCGTTGATCTTCAGGGCGTCGTCGCGCCGGCCCAGGAACACCAGGGCCCCGTCCGCCCGGCGGCGGACGTAGTCGCCGGAGCGGTAGTAGCGGCCTCCGGCCGAGTCCGGCGGCACGACGAGAGCCCGCTCGGTGCGTTCCGGCTCGCCGCAGTAGCCGACCATCACCTGCGGGCCGCCGATGAGGAGTTCCCCCGTCTCCCCGTCCGGAACCGGCCGGAGATCGTCGTCGACGACGAGGACGTCGACCGACGGCAGGGGAGTGCCGATCGGCAGGAACTCCTCGTCGTGCCCGCCGGGGTCGTCGGTGAGGAACAGGGTCGCGCTGTGCGTGGTCTCGGTCGGACCGTAGCCGTGTACGTACGTCAGCCCGGGCGCCACGGCGGCGAACGCGCGCAGCACCGACAGGGGACAGGACTCGCCGCCGAACCACAGCCTCCGCAGCGAGGACAGGTCCCGGCGCCCGGCGTCGCTGAAGCGGCCCACCAGCATCCGGATCACCGACGGCACCAGCAGGGTGTCGGTGATCCGCCACTCCTCGCAGGCCCGGGTGATCTGCGTGGGCATGCGCAGCCGGGGCAGCAGATGGACGGTGCCGCCGACCAGGAAGGTCGACCAGAGGTCGACGACCGAGGCGTCGAAGAAGAGCGGCGCCACATTGAGGAAGCGCATGCCGTCCTCGAAGCCGACCACCTCCTGCACGCCTTCGAGCAGCGCGCACAGGGAGCGGTGGCTGATCACGACGCCCTTGGGGGAGCCGGTCGACCCCGAGGTGAAGACGGTGTACGCGTGGTCGTGCGGGCTCCGGCCGGCCGGGTCCGCGGGGCGGAGACCGGTCTCGGCGGCGGGGTCCCACCGCTCGCCCGCGGGCCCGTCCGGCAGGTCCCGGCCGACGGTCACCACGGTGCCGGCGGGCGCGCCGTCGAGCAGGGCGCGGTGGCCGGGGTGGACCAGCGTCACGGCGGGCCCGCACAGGCCGAGCAGCAGCGCGACCCGCGCCGCGGGCAGCGACTCGTCCACCGGGACGTAGCGGGCCCCCAGCCGCAGCGTGGCCCACATGGCCGTCACCGAGGCGACGGACTTGTCCATGAGGAGGGCGACGGTGTCGCCCCGGCCGACGCCGAGCCGGGCGAGGAGGTCGGCGAGCGCCTGGGTCCGTCGCGCCAGGGTGCGGTAGGAGACCTCCTCGCGGGTGGCGAGGTCGACCACGGCCGTGGCGTCGCTGCCGCTCCGGCGTTCCAGGATCTCGTCCGCCAGGCGCAGGCCGCGCCCGTCCCCGCGCCCGCCGTCCCGGCCGTCGCCGCCGTCCCCGTTCATCCGTCCTCCCGCCAGGTCCAAGGGTCCTCCAGCCGTCGCCGGATCGCGTCCAGCAGCTCGGGGAAGGTGTCCATGCGTTGTTCGTACGACCCGAAGTGGCCCATGCCGTCCAGGACGGTGAGCTCGCTGCCGGCCAGTGCGTGCAGCTCCTCGGCGACCGACAGGGGAACCCAGGGGTCGTCCTTGGAGTGGAACTGCGCGATGAAGCGCTGGTTGCGCCGGATCGCGCCCCAGTCCCAGGGCCGGTCGAAGAACCCGCTGCGCCGCTCCAGTTCGAAGCCGCAGTCGGTGTGGTGCCCCGCCACGGCGAAGGTGCCGAGCAGGGGCGCCGTCTCCGCGTACCGGAACGCGGTCAGCGCCCCGGACGAGTGCCCGACGATCACCGTGTTCTCGTCCGGGCGGATCTCCTCGGTGAGGTACGGCAGCCAGTACCGCATGCGGCCCTTGATGGGGTCGGGGAACGTCTCGGCCACCACCCGGTGGCCGAGGGCCTCCAGCTCCCGTCGCAGGTACGGGAACCAGATGCCCTCGACGCTCGCCCCGGCGTTCCCGTGGATCAGGACGATCCGCAGGTCCGCCGGCGAGCGGGTGCCGGACGGCCCCGTGGCGATCTCAGACAGGGGACACCTCGTCGTCGAGGAGCTCCTCCAGGAGCCCGGACAGGGAGCCCAGGGTCGCGAAGTTCTCCACCGTCAGCAGCTCCGGCTCGAGTTCGATGTCGTAGAACGTCTCGAACCCGAGGGTCAGCTCGATCATCTGGGTCGAGTTCAGCGACAGCCCGCCGTTGAAGAGCGGGGTGCCGGAGGTCAGCTCGACCTGCTGGTGCGGGAAGATCTCGGCGATGACCTTGCGCAGGTCGTCCTCGATCTCCGCCTGGGTCTTGCGGCCACTCACCCTCGGTTCAGCTCCTCTCGGGGGCCGCGGTGTTCTCGTCCTGCGTCTTGGGACGGGTCTGCAGGAAGAGCGGGGTCCGCGGGATGTTCTGCTGGTCCTGGTGGAACGGGTTGCGCTTGTTCTTCAGCGAGAGGTACATCGTGCGGCGGGCGCGGGCCTTCTCCTCGTCGGAGTAGAAGAGGAACGCGATGTTCCCCGCGTTCTCCCGGCCGACCTCCGTCAAGGTCAGCTCCTCGTCGGTCTCCACGGCGTAGCCGCCCTCGACCAGCCAGTCGACCTCACGGCGGTACTTCTCGAAGTTGGCGACGTCCTCCTTGCGGACGGTGCCGAAGACCGGGAAGAAGACCATGACGCGGTTCTCGACCTCGTCCTCGCTGCAGATCCGGCCCTGCTCGATCGGCAGGACACCGGCCTCCACGTCACGCATCCACCGCTCGACGTCGGTGTGGTTGCGGTAGCTGCGCTCGCCCATGTAGTTCTCGGCGGCCGGGCCGATGCCCAGGGTGTAGCTGGCGCGGTAACCGTTGCCGCCACAGGCGTGGTTGAGGCCGATCTCGCCCGGGTCGTCGAGATGGGTGAAGAAGTTGATCAGGAGCTGCTTGTCGTAGCCGTAGGCGGCGAGACCGTCCTTGATCTGGCGGTACTGGACCCGCTCGATGCTGCCCGACGGCTTGACGTCGGCGACCTTGCCCGCGCGGATCTGCTGGTCGAGCCGCGTGCCCTCCCACTGGTTGAAGCGGTACGTCTGGACGAAGCTGGGCCGCAGCTCGGCGCAGATGCCTTCCAGGTCCCGCGCGAGGACCTCGTCGTCCTGGCCCGGGAGGTTGTACATCAGGTCCAGGGCGAAGGTGCGGATGCCGGCCTTGCGGATGTTCTCGGCCGTCTGGTGCACCTGCTCGACGGTGGCCTTGATGGTGAGCTTCTTGCGTATCTCCGGGTCGAGCGTCTGCACGCCGAAGGAGATGCGGGTGATGCCCAGTGACTTCAGCATCTCGATGTAGCCGTCCTTGGAGAGGCCCAGCGGGCTGCCCTCCAGGGAGATGCCGTCGACCTCGCTCAGGTCGAACTCGCGGTGCACGGCCTCCAGGATGTCCGCCATGGACTCCTGCTCCAGCGCGGACGGGGTGCCGCCGCCGAACTGGACGTACTTGATCTTCGTGCCGGCGAAGTACTTCGAGCGCGCGTTGCGCTCGATCTCCCGCACCATCGCCTTGACGAAACGCTTCTGCCGCTCGCCCTGGTACTTCGCCGCGGACTCCTTGAAGCACGCGCAGAAGTTGCAGAACGCCTCGCAGAACGGGATGTGGAAGTAGAGCAGGATGTCGGTCTGCTCCGGGTGGGACTGGCGGTCCAGGAAGGAGAAGTACTCCGCCTTCTTCGCCTCGTCGTCGAGGGCGTCCTGGAAGCCGCAGATCTTGGGGTAGAACCAGGTGACGTTGGTGCGCTTCTCGGGGCTCTCGAACTCGTCCTTCAGATAGAAGTTCGAGTCCAGCCCGAGCATGAAGGGGTTCTCGACGGGGGTCGTCATGACCTCGGTTCCCTCTCTGGTCAGGAAGGCTGGACGGAGGGCTGTCCCTTGGGACCCCGGCTCTCGTCGAGCACCGGGTACCGCTCGCACATCTCTCCGTTGATCTCGATCCACCGGAGCTTGTCCTCCGGCAGGTCGACGTCCGCCCAGATGGCCTCGGGCGGGCACTCGGCGACGCACGCGTTGCAGTCGATGCATTCCTCGGGGTTGATGTAGAGCATGTCCGGCCCCTCGTGGAAACAGCTCACGGGGCAGACGTCCACACAGTCCGTGTACTTGCAGCCGATGCATTCGTCGGTGACGACGTACGCCATGTTCTCGGTACCTCCGCGCTCGATGTTCCCGGCGCCCGTGGCGCAGCTCGTGTCACAGGGGGTGTGACGCCCTCACGCGTGGACCGGCGCGACCTCGGTCACCCGGCGCATCCAGCCGAAGCGGTCGACGGCCCCGCCCCGGTGGATGCCGTCGAGGAGGTCGCGGAAGCGCGCGGTCACCGGACCGGCCTCCTCGCCCGCGAACCGGTACTCCTCGCCCTGGTGGCCGAGCGAGGTCACCGGCGCCACCCCGGTCTCGGTCGAGGTGGCGAAGCACTCGGTGACCGTGCCGTCCGCGATGCCCTTGAGCACCTCGGCCAGCTCCACCGGACGCTCGACGACCTTCGTCCCCGCGTCGCGCGCGAGCTTCACGACGGAGTCACGGGTGACCCCCGGCAGCACGGAGCGGTCGAGCAGCGGGGTGGTCAGGACGCCGTCGATCACGAAGAAGGCGTTCGCGCCACCGATCTGCTGGACGAAGCGGCCCTGCGGCCCGTCGAGCCACAGCACCCGGTCGTAGCCGTAGTTGGCGGCGATCTCACCCGGCACCACGCCCGCCGCGAGGGTGCCTGCGGCCTGGACGTCGCCGGTGCCGCCGGGCCAGGCGCGGACATAGCCGTCCACCGTCATCGCCCGTATCGGCCGGCCGGCCGGGCGGGCGGGGTCCGGCACGGCCGCCAGGACGTAGAACAGGCAGTCGTCGGCGGGACCGGCCGTCAGGGACGTCCCGTCGGCGGCGAGCACCGCCCGCAGGTCCAGGGCGGCGCCCGGCCGCTCCGCCAGCCAGCCCCCGTCGAGCTCCAGCAGGGCGCGTACGGAGCTCCACACCCGGTCGAAGTCGACCAGCGGGAGCGCCAGCCTGCGGGCTCCGTTGTTGAGCCGCTTGATGTGGCTGTCGGGGCGGAACACGGCGATCGTCCCGTCCGTCATCCGGTGGGCCCGGAACCCGTCCACGACGACCTGCCCGCCGTGCACGGCGCCGGCCGTGGGCCGCAGGGCCGGGATCCCGTCGCGGTCGCCGACGGTCAGCCCCTGCCAGGTGCGGCGCTTCCCGGTCCGCATGAAGAACGCGTGGTCGGTGAGGCTCGCCCCGCCGGACGCGTCCCCCTCCGGCCGGGGACGGGGTGCGGTCGTCGGTGTGACGACCAGTTCGTTGCTCATGCGCGGACACCTTCCTTGTCCTTGAGGCCGACTCCCTCGATGTCGACCTTCACGTCTTCGAGGACCGCGGCGACGAGGCGCTCGACCCGGTCCAGGTCCCCCTCGAAGTGGATGCGGGCCACCCTGTTGGAGAAGATGTCGTCCGGGTCGAGCACCGCTCCCGGCTCCGCCTCCGGGACGAGGTCCCGGAACTCGGGCGCCCCGGTGAAGGGTTCGAGACCGGAGAGCGTCCCGGCGTACGACCCCGGCCGGTCGGTGGTCACGAAGGCGAGGCCCGCGCTGACCCCGGACACCGGACCGCGCCGGTGGCGCAGGCCGCGGGCGGCGTCGGCCGTGGCGGCGCACAGGTCCACCCCCGGCCCGGCCAGGACCAGTTCGGGGATGTTGTCGCCGGCCAGCCGGGCGCCGACCTCGATCAGCACCGGCCCCCGGTCGCGGTCGATCCGGGTCTCGATGTGGAACGGGCCGACGGACAGCTCGAACGCCGCCACGACGCTCCGGGTGAACTCCGTCAGCGCCTCACCGTGCGGCGAGTGCTCCGGCGCGGTGGCGATGTGCCCCATCTCGAAGAAGCGGGGCGGCTCCGAGAGGAACTTGGTCGTCACACTGGCCAGATGCGGCCCGTCGCCGTCCACCCAGCCGTCGAGGGAGAACTCCGGACCCTCGACGTACTCCTCGACCAGGGCGATCCGCCGCGGGTCGGGATGGAACCTCACCTCGCCTGGCGTGTGCACGGACGCGCGGGCGCGGTCGTACTCCTCCTGGTTCCGGCACAGGCTCACCAGCAGACTCCCGCCGCAGTCGACCGGCTTGACCACCACCGGGAACGGCAGCGGGCAGGGGCCGTCCGCCTCCGGCGGCACCGGCACCGAGCGCGGGAAGGCGATGCCCCGCTCCGCGCACCACCGGCGCATGACGTCCTTCTGCCGCACCGCCTCGGCCGCCTCCGGGCCGAGCGCCGGGAGCCCCAGCTCCCTGGCCAGCTCGGCACTGTGCTGCACCACGTACTCGAAGCCGGCGACGACGCCCGTCGGCCGGGCCCCGGACTCCTCGACGCGGCGCAGCAGACCGGGCAGCCCCTGCCCGGGATGCCAGTCCACGACGGTCGCGCCGGCCGTGACCTCGGGGGGCAGCAGGTCGGGGAACTGGGTGGGGATCAGACACGGGACGCCGGCCCGGACCATCCGTGAGGCGAGACGGACCCCGGCCGACAGGGGCTGGACGACGATCAGCACGGGATGACCTCCGAAGACGCTCCTGCGAGGAACCGCTCGTCGTCCCCGAGGAAGCTCCAGTCGGGTGCGGGGGCGGGCAGGTCCTGATCCGAACGGGCCATCAGCACCGCTCGCCGGGGACGGAGTTCGGCGCCCCGCAGCGACTTCGCCCGGTACGACGTGACGCCCAGGTGGACGGCGTCCAGCCTCCGCTCCATGGCCAGCCGCAGCGGCCCGTACACGGTCGCCTCGAAGTACTCGCCGTGGGTGCCGTGCCCGGCGGCGTAGTCGCAGCCGAACACCCGCATGTACAGGGTCCGGCCGTGGACGATGCCGAGCGCGAACGCGGCCGTCCGGCCGTCCGAGGCGAGCACCTCGGTGATCACCACGTCGTCGCCGGAGCCGATGCTCAGACAGCGGCGGAGGTAGCGGACCGCGCCCTCCTCGTCGAGCTCCTCGCCGTGCCGCGCCTGCACCTGGACCACGAGCGGCGCGTAGGCCTCCAGCGCCGCCGGGTCGGCGGTCACGCTCCGGGAGCGGTAGCCGCCCCCGGCCAGCCGCTTGAGGTCGCGGCGGACCAGGGAACGGCGCGAGGCGGGCAGGGCGGCCACGTGCTCGTCGAAGCTCGCGCCGCGCGGCCGGACCGACGCGCTGGGCGGGCAGGGCGTGGCGACGGTGGCGAAACCGGGCAGCGCGGCCAGCTCACGCGCCTCCCGCTCCGGCAGGTACCACCAGGAGACGTGCCGGGCGCCCTGCTCATCGGCCCGCTCCAGGAGGCGGTCGCACAGCGCGGTCATGAGCCGGCCGCGGTCCGCGTCGGACAGCCCCGGACGCAGCAGCACCCGGTTGTCGTACCCGGTGCGCGACCCCGCGAGGACCTGGACGGCCGGGGCGCCGCCGAGCAGGGTCGCCTCGTTGTAGAGCGGATTGCTGTCGCCCCCGGAGACCGTGTGGAAGGGGACCAGACCGTCCGTCCGTCCGGTCGCCTCGTCCCGCCCCACCAGATAGGCGGTGCGGAAGCCGCGGTCGCCCTCCTGGGAGACCGTCCAGCGCCGCGAGGTGTAGAAGCCGCCCTCGTCGAGCCAGGCCTCCTCGCTCCCCGGGTCGCCGAGCCTCGCCCGCTCCCCGACCGTGACCGCCGTCATCGTCCGGTCCATGCCTCGTCCCGCCTCTCGGTCGTGTAGCTCCCCTTGGCGAGGATCCAGGTGGCGGCGACGCTCAGCACCGCGACCAGGGTGGCCGCCGTCGGGGCGCTGGTGAAGAGCAGCAGCAGGGCGGCGACACCCGCGCCGATGGGGATGGTCCCGAAGGCGAAGGTGCGGTACACGGCGTTGACCCGGCCCAGCATCCCCTCGGGGGACACGATCTGCCGCCGGGTCAGGGAGTGCACGTTGTAGTAAGCGATGGCCGCGCCGTACACGAGCATGCCCGCCATGAAGACCGCCGCGCCCCAGGCGCCCGAGCCGAGCGCCCAGAGGGCGACGAGCAGCGCCGCCTGGGACAGCAGCAGGGCCCACACCCAGGACCGGGCGCCGTCGCCGCCTCCGTACCGGGCGGTGGCCCGGGCGCCGATCACGCTGCCGACGCCCGCCGCGCTGAAGCCGAAGCCGAGGAAGGTGACGGAGTGGTCCGCCTCCTGCACCACGGCGATGAACAGCACGCTCAGCGCGACCTGTTCGGCCAGGTTGAACAGCGCCCCCGCCGCGACCAGACGGCGCAGCGGGTCCGAGGCGGCGACGGCGGTGAAGCCGGCGCGGATGGCCGCGTTCTCGCGGGTGGCCCGGTGCCGGGACGGCTTGCGCCGCATCCGTACGGCCGCGCCGCCGAACAGATAGGAAACGGAGTCCAGCGCGAGCGCCACGGCCGGGCCGAGACCGGAGACGACCAGGCCGCCGACGGCGGGACCGGCGGTCTGCGAGACGGCGTTGACCGCCGCCAACTGGCCGTTGGCGCGGGTCAAATCCTCGGTCTCGACGGTGTCCGGCACATAGGCGAGCAGGGAGGTGTCGAACAGGGCGGTGAAGGCGCCCAGCAGGACGGCGGCCGCGAAGAGCGTGGCGTAGTTCAGCCAGGCCCCGGCGGCCAGCGCCACGATCAGGGCGAGGACGACGGCGCGCGCGAAGTGGGACGCGTACAGCAGCGGGGCACGGTCCCGCAGGTCCGCCAGCCGTCCCGCGAAGGGGGTGACGAGGAGGACCGGCACGAACTGCGCGCCGCTGAGCAGGGCGATCTGCGACGGGGACGCGTCCAGGTCCGCCGCGGCGAGGACGGGCAGGGCCACCAGGGTGAGCTGCGAACCGGCCGAGGAGACGGCCTCGCTCGCCATCAGGGCCCGGAACGCGCCGGGCAGACGCCGACGCGTGGCCGGCGGGGAGGTCTCGGGCATCAGGCCGTTCCGCCCCCGGGGGTCTTGCCCGCGTGCAGCGTGAAGACCATCGGGACGGGGCCGAAGTTCTCGACCACCCGCAGCCCCTCGGCCGCGGCCGCCCGCGCGGTGGTCACGCAGGCGTCGAACTCCCCGGCCGCGCACAGGGCGGCCGCACGGGAGTTGCTGCTCGCCAGGGTGACGGCCCCCCGGTCGGCCACCAGGCAGCTGGGCGCGGGGTGGGAGACGATCGTGGCGAGCGCGGTGTGGCCCGGCCGGCTCGCGAGGACCATGTCGTGCGTGTCCAGGATGAAGCTGTCGACCATCTCCAGGCGGTGCAGGTTGCCGAAGACGAGGTCGTGGAGGCGGGGGTAGACGGCGCAGGCCAGGATGGCCTCGGTGCCGTCGAAGGTCATGGTGTCGAGCCCGTCCTCCACCTCGGAGTGCAGGACGACGGCGCCGGCGAGCCCGCGCTCGGCGAACCAGTGGTGGGCGGCCTTCTCCAGGTTGGTCCCGGTCGGGCCGAGGGTGTGGATTCTGGAGACTCTCGACAGCGTCCGGTCACGGTCGGCCTTGGGTTCCGTACGGGCGTTCATGCGTTCCGTCCCCCGCCCTCGTCTGTGTGTGGGGCATCCGTCGGTATGACGTGTGCGTGCGCGGCTCCGGTTGCTCCGACACGGAGAAGCCAGCCGTGTTTGTCCGGTGTACGCCCGTGCTGGACGTCCAGCAGGGCGGTGCGGAGCCGCCGGGTCACCGGGCCCTCCCGGCCGTCGCCCACGGTCAGGTCCTCGCCGCCGGCCCCTATCCGGCCCACGGCGACGACGACGCCGGCCGTGCCGCAGGCGAACATCTCGGCCAGCCGGCCGGAGCGGACGCCGTCGACGACGTCGTCGATCGCGGTGGGCTCCTGGACGGCCGGCAGACCGAGGTCGCCGGCGAGCGTGAGCAGCGAGTCCCGGGTGAGACCGCGGACGATCGTCCCCTCGCACGGAGGCGTCGTCAGCCGGCTGCCGTCCCCGTCGCGCCAGACGAAGAAGACGTTCATGGTGCTGAGTTCCTCGACCCGGCGGCGGTCGAGGCCGTCGAGCCACAGGACCTCGTCGTACCCCGCGGCCTGGGCCCGCGTCCGGGTGAGGAGGCTCGCGGCGTAGTTGCCCGCGCACTTCGACTCGCCCGTGCCGCCGCGCACGGCGCGCACCGTCTCGGTCGCGGTGGTGACGGCGAGGGGCCGGAAGCCGGACCCGAAGCAGGGATCGGCGGGATAGGCGAGGAAGACGCAGCGGTAGCGTCGCGACGGCCTGAGCCCGAGGTCGGCCTCGGTGGCGAGCAGCAGCGGACGGATGTACAGGCTCTGTCCGTACCCGCCGGGAACCCACTCCTCGGCGGCGGCGACCAGTTGCGCGCAGGCGCGGGTGAAGAGGTCGGCGGGCATCTCGGCCATGGCGAGCCGCTCCGCGGAGCGGGCGAGGCGCCGGCCGTGGTCGTCCGGACGGAACAGCGACACCGATCCGTCCTCGCCGCGGAAGGCCTTCAGCCCCTCGAAGACGGCCTGGCCGTAGTGGAGCCCGAGGGTGGCGGGGTCGAGCGGGAGCGTGGCGTACGGACCGACGGCGGGCGCGGACCAGCCGGTGTCGGCGTCCCACTCCACGACGGCGGTGTGGCCGGTGGAGTGCCGGCAGAAGCCGGGTGCGCGGAGGATGTCCTGGAGGTCGGTCGGCCCGGACGCACCGGACCCGGGTTTATCGGACATGGACTTCGGCACCCCACAGACTGAGCGGTGCCAGCGGACCGCCGTAGCGGTAGGGCTTGGTCTCGGGCCGCCGCAGCAGCGTCTCGTAGAGGAACTCGGTCGCCCGCGTGCGGTAGGCGTCGTCCTCCTCGATCCGCTCGATCTCCTCGATCCGGCCGATGAGTTCGCGGACGCTCTCCACGATCTCGGCCTTGGAGCCCAGCGCGCGCCGGCCCCGGCCGTCGTCGGTGAAGAGTCCGTGCGCGGCCAGCCAGGTGCCGAGGGCGAAGCCCGTGCCGGCATCGAAGTTGCGCAGCGGTTCGGGCTGCGCGGGATAGCGGAAGAGACGTTCCAGCACGATGTACTCGAAGACGACCGGACCGAACGGCACATCCTCCTCGAAGCAGGCGATCGCCGACTTCATGTCGACCTTGAGCTCCTCCAGGAGCCCGGGGCGCCAGGTCGTCTTCAGCGCCAGGTGCTCGTCGAGCGGCCGGGGGCCGGTGTGGTGGAAGTAGTCGTGCATGTACCCCCAGACGCAGCGCGCCTGGTAGACGTCCTCCGGGTCGAGGCCGACGGACACCAGCCGGTCGTCGCCGGCGAACGGTGATCCGGGGCCGCACAGCCGCTCCGTGATGGCCAGGGTCTGGGCGTAGATGTCGACGTGCCGGTTGAAGAAGAACCAGGCGAAGTTCTGGTCGGTGCACGGCGTGGCCGCCGGGATGTTCTCCGGGAAGAAGACCACGCAGTTGCCGTCCCGCAGCCCCTGGGAGGCGGACAGCAGCCGGGTCGACTGGAACACGGCCTTGGGGTGCGGATAGACGGACTGGAGGTACGGCGTGCTGTCGGGATCCTGCCGGACGACCGAGAACGCCTCCAGGTTCACCTCGTGCCGGTCGCTGTTGGGAAGGATGACCGGGCCGACGAAGGCCGCCGCCTCACCGTCCTCGGGCGCGGGCACCGCGTCCCGGGTCGCGTCGAAGTCCGGGACCCCGGCGTAGCCGGACTTCCGCCACGCCGCGAGATCCGCGAGCGTGGCCGATATCTGATGTTCCGTCATGAGGCCGCCGAGGCCCTCGACGGCTCTGCACAGCTCGGCCAGCGCCTCGTCCATGTCCCCGTCCTCCCGGCCGCTCCGCACCTTTCGGATGCGGTCCACGGCGGGGACGACACGACGCTCGAAATCCAGAAGCCTGGCTACGGTACGCGGACCCACTCCACCCCCCACAGCGATGGTCCCAATGCCGGAGCCATGGGCTCCGTTTGTTACGTCCAGGTCAAACCACTGCTGATCAGGGACGCTAACATCCCAACTCCGCCGGGAACAACGGAAGTTCAATCATTGATACAACGCTCGTCGTGACCTGCGCGAACGCCCGACCGCCCCCGGCCGGTGGCCGGCGAGGGGCGGTCGGTACGTCACACCAGGTCTCACGTCAGGCGGTGCGAAAGGGTTCACCCCGTCCGCGGAGAAGGGGCGGGCGATGCCGCCGGACCTCGATGCGGCGGGGCGGACGGGACGGCCGGGACACGGCCGGGGTTGGCCGGTCGACGACGTCGCGTCGACGCTCGCGAGGCCTCCAGAGCAGCAGCAGGACCGCCCCGGCCATCGGCGTACACGTCAGCAGGACGAACGTCATGACAGGCCCGCGGCGCTCAGTGCGACGGCCCACCTCCGGCGAGGGGGCGCGGTCCGGGGAGTCGGCGGGCCCGGTGGCGCCCCCGCGGAAGGGCCGGGTCCGCTCCGGCGCGCGCGGCGGCCGCGCAGCAGGGCCACGGCGCACAGCAGACGGCGTACGGCGGGAGAGGGCGGCTCCATCCGGAGCCGGAAGCCCCGGCGCATCCACCGGTCCAGCACGTCGAGGAACCCCGAATCGCAGAACGTGACGCGGGAGGTGTCCAGGACGAGGGAGCGGTAGCCGTCCGCGGCCGCCGAGGCGAGCATCGCCCGCAGGGGTCCGGCGCTGAAGCGGTCGATCTCGCCCGCCAGATGGATGACCAGGGTGGTGGAGCCGAGGGTGGCGCAGGAGTGGACGATTATGTCGCCCGGCGCGGTGTCGCCACCGGCCGCCGCCGTGCCCCCCGTCGCCGTGGCGTCTCCCGGGGCCGCTGCCGCCGCACCGGGCTGCGCTCTCACGGGATCCGGCTCGCGCGGAGTCGTACCGGACAGTATCGGACTGGTTCCGTTCGTGGTGCTCACGCCACCATCAACACCGCGCCGCCCTCGCGAGGACACGCGGCACGCGGGTCGTTCACCCCTGCGAGCAGGGCGGATCCCCGCCATGGGGGAACGCGTCCGCCGGCACGTCCGCGAAGCCCGGGCGTCCGCACCGCCGACGGGGGAGGAGGGCGAGCGTCACGGCGCATGGTTGCTGTGGCCGCACACCCAGGCGAGGGCGTCGTGCACCCCACGGTGGTAGTCGCGCGGACCGGCCGCGCTGGTGGGGTCCTCCATCTGCACCACGGCCGCGTCCACCTCGGCCGTGAGGTCCTGCAGGCCCGGAACCCCCTCGGCGCTGCCGTTGCCGGTCACCGGAGAGCGTTCCGTGCCGCCGAGGGCCCACTGGTACGCCGCCGCCGCGCCACTGGTGAACTGCGGGGACGGCGGCTCCACCGCCCCCGTCCGGGCGCCCAGCCGGTTCCGGGCCACGACCACGGCGGCGTACTCCCTGGTGCCGACCAGCGGCTCCCGGCCCTGTCGTCTGCTCCCGTAACGAGTCATACCGCCCGACTACCCTGCCCCGGGCCCCCTGATGTCCGGCCCGGGGCAAGCCGTCGCGGGCGGCCCCGGACAGGGCGGATCGATGGATGACACATGGAAGTGCGGAACGGTGGTAGACGAGGGGGATGAGGAGCACGCCGGAGGTACCACCATCGATCGTGCACGACGTCTCGGTCGCCGCGGCCGTCGGGAGACGCGCTCTGCCCAGCCGTCTCTGCGCCGCGTTCATACAGTCGCTGGGAGCCCAGCGTGCCACCCTGTCCCTGCTGCCGCGTGTCGAGCACTGGCAACTCCTGCACGCCACCGACGAGTCGGCCCTGCGGGCCGAGGCGGCGCAGTTCACCCGCGCCGACGGCCCGTCGGTCAGCGCCGCGCTCGAAATGCGGCCCGTCTACGTCCCCGACGTACGGGACCACCCCTGCCCCGCCGGGGCGGACCCCGCCGACGGGTTCCTCGACGTCCGACACGCCCTGGCCCTGCCGCTGCACATCCGCGACACGCCGGTGGGCGTGATCTGCCTCTACTACACCGAGCCGGCGCCGGTCACCGACGTCCGCATCACCCACGCGGAGCGCGCCGCCGACGTCGCGCTGGAGGCGCTGCTGCGCTGGCGGGCGGTGCACGCCAGCTCCCGCCGCGGCCGGCCGGTGTGGACGACCGACACACGGGCCGCCCGCTGGGAACGCATCCACCAGGCCGCCGGCTACGTCGCCGCCCGTGAGGACTGCGCCGCCGCCGACGGGCTCGCCCGGCTCCAGGAGGTCAGCGTGCGCGACGGCGTCTCGCTGCTCGACGTGGCGGACACCGTGCTGCAGCCCTCGCACACCCACCCGGCCGAGCCGGGAACGGTGACCGCCGTACCCGGGTGGGAGGTGCCCCCGACGGCACGGGTGTGAGCGGCCTTCGGCGCCCTTCTTCGGGGCTCGGTTCGCCTCCGGGCGCCTATGTGCGTGCGTCGACGGTCGATCGTGCTCGGCCGCTCGTGCCTCGCGGCCTGCGCGCGTTCTCCCTTTCGACGCCCGCGGCGCCCTTCGGCTCACTCGCCGAGGCGTACGGGGGCCGCCTTCGGCTCACTCGCGCCCGGGCCGCAACGCACCCCGCCCGGGCAGCGGATGCTGTCCGGGCGGGGTCGTGCGGGCGGTCGCGGCGCGGGCGAGGGGTGCCTCGGGCGCGCCCCGCCGGCGCGTCAGGCGCTGTCCGGCGCGCCGGTCGTCGTCTTCGTATGACGCACGACGGCCGAACCGGCCAGGGCGACGACGGCGGCGCCGCTCAGCACCGCCACGGCCTTCGCCCAGGCGAACGTCGAACCGAGGCTGCTGGTCAGCAGATCGACGGTGCGGGCACTCGCCAGCGCGTGGAGCGCGATGACGCCCACCGCGAGCCCCGCGGAGGCCGCCCAGACGCCCAGCGTGTCCCGGGCCGCGATCCAGACGCCGAACACCAGGCACAGCACGGCGACGGTCAGCGACACCGTCCCCGCGTAGCCGTCGGCGCCCAGCCCCGCCAGATCCGTGGGCAGATGGATCAGGCCGCAGGCGAACAGCGCGAACGCGGCCGGCCAACGCAGCGGCGAACGGAGCCCCGGGGTGGAGGTGTGGCTTCCGGGCCCCGCGGCCAGTGCCCCGTTCAGAGCCTTCGGCCACAGCCCGGACTCCTCGCGAGACCGCTTCGGCTCCTTCGGCGGCTTCGGCTGCCGGGACTGCTTCGGCGCGGGGGCGAGGACCGGGACCGCCTCCCGGGCCGGGGCCGGACGGTCCTCCGCCGGGGCGGCGGCCGGGGCCGGCGCGGGGCGGTGCTTCGCCTCCGACCCGCCGGGCGAGCGCCATTCGCTGCTGCCCGTGCCGAGGATGCTCACGAGCTGCACCACGTCCTCGATCGGCCGGCCCACGGCCGCGGCGCGCAGGGTGGTCTCCGCCTGCTGCAGGTCGTACCCCGACTCGTTGAGCAGCGCCACGAGCTGCCGGACCTCCTCCAGGGGGCGGGAGACGGCGGCGGCGCGGAGCGCGACGTCGCCGGGGCTGGAGAGTTCGCCGGTCTCCTTGAGCCGGGCGACCAGCGAGGCGACCTCCGCCACCGGACGCTCGGTCGCGGCCGTCCACAGGAGGGTGTGTATCGCCTCGTCGTCGGCATCGGCGCGGTTCGACACCGCCGAGGCCGTCACGGGGGCCAGCACCGGGACCGCCGAGGGCGCCGGGTCCTTCGCCTCGGCCGCGGGCTCCTTCGCCTCGGTCTCCCGCTTCGCGGGCTCGGGCTCGGGCGGTGCCGGCGCGGGCCGGGGCTCACGGGCCTCGGGCTCCGGCGCGGCGGCCTCCGGTTCCTTCGCCACGGGCTGCCGCACCGGGGGCTCCGCCGTCCGGAACGCGGTCTCCCGCGTCTCGGGCGTCTGCTCCCGCTTCAGTACCACCGAGGGCTCCGGCCGCTTGGGGGCCGGCTCCAGGGTCTTGATCGTCGGTCCGTGCGCCTCCGCCGTCGGCCGTGGGGGTGCGGCCGTCGACCAGGGGGCTTCGTAGGGAGGCGCCGGGCCGACCGGAGCCGCGGCCACGACGGGGACGCCCGGCGCCCTGGCGGGCATCGCGGGCGGCATCGACGGCATGGGCGGAGGCATCGGCGGCATCGGCGGCATCACGGGGGTGAGCTGCGCGCTGGGAGCCGGGTGCGGAGGGACGGCGAACACGGGGTCCGGCGCGGGGGCGGGACCGGCGGTCCGTTCTGTGTCGTCTTCCGCCGGATTGCTGTTGAAGGGTACGGGGGTCATGTCGCGGGCTCCGTTCGTGGAACATCCGGTAGGTGTCCACCGTGGCTGTCTCGTGACGCACCAGAAGGCGCACACTTGAGTACAACTAGTGCGCAGTTTGCGACACTGCGCCATCCGGGAACCGCCCTGCTGAGCCGACGGGGCGACAAGGACGCTCCGGCCGGTCCTGAGACCCCCCCGCACGGACCACGCCACCGGTGACGCGGGGGCACGGACCGACGCCCACCCCTCGGAAGAGTCGGCCGTCAGGCCGACGCCCACGCCACGAGACGGGCCAGCGCGCCCGCCAGCGCGTCGAGTCCGGGGCCCGCCGGCCCGCCCGGCTCGGCCATGTAGAGGTCGCGGCGGATCTCCACCATCAGCGCGCTGACCTGCGGCGTCCTCCCGTAGTGCCGCAGGGGTACGTACGTGCCCGCGAACGGCGTGTCGGTCCGCGTGCCGCCGAAGCCGGCGAACGCCTGCCGTGCCGCGTCGAGCAGCGCGGGGGGCGTGTGGAACGCGTCCGTACCGAGGCAGACCGGCGGGCGGGGGCCGTCGCCGTGGAGTTCGTACGGCAGCGCCTCGGTGGGATACGAGTGGACGTCCACGATCACCGCCCGCCCGACGGCCTCCAGCCGTTCGGCGACGGCGTCCGTCATCGCCCGCGCGTACGGATGGAAGTACCGCTCGATCAGGGGCTGTCCGTCGTGCCCGGCCGGGCGCAGCTCCTCGCGGTGCGTGGTGCGGGTGTAGACCGCGCCCATGCCCGCCGCCAGCATCTCCTCGCGTTCGTCGGGGAAGCGCTCGGGATCGACGACCAGGCGGGAGAGCCCGTTGACGAACCGCCAGGGGAGGAGCGGAGAGGCCTCGGCCGCCCCGGCCGCGATCTCGGCCGTGTACGCGTCGGTGATGTGGTCCAACTCCCGGACGAGAGCGGTGTCGTCGAGCGTGATCCCGGCACGGACGGCGGCCGGTATCGCCCGGGAGGAGTGCGGCACGTGGAGGATCACGGGCGAATCGGGCGCTCCGGCGTGGAGCAGGAAGGCGGGCGCGCTGCCCTCCGCGCCGCGCCGTGAAGCCGGCGAGGAGGTGACGGAAGGGGAGGGAGAGGAGAGGGAGTCGTCGTGCATCGGGTTCCTCGCTGCGCGTCGCGTACGGATGGGGGCTCCCGGACATCGTCGCGCCATCCGCGGGTAGGCGGAACGTACACGGCCCCAAGGAGGAACCATGTCCGGTCTGATCACCCGCCTCAAGCAGTTCACCCGCAGCCCGCAGGGACAGCGGACGATCGCCTCGGCCCGGCGCGCCGCCGCCGACCCGCGCAAGCGCGCGCAGGCGCGCAGGCTGCTCGGACGGCTGCGCGGACGCCGGTGAACGGGCGGCCGGAGGGCAGGCATTCGGCGGCGAGCGGGCTCTCCCGGTGGGAACGGGCCCTGGAACGCTGGCAGAACGGCCTGCTCTCCCGGGTCCGCGACGAGGAGCCCGTCGAGCTGGTCGACGCCCTGCGCCACGAATGCGACGACCACGCCGTGGTGTGCAGCGAGAACCGGGTGGTCGTACCGAACGCCTACGAGGTCGAACTGGACGCCGCGGTCCACGAGGAGCTGCAGCGCCGCGCCCGGCGCGACGTCGGAGAGGCCCTGACGGACGAGCTGGCGCGCCACGGCGAGCGGAAGGGGTACGAGTGGGCGGGCCCGCTGACCGTCCGCGTCATCCCGGCCCCGCGCCCGGCCGACGATCCGTACCGCGTGAGCAGCAGCCCCATGCCCCACGTCCGCGCCGACGCCTTCCCGGCGGAGGGCACGGCGGCCGGCACGACCGGCTGAAGGGGGCGGCGCGGCCCCGCGTGCCCGGCCCGCGGCCCGGCCGACCGGACCTGGGTCCGGTCGGCCGGGCCGCTTCGTTCCGCGCGGTCCGTCGGCTCAGCGCGGCGGGACGGGGCGGTCGTAGACGTTGTCCGGGGTCACGATCCGGGTGATCGCCCGGGCGAGGAGGGTGGACGGCTCCTGACCCTGGGAGAAGATGTCGGTGTTCAGCATGAGCACGAGGGTGGCCTTCCGTGACGGCAGGTAGACCGTCACGCTCTCGTAGCCCGGGATCGAGCCGTTGTGCCCGATCCAGCCGCCCGACTCCAGGATGCCGAGCCCGTAGTTCGTACCGGGGAAGCCGGTCGGCAGCGTCCGGAGCCGTTCCCGCTGGGTCTCCGGACGGAGCAGCGTGCCGGTGGCGACGATCCCGGCCCACCGCCGCAGGTCCTGCAGGTCCGAGATCATCGCGCCGGCCGCCCACGCCCAGCCGGGGTCCCAGTCGGTGGCGTCCGCGCGGGCGCCGGTCGGGGTCTGGTCGGTGTAGCCGCGCGGGTGCGGCTCGGGGAACTCCGCGCCCTTCGGGAACAGCGTGTGGTCCAGGCGCGCCGGGCGGAGCACCCGCTCGTGGATGAAGCGGCGCAGCTTGACGCCGCTGACCTTCTCGATCACCAGGCCGAGCAGGACGAGGTTGGTGTTGGAGTAGTCGAACCGGGTTCCCGGCTCGGCGGTGTTCGCGTGCCGGAAGGCGTAGGAGAGCACTTCGTACGGGGTGAACGGGCGCGTCGGGTCGCCTTCCAGGTCCTCGATGAACTCCGGGTCGGCGGTGTAGGAGAACAGGCCGCTGCGCATCTCGGCGAGATGGCGGAGCGTGATGTGGTCGCCGTTCGGGACGCCCCGGATGTAGGTGGAGACCGGGTCGTCGAGCCGGAGCCGGCCGTCGTCGACGAGCTCGAGCAGTGCGGTGACGGTGAAGGTCTTGGTCTCGCTGCCGATCCGGATGTGGGTGTCGGTGGTCATCGGCTCGCCGGTCGCGGTGTCGGCGACACCGCTCGCGCGGACGTAGCTGCCCTGGCCGGGCATCCAGAGGCCCACCACGACGCCGGGGATCCCGGCCTGCCGGCGGACGTCCTCGACGGCCTTGTCCAGCCGTGCGGTCAGCTCGGGGCCGAGGCCGTGCCGCGCGTCGTCGTTCGGACCGGGAGCGTCGCCGCCCATGGCGCGGACGGGCCCGGCCGTGGCGGGGCTCGTCGCCACCGGAGCGAGGACGGACGCCACGAGCAGGGCCGCGGCGAAGGCACGGCGGCGGGATGGACGTCGCATGGCGGGTGCCTCTTCCTTTTCGGGGTGTCGGAGGGTCAGGTCACCACCCGTGCCCGGGGCGGAGAGCCCTCGCGCGGACGCAGTGCGGCGAGTCCACTCCTTCGGAGCCACCGCCGGTGCCGGTAAGACGCCCCCTCTGCCCGTTACCCACGGAAATGCGAGGGCGGGAAAGTGAAGAGGACAAGTGAAGAAACTGCGGAGTTCGGATGGGTGTTCGGGTATTTCGGTGGCGGAAGAAGTACCGAAACAAAGCGGGCGACTCGTGTCATCCGTCGAACCCATAGGTAACTTTCCATTCGGGACGGGTTCTCACGTGCGTGAAGTCCTGACAACGTGGATACGAGGGTGGTTCAGGCGGTAGAGGATCGCCGTCATGGATTTCGGCGGGCGGGGTAGGGTCGAGCCCGCGAAGAGCGACCGAAAGACGTTCGAGGCGAGGCACACCGATGGACGGCAGCAGTGGGGGCGGGGGCTGGTTCAGTCCAAGCCCGAACAGGAAAGCGACCGAGACGGGGCAGGGGATTCGGACGGAAGAGGGCCCGATACCCGGCACGACCGCCGGTCCCGGCGGACGGCCCGGCCCTGCGGGCCCCGAGCGCCCGATACCCGGCCGCGCCGGTGCCGCCGCCCCGCCGCATGCGGCTCCGAGCCCTTCCGGCACGTCCACCGCCCCCGGCAGAGACGTTTCGCCCGAGGCCGACCTCATCCGCCGCACCATGGCCGAGACCGAGCCGATCGCGGACAAGGTCACGTCGTACTTCTACGCGCTGCTCTTCCTCCGCCATCCCGAGCTGCGCAGCCTCTTCCCCGCCGCGATGGACGCCCAGCGCGACCGCCTCTTCAAGGCCCTGCTCACCGCGGCGAGACACGTCGACGACACCGCCACCCTCACGACCTACCTGTCCCACCTCGGCCGCGGCCACCGCAAATACGGCACCCGGCCCGAGCACTATCCGGCCGTCGGCGAGTGCCTCATCGGAGCCCTCGCCCGCTACGCCCCGCGGACCTGGGGCCCGGAGGCGGAGGCGGCCTGGGTCGGCGCCTACACCGCCATCTCCCAGATCATGATCGACGCCGCCGCCGAGGACGAGCTGCGCGCACCCCCGTGGTGGGACGCCGAGGTCGTCGCGCACGAGATGCGCACCTCCGACATCGCGGTCGTGACCGTACGGCCCGGGCAGCCCTACCCCTTCCGTGCCGGGCAGTACGCCGCCCTGGAGACGCCCTGGTGGCCGCGCGTCTGGCGGCACTACTCCTTCGCCTCGGCCCCCCGCTCGGACGGCCTGCTCTCCTTCCACGTCAAGGCGGTACCGGCCGGCTGGGTCTCCAACGCCCTGGTCCACCGCGCCCGCCCGGGCGACGTCATCCGCCTCGGCGCCCCCGCCGGCTCCATGACCGTCGACCACAGCACCGACAACGGCCTGCTGTGCCTGGGCGGCGGCACCGGCATCGCGCCCATCAAGGCGCTCATCGAGGACGTCGTCGAGCACGGCCGTCGCCGCACCGTCCAGGTCTTCTACGGCGCCCGCAGCGACCACGACCTGTACGACATCGACACCATGCTCCGCATGCAGCAGTCGCACCCCTGGCTGTCGGTCCGCCCCATCGTCGACGACGGCCCGGGCGGCGACCTGTGCGGCCAACTCCCCGACGCCGTCTCGCAGTACGGCCCCTGGCACACCTACGACGCCTATCTGTCCGGCCCGCCGGCCATGATCCGCCGCAGTGTCGACACCCTGGTCGGCTTCGGCATCCCGTCCCACCGGATACGGCACGACTCCATCGAAGAACTGGTCGGAGCAAGGAATTGAGCACATTCGAGCAGGCCGGGCCGCAGCCGGCCGTGGCGGTACGGACGACGCGCCCGGGCAGCGAGGGCGAGCACCACGTCCAGCAGCGCATGGGGACGACCGAACGCGCCGACAGGTTCTACGCCGACCAGGTCCTGGACCGGCTCAACGACCGCATGCGGGAGTTCGTGACGCGCCAGGAGATGTTCTTCCTGGCCACCTCCGACCGGCACGGCGAGTGCGACAACACCTTCCGGGCCGGCCCGGCCGGCTTCCTCCGGGTCCTGGACGACCTGACCCTCACCTACCCGGAGTACCGCGGCAACGGCGTCCACGCCAGCCTCGGCAACATCGAGGAGAACCCGCACGTCGGCATCCTCATGGTGGACTTCGTCCAGGACCGCATCGGACTCCACGTGAACGGCGCCGCCCGGATCGTCGCCGACGACGAGATGCGCCGCGCCCACCCCGGGCTGCCCGAGGACCCCGTCCCCGGCCGCCGCGCCCTGGTGTGGGTGCAGGTCACCGTCGAGGAGGCGTACATCCACTGCGCCAAGCACATCCCGCACCTGCAGAAGATGCCCGCCCAGGGCGGCAGCCGCGCCTGGGGCACCGACGACTGCAAGCGCAAGGGCGGCGACTTCTTCGGCGCCGCCGCCGAAGCGGGCGAGCGCGGACCGTTCCTGCCGCCGCCCCGCGCGGACGCGGCGGCGTGGCGCGCCGAGGCCACCAAGGTCCTCGCCCGGGCCGAGCGGCGCGCCGCGGAGGCCCGGGAAGAGGCCTTCAGCGGCTGGTTCCGCAGGGACGTCTCCGTCTGAGCCGCACCGGTCCGAAGCTCCGGTGCCGCACCGGTCCGAGGGCCGTCCTCCCGGTGTCCGGCCGCCGTCCACACGGTGGTCGGGCACCGGACACCGGATATTCCCGTCCGGTTCACAAACACGGAAGGCTATTTCCGTGCTACAGTCGATAGCAGTTGCAGTTGTGGTTCCCATAAGACTTCAAGTGCCCGATGACGGTTCTCGCCGTCGGGCACTTTTGTATTTTCGGGCTTTTTCCGGACGGGGTAATCATCGCGGCGACGCCGGGATCCGCACAGTGCGGGCCCGGGTAGTGCCCCGAAGGAGATATGACATGGCTACTGGCACCGTGAAGTGGTTCAACTCGGAAAAGGGCTTCGGCTTCATCGAGCAGGAGGGTGGCGGCCCCGACGTCTTCGCCCACTACTCGAACATCGCCACCCAGGGCTTCCGTGAGCTTCAGGAAGGCCAGAAGGTGAACTTCGACGTCACGCAGGGCCAGAAGGGCCCCCAGGCGGAGAACATCGTCCCCGCCTGACGTTGAACGTCGAGGCGTGACTGACGCAGTCGGGGCCCCCACCGCGAGGTGAGGGCCCCGGCTCGTTGGCGTCTCCAGGGGCTTTCGCCCCGCTCTGCCGCACCGGTGACTTCCTCGCATTGTGCACGGGTGCCGTTTGTCGCCCCGCATTTCGACGCGTGGCCGGATCGACTTCCCTCGCCATCCGCCCCGTCGAGGAAGGAATCCATGAATCCCCCGACCACCGACCGTTCCGCCGGGAATCGCCCGGAGGGAACGAACGAGTTCGCCCTCCCGGACCCCGTCACCCCGGCCCTTCCCGCCGCGGCCGCATTCGCCGACACCGGCCTGCCCGCCGCGCTCCTGAAGACGCTCGCCGATCAGGGTGTCGACCGGCCCTTCCCGATCCAGGCCGCCACCCTGCCGAACGCCCTCGCGGGACGCGACGTCCTGGGCCGCGGCCGCACCGGCTCGGGCAAGACGCTCGCCTTCGGCCTCGCCCTCCTCGCGCGTACGGCGGGACGGCGCGCGGACGCCAAGAAGCCGCTGGCCCTGATCCTCGTCCCCACCCGTGAGCTGGCCCAGCAGGTCACCGAGGCGCTCACCCCCTACGCCCGGGCGCTGAAGCTGCGGACCGCCACGGTGGTCGGCGGCCTGTCCATCGGGCGCCAGGCGGGCGAGCTGCGCACCGGGGCGGAAGTCCTCGTCGCCACCCCGGGCCGCCTCATGGACCTCGTCGAGCGCAAGGACTGCCGCCTGGACCAGGTGGCCGTCACCGTCCTGGACGAGGCCGACCAGATGGCCGACATGGGCTTCATGCCGCAGGTCACCGCCCTGCTCGACCTCGTACGCCCCGACGGTCAGCGGATGCTGTTCTCGGCCACCCTCGACCGCAACGTCGACCTGCTGGTCCGCGGCTACCTCACCGACCCGGTCGTCCACTCGGTCGACCCCTCGGCCGGCGCCGTCACCACCATGGACCACCACGTCCTCCAGGTGCACGGCCCGGACAAGTGGGCCACCGCCACGGAGATCGCCGCCCGCGACGGGCGGGTCCTGATGTTCCTGGACACCAAGCACGCGGTCGACCAGTTCACCCGCCACCTCCTCGGCAGCGGCGTCCGCGCCGCCGCCCTGCACGGCGGAAAGTCCCAGCCGCAGCGCAGCCAGACCATGGAGCGGTTCAAGACCGGCGAGCTCACCGTGCTGGTGGCCACGAACGTCGCGGCCCGGGGCATCCACGTCGACCGGCTGGACCTCGTCGTCAACGTCGACCCGCCCGCCGACGCCAAGGACTACCTGCACCGCGGCGGCCGCACCGCGCGCGCCGGCGAGTCCGGCATCGTCGTCACGCTCGTCACCCAGAGCCAGCGCAAGGACATGGCGCGCCTCCTGTCCGAGGCCGGCATCCGGGCGCGGACCACGACGGTCCGCTCCGGCGAGGCCGAACTGAGCCGCATCACCGGCGCCCAGGCCCCGTCCGGCGTCCCCCTGGGCAAGAACGCCCCGGCCAAGGACGCCTCCCAGCGCGGCGGCGCCGCCTTCCGCGGCATGGGAACCGTCCCCGGACGCCCCGGCCGCGCCAAGAACGAGTCCCGTCGCGCCGCCGACGCCCGCCGTACGGCCGAGGCCCGCAAGGCCGCCCGCGTCCGCCGGGGCGCCTGAACACCTCCCCGAGCGGAGCCCCCGCGCCCGCGACCCGGACCACCGGGCGCGGGATCGTCCCCGCCCCCGCCCCGTGGCCGGGCTCCGCGGCCTCCGGGGCGACGTCCAGCAGCGCGGGCCCGTAGCACGGCGTCTCGCGCAGGGCGATGAGTAACGCCAGGCGGGGCCCGTCGGGAGGCAGTTCGTCCGGGCCCCGACGCCATGAGGTCGGGAATCCCCAGCCGGCCCCTGCCCGGGCCTTGAACCGGAGGGCCCGCTGCCGTCGTAGAGGACTGGTCCCCCTCGCCCGGCGCGCAGATCTCCGCCGACCGGCACGCGCATCGCGGATCACCCGCCACGCGCCCCGCGAAGACGGCCTCCGGCCGCCCGGGCCCGGCATGGACTTCTCGTACGACTCCATGGACTCTTCGCCGACCCCCGCCGTGGGGAGCGGAACGCGCCCTACCGTGATTCCGGCCGTGCGGACGCCCTCGTGGCCCCGCGTTCACCACCTGTACCGCGCCCCCACGCGTCGACGACACGCCCCCGTCCCCTCTCCCGCTGATCTTGGGCTCGCTCGGACCAACGTCCCCCCCAACCCGCAGAGGTGCTCGGACCCATGACCGATCTCGACCGGCGCCGCTTCCTCCGGATCGCAGGCGCGACCGCCGGTGCCACCGTCGGCTCCACCGCAGGGCTCGCCGCGCTCGGCGGCAGCATCGCCAGGGCGGCCGCCATCCCCGCCGCCCGGACCTCCGGCACCATCGCCGATGTCGAGCACATCGTCGTCCTGATGCAGGAGAACCGTTCCTTCGACCACTACTTCGGCTCGCTTAAGGGTGTCCGCGGCTTCGGCGACCCCCGCCCGATCACCCTCCCCAGCGGAAAACCGGTCTGGTACCAGGCCGACGGCGCCAAGGACGTCCTGCCGTACCACCCGACCGCCGACGACCTCGGCATGCAGTTCATCGCCGGCCTCAACCACGACTGGGCCGGCGGGCACAAGGCCTTCAACAACGGTAGGTACGACCAGTGGATCCCCGCCAAGTCCGCGGGCACGATGGCCTACCTGACCCGGGACGACATCCCCTTCCACTACGCCCTCGCCGACGCGTTCACCGTCTGCGACGCGTACCACTGCTCCTTCATCGGCGCCACGGACCCCAACCGGTACTACCTGTGGACGGGCTACACCGGGAACGACCGCACCGGCGGCGGACCCGTCCTCGGCAACGACGAGCTGGGCTACGGCTGGACGACGTACCCCGAGCGACTGGAGCGGGCGGGCGTCTCCTGGAAGATCTACCAGGACATCGGCGACGGACTGGACGCCGCCGGGCACTGGGGCTGGATCGACGACGCCTACCGCGGCAACTACGGCGACAACTCCCTGCTGTACTTCAACAGCTTCCGCAACGCCCAGCCCGGCACCCCCCTCTACGACAAGGCCCGCACCGGCACCGACGTGAAGGCCGGCGACGGGCTCTTCGACGTCCTGCGCGCCGACGTCGCCGCGGACCGGCTGCCGCAGATCTCCTGGATCGCCGCCCCCGAAGCGTTCAGCGAGCACCCCAACTGGCCCGCGAACTACGGCGCCTGGTACATCGCCCAGGTCCTCGACGCGCTGACCTCCAACCCCGAGGTCTGGAGCAGGACCGCCCTCTTCATCACCTACGACGAGAACGACGGCTACTTCGACCACGTCGTGCCGCCCTACCCGCCGGCCTCGGCCGCCCAGGGGCTCTCCACCGCCGACACGACGGCCGACCTCTTCCCCGGCGACTCCCGCTACGCCGCCGGCGCCTACGGCCTCGGCCAGCGCGTCCCGATGCTCGTCGTCTCGCCCTGGAGCAAGGGCGGCTACGTCTGCTCCGAGGTCTTCGACCACACCTCCGTCATCCGCTTCATGGAGCGCCGCTTCGGCGTCGCCGAACCGCACATCTCCCCCTGGCGCAGGGCCGTCTGCGGCGACCTGACCTCCGCCTTCGACTTCGGCCTCGAGAACACCGCGCCGGCGACGCTGCCGGACACCAGCGGCTACCGCCCGCCGGACGGCGACCGGCACCCCAGCTACGTGCCCAAACCGCCCGCCCGGCCGGCGCTGCCCCGGCAGGAGCCGGGCGCCCGCCCCACCCGCGCGCTGCCCTACGAACTGGTCGTCGACGGCACCGCCACCCCCTCGACCGGCCGCTTCACCCTCGCCTTCGGCGCGGGGGCCGGTGCGGGCGCCTTCTTCTACGTCACCGCCCGGGGCCGCACCGACGGACCCTGGACGTACACCGCCGGGGCGGGCAAGACCCTCTCCGACACCTGGAACACCGCCTACTCCCAGGGCGTCTACGACCTGACGGTCACCGGCCCCAACGGCTTCCTGCGCGGCTTCAAGGGGCCGGGCAGGACGGCGGGACCCGAGGTGACGGCCCGGCACGACGCGGCGACCGGAAGCCTGCTGCTGACCATGACCAACCCCGGCGCCGCCGACGTCCACCTGACCGTCACCCAGGCCAGGGCGTACGGCGGTCAGGCGCAGACCTTCAAGGTCGCCAAGGGCGCCACGGTGCGGCACACCGTCGACCTGCGGGGCAGCCGGCGCTGGTACGACCTCTCCGTCGTCTCCGACCGGGACGCCGCCTTCCTGCGGCGCTTCGCCGGGCACGTGGAGACCGGTGCCACCGGGGTCAGCGACCCCGGCATCGCCACCGGCTGACGCGGGGCCGCCCGGCCCGCCTCACTCGCAGGTGACGCGGTCGCGCGGGGTGTAGTGCGTGCGGAACGTCTCCCGCCCGACCTCCGCCCCGCCGTCGCGGAAGACCCGGTCCACGGCGATGTCGAAGCCCTCCAGCGGCGTCTGGGGCTCGCACGTCGGGCCCTTGCCCGTCCGCTCGGCCGGCTCCTTGAGGCGGGTGCGCGGCCCCGCCACCGCCTCCACGGAGTCGTGCTTCTTCGTGCCGTAGAACGTGACGGTCACCGAGGAGTCCGTGGAGGTCGCCTCGATGTAGATGCCGTGTCCGGAGTCGTTGCGGAACTTCAGGTCCAGCGAGCCCCAGGCGACCGTCGCCTCCCGGCCGGCCGGGTAGCGCTCGATGTAGAACGAGTGCGCTCCGTACTCGACGGGCTTGACCCCCGCGAAGAAGATCGCGTTGAAGACGGTGGTGGCGACGGCGGAGACACCGCCGCCGGGAGCCGAGCGGTACTGCCCGTCCAGGATCATCGTGCCGTCCACGAAGCCGTTGGCCTTCGTGCGCTCGCCGACGGTCCGGTTGAAGCTCCACAGCTCGCCCGGCCGCACCAGCGAACCGTTGATCAGCTCGACCGCGCGGCCGATGTTGGTCGTGCGGTAGGGCGCGGTCGGGAAGTCGACGGTGAAGGTCGACATCCGTTCCGTGATCCCCAGCTTCCCCACCGACGCTCCGGTCAGCTCCGGCTGGATCAGCCGGGTGGCGACGGGCCCCGTGCGGGCCGCGGCGCCCGTCCTGGGCAGCAGCGGCAGCACCGCCTCCTGGAGCGCCTTGGCGGACACCTCGTGGCCCGGCCGGCCGTCCGACTCCACGACGACCCGGCCGTTCCGTACGCCCAGCTCCGCCTCGACGGGCCCGTCCGCGATCGAGTCCAGCGGACGGGCGACCTCCGGGTCGCGCAGCAGGCCCGGGCCGTCGAGCGTGGCGGCCAGCCGCCCGCGGGCGTCGGCCTTGACCTGCAGACGGTCGCCGAGTGTCGCCGGAGCGATCCGCAGCGGCTTGCCCGCCGCGGTGACCGTGACCGGTCCCGACATGGCGGGGTTCGCGAAATCCTTCAGGAAACGGGTCACCTCGGCCTCGCCCACGGCGGGCCGGGACACGGCCGCCGGCAGCGTCAGGGGGGCCGCCGTGGATCCGCCGGCGGCCGGATAGCCGGCGCGGATCGCGGCGACCGCCGCGTCGGTGTCCAGCTTCACGCCGTCGCGCGGCGGCGTCGCGACGGCCTTGCCGTCCTTGAACGCCACGGCGCCCTCGACCACCGGGCGGTCGTAGGTGGCGGCCACCCGCTCCATCGCCGTCCGCGCCGCGGCCTCGTCGAAGGCGACGACCGGCTCGACGTCGCGGTTCCCGGAGGAGAAGAGCCGCCCGATCACCGTCACCGGGTCCCGGGCGGGGTCGGCGGCCCGCTCGGCGGTCTTCGCCGCGTCGACGGCCAGACCGGCGGAGACGGGATCGACGCTGCCGGTCCGGTCGCCGACCCGGAGGGGGATCGGAGCGGTCCACGAGGCGGGGGCCGAGGCGGTCAGCTTCGCCCGGGCCTCCTCGCGGCTCATCCCGCCGATGTCGACCCCGGCGACGCGCGTGCCGTCGGATATGTCGTCCCCGGTGGCCACAAGACCGGCGATGTACAGACCGCCCGCGGCGACGACGGCCGCTCCGGCCGCCGTCGCCGCGATGCGTATGCCTCGGCCCGGGCTCCTGCCCTCACGCGGGCGGTGGGGTGAGGGGGGCGCGACCTCACCTGTCGTCGAGGGACGCACACACCCTCCCGTGCAGTCGAGGTCCCGGTTACACCCGAGACGGTACGTCGAACGGACGTCCGATGCACAATGCGCCCCGCTGACCTGCATCGATGCAATTGTCCCCCGGGCTTCCCCCCGGAGGTCAGCCCTCCGCGGGGTCGACCAGCTCGCCGGCCCGCGCCACGCGCGCGTACCAGTGGGCGCTCGACTTCGGCGTGCGCCGCTGTGTCGCGTAGTCGACGTGGACCGCTCCGAAGCGCTTGGCGTAGCCGTACGCCCACTCGAAGTTGTCCATGAGCGACCAGAGGAAGTAGCCCCGGACGTCCGCCCCGGCGGCGATCGCCCGGTGCACCGCCGCCAGGTGGGCGTGCACATAGGCGATCCGGTCCGGGTCGTGGACGGTGCCGTCCGCGCCGACCACGTCCTCGTAGGCCGCGCCGTTCTCCGTGATCAGCAGCGGAAGACCGGGCCGGCGGGCCGAGACCCTGGTCAGCAGGTCGTACATCCCGCTCGGGTCCACCGCCCAGCCCATCGCCGTGCGCTCGCCCGGCGCCTGGTGGAACGCGACGTCGTCCGCGCCCGGCCAGGGGGAGTGCTCGCTCGCCCCGTGCCCGTCGTCCTGCGGCTTCTCCGCGCCCTCGGCGACCGCCGAGACCACCGTCGGCGTGTAGTAGTTGATGCCGAGCGAGTCCAGCGGCTGCCGGATGGTCGCCGTGTCGCCGTCCCGGACGAACGCCCAGTCCGTCAGCGCCGCCGTGTCGGCGAGCAGCTCCGGCGGGTACGCGCCGTCGAGCAGCGGGCCGAGGAAGACCTCGTTGCCCACCCGGTCGATCCGGCGGGCCGCCTCCCGGTCGGCGGCCGACGAGGTCAGCGGCCGGACCTCGTGCAGGTTCAGGCTGATGGACGGCTTCGCCCGGCCCGGCAGCGCCGCGCGCAGCGCCTGCACGGCCAGACCGTGGCCGAGGTTGAGGTGGTGGGCGGCGCGCAGGGCGGCCACCGGGTCCGTACGGCCCGGGGCGTGGACACCGGAGCCGTAGCCGAGGAAGGCGCTGCACCACGGTTCGTTGAGCGTGGTGAAGCGGCTGACCCGGTCGCCGAGCGCATCGGCGACCAGGGACGCGTACGCGCCGAAACGCTCGGCGGTCGCCCGCTCCGGCCAGCCGCCGGCCGCCTCGAGATCCTGCGGGAGGTCCCAGTGGTAGAGGGTCACGACCGGCTCGATGCCGGCGCCGAGCAGCTCGTCGACGAGCCGACGGTAGAAGTCGAGGCCCTTCTGGACGGCGGGGCCGCGGCCGGTGGGCTGGACCCGGGGCCAGGACACCGAGAAGCGGTAGGCGCTCAGGCCCAGGTCGGCCATCATCCGCACATCGTCGCGGAACCGGTGGTAGTGGTCGACCGCCACGTCGCCGGTATGGCCCTCGAACACCTTCCCCGGCGTGTGGGAGAAGGTGTCCCAGATCGACGGGGTGCGGCCGTCCTCGGCCGCGGCGCCCTCGATCTGGTAGGCGGCGGTGGCGGTGCCCCAGAGGAATCCGGCGGGGAACCGGCGGACCGAGGTGAGGGGGCGGGGATCTGTCGCGGTCATGCGGGGGTGCTCCCGAGTGAGAGGAATGGGGGTGGGGGCCGGGCACGGGGGCGGGGGCCGCGGAGGCGGCCGGCCCGATGCCGTCGGCGGCCGTCAGTTCTTGACCGCGCCCGAGGTGATGCCGCCGACGATGTGCTTGCCGAGCACGGCGAAGACGAGCAGCAGCGGCACGGTCGATATCAGCGCGCCGGTCAGCACCACGGCCTGGTCGACGGTGTGGTTGCCCGACCCGAGCCCGGCCAGGGCGACCTGCAGGGTGGGGTTCCCGTCCGGGGTCAGCGCGATGAACGGCCAGAAGAAGTCGTTCCAGGCCTGCACGAACACGAGCATCCCGAGGACCGCCATCGCGGGCCTGGCCACCGGGAAGACCACGTGCCAGATGATCCGCAGGCTGTGCGCGCCGTCCATCCGGGCGGCCTCGACGAGTTCCACCGGCAGCGCCTCGACGAGGTACTGCCGCATGAAGAACACCCCGAAGGCGGCGACCAGGGAGGGGAGGACCACCGACTGGAGCTGGTCGACCCAGCCCAGGTCGGTGATGATCCGGTAGAGCGGGATCACGCTGAGCTGCGGCGGGATCGTCATGGTGGCGACCACGAGGGCGAGCATGGCGCCCCGGCCCTTGAAGGGCAGCTTGGCGAAGGCGAAGCCGGCGAGGGTCGAGAACAGGACGGTGGAGACGGCCACCAGACCGGCGACGACGGTGGTGTTGACCAGTGCCTCTCCCATGTCGACCTGGTTCCAGGCGAAGGAGAGGTTGTCGAGGAGCCGGGGGCCGGGCAGCAGCGGGGCGGGGGCCTCGACCACGCGCTCGCCCGAGTGGGAGGCGGCGACCAGGTTCCAGTACAGCGGGAAGAGCGAGACCAGGGCGGCCAGGCCGAGGAGGACGTAGGTCAGCGGCCCGGCGTGGTGCTGGCGCCCGGCGCCCGGGGCCCCGAAACGCCTCCCGCGCGGCCGGCCGGGGGCGGAGGTCCCGCCGCCGGCGGGTGTCCTGTCGAGGGTGTGCGTCATGAGGTCATGCCCCCAGCTTCTTGCGGTTGGCCCGGGACACGAGCCTCTGGACGGCCCCGATCAGCAGCAGGAGCAGCAGCATCACCCAGGCGATCGCGGACGCCTGCCCCAGCGCACCGGTCACCCAGCCCTTCTCGTACATGAGCAGGCTGAGGGTCTGGAACTGGTTGCCGCTGCCGCCGCTGATGCCCAGGCTGCCTCCGAAGATCATCGGCTCGCCGAAGAGCTGGGTGGCGCCGATGGTGGAGACGATGATCGTGAACAGGATCGTCGGACGGATCGAGGGGATGGTCACGCTGAGGAACTGCCGCCAGCGCGAGGCGCCGTCGAGCGCCGCGGCCTCGTAGAGGTCCTGCGGGACGGCCTGCATGGCCGCCAGGTAGATGAGCGCGTTGTATCCGGTCCAGCGCCAGGTCACGATCGTCGAGATGGCGATCTGCGACGGCCACTTGGACGACTCCCAGTCCACGGGGTCGAAGCCGGCCCAGCCGAGCACGGTGTTGATGAGGCCGTAGTCGGTGTTGAAGAGCTGGGCGAAGACGAGGGTGGCCGCCGCGATCGAGGTGGCGTACGGGGCGAGGACCGCGACCCGGAAGAAACCGCGGCCGCGCAGCTTGTAGTTGAGCAGATGGGCCAGGCCCAGCGCCATCAGGAGCTGCGGGACGGTCGAGACGACACCGATGGTGAAGGTGTTGCCGAGCGCGTTCCAGAAGAACTCGCTGTCGGTGAGGGCGGTGTAGTTGTCGAGGCCCCTCCACTGCGCGTCGCCGCCGAGCTCCACGCGGTGGAGCGAGAGCCAGCCCGTGTAGAGCAGCGGGAAGAGCCCGAAGGCCGCGAACGTGAGGAAGAACGGGGCGACGAAGGCGTACGGGCTCAGCCGCAGGTCCCACCGGTACATCCTGCTGCGCCACGGTCCGGGCGGGCGGGGGTTGTTCGGGCGGGCGGCGGGGGAGGGGTGCGGGGCGGGCGGCGGGGGGCCGTCGGCCGCCGCCCGGACGGAGGTGGCCACGAGGGGCGTCCCTTCGGGTGTCGGTACGTCGCTGCTTCGGTACGGCGGTATGGGGGTACGGCGGCGGGCGTCATCGGCCGCGCGAGCCGTGACGGGCAAGGCGGGGGCTGGGCAAGGGGGGCCACGCGGGGTGGGGCGGAAGCGGCCGGTCGGCCGCCCGGCGGGGGAGCGCCGGGCGGCGCGCGCGGGGTGTGCGGGCCCTCGGACGGGCGGGGTTCGGGGCGGGCCGGCCGCGCCGGGCCGCTCGCCTACTGCGCGATCTTGTCCGCGACCAGTTTCCTGACGTTCTCCCAGGCCTTCGCCGGGTCCGTACCGCGCTGCTCGATGTCGAGGATGCCGTTGTCGGTGATGAAGGTCTTCACCTGGCCGTCCCAGCGGCTGATCGGGGCCGGGGTGATGCCGGCCGCCGCGTCGGAGTAGATCTTCCCGACCGGGGTGTCACCGAAGTACGGCAGCTTGGCGTTCTGGACGGTGGGGGAGGAGAGGGTGTCCTTGGTGGACGGGATGTTGCCGTTCACCCCGAAGACCTTGGCGTGCTGGGCCGGGGCGGTCAGCCAGGCGGCGAGCTCGGCCGCCTCCTTGGCGTGCTTGCCGGACTTGGGGACGGCGAGGAAGGAGCCGCCCCAGTTGCCGGCCACCGGCGGCGCGGCGATGTCCCACTTGCCCTGGTTGCCGGCGCCGGCCTGGTCCTTGATGATGCCGGTCATCCAGCTCGGGCAGGCGACCGTGGCGAACTTGTTGTTCTTGAAGGCGGCGTTCCAGCTGCCCTTCTCGTCGAACTGGCGCAGCTTGGCGGTGATCCCGCTCGTCGCCGCCTCGACGGCGGTGTCCCAGGCCTTCTTCACGCCGGGGCTGTTCTCGTAGTCCAGCTGCCCGCCGGTGTCGGCGTACTGGACCGGCTGGCTGGAGACGACGGCGTTGAAGAGACCGCTCGCGGAGTCGTGGAAGGCGGTTCCGGCGGGAGCGTTCTTCTGGTAGGTCTTGCCCGTCGCGAGGAACTTCGACCAGTCCCCGGCCCAGAGTTCGGCGACCTTCGCGCGGTCGGTGGGCAGCTTGGCCTTGGCGAAGAGGTCCTTGTTGTAGCAGATGGCCATGGGGCCGATGTCGGTGCCGAGGCCGATGACCTTGCCGTCGGAGGTGGTGGCCTGCTTGACCTTCCAGTCGAGGAACGCGCCGAGGTCGGCGCCCCCGGTGGAGCCGAGGTCCGCCCACTTGCCGGCCATCGCCGGGCCGGTGGCCTCGGCGATGTAGCCGACCTCCAGGGCCTGGATGTCGGCGAGACCGCTGTTGCGCGAGAGGCGCAGCTTCAGCGTGTCCCAGTACTTCTGGCCGTCGGCCACGTTGGACTCGACGATCTCGATGCCCGGGTGCGTCTTCTCGTACTCGGCGTAGAGCTTGGCGCCGGTCTTGTCGTCGTAGCCGAAGGAACCGAACGTCCCGATGCGCAGGGTGATCTTTCCGTCGCCGGAGGCCTCGTCGGACCCTCCGTCACCGCAGCCGGTGAGCAGGACCGTGCAGGCCGCGAGCCCGGCGACCATCGCGGTTCTCGTTCTGGAAGTGCGCATGCGACTCTCCTCGTCCAAGGCGGGGTGTGGGAGCGCTCCCACATCCATCTGGCCGGAAGGTTGCGGCCCCGCGGGGGTGGGTGTCAAGAGGTGTGCGCGAATCCGGTACGAAGTCGTGGGAGCGCTCCCACTGTTGATAGGGTCGCGGGAGCACAGGGCGGCGAGGGGAGACGGCAGATGGTGGTGAGCGGGCGCCAGACCGGCAGGCCCACCCTGGAGGAGGTCGCGGCGCGGGCGGGTGTCGGCCGGGGCACGGTCTCGCGCGTGATCAACGGTTCCCCGCGCGTCAGCGAGCAGGCCAAGGCCGCGGTCGGCCGGGCCATCGCCGAGCTGGGGTACGTACCCAACCGGGCGGCCAGGGCCCTCGCGGGCAGCCGTACCGACGCGGTGGCCCTGGTGATCCCCGAGACCGAGGCCCGGCTGTTCGCCGAGCCGTACTTCCTCGACATCATCCGCGGGGTCAGTGCCGAACTCGCCGACGCCGACAAGCAGTTGCTGCTCACCCTGATCCGCAGCGACAAGGAGCGGCAGCGCTTCGAGCAGTATCTCGCCGCCCAGCGGGTGGACGGGGTGCTGCTGGTGTCGGTGCACGGCGACGATCCGCTGCCGGACCAGGTGCGGGAGCTCGGTCTGCCGGCGGTGCTGAACGGCCGTCGCTCGGAGGGCGAGACGGTGGCGTACGTCGACTCCGACAACGTCGGCGTAGGCCGCTCGGCCGTCGTCCATCTCGCCGGCCGGGGGCGGCGCCGGATCGCGACGATCACGGGGCCGCTCGACATGTACGGCGCCCGGTGCCGGCTCGACGGCTACCACCAGGGCCTCGACGAGGCGGGTCTCGCCCCGGACCGGCGGCTGGTCGCGACCGGCGATTTCACCGAGGAGGGCGGACGGCGGGCCATGCGGGAACTGCTCGCCCGCCGCCCGGACCTGGACGCGGTCTTCGCGGCCTCGGACGTGATGGCGGCGGGTGCGCGCGGGGCGCTGCGCGAGGCGGGGCGGCGGGTGCCCGACGACGTGGCCCTGGTCGGGGTCGACGACTCGGCGGTGGCGCGGCACATGGACCCGCCGCTGACGAGCGTGCGCCAGCCGATCGAGGAGATGGGGCGGACCATGGCGCGGCTGCTGCTCCAGGAGATCGGGGAGGCCTCGGAGGAACAGCCGCGCCGGATCCTGCCGACGGAGCTGGTGGTACGCGCCTCGTCCTGAGGCGCTCCGAGAAGGGGGCGTGGCGGGGCTCGCGAGGCGTGTGGGGCTCAGGGGGCCTCGGGGGCTTGTGGGGCTCGCGTGGCCCCAAGGGCTTGCGGGTCCTTCGGGGCTCGCGTGGCCTCAGGCTTGCGGGCTCCTCGGGGTTCGCGTGGCCTCAAGGGCTTGCGGGCTCCTCGGGCTCGCCTGGCCTCAAGGCTCGCGGGTTCCTCGGGGCTCGCGAGGCCCCGTTTTCGGCGGGCCGGTGGCGGAACGGTGCGTCAGCGGACGGCCAGCAGGTGTTCCAGGGCCAGTTGGTCCAGGCGCTCGAACGACATCGAGCGGGCGGCCGCCGCCGTCGCGTCGAAGTCCTCGTACGCCGAGCGGTCCGCGAGCAGCCCCGCGAGGCCGTCGGCCGCGGTGGGGGCGGCCAGTTCCGGCAGCCGGGAGGCGGCCAGCGCCTCCCGCACCTCCGGGTCGGCGCGGAAGGCGGCGGCACGGTCCTTGAGGATCAGATAGTTGCGCATGCAGTTCCGGGCCGACTCCCACACCCCGTCGGAGCCGTCGGTCCGCACGGGCTTGAAGTCGAAGTGCCGCGGGCCGTCGTACCCGGCCGTCTCCAGGAGGTCCACCAGCCAGAACGCCTGCCGCAGATCGCCCGCCCCGAAGCGGAAGTCCTGGTCGTACTTGATCCCGGACTGGCCGTTGAGGTCGATGTGGAAGAGCTTGCCCGCCCACAGGGCCTGGGCGATGCCGTGCGGGAAGTTCAGTCCGGCCATCTGCTCGTGACCCGTCTCCGGGTTCACACCGACCAGTTCGGGCCGCTCCAGGCGCTCGATGAACGCGAGGGCGTGCCCGATCGTCGGCAGGAGGATGTCCCCGCGCGGCTCGTTCGGCTTGGGCTCGATCGCGAAGCGGAGCGCGTGACCCTGCTCGGTGACGTACTGCCCGAGGAGGTCGAACGCCTCCTTCATACGGTCGAGCGCCACCCGGACGTCCTTCGCGGCGCCCGATTCGGCGCCCTCCCGGCCGCCCCAGGCGACGTACACGCCCGCGCCGAGTTCGACGGCCAGATCGATGTTCCGGATCGTCTTGCGCAGGGCGAAGCGGCGCACGTCACGGTCGTTGGAGGTGAAGCCGCCGTCCTTGAAGACGGGGTGCGTGAAGAGGTTCGTCGTGGCCATCGGCACCTTCAGACCGGTGCGGTCCAAGGCGGTCCGGAAGCGCTTCACGGCGGTCTCCCGTGCGGCCTCGGAGGAGCCGAAGGGGATCAGGTCGTCGTCGTGGAAGGTGACGCCGTACGCGCCGAGCGCGGCGAGCCGTTCGACCGACTCGACCGGGTCAAGCGCCGGGCGGGTCGCGTCGCCGAAGGGATCGCGGCCCTGCCAGCCGACCGTCCACAGGCCGAAGGTGAACCGGTCCTCGGGGGTGGGGGAGAAACGTACCGACATGGTCCGGATCCTTTCGGTCGGGGGTCTGGGCGACCTATTTGTTTTGTGCGATAACTAATACGGCAACCGGACGCCCTGCGCCAGAGTGGGTGCCCGGTAGCCGGTAGCCGGTGGCCGGTAGCCGGTAGCCGGTGGCTGGGCTCCGGCGTCCGGACCCGGACCTGGATCGGCATCCGGACCGGACCTGTCATCCGGACCCGGACCTGGACGCGGGCGCCCGGGGGCCCGCGCCGGTCCGGTTCCGGCCGCCCTGCGGACGACCGACGACGAGAGGCGACGCGCATGCCCGTGCAGCACCCCGTGGTGATCGGAGTGGACAGCTCCACGCAGTCCACCAAAGCCGCCGTGGTGGACGCCACGACCGGCACCGTGCTCGCCGTCGGCCGCGCCCCCCACACCGTCACCGGCACCGGGGGCGCCCGCGAGAGCGACCCCGAGGAGTGGTGGGCCGCCCTGCGCGAGGCGGTCGGCGGGGCCCTGAAGGAGGCGGCGGTGCCCGCCTCCGCCGTCACCGGCATCGCGGTCGCCGGACAGCAGCACGGCCTCGTGGTCCTGGACGCGGCCGGCCGCCCGTTGCGCCCCGCGCTGCTCTGGAACGACACCCGGTCCGCGCCGCAGGCCGCCGGCCTCACCGGCGCGCTCGACGGGGGCGCCGAGGCCTGGCTGCGGAGGACGGGATCGCTGCCGGTCGCCTCCATGACGGCCGCCAAGTGGCGGTGGCTGTGCGCGACCGAACCGGCCGTCGCCGATGCCACGGCGGCCGTCCGGCTGCCGCACGACTTCCTCACCGAGCGCCTCGCCGGCGTCGCCGTCACCGACCCCGGCGACGCCTCCGGCACCTGCTGGTACTCCACCGCCGACCGCGCCTACGACCCCGGCCTCCTCGCCCTCCTCGGTCTCGACCCGGCCCTCCTGCCCGTCGTCGCCCCCACGGGCGGGGCGCCCGTCGCCACGCTCACCCCGGCCGCCGCCGAAGCGCTCGGTCTGCCCGGCACCGTCGTCGTCGCGGCCGGGACCGGCGACAACATGGCGGCCGCCGTGGGACTCGGCCTCGGCGGCGCCGGGCTCCTCGACCATCCCGTGGTCAGCCTGGGCACCTCGGGCACCGTCTTCGCCGCCACCCGCACCCGCCCCGCCGCCGCCCGGCTCGCCGGCTTCGCCGCCGCCGACGGGACGTACCTCCCCCTCGGCTGCACCCTCAACTGCACGCTGGCCGTCGACCGGTTCGCCGCCCTCCTCGGCCTGGACCGCGAGGACGCCGCGCCCGGCGACGGCGTCGTCGTCCTGCCCTATCTCGACGGTGAGCGCACGCCCGACCTCCCGGACGCCACCGGCCTCCTGACCGGCCTGCGCCACACCACCGGCCCCCGCGCGATCCTCGGCGCGGCCTACGAAGGCGCCGTCTTCACCGTGCTGCGCGCCCTGGACGACCTGCTCACCGCCTGCGGCACGGACCCGAACGACCCGGCGGTACGGGACCGTCCCCTGCGCCTGATCGGCGGCGGCGCGCGCGGGCGCGCCTGGACGAGCACCGTCCGCAGGCTCTCCGGGCGCCCCGTGGTCGTCCCCGCCGCGACCGAACTCGTCGCCCTCGGCGCGGCCGCCCTCGCCTCGGCCGCCGCCACCGGCACCGATCCCGTCGCCCGGGCCACCGCCTGGGGCACCGGCGACGGCGCCCTCCTGCCGCCCCTGCCCCGCGACGACGAGACGTGGGAGCGGATCGCCGCCGTCCTGGACGCCGCCGCCCCCGCCGCCCGCCCGTCCGGCACCACCGCCGACGGCACCCGCCGCTGGGCCCTGTAGCCGGGGGGTACCGGCGCCCGGCTCCGACACCCCGGCCCGGCGCCGCGACGTGTCGCGCTGTGCCGGGACACCCGGCACCCCATCTCGGCGATTCGTTCGGGTGCATCCAGCGCGCGCACGAGGGCCCGACGGGTTCGAATCGGGGCATGGCTCCTATAGACAGGATCGGTACGGACAGCCGCGCCGTACCGCCGCTGGAGGCCGGCACCTGGTGGTACGCCGCGGTGGCCGCCGAAGCTCCGGGCTCGTTCAACGGACGTGTGCGCAAGCGGCTGCGCAACGCGGCGCTCGCCGCCGTCCTGCTGCTGTCCGTGGTCTACGCCGGCCTCGTCCTGACCGCGACCGGCCAACGCTGGGAGAACGCGGCGACCGCCGGCCGGCTGACGGACGGGACGCTCTCCGCCGAGCAGATCGCCGGCCGGGTCCCCCACCACTTCGCCCTCTACTCCCTCAGCCTCGCCCTGCTCCTCATCGCGGTCGTGGGCGTGCTGCGCCGGCGGTACGCGCCGACCGTGGCCGCCCTCGGCTCGGTGATCGGCTCCGTCGCCCTCGCCGAAGTGCTCCAGCGCTTCGTGCTGCACCGCCCCGACCTCGCCGGAGCGCCCGGCCACCTCCTGCACGGAGGCTTCCCCAGCGGGCACACCACGCTCGCCCTCAGCGTCACCTTCGCGCTCGCGCTGGTCGTGCCGTACCGCCTGCGGGTGCTCGTCGTCACCGTCGGCGCCCTCTGGGCCACGTTCCTCGGCGCGTACACCCTCGCCATCGGATGGCACCGGCCCGGGGACCTCATCGGCGCCGAGCTGCTCTCGCTCGTCATCGTCTGCGGGACCGTCGCCCTGCTCGCCCGCAAGGGCAAGGCCCGCCGCGCCCCCCGCGGCCGCGCCCCGCTCCGCCACGTCGTGATGACCGTCCCCGTCGTCCTGGGCGCGCTCGCCGGGCTCGGCGCGGGCCTCCTCCTCCTGCCCCGCTCGGTCGGCGCCCCGCTCCCCGTCGACCCGGCGACCGCGAGGCTCGCGTACGAATCCGGACAGCTGCTCGCCGCCGGCACCGGGCTCGCCGCCGCCCTGCTCCTTCTCGCCCTGCTGCGCCACGTCGACCTCGACGAATCCGCCGTCCCGCCCCGGCGGGCCCCCGCCGGCCCCGAGCCCGACGCCGAGATCACGGGCCCCTTTCCCGCGGAGCAGGATCACGAGATATCTTGATGTCGAGCAATCTCGCAGACGCAGACGTGGAGCGGAGCACCCGGTGACTGACTCGACCATCATCTACACGCACACTGACGAGGCGCCCGCCCTGGCGACGCACTCGTTCCTGCCCGTGATCCAGGCGTACGCCTCGACCGCGGGGATCAATGTCGAGACCCGTGACATCTCCCTGGCCGGCCGCATCATCGCCGGCTTCCCCGAGCGTCTCGAAGAGGGTCAGCGCGTCGACGACGCCCTCGCCGAGCTCGGCGAGCTGGCCAAGACGCCCGGCGCCAACATCATCAAGCTGCCGAACATCTCGGCGTCCATCCCGCAGCTGAAGGCCGCGATCGCCGAGCTCCAGGCGCAGGGCTACGCCCTCCCGGACTACCCGGACGACCCGCGCACGGACGAGGACAAGGACGTCCGCGCCCGCTACGACAAGGTCAAGGGCAGCGCCGTCAACCCGGTCCTGCGCGAGGGCAACTCCGACCGCCGCGCCCCCGCCTCGGTGAAGAACTACGCCAAGGCCCACCCGCACCGCATGGGCGCCTGGTCCGCCGACTCGAAGACGAACGTCGCCACCATGGGCGAGAACGACTTCCGGTCCACCGAGAAGTCCACCGTCATCGCCGAGGACGGCACCCTGCGCATCGAGCACGTGGCCGCCGACGGCACCACGACCGTGCTGCGCGAGTCGGTCCCCGTCCTCGCCGGCGAGGTCGTCGACGCCTCCGTCATGCGCGTCGCGCCCCTGCGCGCCTTCCTGAGCGAGCAGATCGCCCGCGCCAAGGCGGAGGGCGTGCTGTTCTCCGTGCACCTCAAGGCCACGATGATGAAGGTCTCCGACCCGATCATCTTCGGCCACGTCGTCCGCGCCTTCTTCCCGAAGACCTTCGCGAAGTACGGCGAGGCGCTCGTCGCCGCCGGTCTCTCCCCCAACGACGGCCTCGGCACCATCCTCAAGGGCCTCGACTCCGTGCCGCACCTCGGCGAGGAGATCAAGGCGTCCTTCGAGGCCGAGATCGCCGAGGGCCCCGCCCTCGCCATGGTCGACTCCGACAAGGGCATCACCAACCTGCACGTGCCGTCCGACGTCATCGTCGACGCCTCCATGCCGGCCATGATCCGCACCTCCGGCCACATGTGGGGCCCGGACGGCGAGGAGGCCGACACCCTCGCGGTCCTCCCGGACAGCAGCTACTCCGGCGTCTACCAGGCCGTCGTCGAGGACTGCCGCGCCCACGGCGCCTTCGACCCGTCGACCATGGGTTCCGTACCCAACGTCGGTCTCATGGCGCAGAAGGCCGAGGAGTACGGCAGCCACGACAAGACCTTCGAGATCGCCGCGGCCGGCACCGTCCGCCTCGTCGACGCCGCCGGTGACGTCGTCCTGGAGCAGGAGGTCGCCGAGGGCGACATCTTCCGCGCCTGCCAGACCAAGGACCTCCCGATCCAGGACTGGGTCAAGCTCGCCGTCACCCGCGCCCGCGCCACCGGCGACCCGGCCGTCTTCTGGCTCGACGAGACCCGCGCCCACGACGCGCAGCTCATCGCCAAGGTCAAGCAGTACCTCCCGGAGCACGACACCGAGGGCCTGCGGATCGAGATCCTCTCGCCGGTCGAGGCCACGGCCTTCTCCCTGGAGCGGATCCGCCGCGGCGAGAACACCATCTCCGTCACCGGCAACGTCCTGCGCGACTACCTGACCGACCTCTTCCCCATCCTGGAGCTGGGCACCAGCGCCAAGATGCTGTCGGTCGTCCCGCTGATGAACGGCGGCGGCCTCTTCGAGACGGGCGCCGGCGGCTCCGCCCCGAAGCACGTCCAGCAGCTCGTCAAGGAGAACTACCTCCGCTGGGACTCCCTGGGCGAGTTCCTCGCGCTCGCGGTCTCCTTCGAGCACCTGGCCACCACCACGGGCAACGCCCGCGCCCAGGTCCTCGCCGACACCCTCGACCGCGCCACCGGCACGTTCCTCAACGAGGACAAGTCGCCGAGCCGCCGCCTCGGCGGCATCGACAACCGCGGCAGCCACTTCTACCTCGCCCTCTACTGGGCCCAGGAGCTGGCGCGGCAGACCGAGGACGCGCAGCTCGCCGAGGCCTTCGCCGCTCTGGCGAAGACCCTGGCCGAGCAGGAGGAGACCATCGTCGGCGAGCTCGTCGCCGTCCAGGGCTCCCCGGCCGAGATCGGCGGCTACTACCAGCCGGACGCCGCCAAGGCCTCGGCCGTGATGCGTCCGTCCGCCACCTTCAACGAGGCCATCGCGACCCTCGGCTGATCCCGGCGCACCGCGGGTGCCGCCCCGGCCCGGACATCGGTCCGGGCCGGGGCGTCCCCGTCGGTGGCGCCTACGCCGTTCGGGTGTGAACCTGGATGGATGAGCTGGGCATCATGGACGACCGCCGGGGTCTATACCGGGCGAGGTGGGGTGCTGACCGACGAGGCCGGCGCCCTCACCGGCGATGTGACCGTGCACACCACCTGGGCGGACGGTGAGGCACGCGTGGCCGTGCAGTACAGCGGCGCGTCCGACTGGTTCACCATGTCGGGCAGTCCGGTGCCGTGCTCCTCGGAGCCGGAGAGCCGGGACATCCACGAGGCGGTGGTCGAAGCGGTACGGGAGGGGAACGCGGCCGTCGTGCCGTACCGCCCACCCTCACCCGCGTAGGCGCCACCCCCTCCACCACCCCCGAAGGCACCCCCTGAGCACCACCCGCACGAGTGGCGTCACCACGTCATCGGCACGGCGATCACCGCCGTCGCGCGGATAACCGTTATCGGCCCCCCGCCCACGGGTCTCCTCTGCATGGGGACGGACGGACCACGGGACGAGGGAGCACGTTCATGCACAGCGACGAGTGGGCCACGGCCGAGCTGGTGGAGGCGGCCGCGGCCGGAGACGCGTACGCCCGGGAACGGCTGATACGCGCCTACCTCCCGCTCGTCCACAACATCGTGGCCCGCGCGCTCGACGGCCACGCCGACGTCGACGACATCGTGCAGGAGACCCTGCTGCGCGCCCTGGACGGCCTGGCCGGCCTCCGCGACCCACTCCGCTTCCGCTCCTGGCTCGTCGCCATCGCGATGAACCAGATCCGCCGGCGCTGGCGCGAACGGCAGCAGGGTCCGGTGTCCGGCCTCGACCGGGCCGTCGACCTCCCCGACCCCGGCGCAGACTTCGTCGATCTCACCATCCTGCGCCTCGGCCTCTCCGGACAGCGCCGCGAGGTGGCGGAGGCGACCCGCTGGCTGGACGAGGACGACCGTGAACTCCTCTCCCTGTGGTGGCTGGAGGCCACCGGCGAACTCACCCGCGCCGACCTCGCCGAAGCGCTCGCCCTCACCCCCCAGCACGCGGCGGTCCGGGTCCAGCGGATGAAGGAGCAGCTGGAGACGGGCCGCACCGTCGTCCGCGCCCTCGCCGCCACGCCCCGGTGCGCGGCCCTCGCGGAGGCCGCCACCGGATGGGACGGGCACCCCGCCCCGCTCTGGCGCAAGCGCCTCGCCCGCCATCTGCGGAGCTGCGGGGTCTGCGCCCCCGCCCGATCGGGCCTCGCCCCGGCCGAGGGGCTGCTCGTCGGCCTCGGCCTCGTGCCGTTCCTCGCCGTGGGCCGCTCCCTGCCCGGGGCGTCGCTCCAGACCGCGGCCTGGACCGACGCCCCCGGGCCGGGGGAGACCTGGGCGGGCTCCGGCCCGGCGGGGGAGGCCGCCGGGGGTGCGGACGCGGGCGTCGGCTCGGCCCCGTGGCCGTCCCCGGACGCGCTCGCGGCACCGGGCGGCGCCCCCGACTCCGCGTCCGGCTCGGCGGCCGGCCACGGTACGGCCTCCGGGCACCACGCCGGTGCGGGCCGGGGTTCCGTGGTTCGGCGGGCCTGCGCCGCCGGCGCGGTGGCCCTGGGCGTCCTCGGAGGCGTCATCCTGCTCGTACCCCCGGAGCCGTCGCACCGGCGGCCCGTCCCCGTCCCGCCCGTGGCCGCGCCGTCCCCGGCCGCCACGACCGCCGCACCGGCCCCGACGAGCGCCCCGCCCTCCCCGCGCCCGACGCCCTCCCCGGCCCCGCCGAAACCGAGCCGGAAGCCCAGCGCCGAGGAACGGCTCACCCGGCTGGTCAACCAGCGGCGCGCCGAGGCCGGTTGCGGCCCCCTGCGGACGGACGAGCGGCTGACCAGGGCGGCGCAGGCGTACGCCGACGACATGGTCCGGCGCGGCTACTACGCGCACAGCAGCCCCGAGGGCGAGCAGGCGGACGCCCGGATCACGGCGGCCGGTTACCGCTGGAGCCGGTGGGCCGAGAACCTGGCGCGCGGGAACAGCGACCCCGCGGGCACCTTCGCGAGCTGGATGGACGGCGCGGGGCACCAGGCGAACATGCTGGACTGCCGCTACCGCGACACCGGCGTCGCCGCGGTCCGGGGCCCCGACGGCACGGTGTGGGTGCAGAAGCTGGCCGCCGGCTCCTGACGCCGGTGGCCGCGCGGCGGGGTGGCGGGTCAGCGCCGGACGGCGAAGTTCTGCACCCACCACGGTCCGTCGGCGTTGAGCGACAGCCCGATGCCGATGTCCTTGAAGGCGCAGTTGAGGATGTTGTGGCGGTGTCCGTCGCTGCGCATCCACTCGCGCATCGCCGCGGCGGGAGTCTTCGGGCCGCGGTGGATGTTCTCGGCCCAGACGGACCAGGAGTAGCCCGCCGCCGTGATCCGGTCGCCCGCGTTCCGGCCTTCCGGGTTCTCGTGGCCGTAGTAGTTCCGCGCGGACATGTCGTCGGCGTGCGCCTGCGCGGCGGACCGCAGCCGGCGGTCGTGACGGAGCGGCCCGCAGCCGGCCCGGTCGCGCTCGGCGTTGACGAGCGAGATCACCCGGTCGATGTACGGCGCCGCCTTGCCGGAGCCCGGGACCACCCTCGCGGACGCCGGTGCCGTCGAGGCGGGCGCGGTCGTGGCGGCCGTCGCCCGAGCGGCGGGCGGAGCCGTACCGGGAGCCGGCGCCGACGGGTCCGTCACCGTCCCCGTGCCGGGGGCCGTGCTCGGGGCGGCCTCGGGCGTGGGGGCCGGCCCGGCCTCGGAAGCCGAGGGGGAGGCTTCGGCCGAAGGGGTGACCGGAACGGCGGCCGGAGCGCCCCCGGGCGCCGCGGACGGCGGGGCGGAGGCTCCGGCCGCCGGCGTCACGGTCGTACGGATCTGGGCCGCCGGGTCCAGCCGCGCTCCGGCGGCCGCCTGGCCCCCGAGGGACGCCACGTACGCCCCCGCCGTCACGGTGAGGGCGGCCGTCGCCGTGCCGGCCAGGGTCACGGCGGCGCGGAAGGACGGCAGTCGACGGGCGGGCCGCCCCGTCGTGCCGCCCCCTCTGCGATGACGACCTCCGCGGGGGGCCGGCTGGTCGTAGGGGACACGGTCCTCGTGGGGGTGCATGGGCTCCGCTCTCTTTTCCGGGGCCGCCGGACGGTCCGGCGGAGGGGAGGGCTACCGGGGCGACGGCAGCAGGGTGTCCCTCACACTGTCCGGCCGCACCGCCTTCGACACACCTCGTCAACCTGCCGGGTCAACCCGCCATTGACGCCCGCCGGGGTCACCCGACCGGCCGTCACCCGGGAGAGCGCCACCATGCCCGTCCGCGCCCGAAGAGCTACGGGGGAGTGCGTGCCAGGCGTGGGCCAGGTGGGACCTTCCGGACACGGCCTAGTGGGGCACGACGGCCACCGGGCACGGGGCCAGGTGCAGGGCTCCGTGTGCCACCGATCCGATCCGCGGCCCGATCGCCCCGCGCCGCGCCCGCCGCCCCACCACGAGGAGTTCGGCATCGCCCGACGAGGCGAGGAGCACCTGGCCCGCGCTCCCGATCTCCACGTGCTCGGTCACCGGAACTTCCGGGAACCGCTCCCGCCAGGGCGCCAGCGCCTCGCGCAGCGCCTTCTCCTCGTACGGGACGAGACCGCCGGCCTCGTCGGCGAGCGCCATCGAGCCGGGGGTGTACGCGGAGAGGGGCGGCAGGCTCCACGCCCGTACCGCCCGGACGGACGCCCCACGGGCCGCCGCCGTCTCGAAGGCGAAGCGCAGTGCGGGCGCGCTGTCCTCCGCCCCGCCGTGCTGGCCGACGACGATCCGGCCGCCCCGACCGGTGCCGCCCTCGTCCTCGTCGGCGCCGTCACGTGAACGCACCGCGACGACCGGCCGGGTGGCGCCCGCGATGATCTGCTGTCCGTACGACCCGAGCAGGAAGCCGACGACCGCTCCGTGGCCGCGCGAGCCGATGACGAGCATCTCCGCCCGCTCCTGCGCCCCGAGGAGCGCGGCCACCGGACTGTCCGCCACGATCTCGCCGGTCACCGCCGACCGGGGATACCGGGAGATGACGGCCGACTCCGCGGCGCGGAGCACCTCCTGGGCGGAGCGCTCCAGGCTCTCGGGGTCCTGGACGACCGGGATGTCGAGCGGTTCCCAGCGCCAGGCGTGCACCAGGCGCAGCGGGAGACCGCGGTGGAGCGCCTCGCGGGCGGCCCAGTCGGCCGCGGCGAGACTCTCCGGCGAACCGTCCACTCCGACGACGATCTCACGGCTCATCAGGATGCCTCCGTACCTGCTCCGTGCCTCGACGGGCACGGCCTCCCGGCCGGCCCCCGTCCTCTTCCCTCTCCTGTCCCGTCCGGCCCCGTCGACGCGTCGGCGTGCGGACCGGGCCCGTCGCCACGACCGTAGGACGGCCGCCGGCCCGCAGCCTCCGTCAGGGCAGCGTGGTGAGCTGGGGCCGCGGGCCGTGGAGGTAGTGGTCGCCGATGTCCCGGAGCCGGTGGGAGGGGGAGGAGTGGGCGGTGAGGACGCGGGCGTTGCGCCAGAAGCGGTCGAGGCCCGGCCCTCCGCCCGGTTCCTCGGCGGCCCGGGCGGCGTCGACGAGTTCGAGGATCCGGGTCGTGACGAGGATCGCGGCCCTGCTCGTCACGGCCTCGGCGGCGGCGACCAGGACGGCGATGTCGGCGCGTTCCTCCACCCCGAGGGAGCCCTCGGCGCGCAGTCCCCGGGCGAGGGCGTCCGTGGCCCGCTCCACGACCGCGGCCGCGGCATGGGTGGCGGTCGCCAACTCGCCGTACATCAGGAGGAGGTACGGATCCTGGTCCGCGCCCGCCGGGTACGCGACGGCGCCCACGGCCGGGTCGGCGGCGTAGGAGCCGGGGGTGAACCGGCCGGCGGAGAAGGAGCCGGTCGAGAAGGCCGCGGCGGCGGAGAAGTGCCCGGGGGCGAAGGGGGCGGCTTCGGTGGCGCGGCTGATGTCGCGGGCCTCCGCGAGGGCGCCTTCGGCGATGCCGAGCCCGACCTGGACCAGGACCAGCCGCAGGGCGAGCGGGGCCAGCGTCGTGAAGGGGGCCACGGCGTGCTCGTCGTGGGGGAGGGTGCCGAGGACCTGCCCGCGCTCGACCGGGACCCCGTCGAAGTTCACGTTCCCGGCGCCCGCGAGGCGCTGTCCCACGCGGTCGCCGCCCGCCTCGGTGAACACGCCGGGGTGGGCCGGGTCGACCAGCACGACGAGGACGTCGCCCGTCGCCGCACATCGCGCGCCGACGACGAGGCGGTCGGCGACCGTGACGCCGGAGTCGAACGCCCGGCGGCCGTCGAGGAGCCACCCGCTGCCGGACGGCGTCAGGGTGAGGCCGGGACCGCCGCCCCCGGCCGGCTCGATGCCGCCGGCGAGCAGCCAGCGTTCCCGTGCCGTACGGACTTCGAGGGCGCCGGGCACGTCGAGCCGTTCGGGCGCGTCGGTGGTGTCCGGTGCCTCGGGGGCCTCCCGCTCGCCGTCGGGGGCCGCGGCGGCGCCGAGGAAGCGGCCGCTCCAGGACAGTACGTAGTGGTGGGCCAGCAGCTCGCCGATCGAGCTGTCCGCGGCGGAGATCTCCCGGATCACCCCGCACGCGGCCTGCCAGTCGGAGCCGCGCAGGGCGGGGCCCGGCGGGGTGAGGAGGGCGGGCAGCCCGGCCTCCTGGAGGCGGGCGACCTCGTCGTCGGGGTTCTTGCCCGCCCGGTCCCTGGCCAGTGCGTCGACCGCGAGGTCATCGGCGAGTTCGCGGGTGACGCGACGCCATATCTCTTCGTGTCCCGGGCGCTTGGCCGGCCGAGGGATGGGGCGTGTCGCTGACTTCTTCGGCGTTCTCACGGCACCTCACAATGATCCCTGTTTCCCCACTGGAATAGTAGGGATAGTGGCAGAGGGGTTGCCGGTTGCCCAAGGGGCGTCCATATGGCGGATGTTCGCGTTCCGACCGGCGAGATCAAGGGCCAGGTGACCTGGGACGGGCCCGGCGCCGGGCGGCCGGTGGGCCGGCCGTCAGGGGTTGGTCCAGGCCTCCGGGTCCTCGGCCAGCGTGATGATCTCCGGCGGCAGCTTCGCCGCCGCCACGTCGGCGAGCGACACACCGTCGAGCACTTGGCGCACATTGGCCCGCAGGGCGATCCACAGCGGCAGCAGGGACTCGGCGGGGCCGGTGTACGCGAGCTCCGGCGGACGGACGCCGCGCACCGACACCAGCGGGCCGTCCACGCAGCGGATCACGTCCGCGAGCGAGATCTCCGACGCGGGCCTGGCCAGCCAGTACCCGCCGTTCCCGCCGCGCTGGCTCATGACGAGTCCGCCCCGGCGCATGTCGCCGAGGATGCCTTCGAGGAACTTGTGGGAGATGTCCTGGGAGTCGGCGATCGCCTCGGCCTTCAGCGGCGCCGAGTTCTGTGCGGCGGCGAGCTGGAGTGCGGCACGCACCGCGTAGTCGGCTCTGGCTGAGATGCGCATGCCCGCATTATCCCGCACGGACGTGACCGGATTCGTACGCCCGTCCTCGCGCCTCTCCGCACCCCTCGCCCTGGGCGCACGGATGCGGCGCGAGCCCCGAGGGCCCGCGCCGCATCCATGACGCTCGTCCCGCCGCCGCGGCCCGCGCGGCGGCCGGGGTCACCAGGTCTTTCCGCTCTCGCAGCGGTAGGACGAGCCCCTCGGCTCCACGACCTGTCCGTCCCGGACCGGCGTGGACTTCGGCGACTTCGGCTCGTCGGCGAGGGAGACCCTGGGGTGCTCGCTACGCGTCGTGCCTCTTCATGCGCCGCATGGCCTCGGCCGCCTTGCTCCTGGCCTGGCCGGTCACCTCTTCCCGGCGCCCCTCGGCCTGCATCTCCCGGTCGTCGACGGCGTCGCCGACACCCTTCTTCAGCTTGCCCTTCATCTCCTCGGCCTTGCCCTTCGCCTCGCTCATGACGTCGTCCTTCCGGACAGGGCCCCCTTCGGTACGGGGCCGGGTGGTGTCGCCTGGCGGCTACCCCGATCCCTCCGCACCACTCGCCGCCCCCGGCCGTGTCAGCCGTACGGCGGCACCCCGGCGCATGCGGGGGCGCCGAGCGGGCACCCGTGGGTGACAGAGCCGAGAAGGGTGGTGGGTCCATGTCCGGACCGAAGGAGACGGCCGCCGACGTTCCGCGGGTGACACCGGTCGCCGGTGGCCCGTTGCTGGTGGAGGGGCCGGTCGAGATCGTCATGCCGGACGGGACCGTGACGCTGTGCGAGCGGCCCGTGGTGGCGCTGTGCACCTGCCGGCGCACGCTCCGCGCCCCGTTCTGCGACACCAGCCATCGCAGCCGCTTCCGGCGCGACAAGCGGTACACGGAGAGCGGCGAGGGCACGAAGCCCCGCGCCGGCGCCGGGGAGCGGAGCGAGGGCGGCGAGAAGGACGTGCCCGGTCCGGAGTCCTGAGCCGCGGGACCGGCGGCACCACCCGACGAGGCGGGTGCGGGGCGGCGGGAACGGTCTCACGGACCGTTCCCGCCGCCCCGCAGTCGTACTGCTGCCCGGCGTCGAGGCCGGACCGCCACGGCTCCCGGTCACGGACGCAGCAGCGTCTTCACCATCCCGTCGCCCTTCGTCTGGAACGTGGCGTAGGCCGCCGGGCCCTCCTCCAGCGGCAGCGTGTGGGTGGCGAAGCCCTCCACGCCCAGCGGGTCGCCGTCCGAGAGGAGCGGCATGATCTCGTCCACCCACCGCCGGACGTTGGCCTGCCCCATCCGAAGCTGGATCTGCTTGTCGAAGAGGGTGAGCATGGGCAGCGGATCCGCCATGCCGCCGTACACCCCCACGACCGAGATCGTGCCGCCGCGCCGGACCACGTCGATCGCCGTGTTCAGGGCCTGCATGCGGTCCACCCCGGCGAACTCCATCAGCCGCTGGGCGACCGCGTCGGGCAGCATCACGGTGGCCCGCTGCGCCGCCTTCGCCACCGGCGAGCCATGGGCCTCCATGCCGACCGCGTCGATCACCGCGTCCGTGCCCCGGCCGCCGGTCATGTCCCGGATGACGTCGGCGAGGTCCGAGCCGTGTTCGCGCAGGTCCAGGACGGTCACCCCGCGGGCGGCGGCCCGTTCGAGTCGTTCGGGCACGAGGTCCACGCCGATGACCAGCCGGGAGCTCTCGTGCAGCGCGACCCGGGCGGCCATGTCGCCGATCGGACCGAGACCGAGGACGGTGAGCGAGCCGTCGGCGGGCACGTCCGCGTACCGCACCGCCTGCCAGGCGGTGGGCAGGACGTCCGACAGATAGACGAACCGTTCGTCGGGCGGCCCCTTCGGCACCTTCACCGGCAGCCAGTCCCCGAACGGCACCCGCAGGAACTGGGCCTGGCCGCCCGGCACCTGGCCGTACAGCTTGGTGTACCCGAACAGCGACGCGCCCTTGCCGTGGCTGCGGACCTGCGTCGTCTCGCACTGGGAGTGCAGGCCGCGCCCGCACATGAAGCACTGCCCGCAGGAGACGTTGAACGGGACGACCACCCGGTCGCCCGGCGCCAGCGTCGTGACCCCCGGGCCCGCCTCGACGACCACGCCCATCGGCTCGTGCCCCAGGATGTCCCCAGGGTCGAGGAAGGGCCCGAGCGTCTCGTACAGATGGAGATCGGAACCGCAGATACCGGTCGACGTGATGCCCACGATCACGTCCGTGGGCTCCTCGATCTTCGGGTCGGGCACGGTGTCCACACGGACGTCGCGCCTGCCGTGCCAAGTCAGCGCCCGCATGGGACACCTCCTCCTGGTGGACCTTCACTGTCGGTCGTGCCCGGCGAGTGCCCGGGAGCGGTACGGCGAAACGACCCTCCGCCGGGGCCGCGCACGCCCGTGTCCCCGCCGCCCGATTCCCCGCCGGCCGTGTGCCCGCCGGTGCGGGGCCGTTCTGCCGGGCTCCGCACCGGGTCTCAGCCGATGCGACGGCCGGTGAGCGGAGCGGTGGCGTCGCCGCCGCCCGCCCGGACCCCGCGCAGGAACGCCTTCACGGCCTCCACCGACGTCATCGACGGCTCCCACTCCAGCTCCCGGCGCGCCCGGTCCGTGGACAGCAGGGGCAGGTGCAGGACCGCGTCGAAGAGGTCCGGCGATGCGGGGACGACCCGGAGCCTCCAGGCCGCCGAGAGCGCCCCGCGCACCGCCCCCTTCGGCACCTTCACCGTCCGCGCGTCCAGCAGCCCCGCCAGCGCCTCGGCGTCGATCACCGGATCCGCCGCCAGGTTGAAGGCGCCCCTGACATCGCGCAGCAGCGCCCGCCGATAGGCGTCGGCGGCGTCGTCGGTGTGCAGGGTCTGGAACCGCAGCCCCTCGAACTCCGGCACCAGCGGGAGGAGTTCGGGACGCAGCAGCCCGCCGGGGAAGAAGCGGCCGGCGAAGATCCGGCGCTGCTCGCTCGCCGACTCCTCCTTGAAGAGGAAACCGGGCCGCATCCGCACCACCCGGATCAGCGGATGATCGCGCTCGAAGGTGTCCAGGACCCGTTCGAGGTACGCCTTCTCCCGGGTGTACGCGGCACCGGGCCAGCCGTGCGTCGGCCAGGACTCCGAGACCCCCGCGCCCGTCTTCGGGCCGGGGGAGTACGCCCCGACCGAGGAGGCGTGGATCAGCACGGGCACGCGCCCCGCGGCGACCGCCTGGAAGACGCGCAGCGAGCCGAGGACGTTGGACCGCCACGTCTCGACCGGGTCGTGGGTCGGCTGGAACCGCCAGGCCAGGTGGACGACGGCGTCGGCGTCCTCGACGTACTGGGCGAGCCTCGGCTCGTCCCGTTCCAGGGAGAGGTCGACCTCCGCCCACTCGGTCTTGGGAAGGGTCAACCGGGGGGTCCGGCGGGCCAGTCCGAGGACGGACGCGACCCGCGGCTCACGGGCGAGCGCCCGGACCAGACTCGTGCCGACGTTGCCGGTGGCGCCGGTGACGACCACCTTCAGGCCGTCGCTCGGGTTCGCCTTCGGGTTCATGGGACCGCCCTTCCGTTACAGATCGTGCCCGAACGGGTCGCGCAGGTGACCGTCCGACCGGACTATGGAGCAATCGAGGGAAGGGGGGCGCGTCAGGAGGACACGATGTTGCTGCCCGACAAGAAGACGATCGACCGACTGCTCCGGCACTACCGGGACCAGGAGCGCGTGGTCCTGGCCATGCCGGGGGACCTGTCGACGCGGAGGAGCTTCGAGGACACGGCGTACACGCTCTGCGTCCTGATGGGGGAGCGGACCGCCCGCGAGGCGGTGCGCGCGGCCGAGCGGTACGTCGGCGCCGTGGCCTCCGCACCCCGGCAGGCGCTGGAAGGCCTGCCCGGCTCCTGAACGCGCCGGGCCGGGGCCCCGCCTCGCCGCGGTGGTCACGGCTCCCGGTCTCCGGCCGATGCCCGGGATCCGGCGGGCGTCAGCGAGCCGGTCCCGGCCGAGGCTCCCGCCCCGAGACGGTCGCGGGCCGACGTTGTCCCGTCGTCCGCCGGGGCCTTGCCGTCGAGCGGCAGGTGGTAGACGGCGTACGCCCGGCCGATCACCGGCTGCGCCACGTTCCGCACGCGGATGCCGCCGGCCGTCATCCCGTGCTCCACGCCCATGTGGGCGTGGCCGTGCACCGCGAGGTCCGCGCCGCCCTCGTCCATGGCCTCGGCCAGCAGATAGCTGCCCAGGAAAGGGAAGATCTCCGGCGGCTCCCCGGCCAGGGTGTCCGGCACGGGCGCGAAGTGCGTCAGCGCGATCCTCACCCGGCAGCCGTCGTCGGCCAGTTCTCCCAGGGCCCGGCGCAGGCCGTCGGCGCTGCGCCGGGTGTAGCGCACGAACGACTTCATCTCCGGTTCGCCGAACTCCCCGGCGCTGCGCCCCGCGAAGCCGCCGCAGAACCCCTTCGTGCCGGCGACCCCGATCCGGTGGCCGCCGATCTCCAGGACCGCGGCCGAGCCCTCCAGGACGGTGACGCCGGCGGCCCGCAGGGTCTCCGTGACGCCCTCCTCCTGGTCGGAGTGGTAGTCGTGGTTGCCGAGGACGGCCACCACCGGCACCTCGATCCCGGCCACTTCGCCGGCCACGACCTCCGCCTCCTCGACCGTCCCGTGGCACGTCAGATCACCCGCGAGGAGCAACACGTCGGCCCGCTCGTGCAGGGTCTCGAACGCGGGCCTCAGCAGACCGTGGCTGTCCGGCCCGAGGTGGATGTCCCCGACCGCCGCCACGCGTACGACATCGCTCCGCCCGCCCGTCATCGCGCTCACCGCAGCTCCTCGGATCGGTCCGGGGCGTCCGCGCACACCACGACGAGGTCGGCGCGCAGGGGTGCCCCGCCCAGCTCCTCGCCCGCGATCCGCAGGATCTCGTCCCGCCGTTCGGCCGTCGGCACCGTCCCGGACAGGAGCACCGAGCCGCCGCGCATCTCGATGCGCACGCCGAGTTCGGCCACCTCGTCACCCGCGAGGCGGTCCCGCAGATGGGCGATCCGGTACTCGCCCTCGTCAGCGCCCTTCACGGGTCGCCTCCCTCCGGGGGATGACGTCCAGCCGCTCCAGCAGGTACAGGAAGGCGTCCGGCATCGGGTCGTCCCCGTGCTCGCGCCGTACGCGGTCCCAGTTGACGCGTTCGCGCAGGCCCCGGGCGACCGGCAGCAGCGCCCCGAAGTCGCAGTGGTGCTCGGAGAGCGCGGCCAGCCGGCTGCTGATCAGGTCGGTGGGCGCGAGCACCGGCATGTGGACGGAGTCCACGGGCAGCAGTGTGGCCCGCTCCAGCAGCTCCGTCGTCACCGGGCGGTCCGCCAGCGCGAAGATCAGGTCGATGTGCTCGCCGCCGGCCCGCGCCTTCACCAGCCAGTCCTCGGGCGGTTCGACGATTTCGATGCCGTTCTCCGCGAGGATGCCGACGACGGCGTCCGCGTCCTCCCGGCGTACGGCGAAGTCCGTGTCGTGCTGCAGCCTGACCGGGATGCCGTGGGCGTACGCCGCGACGCTCCCGACCAGGGCGAAGGGGCACCCGGACGTCTTGAGCAGCGCCGCCACCTGCTTGGTGGTCTCCAGGATCGCCTGCGTGTGGTCGGGCGGGAGCGTCCCCGGCACATGACCCGTCGCTCCGTGGCCCGTCGCTTCGTGTCCGCCGGTGGCGCTCGCCGGCACGGCGTTCGTCGGAGTGCCTGCCGTGCTGTTCTCGCCGGTCCGGTCGGCGTCGCGCCGGGCCGGTCCTTCCATCAGGTTCATGTCCGGATGCTCCGTCCTGCTGAGGTCGAGGGGGCCGGGGGGCCGGGAGCCTTACGGGTACCCAGTCGATCGAAAATGATCCGCGCCCGCATCCGGGGCGATTCGTGCCGATCGTCGAGTTTCCGGGCCCGGGGTGGGTAGAAGCGCGGGCGTAGCGCGAATGAGCGCGAGCGGAAGGCGGTGACCCCATGGACGCCGAGCGGTTCGCCGTCGAAGCCGTTCCCGGGCAGGGGCCCGGGGCGGTGGTGCTGGCGTTGCGGGGAGAGCTGGACCACGACACCGCGGACACGCTGCGGGCCGCGCTGGAGAAGAGCTCCGGCGCGGGGGACGGGTCCGGGCCCCGCACGGGGGCGGACCGGATCGTGCTCGACTGCTCGGCTCTGACGTTCTGCGACTCCTCGGGGCTGAACGTGCTCCTGAGGGCCCGGCTCCAGGCGCTGGAGCAGGGGCGGAGCGTGGAGCTGGCGGGCCTGGGGCCGCCGGTGTCCCGGATGTTCGAGATCACCGGGGCACGGAGCGTGTTCCGGGTGCACGAGAGCGTCGAGGAGGCGCTGGCGGAGCGGAAGACGGGATAGGGCCGGCCGCCCGGGCCGACGCGACCGGCACGGCCGGGCCCGGGCAGTGGCCGGGCGGCGGGCGCCGCGCGGTGGCGAACCGGGCGGCGGCCAGGCGGACGAGGGCGGAGGTACCCCATGGACCAGGAAGCCGCGGACAGTGGGGCTGTCGGCGGGGTGCACGAGCGTCAGGGGCCCGGGGCCCCGACACGACAGGGCCAGATCCGGCGGCTGTTGCTCTTCGATACGCGGGGAGTCGTGACGCGGTGCCGTGACTTCACCGCGGCGGCTCTGGCCGACTGGGGCTGGACGCCTGCGCGGACCGAGGAGGCGCAGGAGCGGGTGGACGACGTGCTGCTGCTGGTCTCCGAGGTGGTGACCAACGCCTGCCTGCACGCCGACGGTCCCGAGGAGATCGTCCTGCGCCAGTCCGGCGAGAACCTGCGGGTCGAGGTCGCCGACGGGAACCCCGAGCCTCCGGCGCGGCGCCGGCCGCGCGCCGCGTCCCTCCCGGGGGGACACGGGCTGATGGTCCTGGACCGCCTGGCGGGGGACTGGGGCTCCGAGCGGCGCGAGGGCGGCAAGGTGGTGTGGCTGGAGATCAGCCGCCCGGACACCGCCGCGTGAGGCGAGGCCTCCCGGCCGCGTGAGGCCGTGGCTTCCTCAGCCGTCCCGTGCCGCGTTCCCGGCACCCCGCCCGTCGGTGGCGCCTCGGGCCCGCGCCTTCGGTGACGCGCTCCCGCGGCCCCTCAGTGACGCGCTCCCGCGGCGCGGCGCGTGGCCGTTCCCGCCGTGGCGTCCACGTCCGTGGTGTCCTCCAGCAGACCGGTCCTCAGCTCGTCGAGGATCCGGGCCAAGAGCCGGGATATGTGCATCTGGGAGAGCCCGAGGCGCTCGCCGATCTCCGACTGCGTGAGCTCGTCGCCGAAGCGCAGCGACAGGATCCGCCGGTCCCGCTCGTCCAGTCGGGCGATCAGCGGCTTCAGCGACTCCAGGGAGTCGATCAGGTCGAAGGAGCGCTCCTCCTCGCCGAGGCGCCGCGCCCCGGCGGTGAGCGTCGTCGTCTCCTCGTCGCCGGACGGGGTGTCCAGGGAACGCGCCACATAGCCGTTCGCGGCCTGCTCGCCCTCCGCCACACACGCCTCGTCGACCCGCAGGTGGGCCGCCAGCTCGGCCCGACTCGGGCGGCGCCCCAGATCCTGTTCCAGGGTGTCGATCGCCTTGGCCAGCTCGATGCGCAGCTCCTGGAGCCGGCGCGGCACCTGAACGGCCCAGCTGGTGTCCCGGAAGAAGCGCTTCATCTCGCCCACGATGGTGGGCAGCGCGAAGGCCGAGAACTCCACGTCACGGCTGGTGTCGAACCGGTCGATCGCCTTGATCAGGCCGATCGTGCCGACCTGGACGATGTCCTCGGTCGGCTCGGCGCGGTTCTTGAAGCGGCGCGCGGCGAACTTCACCAGGCTGAGGTTCAGCTCGACCAGGGTGTTGCGTACGTAGGCGTGCTCCGCCGTGCCCTCCTCCAGTGACTCCAGTCGGGTGAAGAGCGCCGTGGAGAGGGTCTGCGCGTCGGCCGTGCTCACCTCGGTGGGCCGGTCGATCTCGGGCAGCCCGTCCAGCGCGCGGCGCCGTACCTCGACCGGCTCGGCGATCGCCCCGCGGGACGAGGACGCCCGCGAGCGGCGTGGCGCGTCCGGCCCGTACGGCTCCGGGGGCTCCGGAAGGACCGCCGTGGCGGAGGCGGAGGTCTGACGGCGGGAGGTGTGCGAAGTGGACATGATGCTCCTCGACCGATGGCGCGGCTCCTCGCCCTCCTGGAAGGACGGCGAGCAGAGCTCCTTCGAGTGTCCTTCCTCAAAGATTCCCCCCTGGGATGAATCAACACCATTTGTCCGGGAAACGGCGAGCTATGACCACCTGGCAGCACAGGGACACATCGCGTGCCCGGCACTACGCGCTGACCGACGGGCCGGAAACGGTCGCGGAGTGCCGCGCGGTCACCCGTCAGGCCCTGCGCGAGTGGTTCGGCCAGGCCGGGGCGGCCGGGTGCACCGCCGTGGAGGACGCCGTCCTGCTCGTCTCCGAGGTCGTCGGCAACGCCTGCCGCCACGCCGACGGACCGTACGAGCTGAGCCTGGACCACACGGACCGGCGCCTGCGGGCCCAGGTCAGCGACGCCAGCCCGGCACGGCCCCGGCCGTCCGGCCCCCATCGCCCGGCGCGGTCCTCCGGGCACGGTCTGTACCTCCTGGACCGGCTCGCCGCGGCGTGGGGCTGTCTGCCGCGCCCGCGCGGCAAGGCGGTGTGGTTCGAGATCGACATCCCGCCCGAGGACCCCGGGCACACCCCCGTCCGTACCCCTCCCGGCGAGGTGCCGTGACCCCTCGCGCCCGCACGCACCCCTCCGCTCGCCGGGCCCGCCGACCAGGCGCTCCTTTCCGGACCCGACCTAAGGTGGGAGTGCGAACCGGGCCGCCGCGGTGCACCCCGTACCGCTCCCGCGTCGCCGCGAGGCCGTGATGGACGTATCCCCCCGCAGGAACCGCACCCCCGCCGCCGGGGCCGACCGGCCGGCCGGGCCGGGCGAGGACGGGCTCCGAGAGTTCCTGGCCGGCCTCACCGCCGTCCGGGACGGTGACCTGTCGGTGCGCCTGCCCGAAGCCGCCGGCGGCGTCCAGGGGCAGATCGCCGTGGTCTACAACGACATGGTCGGCCAGCTGTCGCTGGTCACCTCCGAGGTCACCCGGGTGGCCCGCGAGGTCGGGGGGCAGGGACTGCTCGGCGGACGCGCCCGTGAACTGCGCGTCCACGGCGTCTGGCAGGAGCTGACCTCGGGCGTCAACACCATGGCCGACAATCTGACCTCGCAGGTCAGGTCCATCGCCCAGGTCGCCACGGCGGTCGCCGGCGGCGACCTCACCCGCAAGATCCGTGTCGACGCGGACGGCGAGATCCTGGAGCTCAAGGAGACCATCAACACGATGGTCGACCGGCTCTCCTCCTTCGCCGAGGAGGTCACCCGCGTCGCCCGCGAGGTCGGCACCGAGGGCAAGCTCGGCGGCCAGGCCACCGTCCGCGGAGTGTCCGGCACCTGGAAGGACCTCACCGACAACGTCAACTCCATGGCCGACAACCTCACCAACCAGGTGCGGAACATCGCCCAGGTCACCACCGCCGTCGCCCAGGGCGACCTCACCAGCCGGATCGACGTCTCCGCGCGCGGCGAGATCCTGGAGCTCAAGACCACGATCAACACGATGGTCGACCAGCTGTCCTCGTTCGCCGCCGAGGTCACCCGCGTGGCGAGAGAGGTCGGCACGGAGGGCAAGCTCGGCGGTCAGGCCGAGGTCGAAGGGGTCTCGGGCACCTGGAAACGGCTCACCGAGAACGTCAACGAACTCGCCGGCAACCTCACCCGGCAGGTCCGCGCCATCGCCGAGGTCACCAGCGCCGTCGCCGAGGGCGACCTCACCCGCTCCATCGCCGTCGAGGCCCCCGGCGAGGTCGGCGACCTCCGGGACAACATCAACGCCATGGTCGAGTCGCTCCGCGCCACCACCCGGGCCAACGAGGACCAGGACTGGCTCAAGACCAACATCGCCCGGATCGCGGCCCGTATGCAGGGCACCCGCGCCCTCCCCGACATCGCCGAACTGATCATGACCGAGGTGCCTCCCCTGGTCTCCGCGCAGTACGGAGCCTTCTTCCTCGCCCGGCACGACGAACGGGGCACCGAACTCGTCATGACGGCCGCGTACGGCCTGCCGGACGACCCCGCCGGCCCGCCCCGCAGCTTCCGGCTCGGCCAGTCCCTCGTCGGCCAGGCCGCACACGACCGGCGCACCCTCGTGGTGGACCGCGTGCCGCCCGGGTACGCCACCATCGCCTCCGGCGGCGGCCGCGGCGAACCGGGCATGCTGGTCATCCTGCCGATCGTCGTCGAGGACCAGGTCCTCGGCGCCGTGGAGCTCGCCTCGCTCCACCCCTTCACCGCCATCCACCGCGACTTCCTCGAGCAGTTCGTGGACACCGCGGGAGCCGTCGTCAGCTCGCTCGTCGCCAACCTCCGCACCGACGAGCTGCTCGGCCAGTCCCAGCGACTCACCGAAGAACTGCGCACCAGCTCCCGGGAGTTGCAGGAGAGGCAGCAGGAACTCCAGCGCTCCAACGCCGAGCTGAAGGAGAAGGCGGCGCTGCTCGCCGAACGGAACCAGGACATCGAGTCCAAGAACCTCGTCATCGAACAGGCCCGTCAGGAACTGGAGGCCCGCGCCCAGCAGCTCTCCCGTACCTCCATGTACAAATCCGAGTTCCTCGCCAACATGAGCCACGAGCTGCGCACCCCGCTCAACAGCCTGCTCATCCTGGCGCGGCTGCTCGCCCAGAACCCGGACGGGAACCTGACGGCCAAACAGGTCGACTACGCCGAGGTCATCCACTCCGCCGGCTCCGACCTGCTCCAGCTGATCAACGACATCCTCGACCTGTCGAAGGTCGAGGCGGGCAAGATGGAGATCCGGCCCGAGCCGTTCGCCATGCACCAGCTGCTGGACTATCTGGAGGCGACCTTCGGCCCCGTCGCCGACGAACGCGAGCTGGAGTTCGCGGTCACCGTGGCCGCCGACGTCCCGGACGAGCTGACCACGGACGAGTCCCGGCTGCGCCAGATCCTGCGCAACCTGCTCTCCAACGCCATGAAGTTCACCGAGGAGGGACGGGTCGAGCTGGCCATCGGCCGCGCCGAGGGCGACCGACTGCCGCCCCGGCTGCGCGGCGCCGGCGCCGCCCTCGCCTTCCGCGTCAGCGACACGGGCACCGGCATCCCCTCCGAGCGGCTCGAGAGCATCTTCGGCGCCTTCCAGCAGGGCGACGGCACCACCGCCCGCAGCTACGGCGGAACCGGCCTGGGGCTCTCCATCAGCCGCGAGGTGGCCGGGCTCCTCGGCGGCGCCCTCGACGTCCGGAGCACCCCCGGCCACGGCAGCGTCTTCACCTTCTTCCTCCCCGACCCGCGCCTCGGCGGCCCCGCGGACCCCGACGCCGTACCGGCCACCGGCGACGACGGCCGGGCCGCCCCCGGGCAGCCCGAAGCCGACCCCGGCCCCGCGCACGACCCCCGCACGGCAGGCCGGACCGTCCTCGTCGTCGACGACGACGTACGGAACGTCTTCGCGCTCACCGAAGTGCTGGAGCGCCACGGAGTCCACGTCCTCAGCGCCGACGGCGGCCGCGCGGGCCTCGACCTGCTGGGCGGCCACCCCGAGATCGAACTCGTCCTGATGGACGTCATGATGGCCGGCATGGACGGCTACGCCGCCACGGAGGCGATCCGGGAGCTCCCGGGCCGGGCGGACCTCCCGGTCATCGCGGTGACGGCCAAGGCCATGCCCGGCGACCGCGCCCGCGCCCTGGCGGCCGGTGCCGCCGACTACGTCTCGAAGCCGGTCGACGCGGACGAACTCATGACCAAGGTCCGCCAGTGGCTCCCCACTTGAACACGTGACCGCCTGACCGCCTGACGCATCGGTCGGCGCGCCGTCAGAGCACCTGCACGGCGACGATGCTCGTGTCGTCGTCGGTGTCCCCGCCGGCCGCTCGCAGCAGCCCGTCCACCAGTCGGTCCAACGGGTGGCGGCTCTGCCGTTCGGCCTCCCTGACGAGGTGCGCGAGCCCTCGGTCCAGACCGTCGTGGCGGCGCTCGACCAGACCGTCCGTGTACAGCAGCAGCCGGTCGCCCGCCCGCAGCCGGGTGCGCTGCTCCTTGTACTCGTACGCCGGAACCGCGCCGAGCAGCACGTCGTGCGGGGCGTCGAGCAGCCGGGCCCGGCCCTCCCGGATGAGCAGGGGCGGCAGGTGCCCGGCGCTCGTCCACACGATGACGTGGTCCTCGGGGTCGTACAGCGCGCAGACGGCCGTGGCGGTGGGGTGGTCGGTGGTGCGCAGCGTCAGCTCGTTGAGCCAGCGCATCAGGTGCCGGGGGGAGTTGCCGGTGAAGGCGAGCCCGCGCTGGGCGTTGCGGAGCGCGACCATGCCGTTGACGGACGTGATGCCGTGGCCCGCGATGTCCCCGACGGCCACCAGGACCTTGCCGCCGGGCAGCGGGAGCACGTCGTACCAGTCGCCGCCGACGCGGTACTCCTCGGCGGCCGGCCGGTAGCGGGCCGCCACCATCAGCCCCGGCACCTCCTGGAGGTCGGGGACCTCGGGCACGATCGCCTGCTGGAGCTGGAGCGCCAGTCGGTGCCGGATCTCCGCACGGCCCTGGACGGCCGTCAGGTGGTCGAAGGTCGCGTTGAGCGCCGCCTCGGTGCGCCGGCTGGCGGACACGTCCTGGTAGACGCCGGCGATGCCGCCGACGGTCCGCCCGTCGAGCAGCGGCTCGGCCGCCACCCGGACATGGCGGACGGTCCCGTCGCCGAGGAGCACCCGCAGGACCGTCTGCGCGCCGGTATGGCGTTCGGTCAGCGTCGTGAGCAGCGCGGTCAGCGCCACGCCGTCCTCCGGATGGACCCGTCCCCGCAGACCGAGCAGCGGTACGGGCGTCTCGTCGCGGGACATCCCGAAGATCGCGAACGCCTGTTCCGACCAGATGGTCTCGCCGCCGGTGAGGCTGTCCTGGAAGGTGGCCACGCTCTGCAGCCGGGCCACCGCGCGTCCGGTCGCCAGGCCGGGGTCGTTCGCGGTGTGCCAGAGCACGACCGTCCGCTCGGCGCCGGCCGGCAGCACCCGCACGTCGCACAGCCGGGGGGAGCCGCTGGGGCCGGTGTCCGTGACGGGCAGCAGGGCCGCCCGCTGCACGCGCGCGCTGCGGTGGGCGCGGCGCGCGAGATGGGCCAGGTCGGCGTGGACCGCGGGAAGGGCGAGGGCGAGGGAGCGGTCCTCGCGCGGCGGAGCGGCGCCGAGCGCCTCCACGGCTTCTTCGTTCAGGTGCTCGATCGTCGGTGGGGTGGAGGCCGGCGGGCCGGGGGCCTGGGCAGCGGGGGCCGACGACGAGGTGGGCGCGGGCTCGACGGGCGGCGGGGCACCGGCCGACGGCGTGTGGAGCAGCATCGCCGGATGGACCAGCGCGTCCAGCACGTCGACGAGTACGGGAGTGGCGGCCGGGGCCGCCTCCTGGGCGTCCAGGACCGTGCCCGCCACCTCCATCAGGCCCATCAGGGCGCGCCGCAGCGGGGCCTCCAGGGTGAGCGGGCCCGGCCAGCAGACCAGGGCGAGCCCGGCCGTCGTACCGCGCACGCGCAGGGGCAGCAGCGCCCGGGCGGCGCGCGGGCCCGGGCCCGGCAGGACGTCGTCGTGCCCCGTCTCCAGCCAGGCGGGCGAGCCGTCGGCGAGGACCTCGCGGAAGAGCCGCGGGCCCGCCGGGGGGATCCACTGCCACAGCGCGGCCTCGGCCGCGCTCACCCCGGCGTGTCCCGCGAGCCGCAGGCATCCCATGTCGGCGCGTCGCCAGAGCCAGAGGCTCTCCGCACCGTAAGGGGCGAGGCCGCCCTCCAGCAGGGTGCGGGCCGCCTCGCCGACCGTGTCGGCGGTCTCGGCGGCCGACACCGCGCGCCGGGCCCGGCGCGCTTCGGCGAGATGGCGCGCCGTGATCCGGGCGGCGTGCTCCTCCGGGGTCTCCCGCGCGGCGCCGGGCGGTGCCGCGCCGGCCTCGTGGCCGGGCGCCGCACCCTCCTCCCGCTCCTCGTCCGTCGGCTCGGGAGGCGTGTGCCCGGCGTCCGTCTGCTCGTGGCCGGGTGCGGTCGGCGGCTTGAGCGGGGAGCCGGCCAGGCCGTTGACGACGTCCGCGGCGAGGTCTTCGACGTCCAGGCCGGTGGCGTGGGCCAGGGCGTCGAGGTGGGCGGCGGCGTCCGCGGGGGAGGCGTTCAGCTGGACCGCGAGGACACCGGTGGCCAGGTCGAGGAGGTGCCGTCGGGCGCGTTCGGCCCGCAGCCGCCCGATCTCCGCCGTGAGCCTGGCGACGCTGTCGGGGCCGGACCGTGCCTCTCCGGCCCCTGGAGGCTTCGCGGCGGGGTTGGTCGTCACGGCTCCCTCGTTCCCTCCACCGCACGGTCGACCGGAATCGTGGTGTCCGCACAGGATTCTACCTTTTGGAGCCTTCTGGTAGATCTTCTGATGATCTGTACGGGATCGTTCCCTCGCGGCCCGAGAGGGGTGTACGCCCGGGGGACGTACCGGAGAAGCACCGGCGAGGTGTCTGAAGAGCGGTTCCGCGGGTACTCGCGGCGGCAGAGCCGGGATCCGGTGGCCCGACCGCGTCGAAAGGCGCGGCGGCCTTCCGGGGAACGGCACGCGTGCGCAGGAACGATGGGCAGGGCCGGCCGTTCGTCCGGGACACCGGAGGGGCGCCGGACCGCTGGGAGGTGTCGGCGATGGAGGAAGTACGGCTCTCACCACGCGAGCGGCGCATCCTGGCCGAGATGGAGAGAGAACTGGCGGAGGACGGCGGGCGCACTCCTTCCACCGACGCCCCCGGCGAGCGGCCGGACCGCCCGTCCGTCCCGGACGGTTCTCGTGGCCCGGACGGACGTCACGGCACGGACGCCTCGCCCGGACCGGCCCGGTGGCGTGGCCCGTACCGGTCGCCCGACCGCTGGGCAGTGCGGGGAACCGCCCTGCTGGGGGCCGTGGCCCTCGCCCTCCTCGTCTCCGCCGTCGTGACCGCGGCGCCCGTCCTGATCTGGGTGTTCGCGGTGGTCTGGGTCGTCGCCCTGACCTGCCTGCTGCGCATGGTGATCCGCTGGTCGCGAAAGATGAGGACGAGAACATGAGCAGTGCCACCGATACGGCCACCGCGACCGTGGAGCCGACCACGGCCGCGCCCCGGCTGCCCTCCGCCCGCGGCGAGGTGTCCGAGGGCGTGCGCGCCTACCTGCGCGGCGACGCCTCGGTGCTGCCCGACGCCGCCGCGACCGAGCGGCTCGACCCGTACGGCGACGACCTCCACCTCGCCCTGCACCTCTGCTACGAACTCCACTACCGCGGCTTCGCCGGGGTGGCGGACGAGCGGGAGTGGGATCCGGCCCTGCTGGAGCTGAGGGGCCGTCTGGAAGCGCGCTTCCTGGCCGCCCTGCGCGAGGAGTGCGGCACGACCGACGACGTCACCGACGCCCTCGGCGCGATCCTGGTCGAACCGGTGGACGGCACCGGCCCCTCCCACTTCCTCGTCGAGCACGGTGAACTGTGGCAGCTCAGGGAGTACGCGGCCCTGCGCTCCGTCTACCACCTCAAGGAGGCCGACCCCCACGCCTGGGTGATCCCCCGGCTTCGCGGCCGGGCCAAGGCGTCCATGGTGGCGGTGGAGTACGACGAGTTCGGCTCCGGCCGGGCCGAGCGCATGCACGCGCGCCTGTACGCGGAGCTGATGACCGACCTCGGCCTCGACACCACGTACGGCCGCTACGTCGAGTCGGCCGGAGCGCGGACCCTGGCGACCGTCAACCTCATGTCGCTCTTCGGGCTGCACCGGGCCCTGCGCGGGGCGCTCGTGGGCCACTTCGCCTCCGTCGAGATCACCTCCTCGCCCGGCTCCTCCCGGCTGGCGCTCGCCCTCGAACGGGCCGGGGCGGGGCCCGCGGCGGTGCACTTCTACGAGGAGCACGTGGAGGCGGACGCCGTACACGAACAGCTGGTCCGGCGAGAGGTCGTCGACGGCCTCTTGGAGGACGAGCCGCACCTGGCGGCCGACGTCGCCTTCGGGATCCGGGCCACCGGCCTCCTGGAGGACCGCCTCGGGGACGACTTGGTCGCCGCCTGGTCCGAGGGCCGGTCGGCGCTCCGCCGGCCGCTCGACGAGACGGGCGAATGAAAAGGGGCGAAAGGGGCAGAAGTGTCGTGGGCGGGGCCCGACGAGAGGCGCTAGGCCCCGCCCGACGACCGGCCATGACGATCACGACAGGCCGCACGCGGACGGTGGAAGGGAAGGAGCGGACCATGCCTCGCGGATCGAGCCCGAAGCGGGAACGGCAGTACGAGCACATCAAGGACAGCGCCCTCGACCGAGGTGAGGGCGAGGAGCGCGCCGAGGAGATCGCCGCGCGCACCGTCAACAAGGAGCGGGCCCGCGCGGGCGAGTCCAAGACGGCGAGCAAGACGTCCACGCAGGACATGTCGTCCTCCCGGAGGGGCGGCAAGCGCTCGCACAGCGGCGCCGAGGGGCCGACGTACGACCAGCTCTACGCCGAGGCGCAGAAGCGGAACGTCCACGGCCGGTCCTCGATGAACAAGGCGGAGCTGAAGCGCTCGCTCGGCAAGTGACCCCGGTTCCGCCGGGGCCGGGCCGCGAGACCCGGTCCCCGCGGTGACCGACGAGAGCGCCGGGCCCCGACGACGAGAAGCGTGGCGCCCGCGGGTGGCGGCGCCCGTCAGGCGTGCCCGTCACCGCCCGGGCCGGCCGACCGACGCCGCCACAGCCACAGCGAGAGCGCCGCACCGAGGGCCGAACCCACCAGGGCCAGCGGGAGACCCGCCCAGGGGCCGGAGGGAACGGACCCGTGCGGCGAGTTCTCCTCCGGGCCGGGGTTTCCCCGTTCGGCGCGGCGCGGCTCGGTCAGGGCGGCGACCCGCTCCGACACGGGCACCGGCCGGGGCACCGTGGCCTTCGCCGCTGTGGCCTCCTTCGCCGCACCGGCCTTCTTGTCCCCGTGCGGGGCCGCGCCCGCCGCGGCGGCGGCCGGTCCGGTCTCGGGCGACGGATGCCGCTGCGCGCGCACCGGCACCGGGGCCAGGGTGCCGACGGCCTGGACCCGGCCCGCGGCGTCGAAGCCCCAGTCGAACAGCGACCTGGCCTCCTCGTACACGGAGTGCCCTCCCGAGCTGGGGTTCATCACCGACACCACCAGCGTCCGGGTGCCCCGGCGGGCGGCGGCGATCAGGGTGTTCCCCGCGCCGCTGGTGTAACCGTTCTTGATGCCGATGAGCCCCGGGTAGCGCGCCACCCCGTCCGCCCCGGTCAGCAGCCGGTTCGTGTTCCGGATGCCGTACGACCACGACCCCGAGGGGAAGTCGGCGTACGGCGTCGAGCAGTAGCGGACGAAGGCCGGGTCCTGGAGCCCGGCGCGGCCGAAGAGCGCCAGATCGTACGCCGAGGACACCTGCCCCGGTGCGTCGTAGCCGTCCGGCGACACCACGTGCGTGTCGCGCGCGCCCAGAGCCCGCGCCTTCTCCTGCATCTGCCGGGCCATCGACTCCCAGCCGCCGCTCATCGCCGCCAGCACGTGGACGGCGTCGTTCCCCGAGCTGAGGAAGACGCCGTTCCACAGATCCGACACCTTGTACGTGTAACCGGGCCGGACGCCGACCAGGCTGCTGCCCTGCCCGATCCCCTCCAGCTCCCACGCGTCGACCGTGTGCCGCCGTTCGGGCTCGAGATGCGGCATCGCGGTGAGGGCGAACAGCGCCTTCAGGGTGCTGGCCGGCGGCAACCGGCGATGGGCGTTCCGCGCCGCGAGCACCTCTCCGGTGGCGGCATCGGCCACCAGCCACGACCGCGCGGACGAGTCCGGCAACTCGGGCGCCCCCCGCAACGGCCGGACCTGCGTCCCGGCGCGGTCCAGCAGGCCCGCGTCGACGAAACGCGCGGTGGGAGGCGTGGGTTCCGTGAGGGAGGAGGCCGTGGCCGTGGGGGCCTGCAGCACGAACAGCAGCACCGCGACACCGGCGGCGGCATGACGGACAGCGGACGTGACGATCATTCAGCCACCGTAGGAAGCCTGACCGTCACCCGCAGTCGGAGTGAGCCGACCGGCGTACGAACGCCGCGGGGGCAGGATCATCGCCATCCAGGCCGGGGTGCGGATCCGGGTCGTCCGGACAGGGCCGGCGGAACCGCGGGAGGCCCTGCGCGGCATCGAGGCCACGCCCCTGATCACCGCCGGTCCGGCGACGGCCCGCGTCCTCGTCCTGACCACCTTCGACGAGGACGACCACGTCCACGCCCCCCTCGACTCGGCGCCCGGGTCCGGGTCCGGCTCGTGATCACGGCCGATGAGAGCGGTCCCGTCACGCTGCTCCGCTGAAGAGGCCCTGAAGAAGACCGCCGTCTGGGGGCCGGGGAAGCGGTGTCAGCGGGGCAGGGCATGCTGGTGACGTGGCATCACCTTCGTATCAGAGCAGCCCCGTTCCATCGGAACCCGCCGAGGCGCAGGGGACCGGCGGTCCCGTCGCCGCGGGGGCGTCCGCGCCGCGGCAGCAGCGGGCCGTGGCCGCCGGGCACATGATCGTCTGCGGTGACGACGTGCTCGCCCACCGGCTCGCGGCGGAGCTGCACGACGTCTACGGCGAGCGGATCACCCTGCTCGTCCCCGCGCCGCGGGAGCCCGAGCGGCCGTCGGCCGGCCGGCCGGGGATCGCCCAGGCGCTGTTCGGCCGGGTGACCGCGGCCGTCACCCGGGGCGCCGTGGGGGAGCAGCGGGGCGCGGCGCCCACGCGATCGATACGGCTCGTGGAGACGGCCGAGGTGGACGACGCCGTTCTCGTGGACGCGGGCGTCGAACAGGCGGCCGCCCTCGCCCTCGTGTACGACGACGACGAGACCAACATCCGCGCCGCGCTCGCCGCCCGCCGCCTCAACCCCCGCCTGCGACTGGTGATCCGGCTCTACAACCGCAAGCTCGGCCAGCACCTGGAGACCCTTCTCGATCAGGCCGGGGCGGTCGTCGAGCCCTGCCCGGACCCCAAGCTGCTCGACGCCGCGACGACCGTGCTCTCCGACGCCGACACGGCCGCCCCCGCGCTCGCGGCCACCGCGATCGCCGGCACCAGCAAGGTCGTCCAGGCCGGCGGTCTCCTCCTCCACGCCGTCGAACGCACGCCGCCGGCCCGCGGCGAGGTCGCCGACCCCGGCCTGTGCACCCTCGCCCTGCTGTCGGCGACCACCAACGATCCGGCCGGCTGCGAGGGCTCGGAGCGCAGCGGCGACGCGGGCCCCCAGCTCCTGCCCGACGACCGGGCCGTCGCGGCGGCGCCCGGCCGGGGCACCGTCGCCCTGGAGGCGGTCACATACGCCGGACCGACCCTCTCGGCGAACAGGTTCGGCGCCTCCGCGCTGCCCGTCGCCTCGCTCTTCTCCCGCCGGCTGCGCTGGTCGCTCGCCGGTGTGACCGCCGCCGTTGTCGCGATCGCCCTCGCCACCTGGCTCACCACCCGCCACCACCCCCTGCACGCCGCCTACCTGACGCTCCTGGACCTCTTCGCCATCGGCGACCCCGCCGTCGACGAGACCACCAGCCGTCAGGTGCTGCAGCTCCTCGCCGGACTCCTCGGCCTGCTCCTGCTGCCCGTCCTGATCGCCGGACTCCTCGAAGCCCTCGGCACCTTCCGCTCGGCGACCTCGCTGCGCCGCCCGCCCCGCACCCTGTCCGGCCATGTGGTGCTCCTGGGACTCGGCAAGGTGGGCACGCGGGTCCTCGCGCGGCTGCGCCGACTGAACATCCCGGTGGTGTGCGTCGAGTCCGACCCCGAGGCGCGCGGCGTGGCGCTGGCCCGCCGGCTGCGCGTCCCGACCGTCATCGGAGACGTCACCGAGGAGGGCGTCCTGGAAGCCGCCCGCATCCACCGCGCCCACGCCCTGCTCGCCCTGACCAGCGTCGACATCACCAACCTGGAGGCCGCGCTCTCCGCCCGCTCGGTCAAGGCCGACCTGCGCGTCGCCCTGCGCCTGTACGACGACGACTTCGCCACCGCCGTCTACCGCACCCTGCGCGCCGCCCACCCGGACGCCCTCACCCGCAGCCGCAGCGTCTCGCACCTGGCCGCACCGGCCTTCGCGGGCGCCATGATGGGCCGCCAGATCCTGGGCGCCATCCCGGTGGAGCGCCGGGTGCTGCTCTTCGCGGCTGTGGACGTGGCGGGGAACGCGCACCTGGACGGCCGTACGGTCGCCGAGGCGTTCCGGCCCGGTGCCTGGCGGGTGATCGCCCTCGCCACCGGCTCCGCGCCGCTCGGCCGCCCGGGAGCCGGGCTGGTCTGGCAGCTCCACCCCGGCCAGCTCCTCGCACCCGGCGACCGGGTCGTCATCGCCGCCACCCGCCGCGGCCTGGCCGTACTCCTGGGCCGCCGCCCGCGCCGGGAGCCCGCACCGGGCCCGTAGCGCGCGCCGAAGAGCCCCCGGCCTCGCCCGGCCGGGGGCTCCTGGACGCGCCGCGCACCTCGCGGCTCAGCCGCGCTTGGTCCTGCGCCAGCCGAAGGGGCCGGGCAGGTCCATCGAGGTGGTGCGGCGTCCGGTGCTGCTGTGGGTGTGCCGGGGGCCGTGCTTGCCGCCCCCGGTGGTGATCGACCACGACTTGCGGTTGATGTTGAGCCGGACGCCGGGCAGGATCCTGAAGCTCTTGCGGAATGTCAGCGGCATGACGTCTCGCCTTCCTCCGGACGGAAGGGGGCGGCCGGTCCGACCACCCCTGCTTTCAAGCCAGTTGCCTACGTGTATCCGGCGACGGCCGTTCCATGCGCGGCAGCCGGTCGGCCGGCAGACGGCACCCGGCGCCCATTCTTCCCCGCCCCTCACGGGCGCAGGTGGTGCCAATGCGTCCGCAGGAGAGGTCAGGCCGGGGCGCGCAGCCCCGCCAGGAGCCGGTCGAGTGCCTGCTCCCCGGCTTGCGGGTCCCCGCCCCGCGCGATCCAGAGCGCGGCCTCGTTCATCGCCCCCGAGAGCAACCGGGCCAGAGGCTCCACCGGCTGATCGGCGATGACCCCGGCCGCGGCGAGCGCCGTCAGCGCCTCCGCGAGATGCCGGGCGGAGGACTTCTCGTCCATGGCCCGCCACTCGTCCCAGCCCAGCACGGTCGGCGCGTCGACCAGCAGGATCTGTCGCACCGCAGGATCGGTTCCCGCGGCCAGGAAGGCCCGGCAGCCGGCCTGGAGCTGCTCCCAGAGGTCTTCGTGCCGCTCGGCCGCGGCCGCGACCCGCTCTCCCAGTTGCTGCTGGATCTCGCCGACGACAGCCCGGAAGAGCCCTGCCTTGCTGTCGAAGTGGTGATAGGCGGCCCCCTTGGTGAGCCCGGCGGCCCGCGCCACCTCGGCCAGCACCACATGGTGGTACCCGTCGGCGGCGAACTGGCGCCGCCCTTCGGCCAGCAGCGCCTGCCGCGTGGCCGCCCGCTGCTCCGCCCGGCTGACCGCCATCGAGCCCACCGCCCTTTCTCTTCCGCATACCGAGGGTATGCTAACGCCACGATTCGCATACCCAGGGTATGTGAAATGAAGCTGGAGGAGTGTCATGACCGAAGAGCCCACGACCACGCCCAGGACGAAGCTCGGTGGCTTCTACCCGGTGCTCGCCAGCCGGGACGTGGCGGCCTCCCGCGACTTCTACACCCGCCACCTCGGGTTCGACGTGACCTTCGAGGCGGACTGGTACGTCAGCCTGCGCCGCCCCGACGCCCCGCAGTACGAACTGGCCCTCCTCGACCACGCCCACCCGACCGTCCCCGAAGGCCACCGGGCCGCGCTCCAGGGGGGCCTGCTGCTGAACTTCGAGGTGGACGACGTCGACTCCGAGCACCAGCGGCTCGTGGTCGAGGCGGGCCTGCCCGTCGTGCTGCCGCTGCGTACGGAAGAGTTCGGCCAGCGCCACTTCATCATCACCGCACCGGACGGTGTACTGATCGACGTCATCACCGTCGTCCCGCCCAGCGAGCAGTACGCCGCCCAGTACACCAACCTCTGATGCTGAGCCCGGCTTGGGGACAGGAGAGGCTCCCGGGGGTTCCCTGAGCGCGGGCAGGTCAGCCGGGCTCCTCCCCGCCGCGGTCTGCGCAGCCGGCCGCTGAGCGCGCAGACCCCTCTCGGTGAACGCGGTGCCGACCGTAGGATCTGACCGTTCGGCAGCTCTGCCTCTTCTGCAGCTCTGACCGTTCGGACGCCGGTTCGGCCCGCCTCGCCGTCAGGAGTGCCCCGTGAACGTCACGCCCCACGTCCTCGACCCCGCCGGGGGCTGCCCGCACGCCGCCAACGCCCGGCTGCTCACCCAGGGAGCCGTGGCCCCGGTGCTGCTGCCCGGCGGCGTCGAGGGGATGGCCGTCCTCGGCCACGACGCGCTGCGCGACTTCCTCTCCCACCCCGAAGTCGCCAAGGACGCACGCCACTTCACCGCCCTCGCCGACGGGCACATACCGGAAGGGTGGCCGCTGCGCACCTTCGCCACCGTCCAGGGGATGACCACCGCCGACGGCGCCGACCACCGGCGGCTGCGGGGCCTCGTCGGCAAGGCGTTCACCGCGCGCCGCGTGGAGGCGCTGCGTCCCCGGGTCGAGGCGGTCACCGCAGGACTCCTCGACGGGCTCGCGGCCGCCGCCCGGGAGGGTGGCGGCGTCGCCGATCTGCGCCGCCACTACGCCCTGCCGCTGCCCCTCGGGGTGATCTGCGAACTCCTCGGCGTGGACGCGGAGTACCGGGACCGGCTGCACCACCTCTCCAACCAGGTCGTCGCCACCGACATCGGCCCCGAGCAGGCCCTGGCGGCCAACCGCGAGCTGGTCGAGGTCCTCGCCGCCGTCGCCGCCGCCCGGACGGCGCGACCCGGCGACGACCTGACCAGCGCCCTGATCGCCGCCCGCGACGACGGCGGCGACCGGCTGAGCCAGCCCGAACTCATCGGCACCCTGATCCTGATGATCATCGCGGGGCACGAGACCACCCTGAACCTCATCACCAACGCCGTCCGCGCCCTGTGCGCGCACCGGGACCAGCTCGCCCTGCTCCTGGACGGGCGGGCCGCCTGGGCGGACGCGGTCGAGGAGACCCTGCGGTGGGACAGCCCGGTGAGCTACTTCCCGTTTCGCTACCCCACCCGCGACCTCACCGTCGACGGCACGCTGATCCCGAAGGGCACACCCGTCCTGGCGGGTTACTCGGCGGCAGGGCGCGACGAGAAGACCCACGGCCCGGACGCCGGCCGCTTCGACCTCACCCGCGCACCGGCGGCGAAGCACCTCTCCCTGGGCCACGGGCCCCACTACTGCCTGGGCGCCCCCCTCGCCCGCATGGAGGCCACGATCGCCCTCCGGTCCCTCTTCACCCGCTTCCCCGACCTCACCCTCGCCACCCCCGAGCCGGACCTCCCCCGCCACGCGAGCTTCGTCGGCAACAGCGTCCGCACCCTCCCGGTCCGGCCGGTCTGACCGCATCGGCCCCGAGGGTTCTAGCCCCGGCCGCGGTCCGCCGGTGTCGGTGAGCTGCGGAGCGCGGAGACCAGGTGGAGGAGGTGGGCCTCGTTGCCCGACAGGCCCGCGGCGCGCAGGGCCGCGTCGGCCTCCGCCATGGGGTGGGTGAGCATCACCCCGGCGTACGGCGCGAGGTGCGGGTCGGTCAGGACCGCCTGGGTGGACTCCAGCAGACGGAGGTACGCCTGGGCGGCGGCGCGCTCACGGGCGGGGGTGGTGGTCATGTCGGGCTCCCTCTCGACAGGTTGGCACTCCCACCCTCTCCTACGGGTCTGACAACGGGGGTCCGCCCCGCCCGTCGAGGTGCGCGGCGAGGCGGTCCAGGAACACCCGCTGCCCCGCCACCAGCAGCGGAGCGGCCGCCGCGGGGGTGAACCAGCCGACCCGGTCGATCTCCGGGAACTCCCGCTGGACGCCCGAACCGCGCGGCCACTCCATGGTGAACGTCCCCGGCACGACCCGGGTCGGGTCCAGGTCCGCCTCGACCGCCCAGACCGTGACGGTCTTTCCGTTCCGCTGGCGCGCCTCGCCGAGCGGGACCCGCTCGCCGTACGGGGCCGGGAGGCCCAGCTCCTCCTCGAACTCGCGGTGGGCGGCGGCCTCGGGGGATTCCTCGGGGCCGTACTCGCCCTTCGGGATCGACCAGGCCGAGACGTCCTTCGACGCCCAGAAGGGCCCGCCCATATGGCCGATGAGCACCTCGACGCCACGCTCCGGCGTCCTGCGGAAGAGGAGGAGTCCAGCACTGCGCTTGTCCGGCATGCCGCCCAGTGTGGCCGAAACGGTCAGATACCGCAGCTGCTCGCCGACCAGAAGCGCGCGGACCGGGTGTCGACGTGCGCGTGGTCGCCGTGGCCCGGGTAGCCGGGGCCGAGGATGCCGTTGAAGCCGTGGTTGCGCGCCTGCTTGGCCAGGGTGCACAGGGACGGCGACCCCGTGAGGTCGATGCCGTCGCCGTACAGGTGCCGGCTGTCCGAGGCGCCGCCGACGGCCGCGTTGCAGGCCTTCGAGCGGAAACCGCTGCTCACCGAGATCGGCACGTCGCCGAGCGCGTGGCGCAGCGCCTCCAGCTTCCACATCGCGCGCAGGGCGTTCGCCCTGGCCGTGGCGGCGCTGACGGCTCCGCCGGAGAAGTCGCCGTTGCACTTGTTGAGTTCGGCGTAGGTGAAGTGGACGGGGGTGCAGTCGGCGTCCTGGAGCGCGTACAGCTTGGCGAAGGTCGCGGGGCCGGCGACGCCGTCCGCGCCGAGCCCGTACGCCTGCTGGAAGCGGGTGACGGCGGCCTTCGTCGCCGGCCCGTAGGAGCCGTCGACGCCGAGGACGGCGCCGTAGCCGGGGTAGCCCGCGACCCGGATCTGGAGCTGGGTCACGTCCGCGCCGGACATGCCGGAGGACAGTGTGCGGCCCCAGGTGTAGCACTCGTCCGCGTGCGCCGTGCCCGCGGTGGCCACTGTGCCCGCGAGCGCGGCGACCACCAGCAGGACGAGGGAGAGCAGGGATCTGATCGCGCGCCTGACCATGACACCTCCGTGTCGGAAGACGGGATTCCTGGCATGAGCATGAGGGGTACGGGGAGGGCGGTCAACGGCCCGTCGCACATGCCAGTGGACCAGGCCTCTGACGCCGGAGGCTCCCGGCACCGGCCCTCCGAGGCGCAGGGCGAAGGGCCTTGGCTGCGCAACACGCCCTAGCCCCCCACCCCCACCACCACCGGACCGCCCTCCGGGTCGACGTCCCGCGTCCACGCCGGGGACAGCCGCACGGAACGCCACGGCGCCACCGCGCCTCGCACCGCCACCCGGTGCAGGAGCCGCCCGTCCTGGACGACGCGGAACACCGGGCTCTCCAGCGACGTCTCCGCGCGCACGAGGACCGGCCGGGTGGCCGCTCCGTCGCCGGCCCGCCGGTCCGACCCGTCCGGTGTCCGATTGGGGAGCGGGCCCGCGATCCGGTGGGGGAGCACCCACCGCAGCGGCGACTCGGCCACCACCGGCACCCCTCCCGTCGACCACGGCTCGCCCGCCAGCCGCCGCAGCACCGCCTCCGCCGCCGCGCGCCCCTCCGCCGCGGCCGTGGCGGCCGACTCCACGCCCCGCAGGACGTCGCCCGCCGCGAAGACCCCCGTCGTGGCGGTACGGAAGGACCCGTCGACCGCCGGCCCCCGGGTGGCCGGGTCCAGTGGCACCCCGCCCGTCCGGGCCAGTTCGTGCTCGGGGATCCAGTCCCCGGTGAACACTGCCGTGTCGCAGCGGACCGTCCCCCGGCGCCCGTCGTCGTAGGCCACCCCCACGCCGGTGAGGCGCCCGCGCCCCAGGATCTCCGTCACCGTCGCTCCCGTGAGCAGGGGAGGAGTCGCCCCACCGGAAGCGGCGGTGAGACGCCGTCGCCCGGGGGGCCGGTCCGTCACCCTCGCGACGACGTCCAGACCGGCCTCGCGCAGGGTCCGTACCGCGTGCACGGCCACCGGCTCCGCCCCGATCACCACCGCGCGCCGTCCGAGCCGTGGCCCGCGCACACCGTGCAGCACCACGGACCGCTGCAGTTCCCCGGTCGTGAGGATCCCGGCCGGCCGGGTGCCGGGGACGAGCCGCGCGCTGCGCGGGCGCTCCCGGGCGCCCGTGGCCAGCACGACCGCCCGGGCTGCGATCCGCTCCAGACCCGTGGGCGCGGTGACCTCCAGGGCCAGCGGCCCGGCCCAGCCGGTGACCGTCACACCCGTGCGGACCACCGCTCCCGCCCGAAGTGCCAGGGCGAGCGACCGGCGCGCGAACGCCGGCCCGTCGACCGTGCGGCCCCGCTCGCCCGCGCCGAAGCCGCCGTGGTCGCAGTGGCGCGGCGCGCCGCCGGCCTCCTCGTCCCGTTCCAGGACCTCGACCCGGCCCACGCCCGCCGCCGCCAGCCGGGCGGCCGCCGCGAGCCCCGCGGGTCCCGCCCCGACGACCAGCACGTCGACCGACCGGATCGCGACCCCGTCCCTGCCCGTGGAAGGGGCCGAGTCCGCCGTCCGGCCGCCTTCCGCACCCGCGGCGGGCCGGTTCATCTCCCCGCCTCCTCGAACAGGGACCGGACCGTCGCCCCGCAGGTGAACCCCTGGCAGCGCCCGCCGCGGGCCCGGGTCCGGCGGCGCAGGCCGTCGAGGGTGACGGGCGGGATCGTCGACGCGAGCGCCTCCCGGATCTCCCCGCGGGTGACCCGCTCGCAGGGGCAGACCACCGCGCCGAAGTCCGGGGAGCGGGCGATCCGTTCGGCGTCCCGGTACGGGCGGGGGAACGCCTCGCCCAGGTTCGGCATCCGGACCGGGACGAGCGGCCGCTCCGCGCCGAGCTCCAGGCCCTCCGCCGCCAGCAGCTCCACCACATGGGCGGCGAGGGCGAGGGAGGCGGTCAGCCCGGTGGACCTGATGCCGCCGACCGTCACGTACCGGAGCCCGGCGTGCGCCGTCACCTGGAAGTCGTCGTGCTCGGTGGCGGCCCGCAGCCCCGCGTAGACGGCCGTCACCTCCTCGTTCAGCAGGGCGGGCAGGATCCGCCGCCCCTGATCCCGCAGCGACGCGAGCCCCTCGGCCGTCGAACCGGTGGCCGTCCTGTCGTCCAGGTCCTCCGCCGTCGGGCCCAGCAGCACCTTCCCGTAGACCGTCGGCGCCACCAGCACCCCCTTGCCGAGCCGCCCCGGCACGGGCAGGAGGATGTGCCGGACGAGCCCCCGGGCGAACGAGTCGAAGACGATCAGCTGGCCGCGCCGCGGTGTCACGGTGAAGTCGTGCCTGCCGAACAGCGCGTCGAACCGGTCCGCGTACAGCCCGCAGGCGTTGACGACGTACCGGGCCCGCAGCGCCCCCCGCCCGGTGACCAGCCGGTGCGGCGCCCCGGGGACGGCCGTCTCGACCCGGCAGCCGAGGTGCAGATCCACGCCGGAGCGGACCGCCTGGGTGGCGTACGCCAGGGTCGTCGTCCACGGGCAGATGATCGACTCCCCGGGCACGGCCAGCGCCGCGAGCGCACCGGGACCCAAGTGCGGTTCACGTACGGCAAGTTCGGCCGATCCGATCACGCGGGTCGTGCGGTGGCCGTTGCGGGCGGCCTTGTCGGCGAGGCGGGGGAGGGCCGCGCGTTGCTCGGCGTCCCAGGCGACGAGGAGCGCGCCGACCGGCTCGACGGGGATGCCGGCCGCGTCGGCGTAGGCGAGGAGCCGGCGCCGCCCGTCCCGTACGAGCCGTGCTTCGAGGGAGCCGGGGACGGCGTCGAAACCGGTGTGCAGGATCGCGGTGTTGGCCTTGGACGTGCCGTCGCCGACGTCACCGGACGCCTCGACGAGGGCCACCCGCAGCGAGTGGCGGGCGAGTTCGCGCGCCAGGGCGCAGCCGACGACGCCGGCGCCCACCACGGCCACGTCGTACTCCGCGCCCGGTGCCGAGGTGTCGGGCAGCGCGCCCGCACGGGTCACCGCCCCGGGTCTCCCGGCCGTCATGCGAGCCGGCTCCCGGGGGCGCCGTCGAGGAGCGAGGCCACGGCCGTACGGAACCGGCCCAGGCGCTCGCTCGCCTCCGGACCGCCGACACGCGGCTCGTACACGGCCGACGGCTTCCACTCCGGTACGGCCCCGTCGACGCCGAGCGAGGGGTCGTGGCCGAGCCGGGCGACAGCGGCCGCCCCGAGCGCGGTCGCGTCGGGCAACGCCGACACTTCCACGGGGAGTTGGAGCAGGTCCGCCTGGGTCTGCATCAGGAGCGCGGACCGGGTGAGGCCGCCGTCGACCCGCAGCGCGGTCAGCGGCGCCCCGAGGCCGGCGGCCGCCGCGCCCGCCAGCTCGACGACCTGCGCGGCGATCCCCTCGCTGAGGGCGCGGACCAGATGCCCGGCGGTCGTGTCCAGGCCGAGGCCGTGCAGCGAGCCGCGCACGTCGCCGCGCCACCACGGCGCCGCGAGGCCGGCCAGGGCCGGTACGAAGGTGACGCCGCCGGAGTCGGACACCGTCCCGCCCACGGCGTCGAGGTCCGCGGGCCCGGAGAGCACCCCGAGGTCGGTCAGCCAGCGCACGGCGGACGCCGCCGTGAAGACCTGGCCGTCCAGGCAGTAGCTCGTCCGGCCCCGCAGCCGCCAGGCCACGCAGCTGACCAGCCCGTCGTCGCCCCGGCGGGGGACCGGGCCGGTCTGCGCGAGCAGGAACGCCCCCGTGCCGTAGGTGCACTTGGCGGTGCCCGGTTCGGTGACCCGCTGGGCGAGGAGCGCCGCCTGCTGGTCGACCAGCAGGCCGGTCAGCGGCAGCGCGGGCCCGAACGCGGTCGTCGTGCCGACCGGGGTGTCCGAGTCCACGACCCGCGGGAGCCGTTCCCCGCCGAGGCCGTAGACGTCGAGGGCGGGCCGCGACCAGGACGCCGTGTCGAGATCGAGGAGCCCGGTCCTGCCCGCGGTCGCGGTGTCGGTGACGAAGGCGCCTGTGAGCCGGTGCACGAGCCACGCGTCGCTGGTGGTGACCACGCCCGCGCCGGTGAGGTGGCGGCGGATCCAGGCCATCTTGGGCGCGGCGAAATAGGGGTCGAGCGGCAACCCGGTCCACTGCCGCAACCGGTCCGCGTGCGCGGCCAGTTCGTCGCACAGGGAGGCGGCCCGGCGGTCCTGCCAGACCAGCGCGTCGGTCAGCGGTTCACCCGTGGCCGGATCCCATGCGAGGACGGTCTCGCCCTGGTTGGCCAGCCCCACGGCCGCCACCGGGGTGGCCGCCTCGGCCAGCGCCTCGCGACCGGCGGCGACGACGGACGCGTACAGCTCCCGGGGGTCGACCTCGACCAGGCCGCCCGGCAGGTGGCGCGGCCGGACGGGCGCCGAACCCGTGCCGATGACACCGCGCTCGGGGCAGACGACGAGCGCCTTGGTCCCCGAGGTGCCCTGGTCGACGGCGAGGACCGGCTCCGTCATCGTCGTGCTCCCGTCCACATCGCCCCGCCCCCGCGTACTCCGGCCTCGTGCCGCGCCCGCTGCGCCCGGCGTCCTTGATCACCGAAGCCGAAAGCCTCGTGTACCCGCCGCGACGCGTCAAGCCGCTGCCGGCGGCCTCGTCACCTTCGGCCACACCCGGGATCGTTGATCAAATCCGTTCCGTGGCCGGATAGTTACGATCAGAAGCGAAAGTGGACCGGGGTGATCCAGCGGCCTTTATAGTGATCGCCGATCAACGGCCGGGATGTCCACCGGGGGCCGACCACCCCTCCACCCCACCGAGGACCCATGTCACCCACCGCACGCCCCGCCCCGTGAGAGGCGGGCACGGCTTCCGGCCCGTCTACCACCCGGCCGGCCACGACCACGCCCTGCGCCACGCCGTCCAGGACCTGCGGACCGGCCGCTGGGTGTCCATGGCCCGATTACTCGACGAGACGTCCGGCTGGGCCGCCTGGACCCAGCGCACCCAGATCCTGGCCGCCGTCGCCGCCGGCAGCGACGTCGTCCAGGCCTGGCGCGCCGAGCAGCCGGAGAGCGCGCCCGCGACCGTGATGCACACCCGGGTCGCCGTGGAGCGCGCCGTACGCGCCCACCGCGCCGCCCACCCCCGTACCCACGAGCTGCGCCAGGAGGCGTGGATCGCCTGCCGCTCCGCCGCCGAACGCTTACCCGCCGACCCCGTGCCCTGGATCTGTCTGCTCGCCCTCGCCGTCATCGACGCGGCGCCGCACGCGGAGCAGTACCGGCAGCCCCCGCCGGCCCCCATGCTCCCGCCCGGCCCCTGGGCCCTTCTCGCCGAGGCCGAGAAGCGCGACCCGCACAACCGCGAGGCGCACCACCGCATGCTGCAGTTCTTCTACGCCCGCCGGCCGGGGACGCTCTCCGAAGCCGCCAACTACGCCCAGTGGGCGGTCTCGGGCGCCCCTCCCGGCTCGGCCCTGCACGCCCTTCCGCTCTACGTCCGGGTCGAGCGCTACCGACGCGAACGCGGCCACGAGCACGCGCTGGACCTGCACTGGGTCGCCGAGGACGCCGTCCGGGAGGCCCGCCGCGCCCTGGACGGCTGGTTCCTCTTCTGCGCCACCGCCGAGGCGTCCCTGCTCGACCTCAACCACCTGGCCCACGCCCTGCACGGAGCCCTGCGCTTCGCCGACGCCGCCCGGGTCTTCGAGGCCCTGGGCCCGTACTACACGACGCTGCCCTGGGCGTACCGCACGGCCGACCCCGACGACCGCGCGCTCGCCGAAGAGGTCTTCCTGAACGCCCGCGCCCGCTGCCTCGACCCCTGACGCCGACGCGAACCGCCCCGGACCACCGCCCCGAAGTGCCCCGGACAACCCGGACAACCGTCCCGAAGAAGCGCCCCGAACCCGCCCCGGAGAACCACCCCCACCGACGCACCCGCTCCCCCCACCCCCGGAGGTACCGGCCATGTCCCGCACCGTCCCCGTCGACGACATCCACGGCCCCGTCCAGGGCCAGGACGACGAGGCCAGGCTCAGAGAGCTCGGCTACCAGCCGGTCCTCGCCCGCCGCATGGGCGGTTTCGGCAACTTCGCCATCAGCTTCTCCGTCATCTCCATCCTCTCCGGATGCATGACCCTCTACGGCTTCGGCCTGGGCACCGGCGGCCCCGCCGTCATGATGTGGGGCTGGGCGGGCGTCGGTCTCTTCGTGCTCTGCGTCGGCATGGCCCTGGCCGAGGTCACCAGCGCCTATCCGACCTCCGGCGCGCTCTACTACATGGCCGACCGGCTCGGCGGCCGCCGCTGGGGCTGGTACACCGGCTGGCTGAACCTGCTCGGCCTGCTCGGCGCCATCGCCGGCATCGACTACGGCGCCGCGCTCTTCACCGGGGCCTTCCTCAACCTCCAATGGGGCATCGCGCCCACGGCCGGATCCACCTTCCTGATCTTCCTCGCCATCCTGCTCCTGCACGCCGTCCTCAACCTCTTCGGCGTCCGCCTGGTCAGCGTGCTCAACTCCATCAGCGTCTGGTGGCACCTCGCCGGAGTCGCCGCCATCGTCGGCGCCCTCGCCCTCGTCCCCGACCGGCACCAGTCCGCCGAGTTCGTCTTCACCGAGTTCGTCAACGACACCGGCTGGGCCAACCCGTTCTACGTCGCCGCCGTCGGCCTGCTCCTCGCCCAGTACACCTTCTCCGGGTACGACGCCTCCGCCCACCTCTCCGAGGAGACCTCCAACGCCTCGGTCAGCGCGGCCAAGGGCATCGTGCGCGCCATCTGGGTCTCCTGGATCGCCGGCTTCGCCCTGCTCGCCGGGCTCACCTTCGCCATCCAGGACTACGCGGGCACGCAGAACAGCGCCACCGGAGTCCCGCCCGCGCAGATCCTGCTCGACGCGCTCGGCTCCGGCGGCGCCACCGCCCTGCTGCTCGTGGTCATCGCCGCCCAGCTCTTCTGCGGCAACGCCGAGGTGGCCGCCGCCAGCCGGATGGTGTTCGCCTTCAGCCGCGACAACGCCCTGCCCGGCTCGGCCCTCTGGCGCAAGGTCAGCAGCCGCACCCAGACCCCGGTTCCGGCCGTCTGGCTCTCGGTCGCCGTCGCCGCCGTCCTGGCCGTGCCCTCGCTCTACTCCGCCACCGCCTACGGAGCGGTGACCGCCATCAACGTCATCGGCATCACCCCCGCCTACGCCATCCCGATCTACCTCCGCCTCCGGGCGGGCGACCGCTTCACCCCGGGGCCCTGGAACCTCGGCCGCTGGAGCCGGCCGATCGGGTGGACGGCCGTGGTCTGGGTGGCCGTGGTCACCGTCCTGTTCTGCCTGCCGCAGAGGTCGCCGGTGACCGTCGACTCCATGAACTACGCCGTCATCGCCCTGGCCGTGGTCCTCGTCCTCGCCACCCTCTGGTGGTACGTCGCCCGCCGGTCCTACGGGACCCCCTCGGCGTACGGCACCGCCCGCGAGGAGGCGGAGATCGCCGAGGGGATCGTCTAGGTCGTCGCGAGCGGGCAGGCGGGCAGGCGTCGCGGGCAGGAGGCCCGCGGCCACGGCCGGTGCCCCGTCGGGCTCAGGCGCTGAACTCGTACGTCCAGGCGGCGCTCTGGGCAGCGAAGTCGATGTCCGTGATCTCCAGCGCATGGCCGTGCTGGTCGCTCACCACCCGGTGGACGACCAGCCGCGCCGCGCCCCCACCGACGCCCTGGCCGGAACCGGCACCGGGACCGGGGCCCGCGCCGATGCCCGTCCCGGGCCCCGGGGGCACGCCGATCGACTCCCGTCGGGTCAGCCGCAGCCCCGCCTGGTGCATCCAGTGGTAGAGCAGCCGCAGGTCCGGCTGCTTGGCCGCGTCCTTGCCCCGCCGGTAGCGGGAGAGTTGGGGGATCTCGGTGAGCGCCTGCCGGGAGAACCACGACACGGAGCGTTGCAGGGGCGTCCCGGCGGGGCTCATCACCACGTGCCGATGGACGAGCGTGGGCTCTCCCGGCACGAGCGAGAGGCGGCCGGCCAGCGCCGCCGGGGGCGCCTCCCAGGCGAGGGCGGCCCGGACGAGCGCGTCGGCCGCCTCCGTACCGCCGGGGAAGGACTGCCGGCGGACCGTCAGCCCCGGGACGTGCGTCTGTTCGCCCCCGCCGCCGACGGCGAAGGTGCCGCGCCGGTCGGTCACCACCCGTCCTTCCTCGCGCAGCAGGTGGAGCGCGCTGCGCACGGTCTGGCGGTTGACGTGGTAGCGGTGGGCGAGCGAGCGCTCGGACGGCAGCCGGCTGCCGGATGCGATGCGTCGGTCGACGAGGTCGTCCCGCAGGGCGGCGGCGACCCGGAGGTAGAGCGGAACCGCCGCCACCTGCTCGGGATCGGGCTCAGCCATGTTCAGACCCTTCCTTGCATAGCGTGATCGTGTGGGCCGTGTGAGTGATCATTCCTATCATTGGTCTAAACCATTAAGGAAGGGGGTCCCGGTGAGAGTGGCCGAAAGGAGCGAGTGCGCTTGTAATGAGTCCAACCGGTAGCGGCGCTGGAAGAGGCGGGTGAGGCCGGATGCTGACACCGTACGAGCGAGCCGAAACGGGCCGGGCGGCCCGCAAGCGCGTCCCCCGGTCCTCGCACGGCCGCTGGATACCCTCCTCTCAGCGCCCCGATCCGCTGGCCGTCCTGCAGCGCCAGTCCGTCGACCGTGTGGCCGAACTCGTGCCCCTCCGGTACGGACGCATGGCCGCGACGCCCTTCGCCTTCCTGCGGGGCGCCGCCGGTGTGATGGCCGCCGACCTGGCCGCCCAGCCCCACACCGGCCTCACCGTCCAGCTCTGCGGGGACGCCCATCTGCTCAACTTCGGTGTGTACGCCTCACCCGAACGGGCCCTTCTCTTCGATGTGAACGACTTCGACGAAACGCTGCCCGGCCCCTTCGAGTGGGACGTCAAGCGGCTCGCCGCCAGCGTCGCCGTCGCCGCCCTGCAGAACGGCGCCACCCGGGCCAAGGCCGCCCGCGCCGCGCTCGTCGCCACCGCCGCGTACCGCACCTCCCTGCGCCGCCTCGCCGGGCTCGGCGAGCTCGCCGTCTGGTACGAGAGGATCGACGCCGACGCGCTGGTGCCGCTGGTCCGGCGCGGCCGCACCCGCTTCGAGAGCGGCCTCGCCCGCGCCCGCCACCGCACCAGCCTCCAGGCCCTCGCCCGGCTCACCGAGCGGGACGAGAACGGCAGGCGGCGCTTCGTCGACGCCCCGCCGCTCCTGCATCGCGCCCCCGACCTCGACCGGGTCGGCCTCGGCAAGGTCTTCAGCGACTACCGCAGCTCGCTCTCCGAGGAGCGACGGGTGCTCCTCGACCGCTACCGCTTCGTCGACGCGGCCCGCAAGGTCGTCGGCGTCGGCAGCGTGGGCACCCGCTGTTTCGTCCTCCTCCTCGAAGGGCGGGACGAGGACGACCCGCTGGTCCTCCAGGTGAAGGAGGCCCGCCGCTCGCTCCTGGAGGAGTACCTGACGCCGAGTACGTACGCCCATCAGGGCCGTCGGGTCGTCGCGGGCCAGCGGCTCACCCAGGCGGCGAGCGACATCTTCCTCGGCTGGATGACCGGCCCCGAGCAACGCCACTTCTACTGGCGCCAGTTGCGCGACACGAAGGGCTCCGCGGAGGTCGAGTCCATGTCCCCGTCCCTGCTGCGGGAGTACGCCGCCCTCTGCGGCCGCGCCCTGGCCCGCGCCCACGCCCGCTCCGGCGACCGGGTCGCCATCGCCGCGTACCTCGGCGGCTCCGACGTCTTCGACCGCGCGATCGCCGACTTCGCCCTCCGCTACGCCGCCCAGAACGCCGACGACCACGCCCGCCTGAGCGCGGCGATCGCGGCCGGGGTCGTGACGGCCGCGCCGGACGCCTGACGGCATCGGGGGCGGGCGGGTCGCCCCGCCCGCCCCCCCCGTGATCCCGCTACTCCTCGCGCTGCATCGGCGGCTCGGACGGTGTCCACGGGACCGGACCGAAGAGGACGGACCGTGCGACGGCCGGGGCGAACAGCGCCGTCATCGGGGCGGTCAGCGAGAGGACGGAGCGGAACGCCGCCCCGATCACCGGGTCTCCGCCGTACCGCTGCTGCAGCCGTCCCAGATACCACCCGACCGGCTTGTCCACCGCGCGGGTGCCCACCGCGCTGCCGGTCGCGCCCGGCATCTTCTTGTCCGAGCCGGCCGAGATGTCCCACGCCTGCCGGGAGGCGTCGAGGAGGGCCCGCTGCACCACCCGGGTGCTCGCCGTACGCCGGCGATCGCCGAGCGCGCGGCCCAGCGCGACCGCGCTCATCGCGGCGACCGCCATGCCCTGGCCGTAGATCGGGTTGAAGGTGCAGAGCGCGTCGCCGGTGGCGAGGAAGCCGGCCGGCCGGCGGCCCGGGCGGTCGTACCGGCGGCGGACGTTGGCGGTCCTGCGGAAGCCGTGGACCGGCGACTCGGGCGTGGCGCGCGTCAGCCACTCGGCGATCACCGGGTGCGGCAGCCGATGCGCGTACGCCTCGAACCCGGCCTCGTCCGTGGGCGGTTCGTCGCCGCGCAGGCCGGACAGCGTCACCAGGTGGCGACCGCCGCCGAGGGGGACCACGACCCCGCCGTACACCTGCTGGGGGTTGGGGACGACGAAGTACCCGAGGGCGTCCGTCTTGTCGTTCTCCGGGGCGGAGTAGACACGGGTGGCGTAGGCGAGGCCGGTGTCGATGGTCTCCTCGTGCGGGGCCTCCGCCCCGATCGCGGCGAGCCAGTCGGCCGCGCGGGTGCCCCGGCCCGAGGCGTCGACCACGAGGTCGGCCTCCAGCCGGCGGGGCTCCTCGCGGCGGGCCGTGCCGGACCCGGGCGAGGACGGCGCCGCGCCCGCGACGCGGTCCCGCAGCAACACGCCCCGGACACGCGCCGTGTCGCCGATCAGGCCGACCGCCTCGGCGCCCTGGACGGTCTCGATCCTGGGGTCGGCCAGGACCCGCCGGCGCACCAGCCATTCGAGCTGGGAGCGCGCGCCGGTGTAAATGGCGATCGTGGCCGGGATCCGGCGGAACCACTGACCGTTCTGCCACTGCACCAGGTCCTGCGGCATGCCCACCCTCGGCGCGCCCAGCTCCGCGAGCTCGTCCATGAACCCGGGCAGCAGCTCGTCCAGCGCCCGCTGGCCCCCTTCGAGCAGCACGTGCGTGTGCCGGCTCTGCGGGACGCCGGGCCGGGCGTCCGGCCCTTCCGGGAAGCGGTCGCGCTCGACGACCGTGACCTTCTCCGCGTGCTCGCTCAGCACCCGCGCGGCCAGCAGGCCCGCGACGCTTCCCCCGATGACCACCGCGTGACGCGTCCCGCGGTGCCCCAAGTCGTCGGCCATCCCCGCCCTTTCCCCTGGTGGGTGGTCCACCCCGTGGTGGGCCTACGACCGCCCAGTATCCACGTTCGCGTGCGGTGCGTCGCGGGTGCCGAGGCGCAGGTGCTCGATGTGGTAGACGGCCTCGTCGAGGAGTTGGGCCACGTGGTTGTCGTAGAGGCTGTACTCGATCCGGCGGCCCTGGCGGACGCCGGTGACCAGGCCGAGGGCGCGCAGCAGCCGCAGCTGGTGCGAGACGGCGGACTGCTCCATGTCGACGGCATCGGCCAGCTCGGTGACGCCGCACGGGCCCTGGCGGAGCTTGGTGAGGATCATCAGCCGGGAGGGCGTGGCGAGGGCCTGGAGGGTGGCGGCGATGGTGGCCGCGGAGTCCGCGTCCAGGTGGGTCGCGGGGGTGGTCCCGCCGTGCGCTCCGTGTCCCATGGGCTCATCGTAGCGGCGCTCATATGTAGATAGATGAAGACCTCTTCATGTGTTCGGGTATGGTGGTCCGGCGTCCCGCCCTTGCCCGTTCACTGCCCGTCCCCGGTCTCCGAAGAGGTGGACTCCCATGGCTTCCCCGGTGCTCGACAGCGCGGCCACCCCGGCCGCGGCGGCCCCGCCGCCCGCCCGCCGCACCCGTCTGTCCGAGCTGCCCGAGGTCCGCTGGGCGGCGCTCTCCGCCCTCGCCTTCCTCTGCGCGCTGCCGCTGGACCTGGCCGGAGCCCCCGCCTGGGCCTGGGGGCCGCTCTACGCCGTCTGCTACACCGCCGGAGGATGGGAACCGGGCTTGGCCGGGCTCCGGGCGCTGCGCGAGAGGTCCCTCGACGTCGACCTGCTCATGGTCGTCGCCGCCCTCGGCGCCGCGGCCATCGGCCAGTACCTCGACGGCGGTCTGCTGATCGTCATCTTCGCCTGCTCCGGCGCCCTGGAGGCGCTCGCCACCCGCCGCACCGCCGACTCCGTCCGCGGGCTGCTCGACCTCGCCCCCGAGAAGGCGGTCCGCCTCCGCGGCAGCACCGAGGAGGCGGTGGACGTGGCCGCGCTGAGGGTCGGCGACACCGTGCTCGTACGGCCGGGGGAGCGGCTGCCCGCCGACGGAACCGTGCTCCACGGCGCGAGCGACGTCGACCAGGCCACCATCACGGGCGAGTCGCTGCCCGCCTCCAAGGCCCCGGGAGACGAGGTCTTCGCCGGCACCCTCAACGGCACGGGCGCGCTCCGCGTCCGCGTGGACAAGGACGCGGGGGAGTCGGTGATCGCCCGGATCGTCGCCCTGGTGGAGGAGGCCAGTGCCACCAAGGCGCCCACCCAGCTCTTCATCGAGAAGATCGAACAGCGCTACTCCGTGGGCGTCGTCGTCGCCACCCTCGCGCTCTTCACCGTCCCGCTCCTGTTCGGCGCCGACCTCACCACCACCCTGCTGCGCGCGATGACCTTCATGATCGTGGCCTCGCCCTGCGCGGTCGTCCTCGCCACCATGCCGCCGCTGCTCTCCGCCATCGCCACCGCCGGACGCCACGGGGTCCTCGTCAAGTCCGCCGTGGTGATGGAACGCCTCGGCGCCGTCGACCGGGTCGCGCTCGACAAGACGGGCACGCTCACCGAAGGGGCCCCGCGCCTGGTCGAGGTGCGGGGCGAGGAGAGCGCGCTCGCGCTCGCCGCCGCGGCCGAACGGTCCAGCGAACACCCCCTGGCCCGCGCGATCGTGGCCGCGGCACGCGAACGCGGACTGCGGATCCCCGCCGCGAGCGACTTCTCCTCCGTACCCGGCGAGGGCGTGCGGGCGACCGTCCAGGGCCGTGACGTGCGGGTGCGCCGGGCCGACGGCTCCCACGCCGACACGGCGGTCGAGGTCGTCGTCGACGGGGCTCCGGTCGCGGTCCTCGTCCTCGCCGACCGGCTCCGCGACGGCGCGCCGGAGGCGGTCGCCGCGCTGACCCGGCTCACCGGCACCGCCCCCACCCTGCTGACCGGCGACAACGCCGGCGCCGCCGCCCGGATCGCCGCACCGGCCGGCCTCACGGACATCCGCTCCGGGCTGCTGCCGCAGGACAAGGTGGCGGCGGTACGGGAGTGGGAGCGGGCCGGCGCCAAGGTCCTCGTGGTCGGGGACGGCGTCAACGACGCCCCGGCCCTGGCCGCCGCCCACACCGGTGTCGCGATGGGCCGGGCCGGCTCGGACCTGGCCCTGGAGACCGCCGACGCCGTCGTCGTACGCGACGAACTCTCCACCGTCCCCGCCGTCATGGCCCTCTCGCGCCGCGCCCGGCGGCTGGTCGTCCAGAACCTGGTGATCGCCGGCACCTGCATCGGCGCGCTGGTGGTCTGGGACCTCGCCGGCCACCTGCCGCTGCCGCTCGGCGTGGCCGGCCACGAGGGCTCCACGGTCCTGGTCGGGCTCAACGGACTGCGGCTGCTGCGCGACGCGGCCTGGCGGAAGGCGATGGCGGGGGAGTAGGGCTGCCGCGGTGTCGCGGTGCCGACGTGTCGCGGTGCCGCTGTACCGCTGTACCGCCGTACCGCCGCACCGCTGTGGCCGATGTGCCCCGCCGGTGGGGCCGCGGGCTTCCGTTCCCCGCGCGGCCCCGAGGTCTCAGGCCTGCCCCTCCAGCTCCTTCAGGGCGTGGGTCAGCCACTCCACCCAGAACCGCTCCAGGTCGATCCCGCCGCGCAGCACGAGATGCCGCAGGCGGTCGGGCTCGCCCTCCCGGCGCTCCGGCGGGAAGTCCCGTACCTCGATCTCCAGGTATTCGTCCAACTGCCGCCGGTGCAGGTCGAGATGGCGCCGCAGCTCGGCGGTCATCCCGGGCGCCCCCACCACCGCGGCGGCCCGCATCCGCAGCAGCAGGGCGGAACGCAGCGGTTTGGGGTCCTCGGTCCTGGCCACCCACTCGGTCAGCTCGGCGCTGCCCGCGGGCAGGACTTCGTACTCCTTCTTCTGCCCGCGGGCCGGGGTCCGGGCGGGCAGGGCACGGATGTGCCCCGCCTGCTCCAGCTTGCCCAGCTCGCGGTAGATCTGCTGGTGCGTGGCCGACCAGAAGTAGCCGATCGACCGGTCGAAGCGGCGCGTCAGTTCGAGGCCGGAGGACGGCTTCTCGAGCAGCGCCGTCAGGATCGCGTGCGGGAGGGACATGCGCGCAATCCTAGATTCGGGCCGTGCGGCTCACAGAGCCGCCGCCAGGCGGGTGCCCTGGTCGATGGCGCGCTTGGCGTCCAGCTCGGCGGCGACGTCGGCGCCGCCGATCAGGTGCGCGGTACGGCCCGCGGCGATCAGCTCCTCGTACAGGCCCCGGCGCGGTTCCTGGCCGGTGCACAGGACGACGGTGTCGACGGGGACGGTCCGCGGCTCGCCGTCGACGGTGAGGTGCAGGCCCTCGTCGTCGATCCGCTCGTAGGTGGCGCCCGCGACCATGCTCACACCGCGGTGCTTCATCTCGGCGCGGTGGATCCAGCCGGTCGTCTTGCCCAGGCCGGCGCCGACCTTGGTGGCCTTGCGCTGGAGGAGGTGGACCTGGCGCGGCGGCCGGGGACGCTCGGGGACGCGCAGTCCGCCGCGTCCTTCGTAGGACGTGTCGACGCCCCACTGGCGGAAGTACGTCTCGGGGTCCTGGCTCGCGCCCTCACCGCCGTCGGTGAGGAACTCGGCGACGTCGAAGCCGATGCCGCCCGCGCCGATGATCGCGACCCGGTCGCCGACGGGCGCGCCGTCGCGCAGGACGTCGAGGTAGCTGACGACGCTGGGGTGGTCGATGCCCGGGATCTCGGGGGTGCGGGGGGTGACGCCGGTGGCGACGACCACCTCGTCGTAGTCGGCGAGGAGTTCGGTGGTGGCCGTGGTGTTCAGCCGGACCTCGACGCCCCGGGCGTCCAGCTGGACGCGGAAGTAGCGGAGGGTCTCGTTGAACTCCTCCTTGCCCGGCACCCGCTTGGCGACGTTGAGCTGGCCGCCGATCTCGTCCGCGGTGTCGAACAGCGTGACCGTGTGGCCGCGCTCGGCGGCCGAGACCGCGCACGAGAGCCCGGCGGGGCCGGCGCCGACGACGGCGATCCGCTTGGCGCGGCGGGTGGGGGAGAGGACCAGTTCGGTCTCGTGGCAGGCGCGCGGGTTCACCAGGCAGGAGGTGATCTTCAGGCTGAAGGTGTGGTCGAGACAGGCCTGGTTGCAGCCGATGCAGGTGTTGATGGTGTCGGCGCGGTCGGCGGCGGCCTTGGCCACGAAGTCGGGGTCGGCGAGGAACGGCCGGGCCATGGAGACGATGTCCGCGCGGCCCTCGGCGAGGATCCGCTCGGCGACCTCGGGGGTGTTGATGCGGTTGCTGGTGACCAGCGGGACGCTCACCGCGCCCATCAGCTTCTCGGTGACCCAGGTGTAGGCGCCGCGGGGCACGGAGGTGGCGATGGTCGGGATCCGGGCCTCGTGCCAGCCGATGCCGGTGTTGATGATGGTGGCGCCGGCCGCCTCGATCTCCTTGGCGAGCGCGACGACCTCCTCCAGCGTGGATCCCCCCGGGACCAGGTCGAGCATCGAGAGCCGGTAGACGAGGATGAACTCCTCGCCGACGCGCTCGCGGATCCGGCGGACGATCTCCAGCGGGAAGCGGACCCGGTTCTCGTACGCGCCACCCCACCGGTCGGTGCGCCGGTTGGTGGCGGCCGCGATGAACTCGTTGATCAGATAGCCCTCGGAGCCCATGACCTCGACGCCGTCGTATCCGGCGGCCTTGGCCAGTTCGGCGCAGCGGGCGTAGTCCTCGATCGTCTGCTCGACCTCGGCGTCGGTCAGCTCGTTCGGTACGAAGGGGCTGATCGGGGCCTGGATCGCGCTGGGCGCGACGAGCGCGGGGTGGTAGGCGTACCGCCCGAAGTGCAGGATCTGCATCGCGATCCGGCCGCCCGCCTCGTGCACGGCGTCGGTGATGAGACGGTGCTCGGTGACCTCTTCCTCGGTGCTGAGCTTGGCGCCGCCGTCCCAGGGGCGGCCGGCCTCGTTCGGGGCGATGCCGCCGGTCACGATGAGGCCGACGCCGCCGCGCGCCCGCTCGGCGTAGAACGCGGCCATCCGCGCGAAGCCGTTCTCGGTCTCTTCGAGGCCGACGTGCATGGAGCCCATGAGCACCCGGTTGGGCAGGGTGGTGAACCCGAGGTCCAGGGGGCTCAGCAGGTGCGGGTACGGGGTGGTCGGGGCCATCGGGGCGCCTCCTCGCGCAGGAACGTCACGCCCTGTTGTAGACGACCCGAGGCGACTTGTGCAACAAGTTGCATAAGGGTGAGGGCGTGATCTGCGCTACGTCGGCGGGGCGAGGGCCGCGGATGGGCTTTCCGGGGCCGCGTCCCCCAGCCCCCTCCCCGCCCGGCCCCCGACCTGTCGGTCCCTACCGGCGGCCCACTTCCGCCCACGCGTCCAGCTCCTCCGCCGTGCGGGGACCGTCCGCATCCGGCGCCAGCAGACCGTGGGCCCGCAGCAGCCGGGAGACCGCCATGCCCCAGGGCCGGCGCAGCCGCGCCGCCGTGAGCAGTGCGTCGTCGGCGAGGAGCTCCGTGATCGGCCCGGTCCGCAGGCCCTGCGGGGAGAGCACCGCCGCCTCGTCCGCCCAGCGCAGCGCCAGGTCGACGTCGTGGGTCGCCATGACCACCGTCGTCCCCGCGTCCCGCAGCCGCCCCAGCACCTCCAGGAGCCGCTCCTGCCCGTGCGGGTCGAGGCCGGCCGTCGGCTCGTCCATGATCAGGACACGCGGCCGCATCGCCACCGCCCCCGCGATCGCCGCCCGCTTGCGCTGCCCGTACGACAGCAGATGCGTCGGCCGGTCCTCCAGGGCCACGATGTCCAGCGCCTCCAGCGCCTCCCGCACCCGGAGCCGTACCTCCTCCTCGGGCAGCCCCAGGTTCATCGGCCCGAACGACACGTCCTGGCCCACCGAGGCCGCGAACAGCTGGTCGTCCGGATCCTGCACGACCAGCTGGACCGTCGTCCGCAGCCGGGTCAGCCCCTTGCGGTCGTACGACACCTCCTCGCCGTCCAGCAGGAGCGCGCCGCTCCCGCACCGCAGCCCGCCGCTCAGCAGCCGCAGCAGCGTCGTCTTGCCGCTGCCGTTCCTGCCCAGCAGGGCCAGCGCCCGCCCCTCGGGCACGGCGAAGTCGATCCCGTCGAGGACCGCGGGCCCGTCCTCGTAGGCGAAGCCCGCCCTGACCAGTTCCACCACGGGGGAACGAAGACTCACGGGAGGGACCTTTCCAGTACGAGAATGAGCGCGACGAGACCGCCGAGCAGGCCGGCCGTCGCCGCCAGGAACCGGCGCGAGACGACGGCGCCGGGCACCAGGACCCGCAGGGTCCCGTCGTAGCCGCGCCCCGCGAGGCCGGACTGCAGCCGCTGCGCCCGGTCGAAGGCGCGGACGAAGGCGGTCGCCCCGAGCCCGGCGAGCGAGCGCCAGGTCGCCGCCCGGGTCGTCAGACCCAGCCGGGCCGCCTGAGCCTGGCGGATCTTCGCCATGGAGTCGAGGAGCAGAAAGCTGATCCGGTACATCACGAGGGCGACGTCCACGACGGGCGCCGGGACCCCCGCCCGTACCAGCCGCGGCAGCACGTCCGAGACGGGCGTGGTGAAGGCGAACAGCAGCACCCCGAGGGACGCGGCCGAGGTCCGCAGCAGCAGTTCGCCGGCGTGGACCGGCCCGTCGGGCGCCAGGGCGACGAGGCCGCGCGCCCCGCCCACCTCGAAGAGCAGCGGGACCGCGCCCGTCACACAGAAGCCCAGCGGAATCCGGAACGCCCGCCACAGCTGACGGCCCGGTACCCCGGCCGGACCGAGGAGCACGGCCAGGGTGGCCGCCACGACCAGGACCGCCCCCGGCCACGGCGGCAGGCAGACCGCGCACAGCGTCAGACCGAAGCCCAGAGCCGCCTTCTCGCACGGATGACGGCGGCGCCAGCGACTGCTGTGCGCCGCCGCGTCGATCGGCAGCATCGGCGACTACTCGTCGCCGGTCGCTGCCGCCGTCGACGGGGCTCCGGGAGCCCCGGCGCGGGCCTCACCCTGCTTGCGGCCCTTGCGCAGACCGAAGTAGTAGGCGAGGACACCGGCGCCGAGGGCCGCCTGCAGCGCGAACAGCGCCGACTCGACCTCGCCTGACGGCGGCTCGTAGAGCGGGCTGAACCACGGCTCGTAGTCGGGCGCGATCTCCGTGATCGCCACCTCCGCCTCGGCGTCGGCGCCGGCGAACGGCTCCTCCTTGTGGTCGCCGAGACCCAGCACCAGCGGGAACACGGCCAGTGCCGCGACGACGAGCAGCAGCAACGTGTTGATCTTCGCGTTACGGCTCATCAGACGTTCGCCTCCGCCTTCTCGGTCTTCCGGGCGCCCGGGAGGAGAATCCCGAGACGGGTCAGATCGCCCTTGCTGGACTGCGTCAGCAGCCGCATCACGAGCACCGTCAGCAGGCCCTCGCTGACCGCGAGCGGCAGCTGCGTGACGGCGAAGATGGAGCCGAACTTGGCGAGCGCGCCCATGACACCGCTGCCCGGGTCGGGGAAGGCTAGCGCGAGCTGCACGCTGGTGACGCAGTACGTGGAGAGGTCGGCGACGAAGGCGCCGAAGAAGACGCTCACCATCAGCGGGAGGTCGAACCGCCGCAGCAGGCGGTAGATCCCGTATCCGGCCCAGGGCCCGACGATCGCCATCGAGAAGGCGTTGGCGCCGAGCGTGGTGAGCCCGCCGTGGGCGAGGAGCAGCGCCTGGAACAGCAGGGTGATCGTGCCGAGCACCGCCATCACCGGCGGCCGGAACAGGATCGCCCCCAGCCCCGTGCCGGTGGGGTGCGAGCAACTGCCCGTCACCGAAGGAATCTTGAGGGCGGACAGGACGAAGGTGAACGCGCCGGACGCGCCCAGCAGCAGGGTGGACTCGGGGTTGGCCTTGACCTCGCGGGTCAGGGCACGGACGCCGTGGACGACGAAGGGAGCGGACGCGACGCCCCAGGCGACGGCGTGCACGGGCGGTAGATAGCCCTCGGCTATATGCATGATCGGGAGACCCTCTCCAGCACCTCGTGGATGGACAACGCACCTTGGCCGGTCTCCTGGCTGACGGGTCATGCCGTCGCGGCTCCGCCTTCCCACACCGCGACGGTCTCCCGAGGCGGTGCAGTGGCTCCCTCGAAGGGTTCTCCCCGAGGGGTGGAGCCGGACTTCCCGATCACAGTGGCGAGGGCCGCACCGGTTCCACACCGGTTTCCCGTACACCAAGGCGGTGTGACATTAGTGGGTTGACCAGGCGCATCACAACACGGAGGCTTCCGCGGACGGTGTGTGACGGGTCTCTCGCGCCCCCCGCTCACTCCTTTCGGTACGTGTACGCCTCCGCTGCCGCCGCCTCCACGGCGTCCAGGTCGCCGCCCGCGCTCGCCGTGACGAGGGCGGCGATCGCCCCCTCCACGAAGGGGGCGTCCACAAGCCGGGACCCCTCGGGCAGCTCGTCGCCCTCGGCGAGGAGCGCCTTGACCGTCAGCACGGCGCTGCCCAGGTCGACGAGGAGGGCGACACCGGCCCCCCGGTCGGCTTCCCGCGCCGCCTCGGCGATCAGCTCGGAGCTCGTACCGAGGCCGCCGCCGGGGTCACCGCCCGCGGCGACGATCGGCGCGGAGGGGCCGCCGCCCGCGAGTCCCCGGGCGAGTTCGGCGACGGCGGAGGCCACGGCGGCGCTGTGCGAGACGAGGACGATGCCGACCGGGCCGCCGGTCACGGGGCCACCTCCGTACGGGTGGTGCCGTTGCGACGGCGGGTCATGCGGCCACCTCCGCGAGGGCGGCGATCAGCAGGGCGGACGAGGTGGCGCCGGGGTCCTGATGCCCGATGGAGCGTTCGCCCAGGTAGCTGGCGCGGCCCTTGCGGGCCCGCAGCGGGACGGTCGCCAGCGCGCCCTGTTCGGCGGCCGCCGCGGCCGCCTCGAAGGACTCGCACAGCGCGTCGGCCGCCGGGACGAGCGCGTCCAGCATCGTCTTGTCGCCGACCTGCGCACCGCCCAGCTGGGCGACGGCGGCGACCCCGGCGGCCAGGGCCTCGGCGAAGGTCTCGCGGGTGACCGTCCCGGCGTCGCCGAGCGCCTTTCCGGTGCGGCGCAAAAGGGTTCCGTACAGCGGTCCGGAGGCCCCGCCGACGGTGGAGATCAGCCGGCGCCCGGCGGTGGTGAGCACCCCGCCCGGTGTCGGGGGAGGCTCCTTCTCCAGAACCTCCGTGACGGCGGCGAAGCCCCGCTTGAGGTTGGAGCCGTGGTCGGCGTCGCCGATGGCGGAGTCCAGTTCGGTGAGGCGGTCGGCCTCGCGGTCGACGGCGGCGGCGACGGCGGCCAGCCAGGCCCGGAAGAACGCGGCATCGAGCCCGTCGTCGGGACCGGGCGCCTCCGCTCCGGCCGGCCCACCGGGCACGTTCGCTCCGGCCTGCCCGCCGGGCGCGTTCGCTCCGGTCGGCCCACCGGGCACGTCTGCTCCGGCCGGCCCGCCGGGCGCGTTCGCTCCGGTCGGTCCCTCAGTCGCGGCCGGTCCGTCGGCTGCGGTCGGTTCGTTCACGTCGGGCACTCTCCTTCTCAGCGGCCCCAGCGCAGGGCGGGCGTCTGTACGGGTGCGTCCCACAGGCGTAGCAGTTCCTCGTCGGCCGCGCAGAGCGTCACCGAACAGCCGGCCATGTCGAGGGAGGTCACGTAGTTCCCGACGAGCGTGCGGGCGACCGGGATCCGCCGCTCGCCGAGGACCCGCTGGACCTCGGCGTTGAACCCGTACAGCTCCAGCAGCGGCGTCGCCCCCATGCCGTTGACCAGCGCGAGGACGGGGCCCGAGGGCCGCAGGTCGTCCAGGACGGCGTCGACGGCGAAGTCCGCGATCTCCCGCGAGGTCATCATCGCGCGCCGCTCGCGCCCCGGCTCGCCGTGGATGCCGATCCCCAACTCCAGCTCGCCCTCCGGCAGGGCGAAGGTGGGGCTGCCCTTGGCGGGCGTCGTACAGGCGCTCAGCGCCACGCCGAAGGAGCGCGACCGCTCGTTCACCCGCCGGGCGATCGCCTCGACCCGCTCCAGGGGCGCGCCCTCCTCGGCGGCGGCACCCGCGATCTTCTCCACGAACAGCGTGGCACCGGTGCCGCGCCGACCGGCGGTGTAGAGGCTGTCCGTCACGGCCACGTCGTCGTCGACGAGCACCTTGGCGACCTGGACGCCCTCGTCCTCGGCCAGCTCGGCGGCCATCTCGAAGTTGAGCACGTCGCCGGTGTAGTTCTTCACGACGAACAGCACACCCGCCCCGCTGTCGACCGCGGCGGCGGCCCGCACCATCTGGTCGGGCACCGGAGAGGTGAACACCTCCCCGGCACAAGCGGCCGCGAGCATCCCGGGCCCCACGAACCCGGCATGCAACGGCTCATGCCCCGACCCACCCCCGGACACCAACGCCACCTTGCCCTCGACGGGCGCGTCCCGCCGCAGGACGACACGGTTCTCCACGTCGACGGTCAGCTCGGGATGAGCGGCCGCCATTCCCCGCAGCGCGTCGGGGACCACGGTCTCCGGGACGTTGATCAGCATCCTCATGGATACCTCCTGGTGAGACTGGCAGGCATGTGTCTGAATTGGATTTTTGCAGGTCAGGCCAGTTGAGGCGGGTTATTGATCTCTGCGATTCATGGCGCCTGGCGGCGGTTTGGTGCGGTACTGATGCTGACCTGTTGCCGCCTTTCCTGGCTACCCGTCAGGGTGGGCTCGTACTGCGCGCTCTGCGCATGGGTGCATATGGCGCAATCATCGGTCCGGGGCGTGGGGTAGCGCACTGGTGGCCCATGTGTGGCGCCACGGCGACCTCCACGCTCCAGGTCGAGGCGGACGCGAAGGGCGGCCTGATCACCTGGGAGGTGAACGTCGACTCCACGGTCTGCCGGACCCCCCCCAGCACGCCGCCGGGGCGGCGAAAAGGGGATCTCCAGAAGGAGCCGCCCGGTGGCGTTGCCGTCGAGCCGGCCGACCACGGTCTCGGTCGGTCCCGCGGCGGGCTGACCAGCAGAATCCACCTGGCAGTCGAGCAGGGGCAGAAGCTGCTGGCGGTGGGGATCACGGCCGGTCAGCGGGGTATTTCCCCGCAGTTCGAATCGGTCCTGGAAGCGATCCGGGCCCCCCGGCTGGGCCTCGGGTGGCCGCGCAAGCGCCCGGACCGAGTGCGTGCCGATAAGGCGTACGACTCCCGTAGCAACCGGGCCTACCTGCGCAGACGCGGGATCAAGGCGACGATCCCAGTGCCCTCGGACCAGTTCCGAAACCGCCAGAAGCTCGGCTCCCGGGGCGGTTGGCCGCCGACGTTCGAAAAGACCGACTACAAGCAGCGGTATCCCGTCGAGTGCGGAATCAACCGTCGCAAGCGCCAACGTGCCGTGGCGAAAAGGTACGACAAACCTGCCGTCCGCTACGAGGCGACTGTATGGGTCGCAGTCCTCAACGAGCGGCTGTGACCAGCGGATTTGCAGTCGGTCTCAGTCTGTCGGCGCGGTCCCGGCACAGGCGTCGGCGATGGCCTGAGTGTCCCAATAGAACGGACGGCCCTCGGTGATCTGCCCGTCCTTGACCGTGATCGTTTGCAGGATTGGGAAGCTGAGTTCACGGCCGGTCGCACGAGCGCGAGCACGGATCTGAGTGAGCACGACCGCAGTCTCACCGGTGGCAAGAAACTCCTGCTCCACCATGTCGAACGTCTCCCACACCTGTCCCATCGTGAGGAAGAACTGCGTCATTCCTTTGTGCCCACGCCAAGTACCTCCGTATGGCAGAGCATCCGCCTGGTGCAGCTCGACATTCGACGCGAAGAAGGGGGCGAGCACGTCGAACGAAGCCTCGCCAGGGCCTCCGGCCGCCAGGTACTCGGCCTCAGCCGCATACATGCCGGTGAGGACTGTCACTGAGTCTGTAGTGGATGACATCGTCATGGCGCCAGCATGATCAGCAAAGGCGCATCCTGCTCGCGGAAATCAGACATCGTTGTGCGCCACGGTCAGCACTTTGGCAACACGCCCTAGCCGTCCGCCATCTCGTCGACTTCACCGATGCCGCAGTCACGAGGACGTGATCGCTGAGCAGGTGGCGGGCACCACGTCGCTGGCGGCCGGGGCGGTGTGGGGGCCGTACCTGGTCGAGCTAAGGGCAAGGCCGACCAGAGGGGGCAGCGGCCCTCAGAGCCCCTGGGCTCCGCCGCTCCTACGCATGGCCGGTCCGACCCCATCAAGAAGGTAGGACAGGCAACGATTCCAGCCCGCGTACCAATCGGGTCCGTCGCCATTGCAGTTGACTCGCCGGTACGGCAAGGCGGATTCCGGGGAAGCGAGTCAGCACCGCTCGCAGGGCGATCTCCACCTCGGCCTTGGCCAGGGGAGCACCCACACAGCGGTGAATGCCGTGGCCGAAAACGAGGTGAGCCGTCGCGTCCCGGCCCAGGTCGAGCCGGTCCGGCTCCGGGAACCGCTTCGGGTCTCGATTGGCCGCCCCGAGAACGACTTGTACCGGAACGCCGACCGGGATGTCGGTACCGCCGAGCGTGATGGCTTCCGTGGTGAACCGGAAGGTGGCCGTACTCACCGCGGAGTCGAAGCGGAGGAGTTCGTCCAGCGCGGCAGGGATCTCGTTCGGGTGTGTCCGAAGACGATTCAGCTCACCTGGGTGTTGGAACAGTGCCAGGAGGACGTTGCCCAAGGCGTTGGTGGTGGTCTCGTGTCCGGCCACGAGCAGCAGCACGGCCAGGGAGACCAGTTCCTCCTCGCTCAGGTGGTCGTCTCCGTCGCGAGCGGAGATGAGCCGGTCGAGAAGAGAGCTGCCTGGGTCCCGGCGCTTGGCGGCGATGAGCCCCGTCATGTAGTCAGCCATGGAGTGGGAGGCCGAGTCGATGACATCGGGCTCTCCAGCCGCGAAGAGCTGCGCGGACCAGCGCTGGACATCGGACCGGTCCGCCTGCGGAACTCCGAGCAGTTCGCAGATCACGATGACCGGCAGTGGTACCGCCAGGCCGGCCACGAAGTCGAACGGCTCTCCGATGGGCCACCGGTCCAGCAACTCGTCAGCGACCCGGGCGATGAACGGACGCAGCCCCGCCACGGCTCCTGTCGTGAACGCCTTGGTCACCAACGTGCGCAGCCGGGTGTGCTGGGGCGGGTCGCCGGCCAGCATGTTGTGGGCGACCGCAGGGTGCAGGCGGCGCCGTGACTGCTTGTCAGCGAAGAAGACGGCCGTGTCCTTGGAAAGTCGAGCGTCGCCGAGGGCTTCTCTGGCTTCCGTGTAGCCGGTGACCAGATAGCTGAGACGTCCACCGGAGCCGGACATGGGCTGGACCGGACATGTGGACCGCATGGCTGCGTAGGCCGGATAGGGGTCCTGGAGGAAGCGGGGATCCTGAGTCGGGTCGGTCATGCGCTCAGGCTCCAACGGGCTCGGGTCGGTCGTTTGTGGCGACATGCCCGCCACGGTCGGCGTAGGCGTGCGCCATCAGGATGAGCCATTCCGTGTCCGCACGCAGATTTTTTCGCGAGGCGGCCTCCGTCGGCGGTGGAGCGACTTCGTCGGCGAACCGGCCGGTCTTCAGGCCGACCGGCGCGAGTTCGTGCAGGCCGTCGCCGGGGGAGTCGTCGCCCCTGGGGCTACAAGCCGTTGACCCGGGCCATCCGCGCCGCGATCTGCCCCGCCAGGAGCCCGACCAGGACGCCTCGCCCCGCGGCGGGCGGCCCGCCTGGCCCCGGCGCGGATCCCGCCGTTTCCAGGGGACCGCCATCGAGCCGGCGGCCCGCGGGCAGCGCCGTCGAGCCGTCCGGGGCGGCTGCCGACCACGGCAGCGAGCACCCCGCCAGCACCGCCGGACCGCTCCGCGCGGCCATGCGGAAGCGCCTGGTCCGGGCACATGCCCGGACCAGGCGCCTTACGCGCGGCACGCCGCCGCGTCTATCGCGCTCCCGCGCCGGCCGTGTCACGCACGGCCCGCCGCGGCGTGCGCGTCAGTGCTTCTTCTTCTTTCCGCTGAGCCAGCTGACGATCGGCGACACCGCTTCCTGCGCCACCTGGGAGAGCTCGTGCGCCGCGTGGGCGCCCCTCTTGGAGAGGTGTGCCGCGCCGTGGATCCAGCGGGACTGGCCGAGCATCAGGACGCTGAGGCCCGCGATCGCGGCCTGCTTCTTGAACTCCTTGCTCCGCCAGCCGTATCCGACCCCGTAGAAGACCGCGCTGGTCGCGTCGAGGATGGCCGCGCCGACGCCGATCCCGAAGCCCGCGGCCAGGATGAGCGCACCGGCGGGAGGGAAGAAGAGGCCGACGCCGATCCCGACGACCCCCACACCCACTCCCGTCCACCCGGCGACCACGGCGGCCGAGTGGGTGTACTCCGCCCACCATTTCGCGCTGCCCGGCTCGATGTCGGTCTTGACGGTGTCGTAGTCGGCGACGTTGCACGGGTTGATGCCGGCCGCCTTGGCCGCCTGCGCTTCCTGGGCGGCCTCCCGGGCCCTGGCCGCGACCTCGGCGCGCCGCTTCTCGCCCTCGATCTGCCAGGCCTGGCTCGCCGCGGCGGCGGCCGTGTCCCGGTTCTGGTTGGCCTCGAACTCCGAGGCCCGGGCCCGGGCGGCCGAAGCCTGGGCGGAGTTGGCGGAGGCGATCGCGCTGCGCGCCGACGCCAGCGCACGGGTGGCGGCGAAGTTCGCCGACCGCGCCACGACACGGGCGTTGGAGGCCGCGTTCTTGGCCTGCTCGGCGGAGGCCTGGGCGTTCTTCGCCGACTGCTCGGCGTCGTTCGCCAGACCGTTCGCCTTGTCCGCCGCGGTGGCCGCCTGCGCAGCCGATGCCACGGCCTTGTCGGCCCACTGCCGGGCCTCGTTCGCCGCGTTGCGGGCGGTGGCCGCGGCCTCCTGCGCGCGGGCCGCGTCCTCCTGCGCCTTGTGCGCGATCTTCGCGGCCGCGGCGATCGCGCCCTGCATCGCGGCGATGTGGGTGGCGGAGTCGTGGTCGAGCTGCGCCGAGTCGTACTGCGCCGTGGCGATGAAGTTGCGACGCATCCACGACGGGCCCTCCATCGCCACCTGGGCGTGGGCCTGGGTGTAGCGGCCCCCGGTGTGGAGGAGGCTCGCGGTGGCGACCGCGTCGTCCTCGCGCAGCGCCTTCTCGAGGGTGACGGTGAGGAACTCGTACAGCGCCTGGGCGGTCCCCGCGTCCAGGGCCGCGTTGGCAGCCGCCGTGACCGCGCGGCCGGGGTTCTCGGCCAGCACCCGGTTGACCGCGACACGGTTGTCCATCGCGGCGGCCTGCACCGCGCCCGTGGCGAGGAACGTCGTGACGGCGTCCGGATTCGTGCTCTCCAGCGCCGCGGCCGCGGCGAGGGCGACGGCCGGCGGCGAGGTCCGCGCGATGTAGAGGGTGGTCTCTCGGTCGTCCTGGCGCTGCGCGATCTGCCGGTCGACCTCGATCCAGGCGTGGACCTCGGAGTCCGTGCCGGCCAGGGCGAACCGCGCGGCCTCCTGGGACCAGCTGCCCTTGGACTCCATCAGGGCGAGGGCAGCCTTGCGCCCGACGGCAGCGGCCTTCGCGGCGTCCCCCGCCCGCAGCGCGGCCTCGGCCTGGGCGATGAGGTCCTTCGTCGCCTGGTCGGTCTGTTCGGCCTGCGACCGCTTGCGCTCGGTCTCGGCCCGCTCCTGTGTCTCGATCCGCGCGAGCTGGCGCACCTCCTCGATCGCCCGCTGCGTGTCCTCGTCCAGGCGCTGCCACTCGGCCTCGCGGGCGGCCTTCTCCACGTCGACCGCCTTGACGACCGCCTCGGCGGCGGCGTTGGCGGCGGTCGTGGCCTCGTTGGCGAACTCGGTGGACTTGTTGGCGTACTCCACCGCCTGGCCGGCGTACCGCACCGCCCACTCGGCGGCGTCCGCGGCCTTCTCCGCGTGCGCGGCGGCGCTGTTGGCGGCGTCGCGGGCGGTACGGGCGGCGGCCGCCGACGCGTTGGCCAGCGCCTGCGCGGTCCCGGCGGCGTTGGTGGCGATCGCGGCGTTGCTGCCGGCGATCTGCGCCTGCCGCCGGGCCTCGGCGGCCTGCGCCTGCGCGACGCCCGAGGCCGCGGCGGCGTCCGCCGAGGCGTTGGCGGCCGCGGTCGCGTTGCGGGCGGCGGAGGCGGCAGCGGCGCCGGCGCCGGCCGAGGCCTGCGAGGCGAGGACGGCCTGGTCGGCGGCGGCAGCCGCGTCCCGTGCCCGGGCCGCGGCGTTGCGGGCGGCGATGGCGGCGTCCCTGGCCAGGCCGGAATGGCGCGCGTCCTTGGAGGCGGCGATGGCGGCGTGGTAGGCGCGGGCGGCGGCGGAACCGGCGTTGGCGGCGGCCTGACCGGCGGCGGCCGCGGCGTACGAGGCACGGCGGGACGCCTGGACGGCGGCGTGGGACGCGTTGATCGCGACGCGGGCCGCGTCGGCCGCGCCCCGGGCGGCGTCCCCGGCCTTGCGGGCTGCCTTGCCGGCCTTCACCACGTCGTCCTGGGCCAGTTGCGCCTCGGCGGCGGCCTTCTCGGCGGCCTCCTTGGCCTTGCCCGCCGCCTCGACGGCGCGGGCGGAGGCCTCCTCGGCCTCCTTGGTCTTCGCGTCGGCCTTCTTGCCCTCGCGGGTGACGACGGCGACGAGCTCCTCGATCGTCGCCCGCTCCTGGTCACGGGCGCGGGCGATGTGCTGGCCGGTGTCGAGGAACCACTCGACGTCGGACTCCGTGCCGGACAGGGCCCGGTCGGCGTACTTCTGCACCTCCGGACCGGCCTGCACCAGCATCTTCGAGACGTCGAAGCGCATGTCCTGCAGCCGGGCGCTGTACTGACCGGCGGTCAGGAACGCCTCGAGCGCCGCCTGGGAGCCGTCGTCGAGGGCCGCGCTGCCGGAGCGGTTGACGGCCTTGCCGCCCTGGCCCATCACCGTGGCGGTGGCCACGCGGAGGTCTTCCAGGAAGGCCGCCCGGAAACCGCCGTCGAGGTATGCGGAGATGGTGGCGTCGCCGCCGTTGATCGCCGCCGTCGCCGCTCGGCGGGTGCCCTTGCCGCCGACCGCGAGGCCGCTCAGGACGGCGGCGCGGTTGTCCTCGGCCGTCTCGATGGCGAGCCTGACGTCGAGGAAGTTCCGTACGTCGGCGTCGGAGCCGGCCAGGGCGACCGCGGCCGCCGCGCGCACGGCCGGGCCCCCGAGCATCCACTCCTTGACGACCTTCGCCCGCTCGGTGTCGGGCAGCAGGAACGGATCGCCGTCGCCGTCACCCGGCGTCGGCGTATCGGCCCAGGCGGCCACGGGATTGAGTACGAGGCTGGAAGTGGTGACCACGGCCGTGGTGGCCGCGATGGCGCCGATAATGCGCCGTCTACTCCAGTAGGTGGTGTCCAAAACGGTCCTTCGCTTTCGACGCCTGGCACACCCGCAAAACAATGCGGCCCGAGCCAGGACTGCAGGTGTGAATCGGGTTCCTATTCGTCGGGCCATGGCAGACATGGAGGACCCGAGGGGTGCGCGGCATGACCATACGTGGCCTGCACGACGATGACCAGACGCTAGTTGATGAGGAATCAACTTCCGTTTATCCAACGAACTTGAATCGGTCAGGAGGTGACTGAAACTGACCCAAGAAACCGGACGGAAGGGGAGCAAAGCGGTGCATTACGCCAGTTGAAACCCCAGGGGCTTGTGAGGCACCTCACGCCTGCGGAGGCCCGGGTGTGCCCCTGTGATGACGGGAAACCGCCCCCGTACGGCCCCTGTTCGCGCGACGTCACCGCGATGTCCGGTCGCCCGTCGGGCAGCGGAATTTCATTGATGAAACGTCATGCTCGTTTCTGTGGACTTGATTTATGTGCCGGTCGGTCGGTTAGGATCCGGCACGAAGTTGGGGGCTTCCCCAGTGAGATGCCTTTGCCGCATCTCCTGTTGGCTGACAAGAGCCTTCACATCCGTACGGCACATCTCTTCCGGGCAGGACCGGAACCGACGACTGGAACAGGCATGAAGGCACTCAGAACACTCGTCCGCACCGTGGCCGTCGCCACGGCGGCGGGCGCCCTGGCATGGCTGGCGACCGCGGGCGGAACGTCCGCCGGACCGACGGACGCGAACACGCGGGCCGCCGGCGCCGTCGCCATGAAGGCCGTCGCCGAGGAGGGCCCGGGCTTCGCCGTCGAGGACTTCGGCTATCCCGACGCCGACAAGATCCTCGCCGAGCGGAAGCTCACCCTCAAGCGCGGCGACGGCCACATCGTCCTCGCCGCCTGCGACAGCGCCCCGGGCCTGATGGAGGTCTGGACGCGGGCGAACGAGGAGCGGTTCTGCTTCAAGGTCACCGGCACCCGCGGCTACCTGGCCCTGGAGGTCCCGGCCGTCTTCTCGATCCGTGGCAGCGGCCAGCCCGCCGAGGTCGACATGACCGTCGGTGACGAGGAGAAGACCTTCACCATCAAGAAGAACACGTGGACCCCGGTCGGCGAGAGCGTCGACCCCGAGGGCCGCGAGCACGTGCTCATGGAGATCCGCACCGGCGCGTAGGCGCCGTGACGACCGGTCCTCCGGACCCGGCCCCTTCGCCGGGCCCACCGCCCACCCGCACAGGGACGCCCGACGTCCCCGCCCTCCGGCTCCCGCCCTGCTTCCAGGAAGTGACATGAAGCGTCAGCACACCGCAAGACCCTCCATACGCGCCGCCCTCGGCGTGGCTCTGCTCTCCGCTCCCCTCGCGCTCGCGGGCCTCACCGGCACCGCGCAGGCCGCCGCCGGCGCCCCCGCCGCGGCCGGGACGCTCACCCACACCGCCCAGCTCTCGGTCGGCGCGTGGCCCGAGAACCGCGCCTGCACCGCCACGCTCGTGGACGAGCTGTGGCTGGCCACCGCCGCCAGCTGTTTCGCCGAGCGGCCCGGCGAGGCGGTGCCCGCGGGCAAGCCCGCCCGCCCCACCACCGCCACCCTGAACGGCGGCACCGTACGCGAGATCGTCGATCTGGTCCCGCGTACGGACCGGGACCTGGTCCTGGCCCGTCTGGACCGCTCCGTGCGGGACATCGCGCCGGTCAAGCTCGCCGCGGCGGCACCCGTCGCCGGCGCCCAGGTGTCCGCCTCCGGCTTCGGCCGCACCAAGACCGAATGGGTCCCGGACAAGCTCCACACCGGCGCCTTCACCATCAAGAACGTCACCGCGGGCGACCTGGGCATCGACTCCGCCAACGGCACCGACGTCCTGTGCAAGGGCGACACCGGCGGCCCGGTGCTCGACGCCGCCGGCAAGCTGATCGGCGTCAACAGCCGCTCCTGGCAGGGCGGATGCCTCGGCATGCCGACCACGGAGACCCGCAAGGGAGCCGTCGCCGCACGCGCCGACGACCTCGCCTCCTGGATCGACACCGTCAAGAAGCGCCCCGTGACCCTCAAGGCCGGGGACATCCTCCGGTCCGGTGCGACCATCTCGTCGGACAACGCCAAGCTCGTCATGCAGACCAACGGCGACCTCGTCGTGTACCACCGCACCGGCGGCGAGAACCAGGGCAGCGCCCTGTGGGTCTCCGGCACCAGCGGCAACCCCGGCGCTTACGCCAAGATGCAGGCGGACGGCAACTTCGTCGTCTACAAGAAGGACGCCCAGGAGACCGACCCGACCAGTGCGCTGTGGTCGTCGCGGACGCACAACAACCCCGGCGCCCGCCTGGCCCTGCAGTCCGACGGAGACGTCACCATCGCCTCCTTCCTCACGACCGGCGGCGGCACCGGCGTCGGCAAGCTCCTGTGGGCCACGCACACCGCGTCCCAGGGGGACAGGCTGAACCCCGGCGCCAAGCTCCTGCCCGGCTCCTGGCTCACCAACGGCCAGACCGTGGTCGTGATGGACATCCAGGGCAACGTCCTCGTCCGCGAAGCCGCCTCAGGCCGTGAGCTGTGGGGCAAGTACTCCTGGAGCTGGAACTCCTACCTCCACATGCAGGACGACGGCAACCTCGTCCTCTACAAGGCCGACGGCGGCCAGGGCCGGGGCGGCAACCTCTGGGTCACCGAGACCTGGAACGGCGCCGGCGCGTACGCCGCCGTCGAGGGCAACGCCTTCGTCGTCCACGCCCAGGACGGCGGCATCCGCTGGTCCAACGCCACCCTGCGCGGCGCCCAGTCCGGCCGCTGCCTCGACTTCGACGGCGTCACCGGCGTGATGATCTGGGACTGCTGGGGCGGAGCCAACCAGCAGTGGGACGCCACCGCGGCCAAGGAACTGCGCGTCGCCGACAAGTGCCTGACCGCCCCTGCCGGTGCCAACGCCGGTACGGGCATCTCGGTCCAGGCGTGTGACGGCAGGCCCGAGCAGAAGTGGAACGTCAACGCCGACGCCACCATCACCCCCGTCCTCAACCCCGGCCAGTGCCTGAACGTCTGGGGTCAGGCCTCGGCCAACGGCTCCGGCCTGGGCCTGTGGCAGTGCAACGGCGGCGCCAACACCAAGTGGGCCCGCCCGTGACGGCTCGATGACGAAGGGGCGGCCCGGTCGCCGGGCCGCCCCCTCACGCCGGCCCCATGACCGGCGGTTCCACGGACTCCCTGCCATCGGGCCCCGCGGGGGAGCGCCCGAGGGAGTGCCCCTCCGGCCCCGGAGCGTCCACACTCCGGGGCGGAGACGGATCCGCCCACCGGCCCCGGGGCCGGCCCGCCGCGGGAGCCGGAGCGGCGGCCGGATCGCCGAGGGCCCGCGCGATGCCGACCAGCAGGTTGTCGTGGTCCGCCTCGGCGGACCGCAGAGCCCGTACCGCGGCGGCACCGTGCACCGGGTCGGCGCGCACGCCACGGGCACGCGCCTCGGCCGCGGCCGTGAACATGACGGCCAGCCCGATCGCCACGCTCTCGCTCTCCGACCTCCCGGCCCGCCGCGCCCGGCCGTGGGCCCGCACCCGCTCCTCCTCCGAGCAGTACCACCCGAGCTCCAGCATCCGGTCGTGGATGTCGGTCATCCGGTCCGTGAGGCGACGGCCGGGCCCGGCGTACCAAGGAGTGACCAGACGCATCCGGCCACCGTCACCGCCGTCGGCACGGACGGCCCGCCGCAGCGGACGCAGGGCGCGGAGTGCGCACAGCGGTGCGAACAGCCGCTCGACGAGCCAGGGTCCGACAAGGGGAATGAGGAAACCGGCGGCGACGAGGACCGTACCGAGGCCGGCGAAGGTGATGGCCGTCTGGTTGACCGCTCCCCAGTCGCGGCCGAACCAGACCCCCGCCACGGAGACGAGCTTCGCCACCCCGTAGGTCAGATGGGTCAGGAAACCGACCGTCAGGACGGTGAGTCCGATGCGCAGCGAACCTCCGGCCGGGGTCTTCCGCTCGGGGCAACGCCGTCGGATGTCGTACGCCCAGCTCCGGCAGGCGACCGCCGCCGCGCCCGTGGCGGCGGTGCAGGCGAGCAGGCAGAGCAGCACCATCTCGCGGATGAACGGAGTGTCGGCGTAGTAGGTCTCGAAGTCCCGCTGCCGTTCGACCGGCGCCTCGCCCAGGACGAAACAGACCACCAGCAGGACCGTCACCACGACATGGCCCCAGATCCACCGTCTGACCCGGCGTCGGGTGCGGGGCTGGACCCGCGCGTCCTCGCGCCAGTTCTCCATGAGCACCCGGCACGCGCACGCGTACCCCGAGAGCAGGCAGTACACCATCAGCGCCGAGAAGTTGTCGATGCCGGTGAAGCGGTTGACGAACGCGATGGTGGGCGGCGCCGAGAAGAAGAACGCCGCCGCCTGGAAGAAGATCACCGCGTTGACGCTGCGGACCACGGGATTGTGCCGACGCCGGACCAGTGAAGGGAACTTGGCGATCAGGACGAGTCCGAGTGCGGCGGCGGGGACGTAGAGGTTCACACCCTGCTGCATGCTCATCCTCGGAACGACGTCCAGATACGGCCGGCCACCCCGGCGGAGGGCGACGCGGTACGCCGGACCTCCAGGAAGGGCCTGCACCGGTCGGCCAGCATCCGGCCGAACTTCTCGGCGCGCCGCTCCTCTTCGTGGTCCGGCTCCGTGCGGGCGGCGACGACATGGGCGACGGCGTCGTCCAGGCTCCACCGCTCGCCCAGCATGCGGGCCGCCACCACCGCACCGGTCGCGCCGCCGTGGCCGCAGCGCCCCTCCTTGAGGTGCCACAACTCGTGTCCCAGGATCACGAGCTGGTGCAGGGGCGAGGTGTTCGCCTCGACGGCGACCAGGTCGTAGTCGCCCATGTCCAGCCAGAGGCCCGTCACCGTGTCCGGCGGGAACTCCTCCAGCATCAGGCTCACTTCACGCCCGCTGCTCTTCCTCGCGGAGGCGCACACGGCCTTCAGCAGTTCTGCCGGATCGTTCGGAACCGGTTGCGGCAGACCCCCGATCAGCTCGTCACGGTGCCGCTTCATGCGACGCGAGACCCCCACGAACCCCACGACCTGCCACCCGTCCCTCATCCCGGATGCACAGCCCCCCATGCATCGCCCGTTGTGCGTTACCGCTGGTGGGCCGTGGTCTCGGCCCGGCGCGTCCCGCCCGACGTCATTGTGCACCACCGGTCTCCAGAGCGGCGCGCGCCTCCCTGGCACGCTCCTCCCGCGAGCGCCGGGCGACCGACTCGATGAGGGCGATCAGCGGCTGAGCGGTGTCGTCCGGCACGTCGGCCAGAGCCCGGGCGGCGTACGCGACGACGCCGAGCGAGGGGTCCACCTCGTCGGCCGAACCCGCGTTCCGCAGCCGCCGCAGATCCTGGTCCTGGCGCTCCACGGTCCGCTCCAGCAGGTCCTTGTGGATCTGCTGCAGGACCCGGTCCAGGGCCTCGGCGGGCTCGGCGACCAGGAACTCGATCTTCTCCCCGAAGAATCCGGCGATCCCCGCGGCGTGATCGAGGTTCGGCGCCCGGCCCGTTTTGATCATCTTGTCGAGCCACTGCGCGCTGGTTCCCGCGCCCACCGCGATCTCCGCGAGTGTGTACGGCCGTCGGCTGCCGTCCGCCGCCGCCCGCAGCCGGGTCGCCCGCAGAAACAGGATCCGCTCGACCACGCGCCGATGGCGCGCCTCGACGACATCCCCGCCCTGGGCGGGCACGAGGGGCGGCTCGCCGCTCAGCAGCTCCCGCACCTCCTGTGCCGGGACACCGGAGGCGTACGAGAGCCCGCCCTCGCCCTCCACCCGCAGCACGTCCTCGCGGTCCAACCCCATGCGGTCCAGCAGCGAGTCGATACGACGCACCGTACCCACCAGGTCCCGAGCCGGTACATCACTCACGCGAACTCCATCGGTCATCGAACGGGGCCGTCCCAGGCTAGCAACCGCCGCTGATCCGCGATCAACGCTCGGCCGTTCTCACCTGAGGGCCGGAGGCGGGAGGAGCGTCAGCCGGCCTGCCGAGTCCCCGTGGCCCGGCCTTCCCCGTCCCAGGTGATGTGCAGGATCCGCGCGACGGCGTCGCGGTCCACCGGGCCGAACACATGGGGGAACCGCGTGCCTTCGGCGACGCCCGGCGGCGGCGCCGGAACGGCTTCCTCCCACTCCGTCCTGGCGGTGAGACGGCTTTCGTCGAGGACGAGCACGAGGAGGGGGCGCGGCGCCGACCGGTAGAAGGCGTTCACGACGGCGAGGGTGGTCGCCTCGTCGGGCGAGCAGTGGACGAAGCCCTCCTCGGCGAGGGAGGCGGGGGCGTAGGGCGCGTCGGGAGAAGCCGCCCACTCGGGGTGGGGGACCACGTGGTAGATCATGCTGCGGTTATACCGCAGAGGGCCGAGGGCCCCGGCGGCGCCGCCGGGGCGGGGCGTTCAGGGGGCGGGGGTGAGCGAAACCGCCTCCCAGGCGAAGCCGTCCGGGTCGACGAACGACCCGGCGGACTCACCGCCGGCGCCGCCCAGCACGATCCGGTGCGACCCCGTGCCGTCCACGGGGACACCGACGTCCTTCGCCAGCGCACGACGCCCGTACAGCGCCAGCTTCACGGAGCCCGGCCCGGACGCGAACTCGACGTACTTCCGGCCGAAGCTCCGGGTCACCGTCAGCCCGCGCCCGACGTAGAACTCCTTGCTCGCGGCCACGTCCGCGGCCCCCAGCAGGAGCACGACGTCGTCGACGCGCCGGGTGGCCGGGCCGGTGTCCTTCCGCGCCGAGGTGGCGATCTTCCAGATCGTGCCGTCCGGGGCCCGGACGACACCGCCGTAGCCCCAGAACGACTTCGTGACGGGCTTCAGGGAGGTGGCGCCCGCGTCGAGCGCGGCGTCGACGAGGCTTCTGACGTCGGCCGGCTGGGACGCCGTGAGCGACATGACGAAGCCGCGGAAGCCGGCCGTCGGGGCCTCGGTGGCGCGCAGCCGCAGCCGCGCGTCCAGTCCGAAGGCGGTGGTGTAGAAGCGGTCGGCGGCCGCGGTGTCGGCCGTCTCGAGGGTGATGAAGGCGAGGGAGTTCATGTCCTTCACGCTAGTTGTGGGGCGGTCGCCGGGGCTTCTCGAATCCTGACCGGTTCCGGTGCGCCTTCCGGGACGTCGCGTGCGCCCGCTCCCGCGAGGCCCGTCGCCCGACTCGTCTCCGTGCGTGCCGCAAGGAGCGCCGTGGAGCCCGGGCCGTCGCTCGGGACGACGTCGAGACCGCCGCACCGCAGCAGCGCCGCCGCGCGCTCGATGCGACGCCTCGTCAGATAGCCGTACGGCGAGTCGCCGTACGCCGCCCGGAAGAGCCTGCCGAGCTGTCCGGCCGGCATGCCGATGTCCCGGGCGAGCGCCTCGATGTCCAGCGGCCGCGCGTACTCCCGGTCGATCCGGTCGCGGACGCGGCGCAGCCGTGCGAGTTCGGCCAGATGGTGCGCGGTGACGCGGGCGCGCGCCCACGCGGGGTGGCACATGAGGGGACTCCTGTCGTCCACGGTCAGGGCGGGGAAGGGCGCGGCCCGGTGGCCGACCGACCGCTCTGTGCGGCGACGGCCACCGGGCTCGCATGGAGGGGAGCGGCGCCCGATCAGGTCACGGGCCCGGGCCGCTCGGCTCAGGTCAGCTCCTGGATGCGGATCAGGTTGCCGGCGGGGTCGCGGAAGGCGCAGTCGCGGATGCCGTACGGCTGCTCGGTCGGCTCCTGGACGAGCTCCGCGCCTGCGGTCCGCACCTTCTCGAAGGTGGCGTCGAGGTCCCGGGTGGCCAGCAGGATCCAGCCGTAGGTCCCCTTGGCCATCATCTCGGCGATGGTGTGGCGCTCGGCCTCCGTGATCCCGGGGTCGACGGCCGGGGGCGCCAGGAGGATGGAGGTGTCTGGCTGGTCGGCGGGGCCGACCGTGATCCAGCGCATCTTGCCCTGGCCGACGTCGTTGCGTACCTCGAAGCCGAGGGCGTCGCGGTAGAAGACGAGGGAGGCGTCCGGGTCGACGTGCGGGAGGGCGGTGGTGTGAATGGTGAGGTCCATGGCCCTCACGTTAGGCGCGGCTCACCGGCCGGCGCTTCTCGATTCCTGACCGGTCCGGCCCTCTTCGCCCGCGTGTCCGGCCCTCTTCTCCCGGGTGTCCGGCCCGCGTCGCCGGGAAGGAAGGGCGCCGGCGCGCGGGGAAGGGTTGTGGCCGCGCCGAGCGTGACGGCCCGTCGACCGATCGGCGAATTCACCCGTACGCACGGGTCTCGCGCGCGGGCGGGCCGGGGGAATGTGTCGTAGAAGTGGTGGGTCACCCCCGCGCATATCAGGTGCCCGCTTCTGCGAGAGGTCTCCATGGCGACGACGACCGAGCCGGTAACCGCTCCTCCCGTGCGGCGTCGCCGCATGGGTACGGTCGTCATCTCCTGGGCGACCACCACCGATCACAAGCAGATCGGGCACCTTTATCTGATCACGTCGTTCGTGTTCTTCCTGGCGGGCGGGGTGCTGGCCCTGTTCATGCGGGCCGAGCTGGCGCGGCCGGGAATCCAGATCCTTTCGCCGGAGCAGTACAACCAGGCGTTCACGCTGCACGGCACGGTGATGCTGCTCCTGTTCGCGACGCCGACCTTCGCGGGATTCGCCAACGCGATCATGCCGCTGCAGATCGGCTCTCCCGATGTCGCGTTCCCGCGTCTGAACATGTTCTCCTACTGGCTCTTCCTCTTCGGCGGCCTCATCGCCTTCGGCGGCATCCTCACCCCCCAGGGCACGGCCGATTTCGGATGGACCGCCTACGCGCCGCTCAACAACGCCGAGCACACACCGTTCGTGGGCGGCGACCTGTGGATCATGGGGCTGGCGTTCGCCGGGTTCGGCACGATCCTGGGTGCCGTCAACTTCATCACGACGATCATCTGCATGCGGGCGCCGGGCATGACGATGTTCCGGATGCCGATCTTCACCTGGAACATCCTGCTGACGTCCGTCCTGGTGCTGCTGGCCTTCCCGGTGCTCGCCGCGGCGCTACTGGTCCTGGAGGCGGACCGGCGGTTCGGTTCGCAGGTCTTCGACGCGGCCAACGGCGGCGCGCTGCTGTGGCAGCACCTCTTCTGGTTCTTCGGCCACCCCGAGGTCTACATCATCGCGCTGCCGTTCTTCGGCATCGTCACCGAGATCTTCCCGGTCTTCTCCCGCAAGCCGATCTTCGGTTACGTCGGCCTCATCGGCGCGACGATCGCCATCGCGGGCCTCTCGGTCACGGTGTGGGCCCACCACATGTTCGCGACCGGCGCGGTGCTGCTGCCGTTCTTCTCGTTCATGACGTTCCTGATCGCCGTGCCGACGGGCGTGAAGTTCTTCAACTGGATCGGCACCATGTGGAAGGGATCCCTGTCCTTCGAGACACCGATGCTGTGGTCGGTCGGATTCCTCGTGACCTTCCTCTTCGGCGGTCTGACCGGCATCATCCTCGCCTCGCCGCCGATGGACTTCCACGTCACCGACTCGTACTTCGTCGTGGCGCACTTCCACTACGTCGTCTTCGGGACCGTCGTCTTCGCGACATTCGCCGGCTTCTACTTCTGGTGGCCGAAGATGACCGGCAAGATGCTCGACGAACGCCTCGGCAAGATCCATTTCTGGACCCTTTTCATCGGATTCCACACCACGTTCCTCGTCCAGCACTGGCTGGGCGCCGAGGGAATGCCCCGCCGCTACGCCGACTATCTGGACGCCGACGGATTCACCGCCCTCAACACCGTCTCCAGCATCGGGGCCTTTCTGCTGGGACTCTCCACCCTGCCGTTCCTGTACAACGTCTGGCGGACCGCCAAGTACGGGAAGAAGGTCGGGGTCGACGACCCCTGGGGCTTCGGGCGCTCGCTGGAGTGGGCGACCTCCTGCCCGCCCCCGCGGCACAACTTCGTCACCCTGCCCCGGATCCGGTCCGAGTCGCCGGCCTTCGACCTCTCCTTCCCCGAGATGGCCGCGCTGGACGCGGGCAAGGACGGCAAGCGCGACGTGTTCGACGACCCCTCCGCCGCCACCCACCAGGGGCCCGACGCCGGCCGTGACGGCCAGGCGCCGCGCTGAGACGAGCAGGCGCGATGGACCGCGAAGAGACGGCCGCGGGCCTCGCCCGGCTCGAGGGGTACCTCCTGAGCCAGGCCGCCCGTCAGGAAGCGCGCCGGGCGGGCGAGGAGTTCGCCCGCGGCCTGACCTGGCTCGGCCCCCTCGAACGCGACGAGATCGCCGGCCGCTTCGCCGACGAACACCTCGCGCTCCGCAGGGAGATGCTGCGGGCCGTCGCCGCCCGGATCGCCGAACTCCGCACCGAGTACGGCGCCCGGTACGAGCGGCTCCGGCGCCGCACCCTCGCCCTCGCGCTGACCGCCGTGGCCGTCGCGAGCGCGGCCGCGGGATGGCTCGCGACGCTCGTCTGACCGACGGCGTGGGGTGCTTCAGGGCCTCGGGTCGACGCGATCCCACTGCGGGTGGCCGCCGCGGGCCCGACCGCCCACCGCCGCGCTGCAGCGGGGACACACGCGCCGCACACGGTCGGCCGCGCCGCCCGACTCCGGGAACGTCTCCGGCCACGCCACATGGGGGAAGCGCCCGAGATGGGAGCGGCTGAGGGACAGACCGCAGACGGTCGCGTTCCTGCCCTGCTCCCAGGCATGGACCTCCCCGGCGGGCTGCCGCTGGTTCGCCTCCTCGTCCCACCACTGCCCGGAGGCCGCCACGGCGTAGTGCCGTGTCACGGCCATGGCGACCGCACAGCCGACCGGGCGTGAGGGCGGAGGGGCACGCGGTGGCCCGGGATCACGTCCACGGCGGCCTCCCGCCGCCCGGCCCGGCCGCCGCCGGCGGGGCCACGTCCCACGAAGGCTCCCGGGTCACAGGGCCCGCCCGTCAGGGTCGTCGAGCTCTTCCTCCGGTACGACGTGCATGGCCGCCTCCTCGGCGCCGGCCGCACCCGCGTCGATGCCCACGTCGGAGGCGACGAGCTCCTTGTCGGTGTCCTCGTGCACGCCCTCGTCCGGTGCCACGAGCCGCCCCGCGCGCTCGGCGCCGGCCTCCGGGTCGACCGGTTCGCCCTCGCCGTCGGGCAGGTCGCCGATGCCGTCCGACGCCACCGGCGCTCCCGCGTCCGGCACCTCCTGCGCCAGGCGCTGGTCGAGCGTCTCGCCGTCCCGCTGCTCCGCCGCGGTGGTGCCCACCTTGGTCACGCCGAGCGGCTTCTCCGGCGGCGAGTACCCCTCGTCCAGGACGTCGTCGTAGTCGCGCTCGTCCACCGCGTCCTGAAGGTCCAGCGGCGCGGCGTCCTCCTGCTCCTCGTTGCCGCCCGTGGGCTGGTAGACGTCGTCCGCCATGTTCTCGTCCGTCATGGGTCCCGCCTTTCCTCGGTGCCGCCCCGCCCCTGTTCCGCGGCGAGGCACGTCCCCTTCCGGCCTGGGCGTCTACCCGGTCCCTCCGCGTCGAAAAGCCCTGTCACCCGCCCGGTGACCTGCGCCGACCGGTGCGAGGCCGCTCGGCCGCCGACGGACCGGGCGGCGTACGGCGTGCGGGTGCCCGGGACGGGACCGGCGCAATCCTCCGTACGGCCGAAGCGGCCCCGCGGCCGGACGGGAGTTTCGAAACGCGGCCTAGGATCTTTCGGCCCGGCGTTCGATGCGGTAGTCGAAGGCGAGGGTGCCCGGGTCGAGGGCGGTCACGCCGCCGTCGACGGTGAGCACGGCGCCGTTGACGAAGGAGGAGGCGGGCGAGAGCAGCCAGGCGACGGCCTCGGCCACCTCGCGCGGCTCGCCCGGCCGCCCGGCGGGCAGGACGCGGGTGACCTCCTCGTACGCCGCGTCGACGCCGCCGTCCCCCAGCCCCGCCTCGTCGGCGAACCGGCTCATCCTGCGGTCCGCCATGTCGGTGCGCACCCAGCTCGGACACACTGTGTTGGCGCGCAGCCCCGCGGGCCCGTAGTCGACCGCGAGGGAGCGGCAGAGCTGGAGCAGCGCCGCCTTGGAGGTGCCGTAGGCGGCGCTGCCCACGCCGTTGCGCAGCGCGGACACGGAGGCGACCGCGACCACCGCCCCGCGCGCGTCCAGCAGATGCGGCAGCGCGGCGCGCAGGAGATGGAAGGGGCCCGTGAGGTTGGTCCGCATCACCGCCTCCCAGTCCTCCAGGGTCACCTCGCCCACCCCGCCGCCGCGCCCGATGCCGGCGTTGAGGACGAGCCCGTCGAGCCGCCCGTACGCCTCGACGGCCGTGTCGACGAGGGCGCGTACGGCCTCGGGATCACCGATGTCGGAAGGGACGGCCAGGGCGCCGGTCTCCTCGGCGACGAGCCGCAGGGGCTCGGGCCGCCGCCCGGAGACCACCACCCGGTGCCCGGCCTCCCGCAACAGCCGAGCGGTCGCGGCGCCGATGCCCGTCCCGCCACCGGTCACGAGGTACACGCGCTGGTCCGCCATGGTCGTCGAGCCTCCGTCGTCCGTCTCCGCCGTCCGTCCCGATGATCATAGGGAGCGGCCCGGGGGCCGTAGCGGGGCCGGCCTCCCGGCGCGGCGGGGCCGGCGGCGAGCGCCGGAAGCGGGCGGGGGATCGGCGGGGCCCACGGGAGTGCACGGCACACTCCGCGCGCGCCACGCAAGCGGCCCGTGTACGGCAGGTGTTCCGGCCCGTACCCCTCAAGAGGCAAGCGGAGTACCCCGGTTACCCATGCGTACTGCACATGCGAGACGTGACAGCGGCGACTGTCGGGGCCCTCGGCATGCGTGACAACGTCATGTCCGTCACCGACCGAGGGAGTGCGTTGTGAACAAGGGGTACGCGGTCTTCTGCGACGCCGACCGTCACTTCTACGACGCGCCGCACCGTCTCGTCTTCGCCGACGGAGCGGGTGACTCCCTCTACCGCGCCGCCACCCTCCCCGTCCCCGAGGGATGGACCAGCCACCGGACGGGCGACTGGCTCGCCCTCCGGCCGCTGAGCCGTACGCTCCCCTCGCAGGGCTGGAAGATCCACGTCTCCGCCTGTCTCGACAACGCCGAGCGCGTCCTCGACACGGTCCGGGAGCACTGCCTGCGGCACGAGGTGGCGTTCAAGTTCGTGCCGAGCCGCTACCTGCTGCACCAGCGCAACGCCAAATACGCGGACCGCGCGGCCAGCGGCAAGTTCATCACCGTGTACCCGGCCGACGACGAGCAGTGCGAGCGCGTCGCCACCGACCTGGCGCGCCTGCTCGACGGCGAGCCCGGCCCCTACATCCTCAGCGACCTGCGCTGGGGGAAGGGCCCCGTCCACCTGCGGTACGGCAGCTTCACCCGCCGCCACTGCTACGACGAGCACGGCGAGCTGCGGCCGGCCATGGAGGACGGCTCCGGCACCCTCGTACCCGACCGGCGCGGGCCCGTCTTCCGCGTGCCCGACTGGGTCGCACCGCCGCCGTTCCTGCGCCCGCACCTCGACGCGAGAGCCGCGGTGACGGTGCAGGAGATGCCGTACGAGATCGTCAAGGCCCTGCACTTCTCCAACGGCGGCGGCGTGTACGAGGCGCGGCACCGCGCGACCGGGCGGCGGGTCGTCCTGAAGGAGGCGCGCCCGTTCGCCGGGCTGGCCGCCGACGAGGCCGACGCCGTCACCCGGCTGCACCGCGAACGCGCCGCGCTGGAACGGCTCTCCGGGCTCGCCTGCACCCCGGAGGTCCTCGACAGCTTCACCGTCGGCGACCACCACTTCCTGGCCCTCGAGTTCGTCGAGGGCAGGCCCCTCAACACCTTCTTCGCACGCCGGCATCCCCTGATGGAGGCCGAACCGGAGGCGGAGCGGCTCGCCGAGTACACGGAGTGGGCCCTGCGGATCCACGGCCTCGTCGAGCGGGCCGTCGCCGAGGTGCACGCCCGGGGGATCGTCTTCAACGACCTGCACCTCTTCAACATCATGGTGGCCGAGGACGAGTCCTCCGTGGTGCTCCTGGACTTCGAGGCGGCCCAGCCGGCCGCGGAGGGCGGGCGGCAGACCGTCGCCAACCCGGCGTTCGTCGCACCCGCCGACCGGCGCGGCTTCGACGTGGACCGCTACGCCCTCGCCTGTCTGCGGATCGCCCTGTTCGTCCCGCTCACCAGCCTGTTCGCCGTGGACCGGGCCAAGGCCGCCCACCTGGCGGAGGTCGCGGCGGCGCGATTCCCCGTGCCTCCGGGTTTCCTGGACACGGCGGTAATGGAGATCACACGGCAGCCGGTCGGCACCTCGCCCCGCGACAGCGACCCGCCCCGCGACAGTGCCTCGCCCCGCGACAGCGACCCGCCGCGCGTCGGCACTCCGCCGCGCGCCGGCGCACCGGCCGTCGAGAACGTGACGGCGTCCGACGGTGTCACGGCACCCGGCCGGCCCCCTGGCGGCCGCGCCGCGTTCCTGCCCGCGGAGCCGGGGGAGTGGCCGCACAGCCGTGACTCGATGGTCAACGCGATCCTGGCGTCGGCGACACCCGACCGGGAGGACCGTTTCTTCCCCGGTGACATCGCCCAGTTCGCCACGGCCGGTGGCGGCATGACCGTCGGCTATGGCACCGCGGGAGTCCTCCACGCCCTGCGCGAGAGCGGCGCCGCGCGATGTCCGGCGGCGGAGGAGAAGCTCCTGCGCTACGCCAAGCAGCCCGAGTCCGGCACGCCGCTCGGCTTCTACGACGGGCTCACCGGCATCGCGTGGACCCTCCAGGGACTCGGACACACCGCGTCCGCGCTGGAGTTGGCGGAGCTCGTCCTCGCCCAGGACCACGACGGTCTCGCGCCTGACCTGCACGGCGGTACGGCCGGGATCGGCCTCGCCCTCGACGCCCTCGCCACGGCCACCGGCGAGACCGGACTGCACGCGGCGGCCCTGCGGTGCGCCGAACTGACGGCCCGCCCGCCGGCCGCGTCCACCCCGGCCGCGGAACCGACGACGGGCCGGGTGCGGACCGGACTGCTGCACGGGGCGGCCGGCAGGGCCCTGCTGTTCGTACGGCTCTACGAACGCACCGGGGACACCGCGCTGCTCGACCTCGCCGCCGAAGCGCTCCACGACGACCTCACCCGCTGTGTGCGCGGAGTCTCCGGCACCCTGCAAGTGGACGAGGGCTGGCGCACGATGCCGTACCTGGGCGCCGGCAGCGTGGGCATCGGCATGGTGATCGACGACTTCCTCCTCCACCGCCACGACGAGGCCCTCGTCCGGGCCCGGCGCGACATCGTGCAGGCGGCACAGGCCACCTTCTACGCCCAGCCGGGCCTCTTCCGCGGCGTCGCCGGGATGGTCCTCCACCTCGCCCGAACGCACGCCGACGGGCCCGGCACGGCGCCCGAGGACGTACGCCGCCAGGTCGACTGCCTGACCTGGCACGCGATGTCCTACCAAGGCCATCTCGCCTTCCCCGGCGAACAGATGATGCGGCTCTCCATGGACCTCGCCACCGGAACGGCGGGCATCCTGCTGGCCCTCTCGGCAGCCCTGGGCGACCGCCCGGCACACCTGCCGTTCCTCCCGCCGCTCCCGCGGCCCCACGAACCGGCCCCGCTTCGGGGTCGCACAGCACCACCGTCCCCATTCGAAAGGAAACGATCATGAACCTGTTCGACCTGCAGTCGCTGGAGACCCCCAAGGACGAGGCCATCGGCGACGTCGAGACCGGCAGCCGCGCGAGCCTGCTGCTCTGCGGGGACAGCAGCCTCAGCGTGACGACCTGTAACTGACCCGCTCCGCGCACGGCGCCGAGGCGCCGGCGCGAGGTCACGGTGCCCCGGGAGCACGGCTCCCGGGGCACCGGCCGTCCGCCGTTCCTCCCGTCCCACCCGCCGTGCCCCCCACCCGCCGCACCGCCGTACCCGCCGTACCGCCAGGAGAAAGGGCATCGGATGGCCTCGCCGACCGGGTCCGACGGGCTGCTGCGCGGCGCCGTACGCCACACCGCGGGCAGCACCGCGCTCCTGCTCGTCTGCTCGGTCGCCGGCGCGGCCTGCGCGCTCGCCGTCCCCGCGGTCGCCGGCCGCACGCTGGACCTGCTCCTGCACCACCGCCCCGGCGCGACCACCTGGCTGGCCTGGACCGCCGTACTGCTCGCCGCGGAAGTCCTGCTGGAGGCCGCCGGGGTCCTGCTGACCCAGCTCACCACCGCCCGCGCCACCGCCTGGATCCGCCTCCGCGCCCTGACCGGTCTGCTCGGCACCGCCCCCCACCGGGCCGCGCCCCATTCCGGAGGCGACGTCGCCGCCCGGCTGTGCGTCAACGCCACGGACAGCGGCGCCGCACCGGCGGCTCTCGCGACCTCGGTGTCCTCCGTCCTCGTCCCGGCCGGCGCCCTCGTCGCGCTGGCCCTCATCGACCCCTGGACCGCCGCCGTCTTCGTGGCCGGCCTGCCGCTGCTCCTCCTGCTGCTGCGGACGTTCGCGCACCAGTCGTCCGACTCGGTCGGCCGGTACCAGCAGGCGCAGGGCGCCGTCGCCGCACGGCTGACCGAGGCGCTGGGCGGCGCGCGCACCATCGCCGCCGCGCACACGGCACGCCGGGAGGAGGAACGCATCCTCGCCCCCCTGGACGACATGACGCGGTACGGAACGCGCATGTGGCTGGTCCACGGCCGCGCCGTGGCCCGCAGCGGCGTCCTGCTCCCCCTGCTGACCACGGCCGTCGTGGCGGTGGCCGGGGCCCGGCTCGCCGCCGGGGACCTCAGCGTCGGCGACCTGCTCGCCGCCTCGCGGTATGCCGCCCTCGCCGCCGGCATCGGAGGCATCGCGGCGCCCCTCGGCACGCTGGTCCGCGCGCGCAGCGCCGGCCGCCGCACCGCCGCACTGGCCGATCTCCCGCCGATGCCCCACGGCTCCGCCGTCCTCCCGGCCGACGGACCAGGCACCGTGGAACTGCGGGGAGTGGGGGTGGTACGCGGCGGGGTCCCGCTGCTCACGGACGTGACCCTGGTGATCGAAGGCGGCTCGACGGTCGCCGTCGTGGGCCGCTCGGGCGCCGGCAAGTCCACGCTGGCCGCCGTCGCGGGCCGGCTGACCGACCCCGACGAGGGCCGAGTTCTCCTGGACGGGGTCGACCTGACCGAGCCGACCCGCGCGGAACTGCGCCGGGCGACGGCCTACGCCTTCGCGCGTCCCGCCTTCGACAGCGGAGCCGCCGCCACGGTCCGCGCCGCGATCGCCACCGGGCTCGGGCCGGCGCAGGCCGGTCCTCCGGCGACGGCGGCGATCCCGCCGCCCGCCGATGCCGTGGCGCACGAGGACGCGGAGCGGGTCGCGGAGAAGGTCCTGGAGGCCGCGAGGGCCGCGAGCGCCGATGTCTTCATCCGACTGCTGCCGCTGGGGTACGACACTCCCTTGGACGACGCCCCGTTCTCCGGCGGCGAGAGCCAACGCCTCGGCCTGGCGCGGGCGTTCATCGGTGCCGGGCGACTGATGATCCTGGACGACGCGACGTCGAGTCTCGACACGGCCACCGAACGCCAGGTGGAGCTCGCCCTCGCCTCGTCCCTGCGGCCGTGCACCAAGCTCATTGTGGCCCACCGGGTCTCCACGGCCGCCCGCGCGGACCGCGTGGTCTGGCTGGAGGCCGGACGGGTGCGGCGATGCGCACCGCACCACCTGCTGTGGGAGGACCTGGACTACCGCGCGGTGTTCCTGGCCGAGGCCTCCGCGGTGCCACCGGGGGCGGAGGCGGGGGCGGGGGCCGGCCCTGCCGTCCCCCGCGGGCCCGCTCGTCACGACGGCGGGAGCGGCGAGTGAAGCCGGTGACGGAGACGGGCCGGACGACCGATCCGAAGCCCCGGCCGGCCACCGGCCGGCCGGTGCCGGGCCCGGACGCCCCCGAGCCGCGCCCCGCCGCATCCGGCCCGACCACCCCCGAGCCCGGCCCGACCCCCGCATCCGGCCCGACCACCCCCGGCCCTGTCCGGGCCACCACCCCCGCCGCGCGCGTGCCCGCCGTCGGAGGCACGACCCGGCGCCTCATGGCTCCGGCGCGCCGGTTCCTCGGCCGGCGCAAGCGCGTGCTGGCCAGATTGGCGGCGTGGTCCGCCGCCGAATCGGCGCAGACCTTCCTCGGCGGCTACTGCGTGGCCCGGTCCCTGGACGACGGATTCCTGCGCGGCGCCACCGCCACCGGCCTGCTCTGGCTCGCGGGCGCCGCCGTGGTCATCCTTCTCGGCGCACCGGTCGTCCGAGGCGTCTTCGCCCAACTCCCGCACCTCACGGAGCCGTTGCGCGACCACCTCGTACGGCGGTCGGTGGTACGCGCACTGCGCGCGGCCACCACCGGGGGCGGAAGCGTGGACACGACCGCCGTGTCCCGGCTCACGAGCCAGACCGAGATCGCCCGGGACAGCTTCGCCGGGCTGGTGCTCGCCGCCCGCTCCTTCGTCTTCGTCGCCGCCGGGGCTCTGGTCGGCCTCGTGTCCCTCGCGCCGCAGTTCCTCCTCGTCGTCCTCCCGCCGCTCGTCCTCGGCATCGTCCTGTTCACCGCGTCGCTGCGACCGATGGCGCGAGCCCAGCACCGCTACCTCGACGCGGACGAGGCCGTCGGACGGCGCGCGGAGCTCACCCGTACCGCCCTGCGCGACATCGTCGCCTGCGGCACCCAGGAACCGACCGCCGACCGGAACCGCCGTGCGATCGAGGAGGCCGCCGCCGCCCAGCGCGCCATGGCCCGCTGGGCGGCGGTCCGTACGCTCTCCGTGGCGACGGCGGGCCAGTTGCCGGTGTTCCTCCTCCTCGCCGCGACCCCGTGGCTCCTTCGCCAGGGCGTCACGGCGGGCGCCCTCGTGGGCGCGCTCACCTACGTCCTCCAGGCACTGCTGCCGGCCCTGCACACGCTGATGACCGTCCTCGGCGCCGCGGGCGCGCGCCTCTTCGTCATCCTCGACCGTCTCACCGGCCCGCTCCCCGCGCCCGCCCCCGTCGCCCCCTCCGCGCACCCCGCCCCCCGGCTTCCCGGGCGTTCGACTACGGCCGCACCGGCGACGGCGGCGCTGGAACTGCGCCGTGTCCGGGCCACGTACGGCCCCGGGGCCCGTGCCGTCCTCGACGCCCTGGACCTGACCGTCGAGGACGGCGAGCACATCGCGGTCGTCGGTCCGAGCGGTATCGGCAAGTCGACCCTCCTGCAGGTCGCGGCAGGCCTGCTGACCCCGGACCGGGGGGACGTACGCCTCTCCGGCCGCCCCGTCGGCCACTGCCCGCCGCCCGCACTCGCCGCCCTGCGCGTGCTGATCCCGCAGGAGGCGTACGTCTTCACCGGCACCCTGCGGGACAACCTCCGATATCTGCGGCCCGACGCCGGCCGCCGCGACGTCGACGCCGCCGTACGGGCCCTCGCGCTGGGACCGCTCGTCGACCGCGTGGGCGGGCTCGACCGTCCGCTGCGGCCGGAAGCCCTGTCCCTCGGCGAGCGCCAGCTGATCGCCCTCGGGCGCGCCCACCTCTCCCCGGCCCCCCTGCTGCTGCTCGACGAGGCGACCTGCCACCTGGACCCCGTCGCGGAGGCCACGGCCGAACGCGCCCTGCGCGCCCGGCCCGGGACCTTGGTCGTCGTCGCCCACCGGCTGTCGTCGGCGCTGCGCGCGGACCGGATCCTCGTCCTCGACGGCACCCGCGCCCAGTACGGCACCCACGACGACCTGCTCGAACGGTCGGTTCTCTACCGTGATCTGGTGGGGCACTGGAACGACACCCCCTAGAGGGGGGACCGCGTCCGCGGAGACGTCACGCGGTGGCGGTCAGGTCCACCCGGCCCCTTGGGCGATCCGGATGGCGTCCACCCGGTTGCGGGCGCCGACCTTGCGGATGACGCTCGCCATGTAGTTCCGTACGGTCCCCTTGGAGAGGTACAGCGTCGCGGCGATCTCGCCGACGGGCGCTCCTTCGGCGGCGAGCGAGAGAACGCTCAGCTCACGCCGGGTGAGGGGCATCTCCGCGGCCTGCAGGAAACCGAGCGCGAGCGTGTCGTCGATGAAACGCTCGCCCTGCGCGACCCGGTGCACGGCCTGGAGTAATCGGACCTTCGAACCGTTCTTGTCGACGAAGCCGGTCGCCCCCGCCGCATGCGCCCGGCGCAGGACGCCGGGCCGCTGCGCGGGGATCAGCGCCAGCAGGGCCGCGCCGCCCGCCGTCGGCGACGCCGCCACCGACGGGGCGGCCGGGTCCGACTCCGCCGCGGAGGGCGGCAGACACTCGGCGTCGGCGACGTACACGTCCGGAGCCGGGGCGGCGGACTCCGACCCCTGCGGCCAGTGGGAGAGCGAGGAGACGACCACGACCCCGTCGTCCGACCGCAGCAGGTCCACCAGCGCGGCCCGCAGCAGCTGCGCCTCGTAGACCACCGTCACTCTTATCATTCCCACCCCTTCGTTTCTGCGTCATGCCTCAGGGGCATGACGCGATCAGCCCCACACCCCTCTGCCCCTGCCTCCCGCGTGAGAACGCGGCATCGGGCGCACAGGGGGCGCACTCGGGAGTGCCGGGGCCGGAACCGTTCGCCGCGCCCGGCCGGTGCGCAGGCCGACGAGGTGCGGGGCCGAAGGAGGCCGTACGGGAATGTCCGGATTCCGTCTCCCCCGAGTGGCCTCCTCCGCTACGTGCCACCGGTGAGGCCGGCCGCCGGATCCCGCGGTGGACGGGGCCGACCCGGCTGCCGTGATGTCCGAATCGCCGGGGCCGTGCAGAATTGCCCTAGTGGGACCCCCGGCGGCCGGCTGCGCTCGGTCACCGTCCTCCGGTGCGAAGAGGGGGCGTGATGCCATCCGAGCGGAAGGCAGGGCAGCGGGAGCCCGGTCCGCTGTGGTCCGAGCCCGGCACGCTGCTGGAGCACGTGGCCGTGGCCGTGATGGGCATGGATGACGACGACCGGGTCTGCTACTGGGGCCCGGGAGCCCGCAAGCTCTTCGGTTACGAGGCCGCCGAGGTGCTGGGCCGCCCCGCCGCCGCCCTCTTCCCCGCCGCCGCCCGGCACGACGGTGCGAGCGTGGCCCGACGGCTCGCGGAGCGCGGCCGGGCCCTCGGCTACTGGCGGGTCCGCCTGCCGGCGCTGCACCGCGACGGCTCCGTCTTCGACTGCGGCTTCCGGGTCTTCCCGGTCACCGGGGCGGACGGCGACTCGGTCGTCCTCGGCCTGGCGAGCAGGGGAGACGAACTCGACCGCGTCAAGACGAACCTGGCGTTCCTCGACGCGCTGTTCGACACCTGCCCCATCGGCCTCGTCATGCTCGACCAGGACCTGCGCTACGTCCACCTCAACCAGGCGCTCGCCGACATGGACGGCGTCCCGGTCGAGGACCACATCGGGCGGACGATGGACGAGATCATGATGACCACGGACGGCGGCGAGTACCTCCGCATGGTGCGGGCCGTCGCCCTGGAAGGCCGGCCCGTCGTGAGCGCCCTCGTCGGCCTCCGCACGCCCGGCCACCCCGACCGCGCCCAGGCGCGGTCGGTGAGCTTCTTCCCGCTGAGCGGCTCCGGCGACACCCGGCCGGGCGTGGGCGGGCTGATGATCGACGTCACCGACCGGGAACAGGCGATCGTGGAAGCGACGGCCGCCCGGCAACGCCTCGCGCTCCTGGACCGGGCCGCCGCCCGGATCGGCACCACCCTGGAGGTGGACCGCACCGCCCGCGAGCTGGTCGACGCGGCGGTCCCCGACTTCTGCGACGCGTCCGTCGTGGAGCTGGTGGAGTGGGCGGACGAGCCGGAGGTGTTCCACCCCGCCCTGCCGCTGAACACCCGTCGGATCGCCTCGGGCACCAGCCTGCCCCCGCCCGCCACCGACCTCGTCGCCGGGCTGCGGACGGTGCACTACCCTCCCGGCTCCTCCATCCACCGGGTCCTCCTCACCGGCCGCCCCCTCGCCGTGGACGTCGACGAGGCTTTCGTGACCAGCACCGTCACCCATCAGGACCGGGTGCGGCTGCTCCTCGACAGCGGCCTGACGAGTCTGCTCATCGCCCCGCTCATCGCCCGGGGGACCGTCCAGGGCATCGCCATGTTCGGGCGCTCCGCCTCCCGTCCCGCCTTCGCCGGGCAGGACGTCAGCCTGGCCGGTGAACTCGCCTCGCGGGCGGCGCTGTGCCTGGACAACGCGCGCCTCTACAACCGGGTCCGGGACATCGCGCTCACCCTCCAGCGCGCCCTGCTGCCCTCGGCCCTGGTCACCGGCCCGTACGTCCGTGTCGCGCACCGGTACCTCCCCGGCAGCCACATCAGCGAGGTCGGCGGCGACTGGTACGACGTCATGGAGCTGCCCGGCGGGCGGCTGGCCCTGGTGGTGGGGGACGTGATGGGGCACGGCGTCCCTGCGGCCGCCGCGATGGGCAGACTGCGCATCACCACCAAGGCGCTGGCCCGCCAGAACCTCGCACCCGACGCCGTCCTCGCGGAGCTGGACGTCTGCGCCCAGGAGGCCGGGATCGAGCTGGCGACCTGCCTCTACATCCGGTACGACCCCCGCACGGGCGAGGCCCGCATCGCCAACGCGGGTCACCCTCCGCCCCTGGTCCGCCGGGCGGACGGCACGGTGCGGATCCTGGACGACGTCCTGGGAGTCCCCCTCGGCGTCGGCGGATTCCCCTTCCGTACGGCCGAGATCGAACTGCGCGACGGCGACACGCTGGCCCTCTACACCGACGGCCTCGTCGAGACCCGCGACCGGGACCTCGGTGTCGGCATCGAAGCCTTGCGGAGGGGGCTGGCGGGCGACGCGGGCACGCTGGAGGAGACGGTGGACCGCCTCCTGGCCGACCTCCTTCCCGGCCCGCCCGCCGACGACACCGTGCTGGTCCTGGCCCGGGTCGGCCGCTCGACGCCCGAGGGGCCGCCGCCGACGTGAACCCGGGCCCGCGACACCGTGATCCCGGCTCCCGCCACCGTGCCGTGCGCGACGCCGCCGGCCGGAACGCCCGCGGCCCCACCCTTCACCGCACGTCCGCCCGCGCCGTGGAGTCGTCGAGGAAGCCGCCCGACTGGTGCTGCCACAGCTTCGCGTAGGCCCCCTCGGCGGTCAGGAGCTCCTGGTGCGTGCCCTGTTCGACGATCCGGCCCCGGTCGAGGACGACCAGCCGGTCCATGGTGGCGACGGTGCTCAGGCGGTGGGCCACCACCAGCGCGGTCCGCCCCTCCATCAGCCGCCACAGGGCGTCCTGGACGAGGATCTCGCTCTCCGAGTCCAGCGCGCTGGTCGCCTCGTCGAGCAGCAGGATCGGCGCGTCGCGCAGGATGGCCCGTGCCAGGGCGACCCGCTGGCGCTGCCCGCCGGACAGCTTCACCCCGCGCTCGCCCACCATCGTGTCGAAGCCGTCGGGCAGCGCGTCGGCGAACTCGGTGACGTGGGCCGCCTCGGCGGCGCGCCGGATCTCGGCCTCCGTGGCGCCCGGCCTGGCGAACGCGATGTTCTCCCGCAGGGTGCGGTGGAACATCGCCGGGTCCTGCGGTACGTAGGCGATGAGGCTGCGCAGGTCGGCCTGGCGGAGCCGGCTGATGTCCTGGCCGCCGATCAGGATCCGTCCGCCGTCGATGTCGGTCATCCGCAGCAGCAGCCGGGAGAGCGTGGTCTTGCCACCGCCGGACCGGCCCACGAGACCGATCTTCGAGCCGCCGGGCACGGCGAGGTCCAGGCCCTCGAAGAGGGGACCGGCGCCCGCGTGGGCGAACTCGACCCGTTCGAAGCGCACGTCGGATCCCTGCTGCAGCAGCGGTTCCGGCGTCGCCGGGTCGACCACCGTGGGCTTCTCCAGGAGCAGTTCGGTGAACTGCGCGGCCTCCGTCATGGCGCTTTCCAGACGGCGGTAGATCTGGTTGAACTCGAACATGATCCGCGTCGCGTTGGCGTAGTAGGTGAACGCGACGACGACCGCCTCCACGCCGTGCTGTCCGCCGCCGAGGACGACGGCGAGCAACAGGCCCAGCACGTTGGTCAGGACGGACAACGGCGCGACCAGGGTGTCGATGCGCAGGTTGCCGTAGTCCCACGACCGGAGCGTGAGCTTCCGCGACTCGGCCACGCGGGACCGGTGCTCCTCGGCCTCGCGTTTCTCGGCGGCGAACGACCGGACCGTGTCCATGTTCATCAGACTGTCGGCGACGTGCCCGGCGACCCGGGCGATCGCCTGCTCGCGTCGGGCGACGAGCCTCTGCCGGCGCCGGATCAGCGGCGTGACGCAGAGCGCGGTGAACGCGATCAGCGTCAGGAGGCCGACCACGAGCAGCGGGTCGTACTGCCACAGCACCACCGAGGCGAACACCAGGGGGACGAAGCTGCCCATCACCGAGAACGTCAGCGTGTCGACGAACTCCTCGAAGCGGGAGGCGAAGCTCAGGACCCGCTTGGTCAGCGACCCGGCGAAGTTGTCGTGGAAGAAGGCGGCGTCCTTGGCGTACAGCTCGTCCATGCCGATGACGTACAGGCTCTCGATGCCCCGGGCGTCGAGGCGGTTCAGACAGTGCAGTCCGACGCGCCAGAGGGCTTCGGAGAGCAGCAGGACACCGGCGAATCCGAGGACGTACGGGAGCATCGGCCCGATGCCGGCGGACGGACCGGAGTCCCCGGCGATCCGGCCGACGAGCTTCGCCACGATGAGCGGCGCGATGTAGAAGATGCCGATGTTGCCCAGCGCCGGGAGCAGCATCGCCGGGGCGGTCAGCCACCGGAGTCTGAGGAGTTCGCGCCCGTAGTGGCGCAGGGCGAGGCTTACCGACCCCTTGCTCGGCAAGCCGTCGCGCAATGGTGCTGTTTCCATCCCAACCCTATGATCTCGGACCGAAAGGTGAGCAAAGGGGAGTCTCCCGTGCGGGGCCCGGGGCGGTCCACGGGTTTTTCGCGGGCTTCGACAGCGAGGGCCGGTGGGGTCAGGAGGCGTCGGTGAAGAGGAGTTTGTCGGGGCTGGACGGGCTGACGTTCTTCAGGACGCCCTTGGTCGACGTCTCGTCGAGCCAGGCCGTGACCTCCGCGACGCCGGCCTCCGGGTGCGCCTGGAGGTGGAGCGCGGCCACGCCCGCCACGTGCGGGGCGGCCATGGACGTACCGTTCCGGGCGACACCGCCGCCGCCGAGCTTCGCCGAGACGATCGCCTGGCCGGGGGCGTAGAGCCGGAGGCAGGCGCCGAAGTTGGAGAAGCTCGTCTCCTGGTCCTGACGGTCGGTGGCGCCGACCGTCACCACGCCTTCGGCCCGGGCGGGGGAGACGTCGCAGGCGTCGACCGCGGAGTTCCCCGCGGCCACCACCGGCAGGACGCCTGCCGCGGCGACCGAGGTGGCCGCGCGGTCCACGGCTTCGGACGAGGGGCCGCCGAGGGAGGCGTTCATGACGGCCGGCCGCCGGGCGTTCCGCGCGATCCAGTCCATGCCCGCGAGGACACCCGACCAGCTGCCGTTCCCGTCGCAGCCCAGCACGCGCACGCTGAACAGGCGGGCGCCGCGGGCGACACCGTACGTCGCGCCGGCGACGGTCCCGGCGACATGCGTGCCGTGCCCCTGGCAGTCCGCCCCGGCCCGGCCGTCACCGACGGCGTCGTAGCCGAGGGAGGCGCGGCCGCCGAACTCCGCGTGTCCGTACTCGATGCCGGTGTCGAGGATGTACGCGTCGACTCCGGTGCCGTCCCCGGCGGTGGTGAAGCCGCCGTCCAGGGGGAGCGTCCTCTGGTCGATCCGGTCCAGGCCCCACGACGCGGCCGGTGCGCTCAGCGCCCCGGCCGCTCCCGCCGGCGAGGCCACCGACACCACCGAGTCCTCCTCCACCGCCGCGACCCCGAGGGCGTTGCGGACGGTCTTCAGCTGGGCCAGGGTGAGCGGTACGGCGAACCCGTTCAGCGCCCTGCCGTAGACGAACGACGGCTTCAGGTCCAGCTCCTCGGCGAACGTCCCCGCGTCCAGCCGCTTGTCGAGGGTGACGATGTACCGGCCCGGTACGGCGCGGGGCGAGGTCCGCAGCGGAGCCGGCCGCGACGCGGCGGGCACGCCGGGCCCGGATCCGTCGGACGGTGCGGACCGGGCGCCCGGCGCGGCCGGGACGGCGGCGGCGGAGGGGGCGGCCTGAGGGGCGGCGAGGGCGAGCGCGGCGGCGACGGCGGTCGCCGTGGCGAACCTGGTGCGAATGATCATGCGGCGCAGGCCATCACGCCCGCGGATCACCGTCCAGGACCCCGCCCGGTGGTTCACACGTCGGTGGGAGGGAGCACCGCCACACGCGCGCTCCCCGGAAGAGGGCCCGGGCTGTCGGCGCCCGTCCACCCCGAGCCGCGCCCTGCCGCCCCGTCAGGCCAGCTGCCTCCGGACCAGCCCGTGCAGGAACCCGCCCGGCGTGGCCAGCAGCGCGGCGGGCGTGCCCTGTTCCACGATCCGGCCCTCCGCCATGACGAGCACCCGGTCGGCGTCCATGACCGTGGACAGCCGGTGCGCGATGACGAGGCGGCTGGACTCGAGACCGCGGGTGCTCTCGATCACGGTGCGTTGCGTCTCGTTGTCCAGCGCGCTCGTCGCCTCGTCGAAGAACAGGATCCGGGGGCGCCGGACGAGGGCCTGAGCGATCATCAGCCGTTGCCGCTGACCGCCCGAGACGGCGCCGCCGCCCGCGATGAGGGTGTGCAGCCCCATCGGCATCCGCTGGATGTCCTCGGCGAGACCCGCCATCGCCGCCGCCTCCCACACCTCCTCCTGCGTGAACGACTCCGCCCCGCAGATGCAGTCCAGGATCGAGCCGGTCAGCGGCTGCGCGTTCTGCAGGACCACCCCGCACTGCCGGCGCACGGCGGCCTGGTCGAGCGCGGCCAGGTCCTGCCCGTCGTACAACACGCTGCCGGAGGTCGGCCGGTCGAAACCGATGAGCAGGCGCAGCAGCGTCGACTTCCCGCAGCCGCTGGGCCCGACGATCGCCACGAACTCGCCCGGCTTCACCTCCAGGGACACGTCGTCGAGCACCAGCGGGCCGTCGTCCGCGTAGCGGAAGGACAGCCGGCGCGCCTCGATCGCCCCGGACAGCGTGCCGGGCTGCGCGCCGGCGCCGCGCACCTCCGGTTCCTCGTCCAGCAGCGGCTTGACCTGCTCGAAGAGCGGGGTCACGGCAGCGGCCGACACCATCGCCCCGGTGACCTGGGTGACGGAGGTCAGCAGCATCGTCAGAGCGGTGCTGAACGTCAGGAACGCGCCGGCCGACATGCTGCCCCGCGCCGGGCCCGCGAGCAGCATGAACATGATGAGCGAGCAGAGCGGCAGGCAGACGGCGTCGAGCACCGTCGTCAGGTTCCGGACGCGGCCGGCCCGCTGCTGGAGCTCCCGGGAGCGGGCGAACTCGCGCGCCCAGGCCGCGTACGCGAAGCTCTCCGCCGCCGCGACCCGCAGCTTGGGCAGACCGCGCAGGGTCTGGTACGCCTGGTTGTTCAGCTTGTTGCCGAGCTCGACGAGCTGCCGCTGCCAGCGCAACTGCCACAGACCCATCCCGAGGAACACCGCCCCCACGACGAACAGCATCGCGACCGCGACCAGCGCGAGCGGCACGCTGTAGCAGAACAGCAGGACGAGGTTCATCACACCGACCGTCCCGGCCTGCACGACCACCGGGCCGATGCCCGTCAGCACCCGGCGGATGGCGCTGATGCCCATCGCCGCGCTCGCCAGTTCGCCGGTGGACCGCTCGGCGAAGAAGGAGGTCGGCAGCCGCAGCAGCCGGTCCCAGACAGCGGGCTGCAGGATGCTCTCCACCCGACCCTCCAGGCGGAGGATGGTCAGGTTCTGCAGCAGCGTGAACGCCGCCGTGACCACGCTGGTGACCATGAGGGCGACCGAGACCTGGACGATGAGCCCGCTCTCGGCCTTCGGCACGTACTCGCCGAGCACCCGGCCGGTGGCGATCGGCACCAGCGCGCCGAGGCCCACCGTCACCAGACCGGCGAGCAGCAGGTTCCGCAGGTCCGTCCGGGTGCCGCGCATGCTGAAGCGGAGCAGCCGCCAGGGCGTCATCGGACGGTCGGGCAGGGGCCGGTAGAACATGACCGCCCGCGGCTCGAAGGCGTCGGCGTTCTCCCGGTCGACGCGCTGACGCCGGCCGGTGGACGCGTTGACCGCCTCGTACCGTCCGCGTCGCCACAGCAGCGCGACCGGCGCCCCCGACGAGGCGCGATGCCCCACCAGGGGGCCGCTGTCCGTGCGCCACCACTCACCGTCGAGCCGGACGGCGCGCGTACGGATCCGGGCCGCCGACGCGATCCGCTCGACCGGGGTGACGCGCTCGTTCGCGGCCGCGCCCCTCGGGGGATCGCCCAGAGTGATCCCGGACTCGGCGGCGACCAGCCGGCAGACCGCGTACACCGCCTCGTCGGCCGCCCCCGAGCCGCCACCGGAGCCCGCTCCCGCGCCGGTGCCGGCCGCCGCGGCTCCACGCCGTGCCCGTTCCGGCCTGCCGATCGAGGCCAGCAACGCCTCGTCCGCGCGGGCCCGGACGGCCGCGCCGGCCTTGATGCCCTCGGCCGTCCTGTCCTCGTGGGCGCGTTCGAGGCTCTCGATCCAGCGGTCCACGGCGGAGAGCAGCCGGTGCTGCTGGTTCACCATGCCCTGCCACATCGCACCGTCCACCAGCAGGTCGGCCGCCGTCTCCGCCCCGCAGGACGCGCCGTACCGGACGCTGCCCGGCTCGACCGACATCCACAGGACGTCGTCGTCGGCCATGGTCTCCTCGCCCGCCGGGCGCCCGTCGAGAGGCGCCTCGAACAGCACGCCCAGGCCGCGGCCCATCCCGAGGGCGAAGGCGTGCTCCAGCGGGGTCGGCGGGACGCCGTAGGGCGCGTACGGGTGGTGCTCCCCGTACGGCCCGTGCTCCCCGTGGGCGCCGTACCCGCCCGAGTCGTACCCGCTGAACCCGCCGTGACCGTCGTACCCGCCCTGGCCGCCGTACCCGCCGTACCCGCTGTCGTACGTCCCCTCCGCCTCCGGCCGGTACAGCTCCCGCAGGGCGATCCGCCGCATCAGGCAGTCCTGCGACGGCCTGCCCAGCAGGGTGTGCTGCGGTCCGTCCACCGGGCCCAGCAGCAGGCTCCCCGCCTCCAGGCGGCCGAGGAAGTGCCACTGCCCCTGCTGGACGGGGTCGACGGCGAACAGGTCCAGGGCCCCGACCGTCACCAGCCAGAGCACCTGAGGGCCCTCCAGCGGGAGCGTCCTGTGGCCGGCGCAGTCGACGAAGGTGCCGAGACCGCCCAGGGCGTGGATCACCGCATCCGTACCCTCGGACTCCCCGGCGCCGTCGAACCCGACGGTCCGCTGCTGGTGCGGGAAGGTCACCTCAGTGCTCCCTGACCAGCTCGGCGTACGGCCCTCCGGCCGCCACCAGCTCCTCGTGCCGGCCCCGTTCGACGACCTGGCCGTGGTCGAGCACCAGGATCTCGTCGCTGTCGCGGACCGTGCTCAGCCGGTGGGCGATGACGACGCACGCGCAGCCGCGCCGCCGCAGGTTGTCGATGATGACGCGTTCCGTCTCCGCGTCCAGGGCGCTCGTGACCTCGTCGAGGACGAGGATGCTGGGCCGCCGCACCAGCGCCCGGGCGATCTCCAGCCGCTGCCGTTGCCCGCCGGAGAAGTTGCGCCCGTCCTGCTCGACCCGGCTGTGGATGCCCTCCGGGCGCCGCGCGATCACGTCGTACAGCGCCGCGTCCTTCAGGGCGGTGACGACCGCCTCGTCCGGGATCGACGGGTCCCACAGCGCCACGTTGTCGCGGACCGTGCCCTCGAAGAGGAAGACGTCCTGGTCGACGAAGGAGACCGAGGCCGCCAGCGCGCCGCGGGGGATGTCCTCCAGGCGGCGGTCGTCGATGCGGATGGTTCCCTCCCACGGGCTGTAGAGGCCGGAGATCAGCCGCGAGACGGTGGACTTGCCGCTGCCCGAGCCGCCGACGAGCGCGATCTGCTGCCCCGGGCCCACGGTCAGCGAGAAGCCGGTCAGGAGCGGTTTGTCGAGCGGGCTGTACCCGAAGGTGATGTTCTCCAGCTCCACGTGACCCCGGAGCCGGCGCGTGCCGGTCCCCGTCTCGCGGCCCCAGTAGACGGAGTCGACCGGGAAGTTCTCGACGTCCTTCAGCCGGGCCACGTCGGCGGCGAAGTCCTGGATCCTGCCCGCCACGCCGTTGAGCCTGGTGATCGGCGCGGTGAAGCGGGTCACGAGCGCCTGGAAGGCGACGAGCAGACCGATCGAGATATGGCCCTCCACCGCCCGGAGGCCGCCGATCCACAGGATCAGGGCGCTGTTCAGGGTGGCGAGCGTGGGCGCGACGACGGCGAGGACCGAACTCGGCACGCCCAGGCGCTGCTGCACCTCCAGGGTGGTGGCGTGCTGACCCGCCCAGCGACGGAAGAAACCGTTCTCGCCGCCGGTCGCCTTCATCGTCTCGATGAGCTGCAGCCCGGTGTACGAGGTGGTGGTCAGCCGGGCGTTGTCGGCGCGCAGCTTCTGGGTGTCGTTGGCGCGCAGTCGGATCACGATCCGCATGGCGACCACGTTGAGGAGCGCGATGAGCACCCCGATGACGGTGAGCTGGGGGTCGTAGGTCCACAGCAGGACGGCGTAGAGGACGACCACCACCCCGTCCACGCCCGCGGCGGCGAGGTCCCTGGCCAGGGTCTCGGCGACGGCGTCGTTGGACTGGAGGCGCTGGACGAGGTCGGCGGGGCTGCGCTGGGAGAAGAAGGTGACCGGCAGCCGCATCAGATGGCGCAGGAACCGGGCGCTGCCCAGGGTGGAGGAGATGATGCGCCCGCGCAGCAGGTTCGCCTGCTGAAGTCCCGTCAGGACGGCGGTGAGGGCCACGAGCGTGGCCATCGACGCGAAGAGGGGGCCGAGGAGGGAGGTCCGCCCGCCGACCAGGAAGAGATCGATGTACGTACGGCTCAGTGCGGGCAGCGCGGCACCGACGGCGACGAGCAGGAGGGAGGCGAGCAGCGTCGCCAGGAGGGTGCCCGTGGTGCCGCGCAGCCGGGCCGGCAGGGCGCGCAGGATCCCCGGTTTGCGGCCCCCGGGGCGGAAGGCGGCGGTCGGCTCGAAGACCAGCGCGACGCCCGTGAAGCTGGTGTCGAAGTCCTCCGCCGGCACGAAGCGGCGGCCCTTGCCGGGGTCGTTGATGTGCACGCCGCGCCGCCGTCGCAGGCCGCGCCCCATGCCGTCGTACACGACGTAGTGGTTGAACTCCCAGAAGAGGATGGCGGGCGGCCGTACTCCGGCCAGCGCGGACGGCTCCATCTGCATGCCCTTGGCCTGCAGGCCGTATCCGCGCGCCGCCTTCAGGACGTTGCTGGCCCGGGAGCCGTCACGGGACACCCCGCAGGCGATCCGCAGCTCCTCCAGCGGCACGTGCCGGCCGTAGTGGGCGAGCACCATGGCGAGCGCCGCGGCGCCGCACTCGACGGCCTCCATCTGGAGGACCGTGGGGGTGCGCACGGCCTTCTGCCGCTTCGCCCCGGCCTTCGGCGTTCCCGCCCCGCCCGCTCGTCGCGAGGAGCGGGCGGCTCGTGCGGACCGGGCGGGCGCCCCGCGCTGGGCGCGCCGCCCGCCGGGCGTCCCCTGCGGGGGCGCGCCGCTCCGGCGCCGGCCCGCCGGGGGGAGCTGCTGCTGGGGGGTGGTCATGGGAGCAGCCAATCGATCGGGTGCTGTTCGGCGAGGTGCACGGCGCCGCCGGCCGGCGTCATCGACGAGAGCCGGAACGGCGGGCCTCCGGCGGACGACCAGGCGAGACCGGAGGCGGTGTCCGGTGCGGTGAGGAGGCGTACGAGGACGGGTACGGGCCTGCCCTGCCCCGCGAGTTGCTCGCCCAGCTGGGCACTGCCCAGGAAGGCGGCGATCTGCTGGGCGGACTGCGCGGTGCGGCCGACGGACTTCACGCGGCCGCGCAGCACTCCGTACTGCCCGGAGGCCACCGACTGGACGGTCAGGTCGACGGCCGCGCCGACGGGGACGGTCGAGCCGCTGTCGGCCGGTACGTACACCACGGCCATGAGGGGGTCGTCCGGGCGGGCGACGCGCTCGACCGCCGCCACGTCGGCCCCGACGGTGACCACGGAGCCGATCCCGGTGGCGAGGGCCGTCACCCGGCCGGCGGCGAGGCTGCGGACGACGACGCCGGTGCCCTGCGGGGTGCGGACCTTCAGCAGGGGCGCGTCGGCGGGGACCCGCGCGCCCTCCGCGGCGAGGACGTCGGTGACCTGGCCGGCGACGGGGCTCTGCAGGACGTAACTGCCCTGAGCGTGGGTCAGGATGCCGGGGGCGTCGACGGTCGTGGAGACGCTGCCGGTGACCGCCCAGACGCTCGCCGCGATCATGACGACGACGGTGACGGTGAGAACGAGCCAGCCCTGGGGGCGGGCGAAGCGGACCGGCAGGTCGATCTCGTCGCCCGACTGCAGCTTGGAAAGGGCTTGTTGGCGGAACTGCACGACACTCTTCCCTCAACTGCGATGGTGCTGCCGTTCGTTGCTGTTCGTCGCCGCTCGGAACCGGTCGCCCGGCGGCGGTGACGCGGCGTATGCCCCGGATCCTGGGCGGATCCGGGGCATACGGCGAAGCGGGCGTCCGAGGATCAGACGCCGGCGATCGAGGAGGTCGCGATGCCCGTGATCGGCGCGGTGTTCAGACCGGTCGCACCCTCGACGGTGCCGACGACGGTGCCGACCAGGGGGGCGACGGCCGGGGCGAGGCCGTCCAGGGCGATGGTCGAGTTGGCGACCACGCCGCCGAGGAGACCGCCGGACACGTTGTCCAGGTCCGCGTCGGAGATTTCCTGGGTCTCGACCTGGGGGACGAAGTTCATGAGGTGGGTTTCCCTTCACATGGGGACGTATCGAAACGGCCGCGGAGGTCATTGCCGGATCGGTGGCGCCGATCCGGAGGGGAAACTTCCGCGATGTGCTGGATCAAAGCACGTCAGCCTGACGGCCAGCCAATCGAACGATGGCCTCAACCTGCGTAAATGTGTTCCGAATTGCCGTGGCGTGCATGCCCGTCCATCAGTCGGTGGCACCTTCTTCACGAGATCGCCCGACTCCATCGTCACCGGTGACCTGCGACAGGGCTCCGGAATGCGACATTCCGGATCACCTGGACCGAGAGCCGTCCGCGCGGCCCGCTTTCGGAGCGGGGCGTCGGCAGAAGATGTGTTCCCTGCGTATTCGGTGTGCAGATCGGGCGACCGCCGCGGGACGTCGCTTTTCTACCCGGAATCACCGGAGTTCCCGCAGTTGCGGGACTTGCCGGAGTTCCGTGCCGTCGCGGGGAGCCGTCGCGGGGAAAGGAACCACCGGCCGCGGAACGAGCAGCCGATACGAAATGAGGCCGGTGAACGGGGTTACGGATAGGTCCGTACGTCGTCGTTGTACTCCCGGGCCCGCTCCCGCACCAGCTCGGGCAGGGTCCCCGACGCCAGGTCCGCGAGCGTCGTCCCCTCCAGGACATGGCGCAGGCTGGCGCGCACGGCCCGCCACACGTCCGGCATCGGCGCCGCCGCGCCCTGGTACTCCAGACCCGTCAACTTCAGGTCCCGCACGCTGACGAGGGGACCGTCCATCGCGCGGATCACATCGGCGAGGGTGACCTCCTCGGGAGGCCGGGCGAGCACATAGCCGCCCTCGGGCCCCCGCACGCTCCGCACCAGCCGCGCCTGCCGCAGCTCGCTGAGGACGACGAAGAGGAAGCGGACCGGGATGTCCTGCCGGCCGGCGATGTCCTCCGCCTTCAGCGGCCGGTCCGTCGAGCAGGCCAGCTCCGCCATGGCCCGGACCGCGTAGTCCGTTCTTGCTGAGATCCTCACCGACTCAATGTCTCACGCCTGGCGCGAAATCGATCCGGCTCCTCCGATGGCGCACGGCGGCCTTGTCACTGCACATTGTTCATCGACATAGTGAACTTCCCAGCCCCGCCCGCAGCCGGAGGTACTTGTGGTGTCCGCTGAACCGCGCTCGCGATCCACCGTCGCCGTCGTCGGAGCAGGCGCGGCCGGGGCGCTCGTCGCCGTCCAGCTGTGCGAGACCGCCGCGCGCCGGCGCATCCCGCTCGACCTGGTCCTGATCGACCCGGCGGCGGAGGCGGGCCGCGGCACGGCCTACGCCACCGACGTGCCCGAACACCGGCTCAACGTGCCGGTCGGCGGGATGAGCTGCTACCCCGACGACCCCGGCCACTTCCAGCGCTGGCTCTGTCACCACGGCGAACCCACCGTCACCCACGGCGACTTCGCCTCCCGCTACCGCTTCGGCTCCTACCTCGCCGACACCCTCGGCCGCGCCATCATCACGGCGCACGGCACGGTCGCCGTACGCCGTCTGCGGACGCGGGCCACGAGCTGCGCCGACACGGCCGACGGGCGCCTCGTCCTGCGATGTGACGACGGTGCGACGCTGACGGCCGACAGCGTCGTCCTCGCCACCGGGCCCGCCGCCGGCGGGGCGGGCTGGGCACCCGCCGAACTGCGCGCCTCCGACCGGTTCCTCGCGCACCCCTGGGCACCGGGCGCCCTCGACGCGGTGGGGGAGCGGGACGACGTCCTGCTGGTCGGCACCGGACTGACCGCCATCGACCTCGCCCTCGTCCTCGACCGCCCCGGCCGTACCGTCCACGCCCTGTCCCGCACCGGCCTGCTGCCCCAGCCGCACGCCGTCTCCCCCCTGCCGCCGCTCCCGCCGCCCCCGGACCTCGACGGCATGCCCCTCCGCCTGCTCCGTACGGCCGTACGCCGGCATCTGGCCTCGGCGTTCCGCGACCACGGCGACTGGCGACCGGCCCTCGACGGGCTGCGCCCGCGTATCGCCGCCCTGTGGCAGGGCCTGTCCGAGGACGACAAGGCCGCCTTCCTCGGCCGCGACGCCACCCGGTGGAACGTCCACCGGCACCGGATGGCTCCCGTCACCGCCGAGACGGTCGCCCGCGCCCGCTCCGCCCGGCGCCTGCGGGTGCGGGCCGGCCGGATCGTGTCCGCCGCGCCCCGCGAGGACGGCCGGCTGACCGTGACCTTGGCCGACGGACAGGACCTCACCGTCGGGTGGGTGGTGGACTGCACGGGCCCCGGACTCCGGCTCGACGCGGCCGCCGACCCGCTGTGGGGCGGGCTCCTCGCGGCCGGGCTCGCCGTGCCGGGACCGCTGGGCATCGGCGTCGCCACCGACGCGGGCCGGCTCCGCGACACCGAAGGGGAGACCGGGCGGGCGCTCTTCACCCTGGGCGCGCCCCGCCGCGGCGAGCTGTGGGAGACGACCGCGATCCCGGAGATCCGTACCCAGGCCAGGGACGTCGCCGAAGCGGTCCTCGCCCCCCTCACCCCCGCCCCGCGCGCCAACCGGCGGCGCCCCACCGACCAGTTCGGCCTCCCCCTCACCACCCACGCGGCAGCGGCGGCGTCCTTCCGCACCGGACTCGCCCGGGTCGTCACCGTACGGGCCAAGGCCGCCGAGGCGTTCACCCGCGCCACCGAACTCGACCCCGGGTTCGCCCTCGCCCACGCCTCCCTCGCGCTGCTGGGGCACGAGTGCGGAGCGGAGGTGGACGTCGCCCGCCGGCTCGCCGACTCCCAACGCGGCGTGCGGGAGCGGGGCGACGAGCGGGAACGCTCCTTCGTCGACGTCGTGACCCGCCGGATCGAGGCGGGGCAGGGCCCGGACGCGGCGGACCGGGGCCGGCGGGCCTCGGACGGGGACACGGCCCTCATCGACCATCTCGACCGGTTCCCCGGGGACGCACTCGCGCTGAGCATCGCGGTCCCCACCATCGCCTTCTCCGGCATCGGCGACCTCGACGGCTCGCTGGCCCGGCGGCTGGTGGACCGCACCGCGCCCGTCTACGACGGCCACTGGTTCCACACGTCGCTCCTCGCCTTCCTCCGCCAGGAGGAAGGGCACATCGACGAGGCGGGCGCCCTCGCCCGGGTCGCCCTGGCCGCGGAACCCGCCTCCGGCCACGCGGTCCACGCCCTCGCCCACGTCCACTACGAGTCCGGCGACCACCGGACCGGCCGCGACTGGCTGGACGACTGGATCGGCGGCCAGGGGCGGGGCGCCGTCCACCGGGCGCACTTCTCCTGGCACGTGGCCCTGCACGAACTCGCCCTCGACGACGCCGCCGCGGTCCGCCGACGCTGGTTCGCCCAGCTCGCCCCGTGTCGGGTCAACGGCGTACGCGCCCTCGTCGACTCGGGGTCCCTGCTGTGGCGGGCCCGGATGTCCCGGAGCTGGTCGGGCCGCATGCCCGTTGACGGGGTCCTCGACGCGGTCGCCGTCGACCTGGTCGAGCGGCCGGCGACGGCGTTCACGGCGCTGCACAGCGCCGTCGCCCTCACCGCGGCCGGTGACCTTCCGGCGCTCAGGCGGCTGCGGAGGCACGCGGCCCAGGCCGACGCCGTCCAGCGGGAGGTCGTGGAGCCGCTGTGCCGGGCGCTGGAGGCCGTCCTGGAGGAGCAGTGGCCGACGGCGGTGCGCGTCCTGCGCGAGCTGCTGCCGTCGCTGCGCCGGGTGGGCGGGAGCGCCGCACAGCGCGAGGTGGTGGAGGAGACGCTGCTGTACGCCCTGATGGAGGCGGGCCACAGCGACGCCGCCCGCCACCTCCTCCAGGAGCGCCTCGACCGCCGTTCCTCGCCGCTGGACAGCCGCCGCCTGGCGGACCTGCCGGGGTGAGAGCCGCGGGGCGGCCGGGGGCAGCCGTGCGGCCGCCCCCGGCCCGGCTCGCCGGCCGGACGGTGGGAGCCGCCGCGGCGAGACGCCGGACCACCACGGTCCGATCGCTCCTACGGAAGGGCCGTCAGGTGCCGAACGCGCGGGTGACCTCCGCCAGGTCGTAGCCGTACAACTCGCGTTCGCAGAGGGCGCACGTGCTGGGCGCGTGCTCGCTCAGGGACCACAGCGTCGGGGCGAGACCGTCGCCGCGCCCGTGCGCCAGGTACAGGTCCTCGGGCCCGATCGAGGACCACAGCGCCGTCGGGTTCCCGACGAGCCTGCTCGTCCCGTCGACCGTCTCCGGGACGGCCTGGAGCAGCCGGCCGTGATCCGTGCCGTTGCCGCGGTGGAAGTACCAGGTGCCTTCGTACCGCGTGACGCCCTGGATCTTCTGCCACAACGCCTCCCCGCCCAGCGTCGGGCCGGTCGGCAGGCCGTACGCGAGGTCCGCGTCCGCGACCGTACCGGCCGCGCCCCCGACCGCCGCGGTCAGCGACGCCATCGGGTACGCGCCGACCCGGCCGGGGCTGGTGCCCCCGTCGGTGCTGCAGTACTCGCCGAGGAGGAGGTGGTCCGCGCCGGTGCGGTCGAGGGAGACGTACGACGCCTTGGGGCGGGCGGTGGCATAGCACTGGTACGCGTCGGTGGGGCCGGAAGGAGGGGGCGCGGTGAAGTTCAGGGTGGCCACCTGGGGCATCACGTACCGGTAGCCGAAGCCGTACCAGACGCGGCCCAGGCGTCCCACCCGCTTCGGGTCCCGGGCGTTGCTCACCAGGCCGTCGGGCGTCGGGTCGTCGACGGAGGGGTCGCCATCGGGGTCGAGGTCGAGGATCGTGCGCAGGTCGAACACGCGCAGCCCGTTCGCGGTGTCGGCGACGTACAGATGGTTGCCGTACCAGACCATGCCGCCGGCGTGGGTGCCGTTCTGTGCCTTGCAGTCCTCCGTGACGGTGTTCGTGCACATGCCCTCGCGCGCGTGGAGGGCGTCGAAGGTGATGCGGCCGGCGGTGTCCGCGTACGGCCAGACCAGGAGGACGTGCCGGTACTTCCGGGTGACCCGGTGGAAGAAGCTGACGCGGACGCCCTTCTCCTCGCAGGCGACGGAGGCGGCGGCCAGGGCGCAGTTGCCACGGCCCCAGACGTAGTCGCTGCGGCCCGGGTTCTCCGCGTCGTAGGAGCCGACGACGAGCGGATCGGCGTCGGAGGTGCCCCAGTCCTCGTCCTCCTGCGCGTCGGAGACACCCGTGAGGGACTGCGGGATCCACTCGGAGGAGGCGGCGTCCTCGGCGTCCCAGCAGACGCGGTGCCGGGGCGCGAGGTCGGGGCCGTAGATCCCGGTGGTGCCGCAGGCGCTCTCCCAGCCGGCCTCCCGGTCGGCCCGCTGCATCAGCGCGCTGAGCCCCTGCTTCGGCAGCGCGGCCGCCAGACGGTCCACGAGAGCCGTGAGCGACGGCCCCGCCTCCAGCCGGAAGTCGCCGGGCCGCCCGGGCAGGGGCTCCGCGAGCGCCCGCGCCGACGCTCCGGCCGCCGCCGTGGACGCGGCCGCCGCCGCGCGCGTACCGGCGGCGGGGACGGTCCCGGAGAGCAGCGCCCCGGCGAGCGCGGCTCCGACGGCCAGCCGGACGAGGCGCGGCCGTAGTGTCATGGGGAGGCCTTTCGTGGGGGATCGCGCCCTGAACGCGCCGCGCAGCCGACAACTGATGGGCCATCAGCCAGGGCGGGCCTCACACGTTAACAAGCCGACCAGCGCATACGGCGGCCCGAAACGGGTCGTGTCATCGGCGGAGGATGTCTTCGAGACGTGGGGCCGGCCGGCGCGGCCCGAGGTGCTTCCCTCCGGCCGGGCCGGACCGCCGGCGACTCGACGGGGACGGCGCCGGGGGTGGCCGGCCCTGGAACCGCGGGCCGCCTCCCCTTGCCGGAGGGCCGTCGCCGAGCGGCCACGCGCGCGTGGATGGATCCTGGAAGGGAAGGGGGCGGCGCGGGCCGGTGTGCGCCGTCCGAGTCGCGAGGAGGCGGACCATGTCACGGCACTTCGAGTGGAAGGTCGGACTGGAACTGGTCGAGGAGGGCGGCAGGACCAAGGCCGAGGCATACCTGGACACCGGTACGTCGCACCTCACGGGCCGGGGCAGCGCGCGGTGCAACCCGGCCGATGTGGACGTGCCGGCGATCGGCGACGAGCTCGCCGCGAGCCGCGCGATGAAGGACCTGGCCGGCCAGCTGATGCGGGAGGCCAACCGCGAGATGGAGGCGGCGGGCGCGGGCACGGTCCCGCAGCACACCGGCCCCGGCTACGGCTGGCCCGAAGCGGTCTCCTGACGCGCGGCCGCGGGCTTCAGCCGCGTCCCAGGGCCCGGGGCGGTGCGGACGGTGGCGAGGGGCCGGGCGGGCGTCCCGGCCGGGCGGCGGCGCCCGTCGGCGGCGTGTGCGCCGTGAAGCGGGGAGGGCCGGGGCCCGTCCCGGCGAGGCGCCGGAGATCCGCGTCCCTCGGTCCCGCCTCGCCTACGCCCCGGCCGCCGCACCCTCGGCGGCCTCGTCGTCGCCCCCGCTCCCGCCCTCACCCTCGTCCTCGTACGCGAGACGGTCCACGACCTCCACCACCCCGTCCACGTCCTCGCAGAGCCGCAGGAAGGCCGGCGCGAGGCTCTTGTTCGGCAGGGTGCCGGTGAGGGTCACCCGACCCTCCTCCACGTCGATGTGGAGCGCGGCCGGCGAGAGCCGGAGGATGCGCGTGACGACATCCTCGAGGATCTCCTCCTGGATCGCCCGGTCCCGCCGGAGGAAGAGCTGCAGCAGGTCGCTGCGGCTGAGCACGCCGATGAGCCGACCGTCCGCGTCCACCACCGGCAGGCGCTTGACCCGGTGCCGCTCCATGACCCGCGCCGCCTCGACCGCCGCCCACGAGGGCCGTGCCACCACGACCGGGCTGGTCATCATGGCCTCGGCCGTACTGGGGCCGTCCTTCGTGGTGTGCCGACGCAGCAGGTCCGCTTCCGACACGACCCCGATCGGCCGGTTCGCCTCGTCGACCACCGGCACCGCGGTGATGCCGTACTCGTCGAGAAGCCGCGCGATCTCCTTGAACGGCGTCCCGGGCTGCACCGCCACCGCGGTCGGCGTCATCAGATCCGCGACACTGCGGTGCCTCATGGTCGGTCCGTCCCTTCTCCGCTCCTGCGCCCATGATCCCTCACGCGGACGCGGATGGCGGACGCCCCGGATCCGTTTGAGCCCGCTCGCTCGGCGGGGCGGGGCGCGAGACGCTCCAGAGGCGGCGCGGAGGAAGCGCGGCAGGCCGGCGGCGGGGTGGCCCCACCGCCGGCCAGGGGCCGGTCCGAACGAAAGGCCCTAGTTGAACGGGTCGAGGGTCACGTACGCCTGCTGCGGGTTGCCGTCGTGCACCAGCGACTCGTGCGCGCCGACATCGTCGAAGGCGAAGCCGTAGGCCTTGCCGTCCACCATCTGCGCGTGGATCTTGCGCGAGTAGTGGTTGGTCACCGCGTCCCGGTAGAAGCCGGCGGACGAGGTGTCCGGCTGGTTCGGGTTGGTCAGGAGGGTGGAGCGGTTGTAACCGGCACAGAGCGTACGGGAGATGGGGCCGCGCACCATGTCGTTGGGGGCGTCGAGCAGCTTGTAGCAGCCGAAGACGCTGTCGGAGTCCGGCTTCTGGAAGGAGGTGACGAGCGCGCCGGAGCCGTTGGTGAAGTTCATGACGTTGCCCGAGACCCGCCCGAAGTACTTCACCGAGGGCTGGTTCGCGAAGGGCGTCACCGTCAGGGTGGACGTGGCGTACTTGCTCCAGACGCGGTTGATGTAGTCGTTCATGACGCCGGCGGGCAGCGCACCTGCCTCGATGCCGTGTCCGGGCGCCAGTGCGCGCAGGACCGTGCCGTCGGCGCGGGTGTGGACGAGGTTCGCCCAGCCACCGGGCTGGCCGCGCAGCGCGTCGAAGAAGCCCCGGTACCCACCCGGCTTGAGGCGGCCCGTGGTCGCGACGCTGCCGTCGGGGCGCTTGACGCCGACGGCGTACGGCGCGGAGACCATGTCGACCTGGGTGCTGTTGAGCCACAGGCCGGAGTCGTTGAGCGTGTACTCCGACCAGTTGAAGAGGATATTCCGGTTCGGGTCACTCGGGTTCTGGACGGCGGGCTGGACCAGGCCGCCGGTCGCGAGCTTGAAGACGAGCTTCTGTCCGTAGCTGAAGTAGATCCGTCCCGAGAACTTCGGCAGCCGGATCGTCATGGACCCGCCGTTCCCGGGTCCCGCGATGGCGGCGTCGGGGGCGGGCACGGGGACGGAACCACCGGCCGGCCAGGGGTGGAAGGTGCCGTTCGCGTCGGCCCAGCCCTGACGGCCGGTGGAGAGCTCGGTGCCGAGGTTGTAGACGTAGACCGGCTCGCTGCGGCCGGAGTTGTTCGTGAAGGTGAGCGGGATCGTGGCGGGGACGGCGGCGGCCTGGACGGTGGGCGAGGGGCCGGCGACGGTGACGGCGGTGCCGATCAGCGCGGCGGCGGCGAGGGGGGCGAGCAGGCTGAGCCTGCGGCGGCGGCGAGAGCGCACGTGGGGCTCCTCGGGAGTGGGGGGGATCCATGGGGACGGCGCTGTTCGGCGCGTCGACCGCGTCACCGCAGGGGTGGCTCGGGCGACCCGCGAACGCGTCTTGAGAGCGCTCTCAGAATGGTGAGCGTGAGGTGAGCCTGTCAATGGTTGCGGCGCTCCCCGCGCGTCCTTAAGGCCCCGCTAAGGTCCCGCCAGGGCCTCCCGGGTCGTCCCCTCCAAGCTCCGGCGCCGTCCCGCGCGTCACCCGTACGGCGCCTACGGGCAGGGCCAGGCGCCGCGTTCGTGCAGCTGGAGGACGAGCGCCGCGATGTTCCAGGCGTCGTCCTCACCGCTGTGGTGCCGCCCCTCCAAGGGCAACCCGGCGAACTCCAGGGCCTGGGCCATGCCCGGCCGCCTCGGGAGTCCGTTCGCCTCGGTGAACACCGCCTTGGCGTTGGTGTGCCGCCGACCGAAGGGGTACTCCGTACCGCTCACTCGGCACTGGTGGGTGAACTGGTGACGGTCGTAGTCGCCCCAACTCGCCCACGGCCGCGCCCCGGCGGCGTGCTCGGAGGCGAGAAGGCGGCACGCGGCGGCGAAGTCCAGGCCGGTGTCCACCTCGTCCTGGGTGAGCCCGGTCAGTTCGGTGCAGAACGGACTCACCGTCGAGCGGGCGGGCCTGACCAGGACGCGGTGCCGGCCGACCCGCTCGCCCGCCTCCAGATCGACGACGGTGAGACCGATCTCGATGATCTCGCTCACCGCTCCGGGGGGCCGCTTGCCCTCCCAGCAGGTCGCCTCGACGTCGACGACGTTCACCAGCCTTCCAAGACCTCCGTGACGGGCCCCTCCGTGCAGCTCTCCGTGATCCATCCGCCGAGGGTAGAGAGCCGGTGCCCGGTGCCGCACGCGGATTACGTCCCCGCGGCAAGGGGCCGGCCGGGGTGGGACCCCGGCGCGGGGCGCCCGGTTCCGGCCCGCCGCGCGTCACGCCCCTTCGAGGTCCACGCGGTCGTGGCGCGGGTTCCGGCCTGGCGCGCGTCACGCCCCTTCGAGGTCCACGCGGTCGTCCGGGTCGAGGTCCAGGACCTCGCGGAGCGCCGCGACCGCGTGGGCCCGGTGGTCGTGGAGCCACCGCAGGGCGGCGTCCGTGTCGCCGTGCCGCACCGCCGAGATGACCGCCCGGTGCTCGCGGACGGCTCGTTCCCGGTTGGCGATCTCGGTGTAGTAGAGCGAACGGTACGCGTCAGTGGCGTCCCACAGGGTCGCGATCAGCCGGATCAGCCGGGGCATCCCGGACGCCTCGACCAGCGTGAAGTGGAAGCGGCGGTTGGCCGCGGCCATCTCCGTCACGTCCCCGGCGTCGGCGGCCCGTTCCACCTCGTGCTGGATCCGTTCGAGCGTGGCGGTCAGGCCGTCCTCGGCCCGGGCGACGGCGAGCCGGACGGCCTCGGTCTCCAGCAGCTCCCGGATGCGGTAGATCTCCTCCAGGTCGGCGAGCGAGAGTTCGGCGACGAAGTAGCCGCGGTGGACGTGGTGCACGACGAGGCCCTCGGCCTCCAGGGTCTTCAGGGCCTCGCGCAACGGGACCCGGCTCACGTCGAGCCGGGCGGCCAGCGCGTCCTGGCGGATCTGGCCGCCCGGCCGCAGTTCGCCGCTGGTGATGGCGCGCCGCAGTTCCGCCAGGACGAACTGCTGGGCGGTCGGCGGCCGCCGCTTCTGTACCGCGCTGCTCATCGCCTGTGCCTTCCTTCGATCGCTTACCGGCGGACCCGCGCTGCCGGTGCCGTACATCTTCCTATGAAGTACGCGGGGGCGGCCCCAGCCCCAGCTCCGTGAGCAGGGCGTCGGTGTGCTCGCCGAGGCGCGGGGGAGGGCCGTGGTAGGCGGCCGGGGTGGCGTCGAGCGCGATGGGATGGGCGACCTGGCCAGGCCCCGCGAGGTCGGCCGGGACGCGCGGCCCCAGGCCGAGGCGGTCGGCGAGCGCGAACGCCTCGGCCAGATCGTTGATCGGGCCGCAGGGCACCCCGGCCGCCGTCAACTCCTCGCACCACTCCTCGGCCGCCCGCCCGGCGAGCGGGCCCGCCAACGCCTCGACCAGCTCCTCGCGGTGGGCGACCCGGTCGGAGTTGGTGACGAACCGCGGGTCGTCGGCGAGGCCGGGCGTGCCGAGCCGTTCGCACAGCGTCCGGAACTGCCGGTCGTTGCCCACGGCGAGCACCAGCGGCCGGTCCCGCGCCGCGAAGACCTCGTACGGAGCGATGCTCGGGTGCCGGTTGCCCATGGCCCGCGGCACCACGCCGGCGCCGAGGAAGGCCGCCGACTGGTTGGTGAGGGCGGAGAGGAGCGAGCCGAGGAGCGAGACCTCCACGCGCTGACCCTCGCCGGTACGCTCCCGGTGGCGCAGCGCCGCGAGGATGCCGAGGCCCGCGTGGAGGCCGGTGATGACGTCGACCAGCGCGACGCCCGCCTTCGTACCCGGACCGCCGGGCTCGCCCGTGACGCTCATCAGCCCGCCCATGGCCTGCACCAGCAGGTCGTAACCGGGCAGGTGCGCGCCCTCGGCGGAGCCGAAGCCGGTCACCGAGCAGTAGACGAGGCCGGGGTTGGACGCCCGTACCTCCTCGTGGCCGAGGCCCAGCTTCTCCATCGTGCCGGGGCGGAAGTTCTCGACCAGGACATCGGCGCGGCCGACGATGGCCCGGGCCGTCGCCAGGTCGTCGGGGCTCGTCAGATCGAGGGCGACGGAGCGCTTGTTCCGGTTCACCCCGAGGAAGTACGTCGCCTCGCCGTCGGCGAAGGGCGGGCCCCACGCCCGGGTGTCGTCCCCGGAGCCCGGGCGCTCGATCTTGATCACATCGGCGCCGAGGTCGGCCAGGAGCATCGTCATGTACGGCCCGGCGAGCACCCGGCCGAAGTCGGCGACGACGATGCCGGACAGGGCGCCGCCCGGCGTCGGTGCCCCGGGCTCCCCGGGCGTCGTCCCTGGTCGATCTGCGCACATGCCGCTCTCCTCCGCCCGGTGATCGGATCCAGGCGAACGTACGCAGCGGAGAAGGGATATTCAATACTGGATCCAAAATCCGATATCCGGCTAGGCTTCGCCACGCCGTGTTGCCGCAGCCGCCTGGAGGCCGTCCGTGAAGTCGCCCGCCGCGTCGAAGTCCGCACCCGTCCACCCCTTCGATCTGCTCGCCGTCGACGGTCTGTTGACCGACGAGGAGCGCGAGATCCGCGGGACCGTCCGAGCCATGGCGGACCGCGAGCTGCGCCCCCACGTCGCCGAGTGGTTCGAGCGGGGTGCCGTCCCGGCCCGGGAACTGGCCCGCGAGCTGGGCGGCGTCGGGGTGCTCGGGATGCACCTGGAGGGTTACGGCTGCGCGGGCACCGGCTCCGTCGCGTACGGCCTCGCCTGCCTGGAGCTGGAGGCCGTCGACTCGGGCCTGCGCAGCCTGGTGTCCGTGCAGGGCTCGCTGGCGATGTACGCGATCTGGAAGTACGGCTCCGAGGAGCAGAAGCAGCGGTGGCTGCCCGGCATGGCGGCGGGGGAGTACATCGGCTGCTTCGGGCTCACCGAGCCGGACGCCGGTTCGGACCCCGGTGCGATGCGGACGCACGCCAAGCGCGACGGCGGGGACTGGATCCTCAACGGCACCAAGATGTGGATCACCAACGGTTCGGTCGCCGACGTCGCCGTCGTCTGGGCCCGGACCGACGACGGCGTGCGCGGCTTCCTGGTGCCGTCCGGCACGCCCGGGTTCAGCGCCCCGGAGATCAAGCGGAAGCTGTCGCTGCGCGCGAGCGTGACCAGCGAGCTGGTCCTCCAGGACGTGCGGCTGCCGGCCGACGCGATGCTCCCGGACGCCCGCGGCCTGTCCGGCCCGCTCGGCTGCCTCAACGAAGCCCGCTTCGGCATCGTCTTCGGGGCCCTCGGCGCGGCCCGCGACTGCCTGGAGACGGCGATCTCCTACGCGGGCGACCGCATCGTCTTCGAACGGTCCCTCGCCTCCTACCAGCTCACGCAGCAGAAGCTCGCCGACATGGCCCTCGAACTCGGCAAGGGCATGCTGCTGGCGCTGCACCTCGGACGGCTCAAGGACGCGGGGCGGCTCACCCCGGAGCAGGTGAGCGTCGGCAAGCTGAACAACGTACGGGAGGCGATCGCGATCGCCCGCGAGTGCCGCACGATCCTCGGCGCCAACGGCATCACCCTGGAGTATCCGGTGATGCGCCACGCGAACAACCTCGAGTCGGTGCTCACCTACGAGGGCACCAGCGAGGTGCACGCACTCGTCGTCGGCAAGGCGCTCACGGGCGAGGGCGCCTTCCGCTGACCGCCGGTCCACCCCCTCCGGCGCGGGCCGGCCTCCCTCAGCCGGCGGTCACCTTGGCGAGGAACGCGTCCAGGTTGGTCATCATCCGGTCGATCCGCTCCTCCGCACCCAGGGACTCCTCCTGACGGCCCGCCCGGAGCTTGGGCTGCCGCTTGCCGCGGACGTACAGGGAACAGGCCAGGTCGGCGCAGACGTAGATGCCGACCGTGTTCCCCTCGCGTCCGCGGCTGCCCGCCAGCGGGGCGGCCAGCAGGGTGACCCCCGAGGAGGCGTGACCCGTCAGGCAGACCTGGCACAGGCTGGACTTCACCGCGCTGCTCCGGCTCGTGGCCGGCACGCGCAGGGAGATGCCGAGCGGGCCGTCCTCGCGGGGCACGACCACATGGGCGCGCAGCGGCGCACCGGGGTCCACCCAGCCGAGGAAATCGAGGTCCTGCCAGGGAAGTTCGGCGAAGTCGAGAGGCAGTCGGAGCCGGCTCGCCTCGCCCTTCGTACAGTTCACGAAGGACGCACGGATCTGTCGGTCGGTAAGAGGTTCCACTCGTTGGACCGTACACGGACCTCCGGAGCCCGGCACCCGAATTTCGGACCGACACGGACGGTGAACCGGTGCCGGTGCCGGTGCCGGTGCCGGGGGCCTGGGCCTGCGCCGGAGCCGAGCCCGCGTCAGGTCGAAGCCGAGGCCGGGGCCGAAGCCCGCGTCAGGTCGAAGCCGGGGCCTGCGCCGAAGCCGAGCCCGCGTCAGGTCGAAGCGGGAAGCCAGGGCCGAAGCAGCCCGGGAGGCCGGCCCGCCGCCCCGGCCCCGGCTCGGGGCGGGTGTCCGTCCGCTGTGCCGAACGCGCGCGCCCGCAAGCGGTCCGACGGCGCCGGTACTAGCGTGAGCCGGGTGAGCAGTCACCTCGCTCGATCCTGGGCGGAGGCCCTGGCCGCGGTGCTGGCAGGGTTCCTCGCGATGGCCGTCATGGCCGCACTCGGCCTGTGGACCGCCGGAGCCGCCGACCTGCCAGGGGGTTTCGTCCCCCTCGTCGCCGCGGTCGTCGTCATGGCGGCCGGAGGCGAGGTCGACCTCTCCGGTGACGCCGGCGCCCTCGCCGGCACCGACGCCGCACTGACCGCGATGCCGCTCACCGTCACGCTCGTGGGCGCCCTGGTCGCCGGGGCCTGCTTCCTGCGTCCCCTGCGCGGGCCCACCGTCCACCGCACCGGCGACATCCTCGCCCGGGCGGGAGGGGTCGTCCTGCTCTGGCTCGCCGTGCTCGCGGGACTGTCCGCCCTCGCCCGGCACGACTTCCCCATCTCCCTCGGCGGCGAGGAGCAGGGTGACCCCTTGGCCGATCTCTTCGGCGAACTCCTCGACGTGGTCGAGCCCACCGTCGGATTCCGCGCCGACCTCGGACCGACCCTCGGTTTCGGGCTGCTGTGGATCCTCGGCGTGCTCCTCATCGCCCTGCTGGTGTCGCGCCGCGTCGGGCTCCCGCCGGGGGCGGCCCGCTACCACGCGGTCGTCCACCCTGTCGCCTCCGCGATGCTCCTGCTGATCCTGGCGTACGTCGTGCTCGGCCTGGGCATCGGCCTCGTCGTGGCCGGCACGAAGGGCCACCCGGCCGACACCTTCGCCGTCCTGCTGCTCGGTCTGCCCAACGTCGCGTGGCTCGGCCTGGGCGTCGGCATCGGAGGATCCTGGGAGGGCAGGGCCGACGGGCCGTTCGGCCTGCCGATGCCGCCGATCCTCGACGCGGTGCTGCGGGCACCGGAAGGCGACGACCTCTCGACGGTCGACCTCTCCTCGCTGACCTCGTACGACTCACGGGCCTGGTGGCTGCTTCCCGTCGCCGCCGTCCTGCTCCTCGCGGTGGCCTTCGTCGCCGCCGTCCGCTCGCCCGCCCGGGTCCGCCTCTGGCAGCACGCGCTGTACCTCGCGATCGCCTTCGCGCTCACCATGCTGGTGGTCGCACCGGTCACCCTCGTCGACGCACGGCTGGGGCTCTCCGTCATCGGGATCGGCGACATCGGCGCCCTCGGCGGCGAGGTCCTGCTCCGTCCGCACGTCTGGAAGACGGCCGGCCTCGCCTTCCTGTGGGGCCTGGTCGCCGGCCTCATCGGCGGCCTGCTCGCCGCCCGCGTCCCCCGCTCCGACGCGACCGACGCCGAGGCCCCCGCCCCACGGTGACGAGTCACTAGCCAGACCGGCCAGACCGGCCACACGGGTCGGACCGGCCAGGGTCGGACGGTCGCGGCGGAGTCCGCGGCGGGGCGGGAGCCGGCGGCCCGGGTGCCGGTACGGGCGGTGGTACGGGCGTCGGGTGCGGCGCGGGGGACGGCGGTGCGGGAGGGGGCACGGGCTCCGAGGCCCGTACGCGGGGCCCGGCCGCGTCCGTGCGTACGGCCGCCCGCGGCGCCCCGCCGACCGCGAGGATCACCTCGGACACGACGGGTGCGGCGGGTGCGACGGGCCGCTCTCCCATGCCGGAATTTTACCGTCCGAAGCCGATCCGCGCCGGTGAGAGGGGCCGGTATCGTGGGTGGCCCGCTCGACCGAGGGTGGATCGGGGCCGATCGTGGACGAAGGGGGCCGAGCCGTGCCGAAGGGTGTCACCAAGCGCCGGCCGCGTACGCGCGCGGCCCTGCTCAAGGCGGCGCTCGAGACGTTCGCCGAGCACGGCTTCCACGCCGCGTCCATCGAGCAGATCTGCGAACGCGCCGGCTACACCCGAGGGGCTTACTACTCCAACTTCGCGAGCAAGGAAGAACTCTTCCTCGCCCTCTTCGACGAGCACAGCGAGCGGATCGTGCGCCGCCTCGCCGAGGCGGTCGACTCGCTCACCGCCGAGGAGTACACGCTGGAGCGGCTGGCCGACCTCGCCTCCCGCGTCGACCCCGACGAGCGGGACTGGTACCTGGTCACCACCGAGTTCACCCTGCACGCCATCCGCGACCGGCAGGCGGCCTGGGTCCTCGCCCGCCACGACGCGCGGCTCCGCGCGGAGATCGCCCGCGGGCTGCGGACCGTACTGCACCGGGCGGGACGCGAACTGACCGTGGACGCCGACCGGTTCGCGCGCGTCCTGATCGCCCTGCGCGAGGGTGGACTGGCCCAGAGCTATGTGGAGCCGGACGAGCTGCCCCCGGGAAGCCTCGAACGCGACTTCCTGGCCCGCCTCCTAGAGGCGTCCACCCGCCCCCTGAACCCCTCGGACCACGGGACTGGCCAGCCCCGCCCCTGACACCGCCCCTGACGCCGGCCCGACGGCGGTCCCGGCGCTTGCGGCGGTCAGCCGAAGAGGTCCGGGTCCGAGGCCGTGATGCCCGGCAGGAGCGTTCCACGCCTCGGCGACCCGTTCTGTCTTGCGCAAGGGGAGGGGTGCTGGCTACGTTCCTCCGAACGCCCCTAGAAAGCGCTTACTCACCGGGAGCCCGCCTCGTGCCGACATCGGACATCCTCATCTACACCCGTACGGCGGGCTACCGCCACGACTCCATCCCGGCGGGCGCGGCCGCCCTCGCCGCACTGGCCGGCGCGGCGGGCCACGCCACCGAGACGACGGAGGACCCGACGGCGTTCAGGCCCCACCGGCTGGGCCGGTGCGCGGCGGTGATCTTCCTGTCGACGACGGGGGCGGTGCTCGATCCTGAGGGCCGTACGGCCTTCGAGGCGTACGTCAGGGGCGGCGGGGGCTTCCTCGCAATCCACGCGGCGGCCAACGCCGAACCGGACTGGCCCTTCTACGGCGACCTACTCGGCACCCGCTTCGCCGGCCACCCGGAGATCCAGCCGGGCGTCGTCCGCGTGGGAGCCCCCGACCACCCCGCCACGGCCGGGCTGCCGGCCCGGTGGGCGTGGACCGACGAGTGGTACGACTTCACGTCCAACCCCCGGGGGACGGGCGTACGCGTCCTGGCGACGGCCGACGAATCCACCTACGAGGGCGGCACCCTGGGCCCGGACCACCCCCTGGTCTGGTGCCGGGAGGTGGACCGCGGCCGCGTCCTTTTCACCGCCCTGGGCCATGCGGCCGAGGCGTACGAGGACACCGCCTTCCGCGCCCATCTCGGGGGAGCGCTGGCATGGGTGACCGGAGCGACGTCCTGACGGCGTGAACGGACGGTGCGCCCGGAGCCCTTGCCCCCGGCCCACCGTCACCCCCGCGTACCGCCTCCGATTGCGCCGCGGGCCCCGGCGCGGGAGGGTTCCCTGGGAGCCTGCAGGAGGAGACGACATGGGTATCGCCACCGTGAATCCGGCGACCGGCGAGACGCTGCGCACGTACGACACCCACGGGGACGAGGAGATCGAGCGGCGCGTTGCGGCCGCGCACGACACCTTCCGGCACTACCGCACCACCTCCTTCGCCGAGCGCGCCCGGCTGATGCGCCACGCCGCCGATCTGCTCGACGAGGACGCGGAGGACGTCGCCCGCACAATGACCACCGAGATGGGCAAGCCGATCGCCGCGGCCCGGGCCGAGGCGGCCAAGTGCGCCAAGGCCATGCGCTGGTACGCCGATCACGCCGAGGAGCTGCTCGCCGACGAGCACCCCGCCGAGGCCGACGTCCGCGACTCCGGGGCCGACACCGCCCGCGTCCACTACCGGCCGCTCGGCACCATCCTCGCCGTCATGCCCTGGAACTTCCCGCTCTGGCAGGTCATCCGGTTCGCCGCGCCCGCGCTGATGGCCGGCAACACCGGTCTCCTGAAGCACGCCTCCAACGTCCCCAGGACCGCCCTCTACCTCGGTGACCTCTTCCGCCGCGCCGGGTTCCCGGAGGGCTGCTTCCAGACGCTCCTCATCGGGTCCGGCGCCGTGGAGGCCGTCCTCCGGGACCGCCGGGTCGCCGCGGCCACGCTGACCGGCAGCGAGCCGGCCGGCCGCTCGGTCGCCGCGATCGCCGGCGACGAGGTGAAGAAGACCGTCCTGGAGCTCGGCGGCAGCGACCCGTACATCGTGATGCCCTCGGCCGACCTTCCCCGGGCGGTGAAGACGGCCGTCACCGCGCGCGTGCAGAACAACGGCCAGTCCTGTATCGCCGCCAAGCGCTTCATCGTCCACCAGGACGTCTACGACGACTTCGCCGAGCGCTTCACCGCTGCGATGAGCGCCCTGACCGTCGGCGACCCCCTCGACGAGTCCACCGACGTGGGCCCCCTCGCCACCGAGCAGGGCCGTGCCGACCTGGAGGAGCTGGTCGACGACGCCGTGGGGAAGGGCGCCACGGTCCTGTGCGGCGGCGGCCGCCCGGAGGACCGGCCGCGCGGCTGGTTCTACCGGCCGACCGTGCTCACCGGCATCACGCCCGCGATGCGCATCCATCAGGAGGAGACCTTCGGCCCGGTCGCCACCCTCTATCCGGTGACCGACATCGAGGAGGCCGTCGCCGTCGCCAACGACTCGCCGTTCGGCCTGAGTTCGAATGTGTGGACCCGCGACGACGAGGACATCGCCTTCTTCGTACGCGACCTCCAGGCCGGCGGGGTCTTCGTCAACGGCATGACCGCTTCCCACCCGGCGCTCCCCTTCGGCGGCATCAAGCGCTCCGGGTACGGTCGCGAGCTCGCGGGCCACGGCATCCGTGAGTTCTGCAACGCGACGACGATCTGGCAGCGCGGCTGAGGGGCGGGGGAGGGGCGGGCGGCTGCCCGCGCGCGACCGCGCGCCTCCGCGTCCGGCCTCCCGCTCGCCCTCCCTCGCTCAGCCTTCGCGCGTCCAGGCCAGCAGTTCGTCCGCCGACCAGGTGTTGATCACGCGCTCCACCGGCACCTCGCACTCCTCCGCCCGCGCGCACCCGTAGATCTGCCATTCCAGCTGCCCGGGCGCGTGGGCGTCGGTGTCGACGGCGAAGTACACGCCCGCCTCCACCGCTTGGCGCAGCAGTCGGCGAGGCGGGTCGAGGCGTTCCGGGCGGCTGTTGATCTCCACGGCCGTGCCCGCCTCGGCGCAGGCGGCGAAGATCCGCTCGGCGTCGAACTCCGACTCGGGGCGCTGCCGTCCGCCGCTCACCAGCCGTCCCGTGCAGTGGCCGAGGACGTCCATCAGCGGATTGCGTACGGCCTTCTCCATCCTCCGCGTCATCGCCGCCGCGTTCATCCGCAGCTTGGAGTGAACGGAGGCGACCACCAGGTCGAGGCGTTCGAGCAGCTCCGGCTCCTGGTCCAGGGAGCCGTCCTCCAGGATGTCGCACTCGATCCCGGTCAACAGCCGGAACGGCGCCCACCCCTTGTTCAGCTCGGCCACCACGTCCAGCTGTTCGCGCAGCCGATCCGGCGACAGGCCCCGGGCGACCGTGAGCCGGGGGGAGTGGTCGGTCAGGACGGCCCACTCGTGGCCGATCGCCGCCGCCGTACGCCCCATGTCCTCGATCGTGCTGCCGCCGTCCGACCAGTCGGAGTGCAGATGGCAGTCGCCGCGCAGCGCCGCCCGGAGCGTCTCGCCGCCCTCGGCGCGCGGCACGTCGATCTCCTCCTCCAAGCGGGCCAGGTAGGCGGGCACCCGGCCCGCCAACGCCTCGCGTACCACCGCCGCGGTCTTCGGGCCGATGCCCTTGACCGACTCCAGCGTTCCGCCGGCGGCGCGGCTCTCCAGCTCGCCGTCGGCCATCGCGGCGACGGCCGCCGACGCGGTACGGAACGCGCGTACGCGGTAGGTCGGCGCCTGCGAGCGCTCAAGCAGAAAGGCGATGCGGTCCAGCGCCGCCACCGGATCCATGTGCGACTCCCTTCCGTGACTCCTGCGGCCATGCGGCCCTCGCCGCGTCCGTCGCTCCGGCCGTGCCCGCGTGCGTCGTCTGCGTGTCCTCGGCGCGATCGGCGGTCAGGTCGTGGACTTCGCGACCGTCGCGGGTACGGGCCCGATCTCGCACCACACCGCCTTGCCCTCGCCGCGCGGTTCGACTCCCCACCGCGAGGCCAGCGCGTCCAGGAGGAGCAGCCCGCGCCCCGAGGTCGCCGCCTCGCCGGGCGTCCGCCGGCGCGGCCAGGCGCTCGACCGGTCCTGCACCGACAGACGCACCCGCCGCACCGGTTCCGGCAGCACCTCGAGGGTGAGCACCGCGCCCCCCTCGGTGTGCAGCAGGACGTTCACCAACAGCTCGCCGGTCAGCAGCTCGGCGTCGTCCGCGAGCGCGTCCATGTCCCAGTCCCGCAGCGCCTGCCCGACCGCCGCGCGGGCGTCCGAGAGCCCCTGCGGGTCCGCCTGATGGATGTACTGGTGGATGCGCGGCGCGCGCGGAGTGCCGGGGTCCGGGCTTCGTCGCAGCACGAGCAGTGCCACGTCGTCGCCCGCGCCCCACCGTTCCCACAGCCGCTCGGAGAGGTGGTCGGCGAGCGCCTCCGCCTGCGGGGGTCCGGTCCGCATCGCCTCGGCGAGCGCCGCGAGGCCGGTGTCGATGTCCGCTCCGGGCTGTTCCACCAGCCCGTCCGTGTGCAGGACGAGCGTCTCGCCGGGCACCAGGTCGAGCCGGGTCTCCGGGAACTCCTCCTGCCCGAAGACGGTGGCCAGGCCCAGCGGCATGCCCCCGCGGAGCTTGGGCCGGCCCACCCGGCCGTCGGTGTGCCGGATCATCGGGTCCAGATGCCCGGCGCGTACGGCGCGCACCGTGCCCCCGGAGAGGTCCACCTGGGCGTAGGTGCAGGTCGCGAAGCGATTGGTGTCGAGCTCGGCGAGGAAGCGCGAGGCGCGGGCCAGCACGGTGGAGGGTGCGTGGCCCTCGCCCGCGTACGCCCGCAGCGCGATCCGCAGCTGACCCATGATCGCGGCGGCGTGGGTGTCGTGGCCTTGGACGTCGCCGACGACGATGCCGACCCGGCCGCGGGGGAGCGGGATGACGTCGTACCAGTCGCCGCCGACCTGCCGCCCGCTCCACGCCGCGTGGTAGCGGACGGCGATCTCGCCGCCCGTGATCTCCGGGATGCGGCGGGGCAGCATCGTCTCCTGGAGGCCGGTGGCGAGTTCCCGTTCCTCGTCGAAGAGGAGGGCGCGCTGGAGGGACTGGGCGACGATCGCGGCGAGACCGAGGGCGAGGTTGCGCTCGTCGGCGCTGAAGGTGGTACGGCCCCGGTAGAACAGCGCCATGCCGCCGAGGGACCGGGCCTGGGCGACCAGTGGCAGATAGCAGGCGGCCCGGAACCGCATCCGGGCCACGTACGGCGCGAGCTCCGGGAAGTCCCGCCCGAGGCCGGGGAAGGAGGGGACGAACCGCGGCCGCCCGCTCAGCACGGTCTCGGCGAGCGGCAGCCCCCGGTCGAGCCGGCGGGACCGGAAGTCGTTCAGGACCTCCATGGACTCCCCGCTGAGCGCGATGATGTTGAGCGAGCCGTTCTCCACCAGGCCGAGCGCCAGACCGTCCGCACCGAGGCGGGCGAGGCCACCGGGGCCGGTGAGGGCGGCGGTGACGTCGTCGACGGTCACCGCGCGGGAGAGGGCGTGCGTGGTGCGCTCGACGATGCTGGTCTGCAGCTCGCGGCGGCGCTCCAGCTCCAGGACGAAGTCGGAGTGCGTGACCTCGGCGGTGGTGTCGCGGACGATGCCGACGATCCGATGCGCCATGCCGTCGGGCTGGCGCAGGATCCGCGCCTGCACGTGCGTCCACTGGGGTGTCCCGTCCTCCCGGTCGAGCCGGAAGTGCGCGCTGTACGAGGTCTGGCCGCTGATGATCGCATGACGGATCACCGCGTCGAGATCGGCGCGCTCCTCGGGCGGCAGCGCCTGGACCAGCGTGGCCGGCCGCCCGTCGAACCCGTTCGGCCCCATCCCGAAGACCAGCAGCCCGGCCTCGTCGACATCGATGGTGCCTGTGTCGAGATCCCAGTCGAAGCTGCCGGTGCGATTCATGGCGAGCCGCTCGGTGGGCCCGATCTCGCCACTGCGGGTGCGCCGGTCGTCATCGGTCATCCCCCCTATTGTCGAACCCGCCTCCCCCCGACGCCATGGCGGCGACACGGCGCGCCGGGGGAGTTTTGTGCGCGGCGCGGGATTCCGGGTTGCCGGGCTCCGGTCCGGGTGGCGGAGCGGGGGCGGGGTGTCACCGCCGGTCGCCCGGATGCGGCGGAGGATGCGGGCCGCGAGAATGGCCAGTGCCGGAAGAACGAGGAGGCGGCATGAACGCTGAGCCCGAGAAGACATTCCGGGGGGAAAGCCCGACGCCCGACAGCCTGCTGCATGCCGGGTCCGAAGGCGAGTTCACGGCGGAGGACCTGGTCCTCGCCTCCGGCCGTGACATGAGTCCGAAGAACCTGGCCTGGGCGGAACGCCGCATGGCGGAGAAGGGCCGCGCTTCCCTGGACGAGCTCCTTCCCTAGGCCGTGCCACCCTCGGCCCCGCCCCGGAACACGGACGCTTCGCCGGGCGGGGCCGGGGCCGCGTGGTGCGGGCGCGCCGGGAAGAGGCGGACGAGACGCCGACGGGTGCGTACGTACGCAGGTGCGCGGGAGTCCTACGCCGCGACCCCGCCGTCACACCCGGGGCCCGGGGCCTTCACCGGCCGATCGGCAGGCCGTGATCCTCTTTGACGCGCTTCATGATGATCTGCGAGTTCACCTCGGTGACGCCCGCCAGGGACGTCAGCCGTTCGATCCACAGCTGCTCGTACGCCGCCAGGTCGGCCACCGCGATGCGCAGCAGACAGCCGGGGCTGCCGAAGAGGCGGTACGCCTCGATGACGTCCGGGATGTCCTGCAGCGCCTCCTCGAACGCCTTGACGGTGTCCCGGTCCCGGCGCACCTCGATGGAGACCAGGACCTCGAAGCTCCGCCCCACGGCCTCGGGGGCGATGACGGCGCGGTACCCCTGGATCACCCCGTCCTGTTCCAGCTGGCGGACCCGGCGCATGCACGCGGAGGCGCTCAGCCCGATCCGCTGGGCGAGCTCCAGGTTCGTCAGACGGCCGTCGGCCTGGAGCTCGCGCAAGATGCTTCGGTCGATTCGGTCCATCACGCAATGATGCAGCGCGGAAGCGCGCGAAGGAAACCGACTTCGCAATCGCGTTGCGCGGGAGCTGCCCTATTGTTTCGGCGACGATGGCGGACCGTGCGGTGTGGACCGTCTGTTCGACTCGGCCCAGCGCGACCCAAGGCGCCCCCACCCCCCACCCCCAAGGCAGACGCAGATGACTCGCGACGACGACCGGACCCGGCGGATCGTTCTCCTCAGCACCGGCGGCACCATAGCCAGCCGCTGGCAAGGCACGGGTTACGCCGCCGACGCGCCGGGCGACGACGTCCTGGCCACCGCCGCGCTGCCGGAGGGCATCGCCGTCGAGGTCGTCGACCTGTTCAACGTCAACAGCTCCCGTATGACCACCCGGCGCCAGCTCACGCTGCTCCGCACGGTCCGGGAGACGCTGGCGGACCCGGGCGTCGACGGCATCGTGATCACCCACGGCACCGACACCCTGGAGGAGACGGCCTTCCTGCTGGACCTCCACCACGACGACCCGCGCCCGGTCGTGCTGACCGGCGCGCAGCGGCCGCTGGGCACCGCCGACGGGGACGGGCCCGGCAACCTCTGCGACGCGCTCCAGGTGGCCGCCAGCGTGCGCGACCTGGGCGTCCTCATCGTCTTCGACGGTCTCGTGCACGCGGCGCGCGGCACGGTGAAGACCAAGACCCTCGCCGTCGACGCCTTCTCCGACCCCTCCGAGCGGGCGCTCGGCAAGGTCGGCTTCAGCCAGGTCCACGTCCAGCGCCGACCGGACCGGTCCGCGCCCCTGCCGCTGCCCCCGGCCGCGTACATCGCCGAGGACGCACCCGAGGCCGCGATCGAGCCCCTGCCGCGGGTCGACATCGTCACCCACCACTCCGACGGCGACCCGGTGCTGCTGAACGCCGCGGTGGCGGCCGGCGCCCAGGGGATCGTCCTGGTGGCGACCGGCGCGGGCAATGCCACGCCCGAGATAGCCGTCGCCGTCGCCGACGCGGTCGCCCGGGGCGTCCTCGTCGCCGTGACGACCCGGGTCCCCGCCGGGCCCGTCGCCGAGATCTACACCGGCGGCGGAGCGGTCGACCTCGTCCAGGCCGGGGCCGTTCTCACCGGTACGCTCCGGGCCGGCCAGGCCCGTATCGCCGTGCTCGCCGCGGTCCTCGCCGCATCGGACCCCGCGCGCCGCGCGGAGGTCCTGGGCCCTCTGCTGAACGGCCCCGTGCGCCCGGAGCCCGCCCTGACGGCGGCCGGCTCCCGCTTCTCGGCGGGCTGAGGCCTCGCCGGTCCCGGCGACCGCGCGGCGCCGGCCGACACCCGGCCGCCGCCGCGAACGACCCCTGGTGCCGTGTCTCGGCGCCCCTCCCCGGCCCCCAACGCCGGACCCCGCCGTACGCCATCTCGGGCCCCCTCGCCGTACGCCGGCCCCACACCTCCGCCGCACCCGGCCCCCCAGATAGGCCCGCCCGGGGGCTTCCCCATTAATGGAACACGTTCTACCGTGGCCGCCGTCGCGCGCACCGCACCCAGGACGCTGCCCCGGGAGGCCCCATGCACCTCGAGTACACGCCCGCCCAGCACCGCCTGCGCGCGGAGCTGCGTGCGTACTTCGCCGAACTCGTCCCGGACAACGTCTACGCCCGCTACGCCGACCCGGCCGCCCAGAAGCGCTTCTACCGCGAGACCGTGCGCCGGCTCGGCTCCGACGGATGGCTCGGGGTCGGCTGGCCCGGCGCGTACGGCGGGCGGGGTCTCGGCGCGATGGAGCAGTTCATCTTCTTCGACGAGGCCGCGCAGGCCGGGGTGCCGCTGCCGCTGATGGCCCTGAACACGGTCGGGCCGACGATCATGCAGTTCGGTACGGACGAACAGAAGGCGTACTTCCTGCCCCGGATCCTCTCCGGGGAGATCGACTTCGCGATCGGCTACAGCGAGCCCGACGCGGGCACCGACCTCGCCGCCCTGAAGACCCGCGCGGCCAGGGAGGGCGACGAGACCACCGGTCACTACACCGTGAACGGCCAGAAGATCTGGACGACGAACGGCGACACCGCGGACTGGGTCTGGCTCGCCGTCCGCACCGACCCGGACGCCCCGCCGCACAAGGGCATCACCATGCTGCTCGTACCGACGTCCGACCCCGGCTACTCCTGCACCCTCATCAACACCCTCGCCTCCCACGACACCACCGCGAGCTACTACGACGACGTCCGCGTCCCCGCCTCCCGCCGCGTCGGCGAGGAGAACAAGGGCTGGCGCCTGATCACCAACCAGCTCAACCACGAACGCGTCACCCTCGCCGCCCACGGCACCATGGCGATCCGTGCCCTCCACGACGTCCAGCGCTGGGCCGCCGACACCGAACTCGCCGACGGCCGCCGGGTGATCGACCTCGGCTGGGTCCGCCGCTGCCTGGCCCGTACCCACACCCGGCTCGACGCGATGAAGCTCCTCAACTGGCAGATGGTGCACGCCGTCGAACACGGCACCCTCACCCCCCAGGACGCCTCCGCCGTGAAGGTCTACGGCTCCGAGGCCCGCCGCGACGCCTACGCCTGGCTCATGGAGGTCGTCGGCTCGGCGGGCCCGCTCAAGGAGGGCTCGGCCGGCGCGGTCCTCCACGGCGAACTCGAGCGCGGCTACCGCTCCGCCGTCATCTTCACCTTCGGCGGCGGCAACAACGAGATCCAGCGCGAGATCATCTCCTGGATCGGCCTGGGCATGCCCCGCGTCCGCCGCTAGCTGTTGCCGGCCATGACGTTGGTGACGCTCGCGTGGAGCCGTGAGGCTGGAGGACGGTTGCCGGTGGCGGGAGGCCCACGAGATCAGGGAGCGCACGAAGACTGCGGCGCGGTAGTTTGCGCCGTTGTCGGTGACCACGCGCACGACCCGGTGAATGCCGTGGGCGGCGAAGAACGCGCGGGCGCGGCTGAGGAACGCCACGGTGGTGGCGGCCTTCTCATCGGGAAGGGATTCGGTGTAGGCCAAGCGGGAGAATCCGTCGACGGCAGAGTGCAGGTAGACGTACCCGCCCTTGGCGCCACCGGTCTTCGCGCCCAGCCCGGGTTCGCCGTGCGTGTCGTACCGGTTCTTCCACTTGGACAGACAGGCGCGGGAGACACCGGCCTCGGCGGCGACGTGCGCGATCGGACGGGTGCGGCAGCGCTCCACGAGCCTTCGGCGTCCCTCGAGGTTCAAGGGGGCGTTCGCGTGTGTCACCGGAGGACCTCGGTGCTCCGGCCGGCCGTGAGGGCGGTGAGGAGGGGGAACGCGATGAGCAGCGCGACCGCGACGAGGAGTCCGCTTGCCCAGAGCGGCCCAAGGCCGCCGGCTTCGGTGCCGAGGGTGGCCGCAGCGATGACGGGGCCGACGGCGGCGCCCACGTTGAGCGCCGCCGTCGCATACGAGCCGGCCATGGTGGGGGCTCCCGCGGCCTCGTAGAGGACCCGCGTGATCAGCGTGCTGCCCAGCGCGAACGACAGTGCGCCCTGCACGAACACGAGAATGAACGGGGCGACCGGCTCGTTGGCCAGCATCGCGAGGGCCAGCCAGCCGATGAGCAGCAGCGGGCCGCCGACTGCGATGACCGGACCGGGGCGCCGGTCGGACAGTCGGCCGGCGACGGTGACGCCCACGAAGGAACCGGCGCCGAAGAGCACCAGGGCGACAGAGATCCACAACTCGCCCAGCCCGGCGCTGTCGGTCACCACGGGGGCGAGGAAGGTGAGGCTTCCGAAGGTTGCCGCGTTCACCAGCGCGCCGAGCAGCATCACCAGAATCAACCGCGGCCGTGTGAGCTGGGCGAGCTCCGCTCGCAACGCCGGCCTGCCAGTCGCCTCCTCTTCATCACGTCCTGCTGGGATTCCCTTCAGGATGCCGAGAGCTGCCGGCAGGCAGAGAGCGGCGACAGCCCAGAATGTGGCCCGCCAGCCGAGCAACGTGCCGAGCACCGAGCCGCCAGGGACACCGGCGATCCTGGCCACCGTCGTGCCTGACAGCAGCACGGCCAGCGCACGTCCCTTCTTGTCGGGTGAGACCAGCGTGGCGGCAGCCGTCAGAGCGACGGCAAGGAACCCTGCGTTCGCGAGCGCGGCGACGACCCGGGTGGCGAACAGGACGGGGAAGCTGGTGGTGATGGCCCCCACGGCGTGAGCTGCCGCGAAAGTGAGGATGAACCCGAGAAGGCTGGAGCGCCTGGGCCAGTTGCGGGCAAGCGCGGCCACAAGGGGGGCACCGACGATCATGCCGACCGCGAAGGCCGAGGTGAGCGTGCCGGCTGTCCCCGCTGTGACGTCGAGGTCTGAGGCGATGTCCGGCAAGAGGCCGGCGAGCATGAATTCCGAGGTGCCCATGGCGAAAACCGCCATGGCAAGCAGGTACAGCGGGAGAGGCATCGAGTGGCTCCGAGGTGAGGAGAAGCACGAGAAGGTCATCTCGTCACCGCGGCCGGCCCCAAGGGCACACTCGCCCGGCCGCGGAATGCGGCGCGACGACAGGGCTACGAGCTCAGTGGTTCAGGGGGCTGACGGCGTGACCGAAAGCCCCCACCCTGTCTGACTCAGGACTCGACATGGCCCGCACGCTACCGGACCGATGCCCGTCGAAGCATCTTGGTTTCACTGACATCGGCCTGAGTCACCAACGTCATGTCCCGCAACAGCTAGGTCGTGTCTTGCGGGACTTTCGCAGCTCCGGCTTGATCGAAGGAGACCGCCCAGGACGGTCCTGTCAGTGGGAGGCCGTAGCGTCAGAGGCATGATCTCCGCGACGGGCCAGGCCGCGGGCCCCTAGGACGCAGCCTTCCTGCCGCGGCTGCGGACGTCCTCACGTTCTAGTCGCCCGAGAAGGCGATCCGCAGGTCTCGGTCAGCACTGCACCGCCGGCCCCATGCCAGCAGCGTCGCCACGACCTCACGCTCGTCACTCCCCAGCCGAGCGAGATCCGTACCTTCCAGTTCCCGCACCATCCGGTCCACCGCCTCACCATGCAGCGTGGTGTCCCCGTACGGATCGATGCGGGCCAGACTGGACAGTCGGTGCCGGCCGAGCCGCTCAACGACCCTCCCCAACTCGTCGTTGTCATCAACCAGCCGCTCCAGCATCCCTGTCGGCGGCCGGGGCCCAGGCCTTCGCCCGGCCCGGGACACCGAGCGTCCTCGACGAAGTTCCATGACGAGTGCCATCCGTGTCTCCTTCCTCCCGCGCCTCACCTCACGCAAGCCGATTCTCCGTGATCCGAAGGAACGGCCTAGGTCGCCTGCAGCAGCTCGATCCGCAGTCACCTGCGGCGTCATGGGATCCGCGCGATGAGTCATCCGCCCGCCGACTCGGCCGCCGAGCGCGGCCCGCACGCCCGGGCGGCGTCCCGGCTGAGTACGATCACCCACGCCGGTCTGAGTACGCGAGCGGTCGCCCGCCGCGCGGGGCGCCGGGAGGGTGGACGTATGCACCGACTACTGCTGCTCGCACCGCTGTTGCTGTTCGCCGTCGGTTGTGGCGTGGTGCCGACCGCCGAGGACGAGGCGACGGACGCCGCGCGGGAGGTGGCCCGGAAGGCGGGTGAGCGGCTCTACGGCCAGCGTCCGCGCACGGCGGAGGAGGTCGGGCGTTCCGCTTCCGGTATCGACGGGGTGGAGGTCCTGCGGCTGACGGGTACCTCGACGCACGACGGGGACGGTGTCGACGTGGTCGTCCGCACGTCCGGCTCGGCGTACGCGGAGTGGCGCGACGCCGAGGAGGTCGTCGTGGAGCGCTGTTTCTCGGTGCGGGTGTCGCCCAGGACGGAGTGGCGTGAGGAGCCCCGGGACGCCGACTGCCCGGACGGCCCTCCGCTGGTCTTCGCCCCGCTGCCCGAACCGCCCCCGCTGCCTTACGAGGAGCTGGACGCGAAGCTTCCCCGGGTGCCGGAGGGCGGCCGGGCCGACGAGGCCGCGGTGCGCCGTACGCTCGCCGCCCTGGACCTGCATCCGGCGATCCGTACCGAGGTGAAGGCGATCGGCGGACGGGTCGGTGTGCTCCTGTCGCTGCCGGGCAACGGCTTCGACCCGCAGGACTGCCTTCTCGCCCGCGTGGCCCCCGGCGAGACGGCGGTGTGGTCGCCGACCCGGATCCAGCGGATGCCCGGCGAGGGCGGCTGCAGCGTCACCAGCGCCCTGAACCGGCTAGGGCCCCCGCACTGAGCGGGCCAGGTGACTCCGGGCGAAGCGCCTCCCGCGTCGGCCGCGCGCCGTCAGCGGCGGGCGTGGCGGACCTTCAGGCGGCCGAACCCCAGCGTCCCCGAGATCCGGATCCTGGGCCCACCGCCGGGGCCGGGGCGGCGAGGCGGCGTGTAACGAGAGTCCTTCCACCCCGTGTGCAGGTCGTCGAGGTCGACGACGGCGTCGCGCGGCACCGTGATCCTGGCCTTGCCGGTGCCGAGAAGCAGCTCGATGTCGACCGCCGGGTGCTCGAACACCGCCCGGGACAGGTCGAGGCGCACCCTCCCGAACGCCGACTCGACCTTGAGCGTCCGCGGCACCCGCCAGGCGCCGCGGCGACGGATCCGTCCGGCCGCGACGGCGATCGTGGACGTCGTGCCCGCGCTCTCCGGAGGAAGGGAGGCCGTGGCCGCGACGAGGTCGCCGCGCGTGGTGGCGGTGAGCACGCGGTCGAGGCCTTCGTCCATCTCCTCGTGCGAGAGGTGCCCTTGGGCGTACGCCTCCTGCAGTCGCTGGACGGCCGCGTCACGCGCGTCCTCGCCGATCGGCGACGACGGGGAGTCCGGGAGAGAGGTCACCGTCTCACTCTAGGACCGAGCGGACGGTACGAACATGGCGAGCGCGCACGGCGATCGGAGACTGAGCGAACCTTCGACGGCCCCTCCCGCCCGGGCCCGCGCCGCCGCTCGCCACGCGGACAGGGCTCCGCCCGGCCCGGCGTGTCGTGTCCGGCCGTCGGCCCGCCCCTCGCGTGTCGCCTCCGGTCCGTGTCCTGGACGGCGCGGCCCGGGCCGGCCCGTGCCGACGGCCGTGCGCCCCCGCCCCGTACAAACTCCGCAGACCGGCCGCCATACTGGACGGGCCGGGGAGGGTGCGACGAATCGACGGGGGCGACACCACGAGATGGCGGAAACCAGGCTGATCCAGGGCCGCTACCGGCTGCACGACGTGATCGGGCGCGGCGGCATGGGCGAGGTGTGGCGCGCGACCGACGAGTCGCTCGGCCGCCGCGTCGCGGTCAAGTGCCTCAAGCCGCTGGGGCCCCAGCGGGATCCCGACTTCACACGGGTCCTCCGCGAACGCTTCCGGCGCGAGGCACGGGTCGCCGCCTCCCTCCAGCACCGCGGCGTGACGGTCGTCCACGACTTCGGCGAGTCCGAGGGCGTGCTCTTCCTGGTGATGGAGCTGCTGGAGGGCCGGAACCTCAGCCAGCTCCTGGAGGAGAACGCGCAGCATCCGCTGCCCGTCCCCGACGTCGTGGACATCGCCGAACAGGTCGCCGACGCCCTGGCGTACACCCACCGCCAGGGCATCGTGCACCGGGACCTCAAGCCGGCCAACATCATGCGGCTCGGCGACGGCGCCGTGAAGATCTGCGACTTCGGGATCGCGCGCCTCGGCGCCGACATCGGCTTCACCTCACGCCTCACCGGCACCGGCATCGCCATGGGGACGCCGCACTACATGTCACCCGAGCAGATCAGCGGCGGCGAGGTCGACCACCGCAGCGATCTCTACTCGCTGGGCTGTGTGCTGTACGAGATCGCCACGGGCGCACCGCCGTTCGACCTCGACGACGCCTGGGCCGTCCTCGTCGGCCACCGGGACACCCCGCCGCGCCCCCTGCGGACCCACCGCGCGGAACTGCCCGACTATCTGGACCGGATCGTCCTCGACCTGCTGGCGAAGACGCCTGACGGGCGGCCCACCGACGCCGGTGATCTGCGCCGCCGGATCCTCACCGCCCGAACGGGCCCCGTCCCGACCGCCGTTCACGGGCCCGCCACGGCGTTCCACCCGACACCGGCCGCCCGGGCCGCCACCGGGACGACCACGCGGACCCTCCCGCACCCCGGGCCCACGACGACGGCGTCGGCCACGCCGGACGCGACCACCAGCGCCACGGCCACCGCGACGGCGACCCCGCTCGGCTCCTCCCTCCTGCCCTCCTGGACGCGGGGCATGACCGTCGGCCACAAGGCGACCGCCGGCTCCGCCGCGCTGCGGCAACCGGTCTACGACCCGGCCGTCGGGCTCACGGGGGAGTGGACCACCGCGTCCCCCGCCGTGCCCCCGGCCCTGCCGCCGACCCCCTCCGGCCCCCAGCCCGCCCACCCCGCCGCCCCACCGGAGCTGATCGCCGTGCTCGACGGGCGGCACCGGGCCGGTCTCGGCCTGGGCCGGCTCGGCCGCTGGGAGGAGGCGAGCGACGTCCACCGCTCCGTGGCGCACGACCGCGAGCGGGTCCTCGGGCCCGACCACACCGACACCCTCGCCAGCCGGTACGAGTTCGCCTTCACGCTCAGCAGGCTCTCCCGCCCGGCCGACGCCCTGCGCGAGTTCGCCCGGGTCGCCGAGGGGCGGGCCCGCGCGCTCGGGCCGGACCATCCCGAGACCCTCGCCGCGCGCCAGGAGACGGCGTACGTCCTGGGCCGCCTCGGGCGGCACTTCGAGGCGCACGACGTCTACGCCTCCGTGCTCGCCTCCCGCGAACGCACCATGGGCCCCGACCACCCCGACACCCTGCGCTGCCGTCACAACCTGGCCTTCAACCTGGGCCGTCTCGGCCGGACGGAGGAGTCGTACCGACTGGCCAAGGAGGTCGCCGAGGCGCGGGCCCGGCTGCTCGGCGCCGACCACCCCGACACCCTGGTCACCCGCTACGAGGTCGCCTCCACCCTGGGCCGGCTGGGCCGCTGGTCCGAGGCGCTGAACGGCTACCGCGAGGTCGCCACGGCCCGCGGCTCCGTCCTCGGCCCCGACCACCCGGCCACGCTCGCCGCCCGCTACGAAGTCGGCATCTGCCTGGGCCGGCTCGGCCGCGGCGCCGAGGCCCTGGAGCTCTACCGCGACCTGGTGGCCGACCGCACCCGGATCCACGGCCCCGAGGACCCCGAGACGCTGCGCGCCCGGCACGGCCTCGGCGTCAACCTCGGTCGCCTCGCCCGCTGGGAGGAGGCCCTGGCGGAGGCGCGGGACGTGTGCGCCGTCCGCGAGCGGGTCCTCGGCGCCGAGCACCCCGACGCGCTGCTCAGCCGCCGCGAGGTGGCCGTCTGTCTCGGCTGGCTGGACCGCTGGGAAGAGGCCCTGACCGCCTACCGGCAGGTCGCCGAGGTCCGCGAGCGGGCGCTGGGTGCCGAACACCCCGAAACCCTCACCGGGCGTCACGACGAGGCGCACTGCCTGGAACGGCTCGGCCGCCACGCGGAGGCCGTGGAGCTGTACCGCAGGGTCGCGGCCCTGCGCCACCCGGCCCCCTGACCCCACGGCCGCCGCCGCCCCGCCCCCTGACCCCCCGGCCGCTACCGCCCCGCCATCCGTGTGGCCACCTCACCCCGACCCCGCTGTGGCCACCTCACCCCCGTCCCCGACGTCCCTCGCCAATCGATTTCGGCCCCTCCCACGCCCGGTTCCCCGGGCGGAGGGCGGGGTTCCGCGCCGGGAGTGCCGCGTGTTAGCAAGGGACATGACCGCACAGCGCTCGTACGACGCCGTCATCGTCGGCGGTGGCCACAACGGACTGGTCGCCGCCGCCTACCTGGCCCGCGCCGGACGCACCGTCCTCGTCCTGGAACGCCTCGGCTCGACCGGCGGCGCCGCCGTCTCCACCCGGCCCTTCGCCGGGATCGACGCCCGCCTCTCCCGGTACTCCTACCTGGTCTCGCTCCTGCCGCAGAAGATCGTGCGCGAACTGGGACTGCGGTTCGCCGTGCGGAAACGGTCCGTCTCCTCGTACACCCCGAAGGGCGACGGCGGGCTCCTCGTCGGCGGCGGACCCGACCGGACCCGCGCCTCCTTCGCCGCCCTCACCGGATCGGACCGCGAGTACGAGGCGTGGCAGGCGTTCTACGGCCGCACCGCCCAGGTCGCCGAGCGCGTCTTCCCCACCCTTACCGAACCGCTGCCCACCCGGGACGAACTGCGCGCCCGCGTCGACGACGAGACCGCCTGGCGCATGCTGTTCGAGCGGCCCATCGGAGCCGCGGTCGAGGAGACCTTCGCCGACGACCTCGTCCGGGGCGTCGTCCTCACCGACGCCCTGATCGGCACGTTCGCCGACGCCCACGACCCGACCCTGCTCCAGAACCGCTGCTTCCTCTACCACGTGATCGGCGGCGGCACCGGGGACTGGGACGTCCCCGTCGGCGGCATGGGCGCGCTCACCGACGCCCTCGCGGACGCCGCCCGCACGGCGGGCGCCGAGATCCGCACCGGGCACGAGGTCACCCGCATCGAGACGGACGGCCGCCGTGCCGCGATCGGTTACCGCACGGCGGAGGGCGAAGGGGCGGTCGAGGCCACGCACGCGCTGGTGAACGCCTCCCCGCAGACCCTCGCCGCCCTCCTCGGCGAGACGGCCCCGACGCCCGCCGAAGGAGCCCAGCTCAAGGTCAACATGCTGCTCACCCGGCTGCCCCGGCTCCGGGACCGGTCCGTCGACCCGCGCGAGGCGTTCGCCGGGACGTTCCACATCGCCGAGGGGTACGGGCAGTTGGCGACCGCCTACGCCGAAGCGGCGGCCGGCCGGCTGCCGAGCACCCCGCCCTCCGAGATCTACTGCCACTCCCTGACCGACCCCACGATCCTCGGCCGTGACCTCGCCGCGCGCGGCTACCAGACCCTCACCCTCTTCGGACTGCACACCCCCGCACGCCTCTTCGCCGCCGACCACGACACCGCCCGCGCCGACCTGCTCAAGGCGACCCTGGCGGAGCTCGACGCGGTCCTGGACGAGCCGATCACCGACTGCCTCGCCCTCGACGCGGACGGCCGCCCGTGCATCGAGGCGAAGACCCCCCTCGACCTGGAACGCGATCTGCGGCTCCCCGGCGGCCACATCTTCCACCGCGACCTCTCCTTCCCCTACGGCGAGGACGGCTCCGGACGATGGGGCGTCGAGACCGCCCACCCCAACGTGCTGCTGTGCGGCGCCGGAGCCGTCCGGGGCGGCGGGGTCAGCGGCATCCCCGGACACAACGCGGCGATGGCGGCGCTGGGGCGGTGACACCCCGGCGACCGCCCGTCGGCGCGCCCCCGCCGAGGACGTGAAGCTGATCTGCGACCGTGCTTAAGAAAACCTCGATGGACCTCGGGCCCGGCGTACGGAAGATTCTCCTGTGGGGATCTTGGCGTGAAACCGCGCCCGGACCCCCTCACTCACAGGACTCGTACGTCGGGAGCCACGGCATTGAAGGCACTGGTCAAGCAGAAGGCGGAGCCGGGACTCTGGCTCACGGACGTGCCGGAGCCGGAGATCGGCGCCGCGGACGTACTGATCAAGGTCAAGCGGACCGGGATCTGCGGGACGGACCTCCACATCCGCTCCTGGGACGGATGGGCCCAGAAGACCATCGCCACCCCGCTCACCCTCGGCCACGAGTTCGTCGGCGAGGTCGTCGAGACCGGCCGTGACGTCGCGGACATCCGGATCGGCGACCTGGTCAGCGGCGAAGGTCACCTCGTCTGCGGCAAGTGCCGCAACTGTCTGGCCGGCCGCCGCCACCTCTGCCGCGCCACCGTCGGCCTCGGCGTCGGCCGCGACGGCGCGTTCGCGGAGTACGTCGCCCTGCCCGCGTCCAACGTGTGGGTGCACCGCGTCCCCGTCGACCTCGACATCGCCGCGATCTTCGACCCCTTCGGCAACGCCGTGCACACCGCCCTCTCCTTCCCGCTCGTCGGCGAGGACGTGCTGGTCACCGGCGCGGGCCCGATCGGCATCATGGCCGCCGCCGTCGCCAAGCACGCCGGCGCCCGCCACGTCGTCATCACCGACGTGAGCGAGGAGCGCCTCGACCTCGCCCGCAAGGCGGGCGTGTCGCTGGCCCTGAACGTCGCCGAGCAGACGATCGCCGACGGACAGCGCACGCTCGGCCTCAAGGAGGGCTTCGACGTCGGCCTGGAGATGTCCGGCAACCCGCGCGCGATGCGCGACATGGTCGCGAACATGACCAACGGCGGCAAGATCGCGATGCTCGGCCTGCCCGCCGAGGACTTCTCCGTCGACTGGGCGAAGATCGTCACCTCGATGATCACCATCAAGGGCATCTACGGCCGCGAGATGTACGAGACCTGGTACGCGATGTCGGTGCTCCTGGAGGGCGGCCTCGACCTCTCCCCGGTGATCACCGGCCGGTACGACTACCGCGACTTCGAGGCGGCCTTCGACGACGCCGCCTCCGGCAAGGGCGGCAAGATCATCCTCGACTGGAGCGGTACGGACTAGAAGCCGGTCGCCGTCCCCGCCCCCTCCCGCCTCTCCACCTCCCAGGAGCCCTCCGATGTTCTCCTCCGTCCGCGACGATCTCCGCACCACCCTCGACGAGATCCGCGCCGCCGGCCTGCACAAGCCCGAGCGGGTCATCGGCACCCCGCAGTCCGCCACCGTCGCCGTCACCTCCGGCGGGCGGCCCGGCGAGGTGCTCAACTTCTGCGCCAACAACTACCTCGGGCTCGCCGACCACCCCGAGGTGATCGCCGCCGCCCACGAGGCGCTCGACCGCTGGGGCTACGGCATGGCTTCCGTGCGCTTCATCTGCGGCACGCAGGAGGTCCACAAGGAGCTGGAGGCGCGGCTGTCGTCGTTCCTCGGCCAGGAGGACACGATCCTCTACTCCTCCTGCTTCGACGCCAACGGCGGAGTCTTCGAGACGATCCTCGGCCCCGAGGACGCCGTCATCTCCGACGCCCTCAACCACGCCAGCATCATCGACGGCATCCGCCTCTCCAAGGCGCGCCGCTTCCGCTACGCCAACCGTGACATGGCCGACCTGGAGCGCCAGCTCAAGGAGGCCACCGAGGGCGGCGCCCGGCGCAAGCTGATCGTCACCGACGGCGTCTTCTCCATGGACGGCTACGTCGCCCCGCTCGACGAGATCTGCGACCTGGCCGAGCGCCACGACGCCATGGTGATGGTCGACGACTCGCACGCCGTCGGCTTCGTCGGCCCCGGCGGCCGGGGAACGCCCGAGCTGCACGGCGTGATGGACCGCGTCGACATCATCACCGGCACGCTCGGCAAGGCCCTCGGAGGAGCCTCCGGCGGTTACGTCGCCGCCCGCGCCGAGATCGTCGCCCTGCTGCGCCAGCGCTCCCGCCCGTACCTCTTCTCCAACACCCTCGCCCCGGTCATCGCCGCCGCCTCCCTGAAGGTCATCGACCTGCTGGAGTCGGCCGGCGAGCTGCGCGAGCGCCTGCGCGCCAACACCGCGCTCTTCCGCTCGCGGATGACCGAGGAGGGCTTCGACGTCCTCCCCGGCGACCACGCCATCGCCCCCGTCATGATCGGCGACGCGGCGGAGGCCGGGCGGATGGCGGAGCAGCTCCTGGAGCGCGGGGTGTACGTGATCGGCTTCTCGTACCCCGTCGTCCCGCAGGGCCAGGCGCGCATCCGTGTCCAGCTGTCGGCGGCCCACTCCACCGAGGACGTCAACCGCGCGGTCGACGCGTTCGTCGACGCCCGCGCCGCCCTGCGAGACTAGGTCCCGACCGGTCACGAGCCGGCAGGACCGACCGGACGGGACCGAGTCAATGATCGAAGCGCGGCGGCTGCACATCCTCCGTGCGGTGGCCGACCACCGTACGGTCACGGCGGCGGCCGCCGCGCTCTACCTCACGCCGTCCGCGGTCTCCCAGCAGCTCGCGGCCCTGGAGCAGGAGACCGGTCACCGGCTGGTCGAGCGCAACGCCCGCGGGGCGCGTCTCACCCCGGCCGGCGAGATCCTGCTGGATCACGCCAACGCCGTCCTGGCCCAGCTGGAGCGGGCCGAGTCCGAACTCGCGGCCTACGGCTCCGGAGAGGCCGGTACGGTCACGGTGGCCGCGTTCGCCACCGGCATCGGCCTGGTCGTCGCCCCGGCCATCACCGGACTCGCCCGCACCTCGCCCGGCATCCGGGTGCGGGTGCGGGACGCGGAGGGCGACGAGAGCCTGCTGATGGTCCTGGACCGGCAGGTCGACGTGGCGGTCGCCGTCGAGTACCGCGGCGCCCCCGGCGAGGACGACGCCCGGCTCACCCGCGTCCCGCTGTACGCGGAGCCCTTCGACGCCGTCCTGCCCCCCGGCCACGGCCTCGCCGACGGCGAGCGGGTCGCGCTGGCCGACCTCGCCCGGGACGCCTGGATCGGCCAGTCCGCCGGCAACCCCTGTCACGACGTGACTGTCCTCGCCTGCGAGTACGCGGGCTTCGCCCCCCGTCTGGAGCACTCCTCCGACGATTTCCGCGCCGTCGTCGCGCTCGCCTCGGCCGGGGCGGGCGTGGCCCTCGTCCCGCGTTCGGCCCTCCGCGGCATGGAACTCGCCGATGTCGTCATCCGGCCGGTCGACGGCGTCGCCCCCACCCGCCGGGTCTTCGCCGCCGTCCGGCGCGGGGCCGAGGAGCATCCGCTGATCAGCCCGGTCCTGGCCGCGCTGCGCGCGGCGGCGGAGCCCGCCGGCTGATCCACGGCGTGCGCCCCCGCCGCCGGCCCGCCCATCATGGAAGGGCTGCCGGATCTTCTCAGGAGGCGCCATGGCCGTGACCGAAGGGACCGTGCCGTTCCGCGGGTTCCACACCTGGTACCAGGCCGTGGGCCCGCTGCCGTCGGCGGGGGAGAAGGTGCCGCTCCTCGTGGTCCACGGAGGGCCCGGGCTGCCGCACGACTATCTGGAGGACCTCGCCGCCCTCGCCGGCGAGGACGCGGGCCCCGGCCGGCTCGGGAGCGGCGGCGAGGACGCGGGCCCCGGAAAGGGCGATGAGGACGCGGGCGCCCACCCCGACGGAGGTCCTCCCGGGGGCGGCCGGACCGTCGTCTTCTACGACCAGCTCGGCTGCGGCCGGTCCGAGACGGCCGAGGACCCCGCCCTGTGGACGATGGAGACCTTCGTCGCCGAGATCGACGCCGTCCGCGGCGCCCTCGGACTGGACCGGGTCCACCTCCTCGGCCACTCCTGGGGCACCCAGGTGCTCCTGGAGTACATGCTCGGCAAACCCTCCGGCGTGGTCTCCCTCGTGCTGGCGGGCCCCATCGCCGACGCCCCCGCCTACGCCGCCGAGGCGCGGCGGCTGAAGGACTCCCTTCCTCCGGAGGTGCGCGAGGTGATCGACCGCTGCGAGGCGGAGGGCACCACCGACGACGACGCCTATCTCGGCGCGGCCATGGCCTTCTACCAGCGGTGGCTGTGCCGTCTGGACCCCTGGCCCGAGCACGTCGTGCGCTCCGTCCTCACCCTGCGGGAGGAGGTGAACGCGGCGCTGTGGGGCCCGGAGTGGAACGTCACCGGAAGCCTGAAGGACTGGGACGTCAGCGCCCGGCTGGGCGAGCTCGACCTGCCCGTCCTGCTGACCTCCGGACGCCACGACGTGGTGGTGCCCGACCTCGTCCGGCCCCTGGCGGACGCCATCCCGGGCGCCGCGTGGGTCCTCTTCGAGGACAGCGCCCACCTCGCCTCCGTCGAGGAGCCGGAGCGCTACCGCCGCGTCGTGGAGGAGTTCCTCACCGAGGCGGAGGCGGAGGCGGAGGCCGAGGCCGCGACCGATACCGTTACCGATACCGGGCACCGCTGAGCGGCGCCCGTCCCCGCCCTGCTCAGTCGGCCGACCTGGTCCACCCCACCGCGTCGATACGGGCCGCGTCCGCCGCCCGCGTCTCGTCGAAAAGGGGCCGCCCCGCGCCGTCGAGGACCCGCAGCCCGTCCACGTACACCCCACGCCCGACGTAGCGCCCGTCCGTCGTGTACCGCCAGCGCAGGCGCACGGAGGCGGCACCCCAGGTCGTGAGGTCGGCGGCCGCTTCGTACCAGACCCGTCCGGACCAGCCGCCCACCGAGCCGGACGGCCGGGGCCGGGGCTCCTCGCCCCTGCGTACGGTGGTGAACGGCACCGGCCCCCAGGTCGCGCCGTCGTCCCGGGACGCCTCCAGGAAGGCGGCGTCCGCGCCGGGTTCGGTGTCCCACCACACGGCGCACCGCAGCCGCGCGGCGCCCGGCGGCAGTGCGGGAAGGGCGAGCGTGGCGGTCGTGGCGCTCGCCATCCCCGAGAACCAGGCCGTCCGGCCGTGAGCCGGGCGGACCGGCACGGCGCGGGCCAGCGCGTCGGCCGCCGCGACCCGGGGCGCCGAGCCGGAGCGCCAGGTCCGCACGGGGTGGACGGAGTTGCCGAGGATGACGAGGAACGCGTCGGTGGTCGGGTCCAGGACCAGGCTGGTGCCGGTGAAACCGGTGTGGCCGGCCGTACGCGGGGTGGCCATCGCGCCCATGTACCAGTGCTGGTGGAGCTCGAAGCCGAGGCCGTGCTCGTCGCCCGGGAACGCGGTGTTGAAGTCGGTGAACATCAGCTCCACGGACTCCGGGGCGAGGATCCGGGCGCGGCCGTACGCCCCGCCGTTGAGGAGCGTGCGGGCCAGCACCGCCAGGTCCCATGCGCAGGAGAAGACCCCGGCGTGCCCGGCCACCCCGCCCATGCCGTAGGCGTTCTCGTCGTGGACCTCGCCCCACACCATGCCCCGGTCGAGACCGGACCAGGGAAGCCGGGCGTCCTCCGTCGCCGCGATCCGCGGCCGCCAGGAGGGCGGCGGGTTGAACCGTGTGCGGCGCATGCCGAGGGGGTCGGTGATCTCCTCGCGGAGTAGGACGTCCAGCGGGCGGCCGGTGATCTCCTCCAGGACCAGCTGGAGCGTGATCAGGTTCAGGTCGGAGTAGAGGTACGCCGTTCCCGGCGGGGCGGCGAGCACCTCGTTCCACAGCAGCCTCAGCCGCCCCTCCCGCGTCGGCTCCTTGTAGAGCGGGATCCAGGCCCGGAACCCCGAGGTGTGGGTGAGCAGCTGACGGACCGTGACGTCCTGCTTGCCGCCCCCGCCGAACAGCGGGAGGTACGTCGTGACCTTCGCCTCCAGCCCCAGCGCCCCGCGCTCGATCTGCTGGACCGCGAGGAGCGAGGTGAACAGCTTGGAGACGGACGCGAGGTCGAAGACCGTGTCCTCGGCCATCGCGATCCGCCGCTCCTCGGGGAGTTCGACGCCGGTGTCCGTCTTCTCGTCGTAGCGCGCGTACCGTACGGCCGAGCCGATGGCCCGGTGCAGCGCGACCGTTCCGCCCCGCCCGGCGAGCAGCACCGCGCCCGCGTACCAGGGGTGGACGGGGGAGGGGCCGAGGTACGTCTCGGCTTCGGCGACGAGCCGGTCGAGCGGCCCGGGAAGCAGCCCGGCGCGTGCCGCGGAGCCGTACCGCAGCGTGGTCCTGCCGGCCGGGCCGGGCCGCCCCGCACGGGCGGCCCCGGAGGCGGCGGCGGCCCCCGGAATCGAGCCGACCATCACCGCACCTCCCAGGGCCAGCAGCCCGCCGCCGAACACCCGGCGGCCGACGCCCCGGCCCGGCGCGCCCGCTGTCGCTTCCTCCGTCATCCCCTACCCTCTCCCACGCCACTGAAAGAATCCTTCGGGAACACCCATCACATCTGAAACTTTCTTACCGGGGTGGGAGGGCGTCAAGGAAGCGGTCGGTGCCGCAAAGAATCTGACGTGGCATCAGAATCTCTCTTCCCTCGTCCGCTCCGCTGCGGCATCCTGCCGCCCATGAAGACGGAGCTGAGCCAAAAGCTGGGGATCGAGCACGCCATCTTCGGGTTCACGCCCTTCCCCGCGGTGGCCGCCGCCCTCACCAGAGCCGGCGGATTCGGCGTCCTCGGCGCGGTCCGCTACACCGCCCCCGACGAGCTCGCCCGCGACCTCGACTGGATGCAGGAGCACACCGACGGGCTGCCGTACGGCCTCGACGTCGTCATGCCGGCCAAGAAGGTCGAGGGGGTGAGCGAGGCGGAGGTGGAGGCGATGATCCCCGAGGGGCACCGGAAGTTCGTCCGTACGACCCTCGCCAAGCACGGCGTCCCCGAACTCGCCGAGGGCGAGGCCTCCGGGTGGCGCATCACCGGCTGGATGGAACAGGTCGCCCGCGACCAGCTCGACGTCGCCTTCGACTACCCCATCAAGCTCCTCGCCAACGCGCTCGGCTCCCCGCCCGCCGACGTCGTCGCCCGCGCCCACGACCGGGACGTCCTCGTCGCCGCCCTCGCCGGCAGCGCACGGCACGCCCGCCACCACGCCGACGCCGGGATCGACATCGTCGTCGCCCAGGGGTACGAGGCGGGCGGCCACACGGGCGAGATCGCCTCCATGGTCCTGACCCCCGAGGTCGTCGACGCCGTCTCCCCGCTGCCCGTCCTCGCCGCGGGCGGCATCGGCAGCGGCGAACAGATCGCCGCCGGCCTCGCCCTCGGCGCCCAGGGCGTCTGGCTCGGCTCGCTCTGGCTCACCACCACCGAGGCCGAACTCCACTCCCGAGCCCTGACCGCCAAGCTCCTCGCCGCCGGCTCAGGGGACACCGTCCGCTCCCGCGCGCTCACCGGCAAGCCCGCCCGCCAGCTGCGCACCGAATGGACCGACGCCTGGGACGACCCCGACGGGCCCGGCACCCTCCCCATGCCCCTCCAGGGCCTCCTCGTCGCCGAGGCCGTCTCCCGTATCCAGAAGTACGAGGTCGGCCCCCTGCTCGGCACACCCGTCGGGCAGATCGTCGGCCGGATGAACTCCGAACGGAGCGTCCAGCAGGTCTTCGACGAGCTCACCCGCGGCTTCGAGCGGGCCGTCGACCGCGTCAACCGCATCGCAGGACGGAGCGAGTGATGAGCCAGCCGCCCAACGGATTCTGGTCCCAGGCCGCCGCCGACCCCTCCCGTACCGTCCTGGTCGCACCGGACGGCACGGAGTGGACCGCCGGACGCCTCCACGCCGACGCCAACCGGCTCGTCCACGGACTGCGCGCGGCCGGCCTGGAGCGGGGCGACGCCTTCGCCGTGGTCCTCCCCAACGGCGTCGAGTTCCTCACCGCCCACCTCGCCGCCACCCAGGCCGGTTTCTACCTCGTCCCCGTCAACCACCACCTGGTGGGCCCGGAGATCGCCTGGATCGTCGCCGACTCCGGCGCCAAGGTGCTCATCGCCCACGAACGCTTCGCCTCCGCCGCGACCGCCGCCGCCGACGAGGCCGGACTGCCCGCCGGCCGCCGCCACGCGGTCGGCGCGATCCCCGGCTTCCGCCCGTACGGCGAGCTCCTCGCGGGCTTCCCCGCGACGGCGCCCGAGGACCGCACCCTCGGCTGGGTCATGAACTACACCTCCGGCACCACCGGCCGCCCCCGCGGCATCCGCCGCCCGCTGCCCGGCAAGCTCCCCGAGGAGACCCATCTCGGCGGCTTCCTCGGCATCTTCGGCATCCGGCCCTTCGACGGCAACACCCACCTCGTCTGCTCACCGCTCTACCACACCGCCGTCCTCCAGTTCGCCGCGGCGGCCCTGCACATCGGTCACCCCCTGGTCCTCATGGACAAGTGGACGCCGGAGGAGATGCTGCGGCTGATCGACACCCACCGCTGCACCCACACCCACATGGTCCCCACCCAGTTCCACCGCCTGCTCGCCCTCCCCGAGGAGGTGCGCGGCCGCTATGACGTCTCCTCCATGCGCCACGCTATCCACGGCGCCGCGCCCTGCCCCGAACACGTGAAACGGGACATGATCGACTGGTGGGGCGGCTGCGTCGAGGAGTACTACGCGGCGAGCGAGGGCGGCGGAGCCTTCGCCACCGCCGAGGAGTGGCTCAAGAAGCCGGGCACGGTCGGCAAGGCCTGGCCCATCAGCGAACTCGCCGTCTTCGACGACGACGGCAACCGCCTCCCCGCCGGCGAACTCGGCACCGTCTACATGAAGATGACCACCGGCGGATTCACCTACCACAAGGACGCGTCGAAGACCGCGAAGAGCCGCATCGGCGACTTCTTCACCGTCGGCGACCTCGGGGTCCTCGACGAGGACGGCTACCTCTTCCTCCGCGACCGCAAGATCGACATGATCATCTCGGGCGGGGTCAACATCTACCCGGCCGAGATCGAGGCCGCCCTCCTCGCCCACCCCGCGGTCGCCGACGCCGCCGCCTTCGGCATCCCGCACGCCGAGTGGGGCGAGGAGGTCAAGGCCGTCGTCGAGACGGCCGAAGGACACGAGCCCGGCGACGCCCTCGCCGCCGACATCCTCGACCACTGCGCCCGGCGGCTGGCCGGCTACAAACGCCCCAAATCCGTGGACTTCATCCTGTCGATGCCCCGCGACCCCAACGGCAAGCTCTACAAGCGACGGCTGCGCGAGCCGTACTGGGAGGGCCGCGACCGGTCGGTGTAGCGGGCGGACGAGCCGGGCCGGGCGGGTGAGCCGGGCCGGGCGGTCAGTCGGGCCGGGCGGGTGAGCCGGGCCGGGGCGTGCGCCCCGGCCCCCCGACCCTTATGGCCGGTGTGCACACCCTTTGTGGCAGTATGCTGATCATGAGTTCGAGCGCGGCAGGGCTGGCACGGCAGTGGACCACCTGGGGACCGGTCGTGGCGGCCGTCGCCCTCGGCCTCGCGTGGGGCAGGGACCTACCCGGCTTCGCCGTCGCGCTCATCGCGGTCTGCCTGATCGCCGCCGTCCTCGCGGCCGTGCACCACGCCGAGGTCGTCGCCCACCGCGTCGGCGAACCCTTCGGCTCGCTCGTCCTCGCGGTCGCCGTCACGGTCATCGAGGTCGGACTGATCGTCAGCCTCATGGTGGGCGGCGGCGAGAAGACCTCCACGTACGCCCGCGACACGGTCTTCGCGGCCGTCATGATCACCTGCAACGGCATCGTCGGCCTCTCCGTCCTCGTCGGCGCCCTGCGCAACCGCGTCGCCGTCTTCAACGCCGAGGGCTCCGGCGGCGCGCTCGCCACCGTCTGCACCCTCGCGACCATGACGCTGGTCCTGCCCTCGTTCACCACCAGCCACCCCGGCCCCGAGTTCTCCAGCGCCCAACTCGCCTTCGCCGCCGTCGCCTCCCTCTGCCTCTACGGCGTGTTCGTCGCCGTCCAGACCTTCCGGCACCGCGACTACTTCCTGCCCGTCACCCCCGACGGCCGGGAGGCCCCGCTGTCGGAGGACGACCACGCCGCACCGCCGACCGCCCGGCTGACCTGGATCAGCCTCGGCCTGCTGGTCCTCGCCCTGATCGCCGTCGTCGGCAACGCCAAGCTCGTCTCGCCGACCATCGAGGACGCCGTGCAGTCCGCGGGCCTGCCCAAGGCCGTCGTCGGCGTGGTCATCGCCCTGATGGTCCTGCTCCCCGAGACCCTCGCGGCGGTACGGGCGGCCCGCCGCGACCGGATGCAGACCAGCCTCAACCTCGCGTACGGCTCCGCCATCGCCAGCATCGGCCTGACGATCCCGGCGATCGCGCTCGCCTCGATCTGGCTGTCCGGCCCCCTGGTGCTCGGGCTCGGCCCGCTCCACATGGTGCTGCTGGTCCTCACCGCGGTGGTGAGCGCCCTGACCGTGGTGCCCGGCCGGGCCACGCTCCTCCAGGGCGGCGTCCACCTCTCCATCTTCGCCGCGTTCGTCTTCCTCTCGTTCAGCCCCTGACCTTGACCCGCCCCCCGCACCCGCCGAGGATCGCGCCATGGAACGACTCCTGAGCAGCACCGTCGACGGCGTCCTGCGGACGAGCGCGCGGCGCGTCCCCGAACGGACCGCCGTCCGGTACGCCGACCGCTCCTGGACCTACGCGGAGCTGGACGCGGCCGTGAGCACCGCCGCCGCCGTCCTGCGGGAGCGGTACGGCCTGGCGGAGTCCGCCCGCGTCGCGACCTACGGGCACAACTCCGACGCCTATCTGATCGCCTTCCTGGCCTGCTCGCGCGCCGGTCTGATCCACGTGCCCGTCAACCACCACCTCACCGGCGACGACCTGGCGTACATCCTGGAGCAGTCCGGGAGTTCCCTGGTCCTCGCCGATCCGGGGCTCGCCGGCCGGATCCCCGAGGGCTTCGCCGTGACGGCGCTCCGGGACACGGACGACTCCTTCCTCGCGGCCCTCGCCGAGCCGGACACGTACGACACGCAGCCGGTCACGGACGACGTCGGCCGCGACTCCCGCGCGTACGTCCAGCTCCTCTACACCTCGGGAACGACCGCCCTGCCGAAGGGCGCGACGATGACCCACCGCGCGCTGGTCCACGAGTACGCCAGCGCGATCGAGGCGCTGGACCTCCACGAGGACGACAAGCCCGTCCACGCGCTGCCGCTCTACCACTCCGCGCAGACGCACGTCTTCCTGCTGCCGTATCTGGCGGTCGGCGCCGAGAACACCCTCGTCGACGCACCCGATCCGGCGGTCCTCTTCGACCTGATCGAAGCCGGGCGCGCCGACAGCCTCTTCGCCCCGCCGACCGTCTGGATCGGCCTGGGCAACCACCCGGACTTCGCCGCCCGCGACCTCTCGGCCCTCCGCAAGGCGTACTACGGCGCCTCGATCATGCCCGTCCCCGTCCTGGAGCGGCTGCGGCAGCGACTGCCGGACCTGCGCTTCTACAACTGCTTCGGACAGAGCGAGATCGGGCCGCTCGCCACCGTGCTCGGCCCCGACGAGCACGAGGGGCGGATGGACTCCTGCGGCCGGCCCGTCCGCTTCGTCGAGGCCAAGGTCGTCGACGAGGACGGCAGGGACGTCCCCGACGGCACGCCCGGCGAGATCGTCTACCGCTCGCCGCAGCTGTGCGACGGCTACTGGGACCGGCCGCGGGAGACCGAGGAGGCCTTCCGTCACGGCTGGTTCCGCTCGGGTGACCTCGCCGTCCGGGACGCCGAGGGCTACTTCACGATCGTGGACCGGGTGAAGGACGTCATCAACTCCGGCGGCGTGCTGATCGCATCCCGGCAGGTCGAGGACGTCCTCTACACCCATCCGGACGTCGCGGAGGTCGCCGTCGTCGGGCTCCCCGACGAGCGGTGGATCGAGGCGGTGACGGCGATCGTCGTGCCGCGCGGCGGGGCCACCGAGGCGGAACTCCTCGACCACGCCCGCGCGAGGCTGCCCCACTTCAAGGCGCCCAAGAAGGTCGTCTTCGTGGACGAGCTGCCGCGCAACGCGAGCGGGAAGATCCTGAAGCGGGAGCTACGGGACCGCTTCGCGGCGTCCTGAGGCCGCGGGGGTCGCCCGGGACCGCACCCGCGTCGCCTTCCCGGCGGGCCCGGCGCCCGCCCGGGCCGGCTTCCCCTCCTGACGCTCCGGCGCCCGACCAGGCCGGCGCCTCCTCCTGACGCTGCTCAGGCGCCCGCCCCGGCCCGGTGCCCCTGTGGCCGGTCAGGCGCCCGACCCCCGCGTCGCCGTGGTCAGCGCTCGTCGCGCAGGTCCACGATCCGCTTGATCTTGCCCACGGACCGCTCCAGCGTCTCGGGGTCGACCACCTCGACCCCGACCGACACCCCGATCCCGTCCTTGACCGCCTGCGCGATCGACCGGGCCGCCTCCGAGCGCTGCTCGGGCGTCGCCTCCGGGCGCGCCTCGGCCCGTACGGTCAGGGCGTCGAGCCGCCCTTCGCGGGTCAGCCGCAGCTGGAAGTGCGGGGCGACCCCCGCCGTCCGCAGCACGATCTCCTCGACCTGGGTGGGGAAGAGGTTCACTCCGCGCAGGATCACCATGTCGTCGCTGCGGCCGGTCACCTTCTCCATCCGCCGGAACACCCGCGCCGTGCCCGGCAGCAGCCGGGTCAGGTCCCGCGTGCGGTAGCGGACGACGGGCATGGCCTCCTTGGTGAGCGAGGTGAACACCAGCTCGCCCTCCTCCCCGTCCGGCAGCACCTCACCCGTGACCGGGTCCACGATCTCGGGGTAGAAGTGGTCCTCCCAGATGTGCAGACCGTCCTTGGTCTCCACGCACTCCTGCGCCACCCCCGGGCCCATGACCTCCGAGAGTCCGTAGATGTCCACGGCGTCGATGGCGAACCGTTCCTCGATCTCCCGCCGCATGGCCTCCGTCCACGGCTCCGCGCCGAATATCCCCACCTTGAGCGAGGTGGTGCGGGGGTCGACGCCCTGGCGCTCGAACTCGTCGAGCAGCGTGAGCATGTACGAGGGCGTGACCATGATGATCTCGGGCTCGAAGTCCTGGATCAGCTGGACCTGGCGGGCCGTCATGCCGCCGGACGCGGGGATGACCGTACAGCCGAGGCGCTCCGCGCCGTAGTGCGCGCCGAGCCCCCCGGTGAAGAGGCCGTAGCCGTACGCCACGTGGACCCGGTGGCCGGGGCGTCCGCCGGCCGCGCGGATCGAGCGGGCGACGACGTCCGCCCAGGTGTCGAGGTCGCGGTCGGTGTAGCCGACGACCGTCGGCCGGCCGGTGGTCCCGCTGGAGGCGTGGATCCGTCGGACGCGGGAGCGGTCGACGGCGAACATGCCGAAGGGGTACTGCACGCGCAGATCGGTCTTGGCGGTGAAGGGGAAGCGGGCGAGGTCGGCGAGCGAGCGGCAGCCCTCGGGGCGCACTCCGGCCTTGTCGAAGGAGCGGCGGTAGAAGTCCACGTTCTCGTACGCGTGCCGCAGGGTGGAGCGCAGCCGCTCCAGCTGCAGGGTCTCCAGCTCCGCGCGCCCGAGCCGCTCGCCGCTGTCCCACAGGTCCGTCATGCGCCGTACTCCCGTCCCGCCGTCCGTCCCGCCGTCCGCCACCCACGTAAATCGGGCGACCGATCATTCGGTTGATCCGTTCGGTTCAGTAAATCCGCCGGGACCCGGTCCTTGGCAAGGGGGCGGGCGCGGTTTTCCGGATTCGGGCGCGTGCGGGGGTCCGCGGGGAAGGTCGTGTCGGCAGAGGGGCCGGGATCACGCGATGGAGTGTGTTTGACCGCATCCGTGCGATTTCGTGCGACAGCGGGGGAGGGGACAGGGAGAGCACCGGACCCGCACCCGCACCCTCGAAGGCCGCCCCATGACCACGACCGTCATCCCCCAGCCCACCGACGCCCCCCAGGTCCACTTCTGGGCCGTGCCCGACCTCACCGGTCTCGACTTCGATCCCCTGCTCGCTCGGCTGCTCCACGAGGACCCGGTCACCCGCGTCCGGCTTCCCCACGGCGAGGGCCACGCCTGGCTGGTCACCCGCCACGAGGACGTGAAGTTCGTCTCCGTCGACCCCCGCTTCAGCCGGCAGGCCGTCTGGGGACGCCAGGTGACCCGGCTCGCCCCCCACTTCATCCCCATGGACGGTGCCGTCGGCTTCGCCGACCCGCCCGACCACACCCGGATGCGCCGCGTCGTCGCCCGCGCCTTCAGCGCCCGCGCCCTGGGGTCCCTGCGGGACCACGCCCAGGCCACCATGGACCGCCTCCTCGACGAGGTGGAGCGACACGGCGCCCCCGCCGACCTCATGGCGATGGTCAACCGCCCCTTCCCGCTCGCCATGGTCAGCGAACTGATGGGCGTGCCCGAGGACGAGCAGCCCCTGACGGCCCACTGGTCCGACACGATCATCTCCGCCGCGGCCGGCCGCGAGGCCAGCGAGCAGGCCAAGGACGAGATGGGGAAGTACTTCACCGACCTCATCGCCCGCAGCCACGGCACGGGCGAAGAGACGCTCGTCGCCGTCCTCGCGGACGCCGTGGACGACACCACCCTCGAGGAGCACGAGGCCGTCGGCCTCGCCGTCCTCATCCAGATCGGCGGCGCGCACGCCGTGCGCAACAACAGCGCCAACATGGTCTACGCCCTCCTCACCCACCCCGAGCACCTCGCCCGGCTGCGGGCCGAACCCGCTCTGCTGCCCCGCGCCGTCGACGAACTGCTGCGGTACATCCCGCACCGCAACGCCGTCGGACTCTCCCGGATCGCCATGGAGGACGTGGAGGTCGGCGGCGTCCTCATCCCGCGCGGCGACCCCGTCTACGTCTCCTACCTGACGGCCAACCGCGACCCGGAGGTCTTCCCCGACCCCGAGCGCCTGGACTTCGACCGCGACCCCAACCCCCACGTCGCCTTCGGTCACGGACCCCATTACTGCCCGGGCTCCGCCCTCGCCCGCATCGAGTCCGAGATCCTGCTCGACTCGCTCTGGACGCGCTTCCCCGGGCTCCGCCTCGCCGTGCCGGAGGACGAGATCCCGTGGCAGCGCGGTGCCCTGATCCGGGGTCCCGAGACCCTTCCGGTCACATGGTGACCCGGTCGGCCCGCCCGGCCCGGCCGCACGGCGACAGGACGGCCACGAGAGGACGTACGGCGCGATGACGGCGATCCGGACACGCGACGGGCTCGTGGTGCCGCCCGGCCACGGCAGGACCCTCACCACCGCGGCGCAGCGGGTCACCTTCAAGGTCACCGGCGAGCACAGCGCGACCGCCTCCACCTTCGAGGTCGAGGTCCCGCCCGGCTTCGACGTCGGCGCCCACACCCACGGCCACAGCGAGGAGCTGTTCTACGTCCTCGAAGGCGAGCTGGACGTCCTCGCCTTCGAGCCCCTGGTGCGCACCCCCGACCGCTGGCGGGACTGGGAGTCCGCCGCCGGCGACCGGGTCGTCCGGGCCACGCCCGGCACCCTCATCCTCGTCCCGCCGGGCTGCCCGCACGCCTTCGCCAACCCGACGGGAGACCCGGCGAGGATGCTGTTCCAGGCGTCCCCGCCACCGGACCACGAGAGGTACTTCGAGGAGCTGCTGGACATCCTCGGCTCGGGCGGAGACGTCGACCACGCGGCGGTGGAGGCACTGCGCCGCCGCTACGACATCGAACAGCTCACCCCCCTGCGCCACGCCCATGACGTGACGCCGACGGACTGAGCGGGGGGGGGGGGGCTACCGCAACACGACCTAGCAGCGGCCCGCCCAGTGCGAGGGGCGCTCGAAGCCCTCGGGGAGGAGCGTGGCCGCGTCGCCGCGGGCGGCGTTCAGCTGGGGCTGGGTCAGGAAGAGCGCGCCGGTCAGGTCCGCGCCGGAGAGGTCGGCGTCCCGCAGGTCGGCACCGATCAGGTCCGCGAGGGAGAGGTCGGCGCCGCTCAGGTCGGCGGCGATCAGCAGCGCCCCGCGCAGATCCGCGCCCCGCAGCTTCGCCCCGCGGAGCCGGGCGCCGATCAGGTCGGCGCCCCGCCGGTTCTTCGGCTTGCCGCCGGCCGTGGCCCGGACCAGCGCGCCGGCCTTCAGCAGCAGCGGGTTCACCTCGGCGCGGACGCCGGCCACGTCCAACTTCTCCAGCGCGTCCGCGGAGCCCTCGGTAAGCCCCTCCACCCGGGCCAGCAGGCTCCGCGCCTCGGCGTGCAAGGGGCGGGCGGCGGGCCGTGCGAGGACCTCGGTGAGATAGCGCAGCAGTTCGTGGAGCTGCCGCATCACGGGAAAGACCTCGTACATCTGCCCCGCCGTCTCCGGCGCCTCTCGCCAGGAGACGCCGCCGAAGGTGACCTGGGAGACCTTCTGGCCGGCGCCGAAGCAGTCGTACACCGTGCAGCCCGAGAAGCCGCTCGGCCGCAGCCTGGTGTGGATCCCGCAGCGGAAGTCGTCCCCCAGGTTCCGGCACGGATCGCCGGGCGCCTTGTCCACCGCGAAGTCCGCCGACCGGGCGAAGGGAAGCGCCACACAGCACAGCCCGAAGCAGTTCGCGCAGTCACCGCGCAGGGTCTCGGGCATGGTGGTGCGCTTCCTTCTTACGGGGGGCCGGACGTCCACACGGGCACGCGGCCCCGCCGGACGGACATCCCACCGTATCGCGCCCCGCCGGAGCGGGCCTCACCCCCGGGCCCGCGAGCTGCGCCGCCCCCGCCCCCCTCAGCTCTTCGCGTCCTCGGCCGTCGCCACCGATCGGGCCCAGCGGTAGTCCGCCTTGCCGCTCGGGGAGCGCTGAATGATGTCGGTGATCACCAGCTGCCGGGGGATCTTGTAGCCGGCCAGCCGGGTGCGGCAGTGCGACTGGACCGCGTCCAGGTCGAGCCGCTCCGCCCCGGCGCGCAGTTGGACCACCGCGGCCACGCGGTTGCCCCACGTCGCGTCCGGCACGCCCGCGACGAGGGCGTCGTAGACGTCCGGGTGGGACTTGAGCGCCTGCTCGACCTCTTCCGGATAGACCTTCTCGCCGCCGGTGTTGATGCACTGCGAGCCCCGGCCGAGGACGGTCACGATGCCCTCCTCGTCCACGGTCGCCATGTCCCCCAGGAGGACCCAGCGTTCGTCGCCCTTCCGGAAGAAGGTCTCCGCCGTCTTCGCCGGGTCGTTGTAGTAGCCGAGCGGCACGTGCCCCCGCTGGGCCAGGCGCCCGATCCCGCCCACCGGCACCGGCTCGTAGGTGGCCGGGTCCACCACCCGGGTGCGCTCGTTGACCTCCAGTCGGAAGCCCTTCTCCGGGCCGGAGTCGTCCGTCGCCTTGCCGTTGGAGCCGGACTCGGAGGAGCCGAAGTTGTTCAGGAGCAGCACGTTCGGCACCAGCTCCTGGAACTGCGCCCGCACCGTGTCCGACATGATCGCCCCGGACGAGGAGACGCTGAACAGCGACGAGAGGTCCGTGCCCTTCAGCGGCCCGTGCAGCGCGTCCACGAGCGGCCGGAGCATCGCGTCGCCCACCAGGGACACGCTGGAGACCTTCTCCTTCTCGATCGTGCGGAGCACTTCCTCGGGGACGTACTTGCGGTGGACGACGAGCCGCTGGCCGTAGTTGAAGGCGACGAACGAGGTCAGCGTCGACGTTCCGTGCATCAGCGGGGGAGTCGGGAAGAAGGTCAGTCCGGAGCCGCGCGCCGCCACCCGCTCGGCCAGCTCCTCGGGTCGCTTCACCGGCTCGCCCGCCGGTTCGCCGCCGAAGAGACCCGCGAAGAAGAGGTCCTCCTGGCGCCACATGACCCCCTTCGGCATCCCGGTCGTCCCACCGGTGTAGATGATGAAGAGGTCGTCGCCCGACCGCTCGGGAAAGCCCCGCTCCGGAGATCCCGCCGCCTCGGCGTCGGTGAAGGCCGTGCACCGCAGGGCCGGGGCCGCCGCCTCGTCCTCGGGCCGGGTCCCCACCCGCACGAGGTGCCGCAGCTTCTCCGTCCGCGGCAGCGCGGCGGCGACCCGCCCGGTGAACTCCGCGTCGAAGACGAGCGCGGCCAGATCGGCGTCCCGGTAGAGATAGACCAGCTCCTCCTCCACGTAGCGGTAGTTGACGTTGACCGGGACGATCCGCGCCTTGAGGCAGGCCAGCACCGTCTGCAGGTACTCGACCCCGTTGTAGAGGTGCAGACCCAGGTGCTCGCCCGGCCGGATGCCGGAGTCGAGCAGATGGTGCGCGACGCGGTTGGCGGCCGCGTCGAGCTGCGCGTAGGTGAGCCGGCGCTCGGAGCCGGTGCCGGGGTGGTCGACGTAGACGAGCGCCTCGCGGTCCGGGACCACGTCGACGACCGACTCGAACAGGTCGGCAAGGTTGTACTCCACCGTTCCTCCTGACCCCGCTGATCGTCACGGCCGGAACCGACCCGGGCGGTCATTAGAGCGCCGACCGGCGGAGGGCGGAAGGGGTCCCGCAGAAGAAACTGACTGACTGTCAGAAAACTATTGAACTGGGCCCCCTCCTACTGCAACCTGTTCTAGGGCGTGCTTCGGAAGTAGCGTCGTCCGCCCGCAGGGCGGGGCCGGGGGCGTCTGGTGCGTGCGATCGCAAGGCGGAGGAAGGAGAGCGCAGCGGGCTGCGCCGACGACCGACAACGCAGCGAGCGCGCGTGCCAGGCGTTCCCGGCCAGACGGGACTTTCGAAACACGCCCTAGGTCTGGAGACGGGAGACGTCATGGGTGGGACCGAACACCTCACCGTGCGGCGCGAAGGCGCCACACTCGTGCTCACACTCGACCGGCCGGAGGCCAAGAACGCGCTCTCACTTCCCATGCTGGTCGGGCTGTACGACGGCTGGCTGGAGGCCGACGCCGACGACAGCATCCGCTCCGTCGTCCTGACCGGCTCCGGGGGAGCGTTCTGCGCCGGCATGGACCTCAAGGCGCTCGCCGGGAAAGGCATGGAAGGCGAGCAGTACCGGGACCGGATGAAGGCCGACCCCGACCTGCACTGGAAGGCGATGCTGCGCCACCACCGCCCCCGCAAACCGGTGATCGCCGCCGTCGAGGGCCACTGCGTGGCAGGCGGCACGGAGATCCTCCAGGGCACCGACATCCGGGTCGCCGGCGCCTCCGCCACCTTCGGCCTCTTCGAGGTGCGGCGCGGACTCTTCCCCATCGGCGGGTCCACCGTCCGGCTGCCCCGCCAGATCCCCCGCACCCACGCCCTGGAAATGCTGCTGACCGGCCGCCCCTACAGCGCCGAGGAAGCCGCCCGGATCGGCCTGGTCGGCCGGGTCGTCCCCGACGGCCGGGCCTTGGAGACCGCTCTCGACATCGCCGAGCGGATCAACGCCTGCGGCCCCCTCGCCGTCGAGGCCGTCAAGGCGTCGGTCTACGAGACGGCCGAGATGACCGAGACCGAAGGACTCGCGGCCGAACTCCGGCGGGGCTGGCCGGTCTTCGAGACGGCGGACGCGAAGGAAGGCGCCCGCGCCTTCGCCGAGAAGCGCGATCCGGTGTACCGCCGCGAGTGACCGGCGGGACCCGAGCAGCGGCCGCTGCCCCGCGGCACCGCCCACCTCACGGAAGGAACCCCGATCCATGACCGCCGCCCCCGCACCGGACATCCTCCGCGCACCCCTCGTCGTCGAGTTCCCCTTCACCCGCTCCCTCGGGCCGGTCCAGTCCGCCTTCCTGACCGGGCTGCGCGAGCGGACCGTGCTCGGGGTGCGGGCCGGTGACGGTCGCGTGCTGGTTCCGCCCGTCGAGTACGACCCCGTGACCGCCGCCGAACTGCGCGCTCTCGTCGAGGTCGCCCCCACCGGGACCGTCACCACCTGGGCCTGGAACCACGAACCGAGCCGCGGACAGCCGCTGACGACTCCCTTCGCCTGGGTCCTCGTCCGCCTCGACGGCGCCGACACCGCCCTGCTGCACGCCCTGGACGCACCCGGCCCCGAGGCCGTCCACACCGGCATGCGGGTCCGGATCCGCTGGGCGGAGGACCGGCACGGCGCCATCACCGACATCGCCTGCTTCGAACCGTGCGCGGACGACACCACGCAAGCCGATCGCCGCGGCACCGCAGCCGGCCACTCGGCCACCGAAGCCGGCCGCCCCGGCACCGAAGCCGACCGCCCCGCCACCGCAGTCCGTGACCACGACGGGCATTTCCCCGACCCCGTCACCGGCATCGTCGCCCCCGCCCGACTGGACTACACGTACAGCCCCGGACGCGCCCAGACCGGCTACCTCCACGCCCTCACCGAACGCAGGACCGTCGGCGAACGCTGCCCCTCCTGCACCAAGGTCTACGTCCCGCCCCGCGGCGCCTGCCCCACCTGCGGCGTCGCCACCACCGACCGGACCGAGGTCGGCCCGCGCGGCACCGTCACCACCTTCTGCATCGTCAACATCAAGGCGAAGAACCTCGACATCGAAGTCCCCTACGTCTACGCCCACATCGCCCTCGACGGCGCCGGGCTCGCCCTGCACGGCCGGATCGGCGGCATCCCCTACGACCAGGTCCGCATGGGCCTGCGCGTCGAGCCCGTCTGGAGCGACGACAGCCGCTACCCCGACCACTACCGCCCCTGCGGCGAACCCGACGCCGACTACGAGACGTACAAGGAGCTGCTGTGAGCGCCGAGCGAGCCACGCCCGAGCGGCAGGTGGCGATCGTCGCCTTCGCCCAGACCGACCACCGGCGGCACACGGACGAACTCTCCGAGGTCGAGATGGTCATGCCCGTCCTCCACGACGTGCTGCGCCAGACCGGCCTGACGACCGCCGACATCGGCTTCACCTGCTCCGGCTCCTCCGACTACCTCGCCGGACGCGCCTTCTCCTTCACCATGGCCCTCGACGGCGTCGGCGCCTGGCCGCCGATCTCCGAGTCCCACGTCGAGACGGACGGCGCCTGGGCCCTCTACGAGGCCTGGGTGAAGCTCCTGACCGGCGAGGCCGACACCGCGCTCGTCTACGCCTACGGCAAGTCCTCGGCCGGCAACGTACGCGAGGTCCTGACCCGCCAGCTCGACCCCTACTACCTCGCCCCCCTCTGGCCCGACTCCGTCGCCCTCGCCGCCCTCCAGGCCCAGGCGCTCATCGACGCCGGCGACACCGACGAACCGGCCCTCGCGGGCATCGCCGCCCGCAACCGCCAGGACGCGGCCGCCAACCCGCACGCCCAACTGCCCGGCGCCCGCCCCCAGGGCGACTACCTCGTCCGGCCCCTGCGCACCGGCGACTGCCCGCCCGTCGGCGACGGCGCCGCCGCCGTGATCCTGGCCGCCGGGGACCGGGCCCGCGAACTGTGCGCCCGCCCCGCCTGGATCCGCGGCATGGACCACCGCATCGAGGCCCACTCCCTCGGCGTACGCGACCTGACCGACTCGCCCTCCACCCGACTGGCCGCCGAACGCGCCGGAGCCTTCGAACGGCCCGTCGACACCGCCGAACTCCACGCGCCCTTCAGCGCGCAGGAGGTCGTCCTGCGCAAGGCCCTCGACCTCGACGAGAGCGTCAGGGTCAACCCGTCCGGCGGGGCCCTCGCCGCCAACCCGGTCATGGCCGCCGGACTCGTCCGCCTGGGCGAGGCCGCCGCCCGCATCCACCGCGGCGCCTCCGACCGCGCCCTCGCCCACGCCACCTCCGGCCCCTGCCTGCAGCAGAACCTGGTCGCCGTCCTGGAAGGGGAATCACGTGCCTAAGGAGCCCGTGGCCGTCGTCGGGATCGGCCAGACCAAACACGTCGCCGCCCGCCGCGACGTCTCGATCGCCGGACTCGTTCGCGAAGCCGCCGTCCGCGCCCTGGAGGACGCCGGGCTGACCTGGGCGGACGTCGACGCCGTGGTCATCGGCAAGGCCCCCGACTTCTTCGAGGGCGTGATGATGCCGGAGCTGTACCTCGCCGACGCCCTCGGCGCCGTCGGCAAGCCCATGCTCCGCGTCCACACCGCCGGCTCGGTCGGCGGCTCCACCGCCCTCGTCGCCGCGAACCTCGTGGCCGCCCGGGTCCACCGCACGGTCCTCACCCTCGCCTTCGAGAAACAGTCCGAGTCCAACGCCATGTGGGGCCTGTCCCTGCCCGTCCCCTTCCAGCAGCCGCTGCTCGCCGGCGCCGGCGGATTCTTCGCCCCGCACGTGCGCGCCTACATGCGCCGCACCGGCGCGCCGGACACCGTCGGCTCCCTCGTCGCGTACAAGGACCGCCGCAACGCGCTGAAGAACCCCTACGCCCACCTCCACGAACACGACATCACCCTGGAGAAGGTCCAGGCCTCCCCGATGCTCTGGGACCCGATCCGCTACTCCGAGACCTGCCCGTCCTCCGACGGCGCCTGCGCGATGATCCTCACCGACCGGGCCGGCGCCGAGCGCGCGCCCCATCCGCCCGCCTGGGTCCACGGCGGCGCGATGCGCAGCGAACCCACCCTCTTCGCCGGCAAGGACTTCGTCTCGCCGCGGGCGGGCCGGGACTGCGCCGCCGACGTCTACCGGCAGGCGGGCGTCACCGACCCGCGCCGGGAGATCGACGCGGTCGAGATGTACGTCCCCTTCTCCTGGTACGAGCCGATGTGGCTGGAGAACCTGGGCTTCGCGGAGGAGGGCGAGGGCTGGAAGCTCACCGAGGCCGGCGTCACCGAGCTCGACGGGGACCTGCCCGTGAACCCCTCCGGCGGAGTCCTCTCCACCAACCCGATCGGCGCCTCGGGCATGATCCGCTTCGCCGAGGCCGCGCTGCAGGTCCGGGGGCAGGCGGGAGAGCACCAGGTGGAAGGCGCGCGCAGGGCGCTCGGACACGCGTACGGAGGGGGCGCGCAGTTCTTCTCGATGTGGCTCGTGGGGGACCGGCCGCCGGCCTCCTGAGGTCTGTCGGGCGCCCGTACCGCTCGCTACGCTGAGGCCGGACGACGACGCGGGATGCGGGAGGAGCACGGACGTGACGGACAGCACCACCACCACCCAGCACGCCTTCGCGGCCTGGGACAAGCCGGAACTCGACCTCAGCAACGCCGACTGGCGCTCGGGGAGCCAGGGCGCGGGAGACGTCCAGATCGCCTTCGTCGAAGGCTTCATCGCGATGCGCAACGGCGGACGGCCCGAAGCTCCGTCGCTGATCTTCAGCCCGGCGGAGTGGCGGGCGTTCGTGGGCAACGCGCGCGACGGCGAGTTCGACCTGACGTGACGCGCCGTCACGTCTGCGGGAGGTCCCGCCCGGCCTAGGGTGGTGATCATGAGTGCAGAGCGTGATCTGACCCGGCTCGTCGCCGGGATGCGGCCGGAGCTGAACCCCGGCCGCTTCGTCTTCGCCACCGTGGCCGGCCCCGTTCCGGCGGGCGTCGCCCCGGTCGCCACCGTCGCCGAGAGGGAAGGGCTCACCCTGGTCGTACGCCAGGAGGAGGCCGACGCGGCCGCGCTGGCGTACGACTATGTGGCGGGCTGGATCACCCTGCGGGTCCACTCCGCCCTGGACGCCGTCGGCCTGACGGCGGCGGTCGCCCGCGAACTCGCCGAGGCGGGCCTGAGCTGCAACGTGGTCGCGGGCTTCCACCACGACCACCTCTTCGTCGAACACGCCCGCGCGGAGGAGGCCTTGATGGTCCTCCACACCCTGTCGGAACGCGCGTCCCGCTCTGCGGCCTGAGGGGCGGTACGGCGCCCGGTGGGAGCCGGAGGGCGGCGCGGCGGCGGGTGGCCGGTGTGGGTCGCCTTCCCCGGGCAGGCGCCCGTCTCCGGCGGGGCCGGCAGGACCGGAAGGGAGACCGGGAGCGGCCGCGCTACCCGACGGCGAGGGGGGGCGTACGGCGGCGTGGCCGGGGGTGGCCGCCCCGCCGGGGGGCGTACGGCGAGGTGCGCGCGGCCCGCGTTCGGTTCGGCCCTCCGGCGCGGTGCTCGGCGTGCGCGCCCTGGTCCGGCCGCGCCCTGGTCCGGCCCTGCCCGGGACCCGAGCGAGCGGGTTCGCCGCTGGGGCGATGTCCCACCCCTGGCTCCCTCCTCCGCCGGGCGAGCGACCTCCCCGACCTGACCCGACCCGTCCCGGACGGCCCAGTACCGCCTCTCGCCGAGGCCGCTCAGGGCCCCGCCGGGCATGGTGTCCCCCAGCCCCCACCCGTCCCGCCCGCTCGCGCCGAGGCCATCCGGACCCGCGTCGCCCCGCCGGACCCTGCCCCTCATCCGGCCCCGCGCCGAGGCCCATCCGGACCCGCGTCGCCCCGCGGGACCCCGCCCCCGAGCCCCCGGACCCGTGTCGCCCCGCCCGCCCCGAGAGGCCCCCGGACCCCCTCGGGAGCGGGCGCGTCGGCTTGCGGTGTGGCCCCGCCCCGGCGCGCCGTGTCCGGCGCCCGGGCACGTACCATGGCCGTATGTCCTTCCTCCGCCGCCGCAGCGCCGCCACCCCCGCGGGCCCGGACTTCGATGTCCTGGCCATGGACCCGGGCGACTGGCCCGGCAACCTCGGCGCCGGTCTGCTCCCCGCCCCCGACGGCACCTGCCAGGGCGTCTTCCTGCGCTACGACCTCTTCGGCGGCCGCGGCCCCGCGATGATCATCGGGAACCTCCCCGCGGGCTCCCCGGCGCGCGAGCTGGCCGACGGGCAGATCCCCTTCGAGGTCGCCCAGCTCCTCGCGGCGCTGGAGAACGACGAGCCGGTCGAGGTCGTGGAGACCGAGGACATGCCGGTCATGCAGGGTGACAACCTGCTCATCGTCCGCCGCGTCAAGCTCTCGGAGAGCCGCATCTCCTGCGTGCAGTTCGACCGCAGCGACAACGTCCTCGTCACGATCGCCAGTTGGGACCGGCCGATCACGGACGACCTGTACGCTCTGCTCAAGCCGCTGCCGGCCGAACTGTTCCAGCAGGGCTGAGGGAGGGGCGGGGGCCGATGAGCGCACGCGTCGACAGCTGGATCTGGGCGGTCCGCCTCACCAAGACCCGCTCGCAGGCCGCCGCGGCCTGCCGGGCCGGCCACGTCAAGGTGAACGGCGAGCGGGCCAAGCCCGCCCAGCCGGTGAAGCCGGGCGACGAGGTCCGCCTCTTCCACGGCGGCCGGGAGCGGATCGTCGAGGTGAAGGAGCTGCTCACCAAGCGCGTCGGTCCGCCCGTCGCCGCCACGGCCTACGTCGACAACAGCCCGCCGCCGCCCCCGCGCGAGCACGTCGCCCTCGCGGGCGTCCGCGACCGGGGCGCCGGACGTCCGACCAAGCGCGAACGCCGCGAGCTCGACCAGCTGCGCGGCCACCGCCCGGCCTGAACCGTCCGGCCTGAAACCGTCCGGCCCCGGGTGGGGCCCCGGGTCTCCCCGGCGCCCCTTCACCGGCCTACGGCGTGAACTGCGACGCCAGCCGCGCGGCCGAGGTCCCGATGCCCGTCGGGCCCCGGCCCAGCAACGGCGTCCCGCTGCCCGCGTGCACGTCCTCCGCGGCGTAACGCCGCACTTCCCGGTGCCAATGGAGGATCCCCGCCAGCCAGTCCTCCAGCTCCCGTACGTACGCCTCCATCGCGGCCCGCCCCTGCGCACCGAGCCCGAAGTCCTCGTAGAGCACCGGCAGTTCGTGCTCCTTGGCGTGCAGGAACTCGTTCAGCCGCCCGCGCATGAGGTCGTCGATCATGCCCACGGCGGTCGGATAGTCGATGTCGAAGAACTTCTGCACCACGAGGACGCCGTTGTGGATCTCTCCCTCGACCTCGATCTCCTTCTGGTACGAGAACAGGTCGTTGACGAGGCAGGCGTAGGTCGATGCCGACTTCTCCAGCCGGTTGACGGTCCCCGACCGGAAGATCCCGCGCGGGAGTTCATGGGCGTGCCGCAGGCGGCACAGCATCATCGTCAGGTCGGAGCCGAACGTGTTGTGCCGCATCTCCAGGTAGTCCACCGGATCGGGGACTCGGTGCTGAGCCTGGTTGTGCAGCTCCCACATCCAGCTGTCGAGCATCCGGTCCAGCGCTTCCCGCAGCTGCGCCCGCGCGCCCGGCCCCATCGGCGCGGTCGTACGGATCCACAGATCGGCGAGGGACCGCTCCATCGTCGTGAGGGCGATCGCCGCTCCCGCGGCCGGGTCGTCCACCGGCATGCACGCCTTGAGCCGCTCGGTGCACTCCTTCGCCCCCAGCAGGTCACGCGGCCGGCCGAACACCGCCGGGTAGTAGTCGTCGCCGAACGTGCCCCAGGTCAGCCACTCCGCGTTGAGCTCCAGCTCCTCCAGGGTCGCGTCCGGATCCAGCCCCGCCGAGCAGAGTGCGAGGTCGAACCCCTCCAGCATGGGGCGGTCCCAGATGTCGCCCAGGAGCCCCATCCGCTCGGCCCAGTCCACGGACCGCCGCTTCGCCTCCGCGTGGTGCGGGCTCAGCGTCAGGGGAAAGGGCAGGTCGAACGCGGGAAGGATCGACGGGCCGACCTTCTGGTGGGGGACATGGGTGAGGCTCCGCAGCCGGGCGGCCGCCGGGCGGCCGAAGACGTTCCTGATGTCCAGCGCCGAGGTGCCGAGCACCCCCGAGAGCCGCGACGGTCCGGTCTCCGCGCCCTCGTTCATGTACCGGCTGGACCGCATGTGCCACTCGTGGCCGCCCGACTGCCAGTCCTGCAAGCCCTTCGTATAAGCCGCCACCGCCGCGCACTCCGCCGGTGTGAGGCCCTTCTCCAGGGCGAGCCCCGGTACTTCGGTGAGCGCCGTGTTCTCGAACTGCTGGAGCCGCGAGGTCAGCAGGTCGTTGACGGCCTCGGCGGCTTCCTGGGTCGTACACCCGAGGAACTTCTCCAGGACCAGGACGCCGTTGCTGTTCTCCCCCTCGTCCTCGACCTCGCGCTGGTAGGAGAACAGGTCGTTACGCAGGTGCACCGCGTCCGAGAACGTGTCCCGCAGCACGCAGAGCGGCCGGGAGTGCGCCACCTGCTCCGGCACCTCGGCGCCCGCCGCGTACTCGACGAGACCCGCCGACCACGGCGCCCCGCCGACCTTGCGGCGCATCTCGATGTATTCGACGGGGTTGGCGATCCGCCCCTCGTTGATGTTGTCGAGCTCCCACAACGATTCGTACAGCAGGTGCTCGGTGGCCTCGGCGAACCGTTCCCTCCACGCTGTCGACATGGACGGGACCGTTCGGGTCCACAGGTCCGCGAGGCCGGCCTCGACGGGGTTGGTCGGCTCGGGCATCGGAGCCGCCGCGTCCATCGGCATGAACAGCGGCAGACGGTCCAGATACGCCTTGCCGCCGGGCCGGTCCTGGGTGCGCTTGAAGACCTCGAGGAAGTGGTCGTCGAAGAAGAAGACCCACGTGTACCAGTCGGTGACCAGCGACAGCGCCTCGGCGTCGCAGTCCGGGTGGGTGTACGAGCACAGCAGCGCGTAGTCGTGGGACTCGAGGTCGTGCTCCTCCCAGACGCCGGAGCCCTCCAGCATCCCCATGGCCCGCGCCCACTCCCGGGTGTGCGAACGGGCCACCTCCACATGGGGATTGAGCCGCGCCGGATACGGGACGTAGAAATCCGGCAGAACGAAGGGCTGAGCCATGCGTGCGGGGCCTCTCGGTGAAAGCGGTCGATATCCGGCCCAGCATTACCCCTCACCCGTACGACCCACACAGAGCCCGGAATAGTCATATGAACGCCGAGAGGTGTCGCCGGAGCTCCTGTCCGGCGACACCCCCGGCCGTTCCCGTGCCACTCCGCTCAGGCGCGGGAAACCCGCACGTCAGCGGCGCGCACGAAGGCGACCCGGTGCCCGAACTGGATCTCGTAGTACTCCTCCTGGCCGCGCACGACCCGATGTCCCGTGGTATCGAACACCGGGGCGAAGTAGTACTCGCCCGGTGTACGGTCCCCCACCACGTACCGCTGCCCGGCCAGGAGCCTGTACGGCAGCGGCGACACCGCCTGGACGGGTACGCCGGCCGGGTATGCCGATGCCTCCGGATAGGCGCGTCCGTACACCGGGACCTCCGCGACTCCCGCCTTCGGGGTCAGCACCCAGCCGCGCGCGTTCACCGCTGTGGGCCGCGCCTTCGGGTTGTGGAACCAGGCCTTCTGCCCCAGGTACCAGATGGCCGTCCACTCCCCGCGGCGCTCCGCCACCGCGTACTGCTGGCCCGTCGAGGCCCGCGCGCCGGTGTCGTTCACACCGGTCGTCGAGTCCTGCCCGCCCGGCCGCAGACCGATGTCCCGCACCAGGGGGGACGCGTCGTCCGGCGCCGTGTGGAGCCGTACCGCGCCGCTGCCGTGCGGGGCGCACGCCTGACCTGCCGCCGTGCAGCCCGTGTACACCGGCCGGTGTACGGGATAGTCCGGCCGGATCGTCACCACCGCCGCGTCCGGCCCGGCGGTCGGTGTGAACGGGCTGCCGAGCAGCCGGAAGTAGTGCGCCCAGTCCCAGTACGGACCCGGATCCGTGTGCATCCCCGCGATGGTCGAGGCGAGCGTTCCCGGGACGTTGTCGTGGCCGAGGATGTGCTGCCGGTCCAGCGGGATGCCGTACCGCCGGGCGAGATGGCGCACCAGACGCGCCGACGCCCGGTACATCGCCTCCGTGTACCAGGAGTCCGGGGCCGCGAGGAAGCCCTCGTGCTCCAGACCGACCGACTTGGCGTTCACGAACCAGTTGCCCGCGTGCCAGCCGACGTCCTTCAGCGGCAGATGCTGCGCGATGTGACCGTCCGAGGAGCGCAGCGAGTACTGCCAGGAGACGTAGGTGGGGTCCTGGACCAGCTTCAGCGTGACGTCCCACGTGGCCTCGGTGTCGTGCACGACGATGTAGTCGATCGACTGGGACGCGGGCCGCTGGGCCTTGTCGTGGTTGCCGTAGTCGCCGTCCCCGAACTCCTCGTAGGGAGCGGGGATCCACTCGCAGGCCACGGTCCGCGGGCACTCGGTCTGCCCGCGGTCCGCGGTCCGCAGGCCCAGCGACTCCACCTGCTCGGTGGCGGGCGCGATGTCCGGGTCGGCCGGGAGCCTGACCACCTGCCCGCTGTCCGTCGTACGGCTCTCACCGCCGCGGATGACGTCGTACACGTCGGCGGCGTACGTCCTGGCCGTCGCGACGTCGTCCGCGCCGGAGTAGCGCGCCACCGCCCCGAACCAGTCCGCCGGGTCGGCGCTCGCGGGCCGCCCCGAGGTGCGTTGGGCCGCGGCGAGCAGCGCCGCCCCGCCCTCGATGTTCGCCGCCGTGCTCGTCCGCAGCTCCTCGGCCGAGATCCCGGACAGCGCGGCCGCCCGGTCCAGCGTCCGCAGCCGCGCCGGCAGATCGGCCGCCTTCGGCAGCGCACGGGCCGCGGCCGTGGCGGTCCTGCGGCTACGGGAGCCGTCGCCGCGCGCGTCCTCCGTGCCGTGCGCGTGGTGCGGGGCCTCGGCGAGCGCGGTCACCGCGTCCGTCAGGTGCAGGGGGCCGTAGCCGCCGGTCACGCTCGGGGCACCGCCGTGCGTGTCCCACCGCGACTGGAGGTACGCCACGGCGAGCAGCACGCTCTCCGGCACCTCGTGGCGTGCGGCGGCCGCCGCGAACTGGCGCTGGAGCGCGCCCGCCCCGCCGGCCACCGCCTCCGGGGTTTCGGCGGTCGCCGGCGGGACGGCGCCGAGGAGCGGGAACAGCAGAGCGGCGGACGCCACGGCGCCCACCGCCCTCGGGACCCTCCTGCGCGATGCGGAACGGTGCAAGGCAGCCTCCGGGAACGGGGTGACGAGGGTGCGTGCGGAGCCGAACCCGTACAGGGGTATCGGCTCCCGGACGATCCGTCAATGACGCCCCTCGACACGGGATTTCCCATGTCAGCAGCCCTGCCGCGCGCTTTCGTCCCGCCGGGCCGCGGGCCTGCGGCGCGTCAGTGGAATGGACCAATGTCGCCCGCGGCGCCCGCGCCCCGACGTATCTCCACCCCGCGGGCCTCGCTCCGGGAACGGGCGACGCCCCGCCCGCCCCGGTGTGTCGGCACCGGGCGGGCGGGGCGTTCCCCCGTTTCGTCGATCGGCCTCGCGCGTCTCAGCGCGTGCCGACCGCGGCGCGCACGGCCCGCCGGGCCATGGCGCAGTCGTCGTGCAGCCGCCGCAGCAGCAGCCGCTGCTCCTCACCCGGCGAGACCGCGCCGGAGGGAACGGGGACCGAACCGGCGGGCGGCGCCTCCTTGATGGTGCGCTGCACCGCCGTCTCGTACGTACGGATCTCCCGCGTCAGCACGATCATCAGGTTCACCAGGAAGGCGTCCCGGGACGCCGGCCCGGCCTGCTGCGCGAGCTGACTGATCTGGCGGCGCGCCAGCGGAGCGTCCCCGAGCACCGCCCACATCGTCGCCAGGTCGTACCCCGGGAGGTACCAGCCCGCGTGCTCCCAGTCGACCAGGACCGGACCCGTGGGGGAGAGGAGGATGTTCGAGAGCAGGGCGTCGCCGTGGCAGAACTGGCCCATGCCCTGCCGGCCGCCCGCGTGGGCGAGGCCGTGGAGCAACTTCTGCAGGTCGTCGCGGTCACGGTCGGTGAACAGCCCGAGTTCGTGATAGCGCGCTATCCGCGAGGCGTAGTCGAGCGGGGCGTCGAAGGTACCGGCCGGTGGACGCCAGGCGTTCAGCCGGGCGATCGCCCCGAGCGCCGCCCGGACGTCGGCGCGGGGCGGGGCCTCCACGGGGTGGCGGGTCAGCGCCGCCGCCCGACCGGGCGTCCGCTCGATGACCAGCGTGCAGTTCTCCGGATCCGCGGCGATCAGCCGCGGGGCGCGCACCGGTGGCCGGTGCCGGACGAAGGCGCGGTAGGACGCTATCTCGTGCTGGAACCGCTCGACCCAGGCCGGGGAGTGGTCCAGTAAACACTTCGCGACCGCCGTCGTCCGTCCCGTCGTCCCGACGATGAGGACCGAACGGCCGCTGCGCCGCAGCACCTGCACGGGGTTGAACTCCGGGCAGATCCGGTGGACGGAGGCGATGGCCATCCGCACCTGGGCCCCCTGGGGGCCGGACAGATCGATTCTTCCGCTGGGCGCGGGGGTCACGCCCCCGGCCCAGCGCCGTGGCCGGACCGCCGGGGCCGCGGGGGCGAGGTACGGTCCGCCACCGGTCGGCAAGGAGCGGTGCTGCGGCCGGGGCGGGGCGGACACGGAGGACGATGCTGTGTACATGGAGGAGACAGATCCCTTCGTGCGCCGACGAGTTGCGTGCGTCGCCCCGCCCGACCTCCGGGCCGCACCCTGGGGAATGAGGGCCGGCTGCCGGGGCGGGGTGGCGCTTTCCTACCTGACACCGGGGCGCGGGTGGCGGAACATCGGGCGCACCCTGGCGAACCCTGGCGAATAGTCGCCAGCCCTATGACACGGGGTTAGTGTCAACTCAGCCGAGAACCTGGGGGCTTTGACGTGACCGGACAGACCAACACCCGCCTGGCAGACCTCTTCGGCCTGACCGGCTGGTCCAAGGGCGAACTCGCGAGACTCGTGAACCGGCAGGCGGCGGCCATGGGCCACCCCCAACTGGCGACCGACACCTCGCGGGTGCGGCGCTGGATCGACATGGGGGAGACCCCGCGCGATCCCGTCCCCCGGGTGCTGGCTGCACTGTTCACCGAGCGACTCGGCCGTGTCGTGACCATCGAGGACCTCGGGTTCGTACGACGCGGGCGTGCCGGGAAACGGCAGAACGTCAGGAACACCGACAACCCTGACGCGCTGCCCTGGGCGCCCGAACGTACGGCGGCGGTCCTCACCGAATTCACGGGAATGGACCTCATGCTCAACCGACGCGGCCTGGTGGGCGCGGGCGCCGCGCTCGCGGCAGGCTCCGCACTCAGCAACGCCATGCACGACTGGCTGCACACCGACCCCTCACGGAACCAAGGGCCCGCCCGGGCCGCCGATCCCCTCCACGCCGAACCCGCCGGGTTCGACCGCTACGAAGCGGCCCCCATCGGGTCGGAGGAGATCGAGGCGCTGGAACGCTCGGTGGAGGTGTTCCGCGCCTGGGACGCCTCCCGTGGCGGCGGCCTCCAGCGCAAGGCCGTGGTGGGACAGCTCAACGAAGTGGGCGGCATGCTCGCCTACCACCACCCCGACCACCTTCAGCGGCGCCTGTGGGGCGTCGCCGCCAACCTGGCGGTCCTCGCCGGCTGGATGTCCCACGACGTGGGCCTGGAACCCACCGCGCAGAAGTACTTCGTGATCGCCGCGCACGCGGCGCGCGAGGGCGGCGACCGGCCCCGCGCCGGCGAGGCGCTCTCCCGCGCCGCCCGGCAGATGGTCCACCTGGGCCGGCCGGACGACGCCCTGGACCTGATGAAGCTCGCCAGGTCCGGCTCCGGTGAGGAGGTCTTGCCCCGCACCCAGGCGATGCTGCACACCATCGAGGCCTGGGCGCAGGCGTCGATGGGCAAGGGCCAGGCCATGCGGCGGACCCTCGGCGAGGCGGAGGAGCTGTTCGTCTCGGACCGGAGGAACGTCGAGCCGCCGAGCTGGATGCAGAACTTCGACGAGGCGGACATGCACGGCATGCAGGCCCTCGCCTACCGCACGCTCGCCGAACACGATCCGGCCGCCGCGGTCCCGGCCCAGCGTCACGCCAAGCTGGCGCTGGAGCTCCGCCGCAGTGGCCACAACCGTTCGAAGCTCTTCGACTACATCTCGCTCGCCTCGGCCTGCTTCATCGCCGACGATCCCGAACAGGCCGACCGCTACGCACGGTTGGCGCTGGTGTCGATGGGGGACACGTCCTCGCACCGCACCTGGGACCGGCTGCGCGAGATGTACCGGCTGACCGGGCAGTACGCGGGCTACGCCAGGATCGAGGACCTCCGCGAGGAGATCGCCCTCGCCCTGCCCAAGCCCGCGGCGAGGCGCCCGAGGGTCGGCGGCATCTGAGGACCGACGACGCCAGAGGACCGACGACGCCAGAGGACCGGCGGCCGTCCGCACCGGGCGGGGGCACCGCCCGCGGCGCTCGCTGTTTCCCGTACGTACGAGAAGGGGCACACCGGACCTGCCGGTATGCCCTCCAGGGCGCCGTCACGCGCCCCTGACCGAGACCGACCGCACGCCGCCGATACGGTCCACCGGCCGACCCGGACCGAGCCTGCCGGCCCGGGCCGCCCCCCTCCGTGTCCTACCGTCCGACGTGGACCACCATCACGCAGGCGTCGTCCTCGCGAGGCGCCTCGCCGAACTCCTCGACCACCGCCCGTACACAGTCCTGCGCGTCCCGGGCCCCGGCCAGCCGTGGCGCGAGGGAGAGGAGACGCCGCGTACCCGAATCGTCCTGGGCGCCGCCCGTCCCACGGGTCAGCCCGTCCGTGTGCAGCACCAGCAAGTCCCCCGGGAGGAGCCGGACGTCAGCCTCCTCGTACGCGGCCCCGGCCGTAGCTCCGAGGAGCACGCCGTCCGGCCTGGTCAGGGCGCGTCCCGTCCCGTCGCGGAAGAGCAGCGGGGCGGGGTGACCCGCCTGCGCCCAGGAGAGCGTCTGGGTCGCCGGGTCGTAGCGGCAGCACATCGCGCTGCCCAGCGCCGGCTGCGCGGCGGTCTCGAGGAGCTGGTTGAGATGGCCCATCAGGGCGCCGGGGCGGATGCCGGCCACGGCCATGCCGCGCAGCGCGCCGAGGAGCATGGCCATCGAGGAGGTGGCGGAGACGCCGTGCCCCGTCAGGTCGCCGACCGTCAGCAGGGCGTCCCCGTCGGGGAGGGCGAGCGCGTCGTACCAGTCGCCGCCGATCAGCCCGGTCGAGGCGGCGGGCAGATAGTGGCCGGCGACGTCGAGCGGAGCGCCCGGGCCGCCGTGGGCGAAGCGGAGCGAACCGCGCCAGGGCGGCAGGACCGCCTCCTGCAGTTCGACGGCGACCCGGCGTTCGGTGCGCTCGACATGGCGGCGGTGCTGCAGGGAGTCGCGGGACTCGCGCACCGCGCGCTCGCTGCGGCGCAGCTCGCTGACGTCGCGTAAGACGGCCCACATCGAGGCGGTGCACCCGTCGGCGTCGAGGACCGGCTCGCCCGTCATGTGGAGTGTCCGGACCCGCCCGTCGGTGCGGACGATCCGGAACTCGCCGTCGATCGGCTTCCCGTCGATCAGGCAGTCCGTCACCATCGCCTGGAGGACGGGCTGGTCCTCGGCGAACACCATCGACGGAAGCTCGTCGAGGGACATCGGCCCGTTCTCCGGAGCGCGGCCGAAGATCTGGAACAGCTCCTCGGACCAGCTGACCTCGTCGGTCAGCAGATTCCACTCGGCGCTGCCGACCCGGCTCAGCAGGGAGCCGGTGCGCGCCGGGGCCGGGCCGCCGTACGCGGCGCCGGGCTCGGGGACGACCGCCGGGACGGCATCGACCCGCGGGAGCCGATCGGGGCTCTCCGCGCTCGCCGGCTCCAGGGCGGGCGGCGCGGACGGCTCGCCCGGCATCCCCACCTTGAGCTGACTCAAGTGCGCGCCCAAATCGTCGAGTTGATGGACGGCGAGATCGCACAGGGCGCGCTGCCAGCGGTTCTTCGGATCGTCCTCGTCGTCCTCGTCCAGGACCGCGTCCCGGCGCACGGCGTCCACGTCACCGCGCAGACGGCGGGTCTGCGAGATCAACGCGTCCACCATGCCGGGCTCCGGCGGCTGGGCGGGACGGTCCGCGAACAGATGGGACGGCATGTCGTACTCCGATACAGGCGCGGCGCGGCCGAGTGTGGAAAACAAGGCCCGGATACGACTGTTGCACAGGGCGAGACAGGCCGTAAGGGATTTGGCAACACTCGATCCGGTGGTGCTTCTGACATATGCCTACGGCCCGCCGATTATCGGCCACCCGTGCTCGGGTTACGGTGCTGCTGTGGTGAGCGACGCGGTGGACACGGTGGGAACGGCGGTGCTGCTGGCGGCGGCGCCGGCGGGGCGCGGACGGGCGATGGACGCGGCGTCCGTCCTGCCGGCGCTGGCGGCGGTGCCGCCGAGCGTGCTGACCGGCACGCCGGCGGCGACGGTCGTCGAACTGGCCGATCCGCTGGACCCGCAGACCGTGCTGACCCGGCTGCGCGCGGCGGCGGCGACGCCGGGACCGCTGGCGGTCTACCTCGCGGGCCAGCTCCATCTGGACCGCCGCCAGCACCTGCCCCACCTGGCACTCGCCCGCACCACCACGACCACGCTGCGGTACACCGGCCTGCCGTGGCACTGGCTGGCGGGCGAACTCGCCGTCCGTGCGCCGGGAACGACGACGGTGGTGGCCGACCTGGTCGCGGAGGCGGAGCTCTGGCAGCGCCTGACCGCCGCCCCCGGCCTCCTCTTCCTGGGGTCCGGCCCGCTGCTGTACGGCCGCGTCGCCCCGGCACCCCGGCGCGGTGAACCGGCGACACCGGAGTACCTCCGTACGTTCGCCACCGTCTGGCGCTCGGGCGGCCGCCCCTCGCTCGCCGACCTCCACCGACGCGCGGCGGAGGCCGTCGCCGACGAAGGCGGCGGCGGGGCCCTGCTGCTGACCCCTGAGCCCCACGCGCGGGGACCGGTCGTGTCGCCCGGCCCGGCAGCTTCGCCGGTGGTGGTTCATGCGCCGGCTCCCGTGGCGCCGCCCGCCCCGGCAGCTTCGCCGGCGCCGGCCTTGGCTTTCGCGCGGGGCTCGGCGCAGGGGCCGGCGCAGGGGCAGGCGCAGGGACCGGTCCCGGCGGCCGGCCCGGGGCCGTTTCCCGATGCGCCCTCGTTCCCGGGCGGGCAGAGCGCCGTGTCCGGTGGGGCGGCCGGTGTGCCGCCCGTCTCGGCCGGCCGGACGATGCGGCTCACCACCGCCCGCGTGAAGGAGGCGACGTCAGCCGGCCGGCCACCGGCCACCGGGCCCGCCACGGCGAACCCCGCGCCCCTGACCGCGCCCGCCGTCGCGGCGGCGGACGGTGCGGGGCACGCCGTCGCCGACGTGGTGGCGGCCGGGGGGAGCGCGGTGGTGGCGCACCCGGCCGATGGCGCACCCGCGCCCGCGGAGGCGCACGCCCCCGGCGTCGAGGAGGCCGCGGACCACCGCGGAACCGGCCGTGCGCCGGCCGGTCCGGGCCGGGGCGCCGACGGCGGGGCGCCCGCAGGGAACGGGACCGTGCCCGCTTCGCCCGCCCCGGCCCACGACCCCCATCGCGAGATCCTGGCCGCCGCGCAGGCGGGCCGGCACGGGGAGGCCATCGCGGTGGCCGCGGCTTGGGAGAGGGAGGCGTTGCGGAGGCACGGCGCCCGCTCGCAGGAGGCCGTGCACTGGATGGAGGTGCGCGCCGACCTCGCCCGGCTGGCAGGGGACCCGGCCCGCAGCTGCGAACTGTGGATCTCCGCCGCGCAGGCCCGCCTCGGACTGCGCCAGGGGCCCGGCGACCCCGATGTCGAAGGCGCCGTCGACCGCGCCCACCACCAGTGGGAGCAGATCGAGGACCCCGCCCGCGCGGGTGAACTGGGCCCTGTCCTCTACGCGTTGCGCCGACAGGTGCCGGGCCGCCAGCCAGGGGCGCTGGCCGCCCTGCGGCGCCGGATGCGCTGACCCGCCGTACCCCCGAAGCCGCCGCCCGGGGTGGGGCGCGGCAGGGGGGAGGGCAGTGCCATGATCGGAGTATGGCCACCTCTTCCGCCCCGGCCGCGGGCGACCGAGCCGATCGGACGGCGTTCACCACGGAACGCCTGCTGCTGCGGCCCGTACGGACGGGCGACGTACCGGCCGTCACGCGCCTGTGGACCGATCCGCTGGTCCGCCACCACCTGGGAGGGCCGGTCGCCGACCAGGTCGTACGCATCCGGCAGCGGCGGATCGTCGGCGCACCCGGCGTCCACGCCGTGGTCCGGTCGTCGGACGGGGCGCTGCTCGGGCTCGTGACCCTGGAGCCGGACGCCCGGGACGGGGAGACCGAGGTCTCCTACCAGTTCCTGCCCGAGCACTGGGGACACGGCTACGCCCGCGAGGCCGTCGGCGCCGCCGTCGACCGCGCCCTGGAGAGCGCGCCGAGCGTCGTCGCGGTGACCCAGGAGGCGAACGACCGCTCCCGGCGGCTCCTGGAGGGGATCGGCATGACCCACGCCGCCTCCTTCGTGGAGTTCGACGCCCACCAGGTCCTCTACCGGAAGCGCCCCGACCCCGCCTGAGCCACCACCCACCGCCAGTCACTCGCCACCCATCACCGATCCGGCGGCCCCGGTGCCGCTCCCCGCCGCGACGTCAGAACCGCGCGTGCGTGGTGATGTCCGACTCGAACTGCGTGATCATCTCCGACGTCACGGTCGGCCGGCACTCGGCGATGGCCGCCAGGTAGTCCGCGGTCGTCGCGCCCGGCACCCGTTCGTCGGCACCGCCGCGCGCTCCGACGGCGACCAGGTCGCGCTCGAAGGAGTTCTGGGCGGCTATCCGGGCCGCGTGCTCGATGTCGGCGGGCGTGAACAACTCGCTCGCCACCACGAGTTCGTCGACGTCCACATCGGTCCTGCCGTCGGTGTAGCGCCCCCAGATCGCGGCGCGGGCCGCCTTGTCCGGCGTACCGATCGGGATGAGGTAGTCGAACCGGCCCGGGCGGAGGAAGGCGGGGTCGAGGGAGCGGATCGAGTTGGTGGCGCACACCAGGAGCCGTTCGTCCCGTTCCCGGAAGCCGGGGATGAGCTTGAGCAGTTCGTTGGTGACTCCGTGCATCCCGCCGGGCTGCGCGGGTTCCTGGCGGACCGGGGCGATCTCCTCCACCTCGTCGATGAAGACCAGGACCCGCTCCAGCTCCGCGATCCGGGCGAAGGCGTCCCGCAGCGCCGCCGCGAGATTGCCCTCGTCGGCGAGGCGCGACGGCAGGATCTCCACGAAGGGCCAGCCGAGCCGGGAGGCGATCCCGCGTGCGAACGTCGTCTTCCCGGTCCCCGGGGGGCCGAAGAGGCCCACGGCGCGCGGTGGACGCACGCCGTGCCGCGCCGCGCGCTCCGGCTCGGCGAGGGGCAGCACGACCCGCCGTTCGATCAGGTCCTTCTCGCGCTCCATGCCGGCCACCTTGGCCCACAGATCGCCGGGGAGGAGCCGTCCGCCGAGGTCGTCCAGGAGATTGGCGGCGGGCCCGTGCAGCGGCTCGACCTTCTCGAAGTAGGCCACGGCGGGCTGGCGGGTGTAGCCGGCGTTGAGGAGACCCTCGCCGAGCAGGTCCTCCTCGGGCAGGACGTACGCGATGCGTCCCACCCGCGCGGCGACGAGCCGCCGCTCCAGCTCGACCAGCAGCGCGCTGGCGAGTCCGCGGCCGCGCCACGCGGAGGCGATGGCGATCCGCATCACCCAGGCCCGCTCGCCCGCCACGCAGGCCAGGGCCGCCCCGATGGGCACGCCCTGGTGGACGGCGACGACGGCGGGCTGGCGGGAGGTCAGGGCGCCGATGCACTCGGCGAGGGAGAAGACGGACTCCTGCCCGAGCTCGGCCGTGGTGTCGATCAGGTGGACGACCGCGGCGAGATCGCTCTCGCGGTAGTCATGGATGAGCCAGTTCACCGGTACCGCCCCTCGTTCGTACTGATGCGGCGAGGCTAGGGGCGGCCGGGGACCCCGGTCGTGCGCCGGAGTGCACAAGGCGGCCGCGGCGAATGCTACGAACCGTCACTGGTCTGTGGGGGCCGGTCTCGGCCTGCACTCGGGACGCGCGAGCCTCACGGAGGGGGGGGTGGGGACCGTCCGGGGAGCCGGACGCGGAGCCGGACGGGCACGCACGAAGCCCCCGGAAGGAACCTTCCGGGGGCTTCTGGGTGCGACGTCGACCGGACCGTCGGCGCTACCTTCAGTACGCGGGCGCGAGCTTCGGGTTCGGGCCGTGGGCGTTCTCGGTCTGGTTGCCCTCACTCGCGTAGAAGACGATGAGGATGATCGCGCCGACGAGCGGGATCAGACCGATGAGGATCCACCAGCCGGAGCGGCCCGTGTCGTGCAGGCGGCGGATCGAGACGGCGAGCGTCGGGATCAGCACGGCCAGCGAGTAGATCAGGCTGAGCAGCTGGATTCCCAGCATGCTGTCGATGATGGTGAGCACGATGCTGATGAGCACGCTGAAGAGCGTGAACATCCAGAATTCCTTACGGCGCGCCCGGCCGCTGAATACGGCGTACTTCTTGAGAACGTCGAGGTACCAGTTCACTTCGTCCCCCCAAGGACTGGGATGTGAGCGGGAGCCTGTCCCTGTGGAGCAAGCTTACGCAGAACTTATGTGGCTGAAACGGCGTGGGTCAATTCGTTACCTGGGAAGGGGTGTTGGGCGGGGATCTGTCTGGATTTGCGCCCTGTGGTCGGGCATACGGAGAACGGCGTCGCATCCATGGGATGCGACGCCGTCCGGGGGAGGTCAGGAACTCCTCACGTCCTTCTCTTGCTCATGAGCAGACCGCCCGCCGTGAGCGCGAAGAGGCACACGCACGCGCCGGTGATGACATTGCTGAGGATCGCGCCGGTGCCTGCGTCCCTTGCGACCACCCACGGAGAGATGATCAGCCAGGCGCCCATCAACAGAACGGCGAGATTGAGGTCTCCCGTTCGCTCCGGGGCGATCGACATGCACAGGCCGACGACCGCCAGGGCGATTCCGACGATCAGGTTGCTGATGGCGAGATCCGGGGTCGCGGCTGCGAAGTGGACCGTGTACGGGGAGATCGCGGCCCATACACCGGCCAGGATCACCAGTTCCTCGACCGCCGTGACGCCGCGGGTCTGCAGCATCCGGGAGTAGCGGTCCCGCATTTCCGGTGCGTCGGGGTGGCCCCGCATATCACCGGGGCGGTGAGAGACGTCAGACATACGACTCGCCTCCTTCTGGCGTCATGCACGTCCGACCATGCTGTGCGGCAACGTACCGCGCTTTCATTGTGCTCTTATCTGGGCTTTATGTGTAGGTCTGTCCGATAGGGATCTGTACAGAAATGAGTCGGGGGATGTGCGGGGATCCACCAAGAAAGTGACCGCTCAGTGAATGACCGCCGAAAGGTTGCGAAAACCTCCGGAGAGCTCTATAAGCGGCGTCGGCGGTCTACCGGCTGTAAGGGCGCGTCATGATCTCCGGATTGTGCCCGTCGGGGTCGGCGATTGCGGGAGGGGCCTGCGGAGGCGACGCCGAACGCACGAGCACCCTTCGACGCCCTCCGTGGAGGACGTCCGTTGATCACCGGCCCCTGGTTTCGCGGTATCCACGCGTCCCCCTCGACGTCCGCTTCGACGTCCGCCGCGGCGGCCTTCGGGCGTAGCCTGGAAGTGGACTCGGGGTTGCTCCACGTCCACCGCCGGGAGGCGGATGACCATGACCGGAATCATGTCCAGGAGCTTCGACTCCGCAGACGAGACCCGCCCCTTCGAGGGCGGCATGGGCAGGCTGGACCTACTCACCACCGATCAGGGACCGGTGGGCCGTGCCGTGTTCGAGCCCGGCTGGCAGTGGACCAAGCACGTGAAGCCGATCGCCGGCACCGACACCTGCCAGGCGTCCCACGTCGGATACGTGGCGAGCGGCCGGATGAAGATCGTCATGGACGACGGCGAGACCGGGGAAGTGGGCCCGGGAGAGTACTTCACGGTCACCCCCGGGCATGACGCCTGGGTCCTCGGCGACGAAGCGTGCGTGGTCCTGGACTGGGCGGGCTTCGGCGACTACGCCGTGCGCAAGGACGGCTGACACCCGACGGCGCCGCCCCCCTTCCCCTCCGCCCGTACCGCGGGTCTCCCCCCGGGCCCCGGGCCCCGGGCGCCGTGGCGTCCGTCGGTGCGGCCTTCTCCGCCCCTCTCGTCTCCGAACGCGTGGTGTCCGGCCGGCGACGGCCTCAGGACGCGTGCCCGAACCGCACTCCCTCCCACGGCAGTCCCGCGGGCAGCGTGTCCGGGCCGCGCCCGTCGAGGGTGCGCGGCGCCGCCGACTCGATCACCGGCCTCACACCCTCGACCCGCGCCAGCCACTCGGCCAGGGTGTCCCGCAGCCCGTCCGCGACCACCCGGTGCGAGGTCAGGCCCACGAGGTTCTCGAGTTCGTAGGGGTCGGCGGCCAGGTCGTACAACTCCGTCTCCCGATACCGGTCGGCCTCCGCGTGGCGCCAGGGGTCGACGCCGGGCGGCGCCGTCACCACGTACTTCCACCGGTCGGTGCGGACCGCACGGCCCACCTGGTCCTCACTGATCTGGACGAGGACCGACCACGGTCGCTCCGGATCGGTCCCGCCCCCGATCAGGGGCAGCAGGGACCGGCCCTGCACACTGTCCGGCACCGCGAGCCCCGCGGCCTCGACGAGCGTCGGCATCAGGTCGACCGTGCCGACCGGCTGCCGGATCAGCCCGCCGCCGCGGAAACGGGGCCCCGTCATCGCGAACGGCACCCGCACCGACGCCTCGTGCGCGGAACGCTTGTACTCGCCGTTGCGGGTACGGAAGTGCGAACCGTGATCGGCCGTCCAGGCCAGGATCGTGTCCTTCTCGATCCCCAGGCTGCGCAGCGTGTCGCGCAGCCGGCCCACGCCTTCGTCCACCCGCTTGATCTGCCCGAGATAGCCGCCGAGATGGCGGTGGGCGCCTCCCTGCGGGGCGCCCGGGCTGAGCGCCGCCAGATCCGGCGGCAGCCAACGCCCCTCGTACCGCTCCCGGTACCCGACCGGCGCCGGATAGTCGTCGGTCGGGTTCTGGTGGTGCGGCTCGAGGAGTGAGAGGAACAGCAGGAACGGGCGGTCGTGGTGGTCGGCGACGAACCGGATCGCCGCGTCGACCAGCGCGTCCGAGCGGTAGCCCGGCAGCCGGACCGGCTCGCCCTCCTCGTCGTACACGACCGTGCGGTAGGCGTCCGAGGTGAACTCCAGCCGGTCGGAGGAGAGCCACCTCCGGTAGCCGCCGCGCCGCTCGGCCGGCACGGGCCCGTCCGGGTGCTCCTCGCCCGCGAGGTGCCACTTGCCGATGTAGCCGGTGACGTACCCGGCCTCGGCGAAGACCCCCGCGAGCGTGGGGACGTCGGCGGGCAGCGGCAGACCGTTGCGGAACACCCCCGTCCGCGTCGGATAGCAACCGGTCTGGAGCGAGGAACGAGCGGGCGCGCAGACGGGGTTGGGGGTGATCGCCTGCTCGACCAGCGTGCCCTCGCGGGCCATCCGGTCGAATTCCGGGGTCACCCCCGCCGGATTGCCGTGCGCGCCGGTGGTGTCCCAGCGCTGCTGGTCGGTGAGGACGACGATCACATGGGGCGGGGCGCTCGGGTGCACCAGGGGATTCCCTTCGACGGGTCGGACATATCGGTGGACGACGGCGTAGGAGGGCGGGCGGGGGATTATTCTCGCAGCGGAAGTAATGTCGCCGCCAGAGGCGGTCGACGACCGCGCCGCGCAGAGAGGCCTCCGATGGCGACGACCCCGCACGGCGCACAGGGAGCGGGCCACGCCCCGGAGAGAGCGGGCGGTGGCGTGCGCGGCGCGGGCGAAGGTCCCAGGAGTACGGGTGGGGGCCGGCCGAAGACGGGCGATGGCCGCCGGGAGGCCAACGCGGCCGCCGTGCTCCGGGCCGTCCTCGACCACGGCCCCGTCTCCCGCGGAGCCATCGCGCGGCTCTCCGGGCTCAGCCCGGCCGCCGTCTCCCGGCAGGCCACCGACCTCGCCCGCCTCGGGCTGCTGCGCGAACGGCCCGACCTGTGGGAGGGCGGCACCGTCGGCCGCCCCCAGATCCCGGTGGACCTGCACCTCGGTGAGGACGGCGGCCCGGTCGCCGGTGGCGTCCACGTCGGGGTCCCCGGATCGACCTTCGGCCTGGTCGACCTGCGCGGCCGGGTCCTCGCCCGCCGCGCCCTTCCGCACGACGGCACCGACCCCCGCGAGCTGCCTGCCCGGATCGCCCGCGCACTGGGCGCCTTCCTCGCGGACCACACCGAGGGCCGGCCCCTCCTCGGGATCGGCGCGGCCCTCGGCGGCTGGGTCGACCCTTCCAGCGGTGTGGTCGTACGTCACGACGCACTGGGCTGGCAGGGGCGGTCGCTCGCGGCTGAACTCGGCGCGGGCATCGCCGGGTTCACGACGAGGGCGAGCGGGAGTGCCGCCGGACTGGGAGGGTTTACCGGGAGGAGCGGGAGCGCCGTTGGGCTGGACGGGTTCACGGCAGGGACGAGCGGGGGCGGCGCGCGACTGGGCGGGTTCACGGCAGGGACGAGCGGGGGCGGCGCGCGACTGGACGGGTTCACCGCAGGGCCCTGTGGTCCGGCCGTGCGGATCGACAACCACGCGCGGGCCATCGCCCAGTCCGAGATCCTCTTCGGCAGGCCCGCCGCCCGGCGCAGCCTCGTCCATCTCTTCGTCGGCACGGTCGTGGACGCGGCCGTCGGCATCGCCGGGGTCGTCCACCAGGGCCCCGGATCGGCCGCCGGAGACGTCTCCCACCTCCCCGTACCGGAGTCCACGGCACCCTGCCGGTGCGGCCGTTCGGGATGCCTGGAGGCGACCGCATCGGACACGGCGCTGGGACAGGAGGCACGGCGCCGCGGGATCGTGCCCGAGCCCGACGTCTTCCTCGTCGTGGACGCCGCCGCGGCGGGCGACCGGCGGGCGGATCTACTCCTGCGCGAGCGAGCCCGCGCCGTGGGGCGGGCCGCGGCCCTGCTGCTCGACGTCCTCAACCCGGACCTGCTCGTCGTGACCGAGTACGCCAGCGGCCTCGAACCGGCCTACCTGGACGAGATCAGGGGCGCGGCCCTCGCGTTCTCGCACGGGTGCGACGACCCCGAACGCATCGTCAGCCCCCACGCGGGACCGGCCGTGCTGCCGGTCGCGGCGGGCACCGTCCTGCTGAGCACCCTCTTCAAGAGCCCCTTCGGGCACGCGGGGCCCTCGCCCACGAGGAGCGGGGAGTGAGGAAGGGGAGCGGGCTCCGGCATGCGTTGTCAGTGGCCCCTGACAGGATGCCGCCATGAGTGATCTCCGCACACCGCCCGCCCGCACCGAGCCGCCCCGCCATGCCGACGAGCGGGCCACGCTCACCGCGATGCTCCAGTTCCAGCGCGACACCCTGGCGCTCAAGTGCGCGGGACTGACGCCGGAACAGCTCAAGGACCGGGCGATAGCACCCTCCGGTCTGTCGCTCCTCGGCCTGGTGCGGCACGCGGCCGAGGTCGAGCGGGGCTGGTTCCGGAACGTGATCAACGGCGAGCGGAGCACCAGCCGGTGGACGGCGGCCGGGTCGACCGACTGGGCGGACTTCGACGTCGACGACGCGGATGTCGACGAGGCCTTCGCCGTGTGGAAGGAGGAGTGCGCCCGCGCCCGGGCCGTCGTGGACGCGGCCGAGTCGCTGGACCTCTGCGGCAGCATCGGCGACGACACGTACTCCCTGCGGTATGTGATCGCTCACATGATCGAGGAGTACGCCCGGCACAACGGCCACGCCGACCTGCTGCGCGAGCGCATCGACGGCACGACCGGCGAGTAAGGACCTCTGCCGACGTGTCGTATATCCGCTGATCACGGGGTCGTTGCCCTGTTATCGTCGCCCGCATGCCCGAACTGATCGCTCCCACGGCACGCCTGCACACCTCCTGGCTCGAAGCCCACGAGGAGTGGACCCCGGGTGCGCGGCAGGACGGCGGAGGCATGCGCCTGGCGGGGAAGGACGTCCTCGCGAACCCCGACGTGTTTGCCGGCTGGGTGCGACGGCTGCGCGAACAGTCCGACCCGGCGCGACCCCTCGCCGAGGGATGGGTCCGTGCGACGCACTGGTGGATCGTGGAGGACGACGCCTATCTCGGCGCCATCGACCTCCGCCACGCGCTCAACGACTTCCTGCTGCGGGCCGGCGGCCACGTCGGCTACAGCATCCGCCCCTCCGCACGGCGCCGGGGCCTGGCGACCTGGGCGCTGGGCGCGGTCCTCCCCGAGGCGCGCGCCCTGGGCATCGAGCGGCTCCTTGTGACCTGCGACGACGACAACATCGCGTCCGCGCGCACGATCGAGCGCAACGGCGGTGTGCTGGAGGACGTACGGCAGACGGAGATCGGCCTCAAGCGGCGCTACTGGATCACCCTGTGAGCGGTGCAGAGGCGGAGCAGGCGGGGGAGGTCTCGGAGGCGGTCGCCGCCGAGCTGCGCCTCATGGACCCGGCCGTCCGCGCCTCCCGTCGGCTCGCCGCGGAACTCCTCGACCCCGACTTCGTCGAGATCGGCTCCTCCGGCCGCCGCTGGACCTACGAGACCATGCTCGCCGCCCTCCCCGCCCTGCCCGGCGCGTCGGCGGACACCCCGCGCTACGAACCCTCCGCCATGACCGGCGTCGCCCTCGCACCCGGCCTGGTCCACCTGACCTACGAGACGGTGATCGACGGACGTCGGGCGCGCCGAAGTTCCCTGTGGCGCCGTGGCGACGCCCGCGCCGGTCACGGATGGCGGATGTACTACCACCAGGCGACACCCGTCCCGGACCCGCCCGAGGAGGCGTAGCCGGAACCGCACGCCGGGTCCTACCGGGACCGCCTGGGTGGGCGGGCCTCCGCCAAGGGCACCGCGCCGACCGGCCCCGCGGCCGGATGGGACTTTCGAAAACCGCCCCAGGCCTCGTCAGGCGTAGGCGTCGGTCATGCAGTCCGTGGCGTAGTCGCCCCGCTCGTACTCGCAGCGCAGGGCCGCCGCGGCCCGGGAGCGGGGGACGTCCACCTGGCCGAAGTGGTCCTCGGCCACCCGGATCACGTCCTCCACCGTCACGATGGCCGGTTCGCCGGGGCCGGCCGCTTCGCGGGCGGTGGCGAGGGCCAGGTCGGCCGCGCGGAGCAGGGCGCGGGCGGATCTGCGCTCGTCCACCGCACGTGCCCGCCGGGGCGACAGCGGCTGCACGGCGCGGCCCTTCCTGAGGACGCCCGCCGCGATCAGGGCCGCACCGCCGGCCAGGATCAGAACACCGATCGCCGTGTCAGCGCTCATGGCCACGACCCGCCCCCGCTCTCGTCGTATCGCTCGCACCCGGTCTACCCGAGAGGGGCGCGCGGCACACGACGGAGCGCCTTGACACGCCCAAGTTACACGTGTCACTTTGACGTGCGACCCCCGTACCCGCCGCCCCGGCCAGGAAGGCTCACCATGTCCGCCCCGACTTCCCCGCCAGCCCCCTCCTCGCGGAGGGCGGACGCCGAAGCCGTCGTCGTCGCCACCACCCGCGGCCCCGTACGCGGCGAGCGCCGCGCCGACGACTGCCTCCGCTTCCTGGGCATCCCGTACGCGCAACCCCCTGTGGGGGAGCTGCGGTTCGCGGCGCCCGTGCCGCCTGAGCCCTGGACCGAGCCCCTCGACGCCACCGCCTACGGTCCGACGGCCCAGCGCCGCCCCTTCGCCGAGGTCACCACCATCCCCGAGCCGTCCGTCCCCGGTGCCGGCGTGCTCAATCTGAACGTTTTCACCCCCGCCACCGACCCGGCGGCCGCCCTGCCGGTCCTCGTGTGGATCCACGGCGGGGGTTACGTCGCCGGTTCGGCGGCCAGCCCCTGGTACGACGGCGCCTCCTTCAACCGCGACGGCGTCGTCCTGGTCTCCCTCGGCTACCGTCTCGGCATCGAAGGGTTCCTCCACCTCGACGGCGCACCGGACAACCGAGGCGTGCGCGACTGGATCGCCGCCCTCGCATGGGTCAGGGACAACATCGCCCGCTTCGGGGGCGATCCGGCCAAGGTGACCATCGCCGGACAGTCGGCGGGCGGCGGCGCGGTGCAGACGCTGCTGGCCGTCCCGGCGGCCCGCGGACTGTTCCGGTCGGCGATCTCCGTCTCCGGCGCGGTGCTGCGGCCGGACGGGCCCGAGGTCGCCCGGGCCGCCTCCCGGCTCTTCACCGACCGGACCGGCGTCCCCGCCACCGCCGCGGCGCTGCGGGACCTCGGCGACGACGAACTCCTGGCCCTCCAGGACCGGCTGGGGGAGCTGGGCCCCGACCGCGCCGGACTGCCGCCGCTGCTGTCGCTGGCCCCCTTCGCGGACGGGGAGCTGATCCCCGTTCCGGTCGCCGACGCGCTGGCCACCGGCGAAGCGGGCGCCGACGTCCCGCTGATGCTGGGCTTCACCGCGCACGAGTTCAACGCCTTCCCCGCGCCCGGCCCGGACGGACCGCCCGTACCCGTCCTCCTGGGCTCACTGGGTCTGGACGCGACCCGGGTGGACCGCTTCACCGCCGCCTACGCCACGGAAGCCCCGGACCGGCTCTTCGGCCAGGCCCTGACCGACGCCACCTTCCGCGCCCCGTCCCTGGCAGTCGCCGACGCCCGCGCGGAGCGCGAACACCCGACATGGCTCTACGAGTTCCGATGGGAGTCGCCGGTGAACGGTTCGGCCTTCCACTGCCTCGACCTGCCGTTCGCGTTCGACCTGCTCGCCGCCGAGGGCGTCACGGCGGCGGCCGGAGAGGCGCCCCCTCAGGCGCTGGCCGACGCGATGCACCGTGCCTGGGTCGCCTTCGTACGGGACCAGGACCCGGGCGAGGAGTGGCCGCGCTACACGGCGGACGCCCGGGCCACGATGCTGTGGGACGCGCAGCCGCGCATCGAGACCGACCCTTTGGGCCGGGTCCGCGAGATCTGGCTGGCCTGACGGTCGAACGGTTCCGGGAAACCCGGCGGCCGCGCCCACGATGCCGAAGCAGCACCGAGGGCGGCCGCGGGGCTTCGAGGTTCGTCGGTCGCGCGTCGTGTCAGACCTGAGTGTGACACTGCGATCCATGTCTCTCGCTGATCTCGGTCTCGACCAGTGGCGGTCCTTCGAGCTGCCTGCCGCACGTCGCGTCGCCCAGGAGGCCGCGCACCAGGTGGGTGGCCGCGTGACCGTCGTGGAAACCGTCGAGCATCTCGGTGCTCCGCTGCACCGGGTTCGCATCGAGCGCGATGGGCAGGAGTTCGCCCTGATACCCGGCGGCGCGGTCACGCTCGGACTCGACCTCGACGTCTGGCAGCCGACGCCTGAGCAGGCCGCCGACTATGCCGAGAGCCTGGAACAGGGGTTCGGCTACGGCCCCGATCTGCGGACCCACCTCGCGCGGGTACTCAGCCCCCGCCGGAGCGTCGTCTTGCCTACGGTGCTGATGGCCGTGGAGGACAAGAATCTGACCGGCCTGCCTGCCGACATGCCGACCGTCCTTGCGGCCCGTGGCCTACGGATGCCAAGTTCCGACGAATGGGAGCACGCCTGCGGAGCCGGCGCGGACACTCTGTTCCGCTGGGGTGACGACTGCCCCCTCGACCGCATTCCCTACGGCGACCGCACCGGCCCGCACGAGCAGCTGAGCGCCTTCGGCCTGCGCATCGCCTACGACACCTACCGCACGGAACTGTCGAGCGACGTCACTGCCGCCCATGGCGGTGACGGTGGCGAGTCGGTGTGCGGGGGGTACGGCCATGTGCTGGCGTGGCTGCCCCTGGCGACCGCCCACCGCAACCCCTCCATGGCCGAGTTCGTGTACGGCCCGGACGGTGACGACCTCTACGAGGACTTCTCCACCCGACCGGTGCTCACGCTCTGACCTCTGGAGGCTCGTTCTGCCATCGCCCTGTCCTGCGTGCGGGGCAGGGCGGGGCGGCACGCAGTCCGTACCGGCCGTGGCCGGCGCTCTCGGCTGGCCGGCCGCTGCCGGACCGAGGCCCGACCAGGGAGGCATCCGGCAGACGTTCAGCGGACCTGCATCGAGTGATCGGGGCTCTCGGTGATGGCTACCGGTCGCAGCAGTAGCATCTGCCGCATGCATCCTGGATCTCCGCTGAGCCCTCGGGGCCTGCTGCCCCCGGGTCGGATGGTCACGTCGGACGAAGGGGGCGGAGACGTACAGCCCCTGTGGCTCAGTGACGGGCCGGCCACGGCTGAGCTGTGGACGCGGATGCACGCCGAACACCCACGCTCCGGCCTGTGGCCGCTGCTGCTCGACGCACTGGATCCGAACGACGGCGCATGTCGCCCGTGGGGATCCGGGGAGCTCTTCCCCGACCAGATGTCCTCCCCGGCCGGCCACGACCCTGCCGGCCTCCTCGCAGGGTGGTGGGCGACCTACACGGCCGTCGACGAAGAGGGCGACATCCTTGGCGCCGACGGGCGCCTCGCCGTCACGGCGCCCTTCGGGCAGGTCTGGCCCGGCCCCGCGCCCAGCAGGAGGACTGCAACGAGTCCGGAGCGATCGGCCTCCGAGTTTGCACAGGCATTCCTCGCCGACCGCGCACAGGTACGACTGGGGCTGGTCGCCGCAGAGTCCGGTGCGGAAGCGTTGACGGCCGTGGGTTGGGCCGGGCCTTGCAACTACGACAACGACACGGCGAAGTTCTCCGCGGTCATCCGGGATTGGGAGCACCGGTTCGGCGCCCGTGTCGTCGCGGTCGGGTTCTCCACGTTGCACCTCAGTGTCGCTGCGCCACCGGTGAGCGAACGTGAGGCTCTGTTGGTTGCGGCCGAGCACTTCGGGTTCTGCCCGGACAACATCTGGCAGGGCAGCAGACCGTACACACTGACTGCGTACGCCGATTGGATCATCGGCGCCCACCGCTGGGACTTCTGGTGGGACTGACCCTGCCCGGAGAACGGCGGGTCGAGGACTGCGCGCATGCCCGAGCAAAAGCACTCGGGGGCCTCTGTCGGTGACCAGGTAGCCTTCGTCGACCGCGTGGTGTCGATGGACATCGCCGTGATGCCGGTCGGTGCCAGGACGGGGAAGCCTGAGTTCATGAGAGACGTCGTTTTCACGCGCCGGAGCGGCTGGATCCCGAACGTGATCCGCGAGGACGGCGAGCTGAAGCTGATGCTCGGTGCGGGGGCCGACGCCAACCACGAGCCTCGCACGTTCACGTTCCCGATCAGCGAAGCGCATCTTGGGGTGATCCGGGAGGACTTGGCTCGACACCTGCTGCTGTGGAGCGCGGTCCTTCCGCTGTGCGACGCCGCCGGAACCCGGGGCCGGCTCGACGAGAACGCTGCCGTCGCGCTCCTGGACCCGATTCTCCTCGCCGCGCCCGCGGACGTCGACGCGCTCTTCCAGCGCATCGGGTGGGACAGGAGCCGGCTCGTCGCCCACGGGGCCGACATCGCGCTGCTGGAGCGCGGCCAGGTCTGCGCGGCGATGCGCACGGCCACGGAGACGTCAGATGGGAAACGAGCGCAGGAGTACCAGGCGAACCGCCGTCGCGCCGAGCGCGGAGCAGTGCTCGGTCCGCTCGACGCCGCGATCCTGAGATACACGGGCCAGTATTTGCACGGCGCGACGATCCCGCGGCGGATACCCGATGCCGTCGCCCCCGCGCTGCTGCCCGAGGTCACGCGGGTGATCGCCACCGCGGAGCAGGCCTGCGCCGGGATGCGGATCGGCCGCGACCCGCGACGGGGAAAACGCGCCACGGACAAGCGCGACTGGGATCGGATGAAGACGACGGTCGAAGCGGCCGTGCGCCGTGCACACCCTGAGCTCGTCGATGACGCGGTGCGTACCGTCAGCTTCTTGATGTGCTCGGAGGCCGCGGAGCGCTCCAGGAACACACCCATGGAGGATGACGAAGAGGCTGCCGACCACCGCGCCGAATCCGGCGGAAGTGCGCGGAAGACCGCCCTGTCCTTCACCGACGACAAGGGCGTCGAGAAGAGGTGGCTACGGGACGGCCCCCGCACGGCCGCCGCCGAGTTCTGGGAGTTCGTCGGCGACCGCTCTGCCGCGGACAACGAAGTGTTCACCATCGAGGACGAGGAGAGGGGCGAAGGGATCCAGCTCCACTTCTACGCCGACTCCATCGCCCGGATCACGACCCTGCGCGAGGGGAGAGACGGGTCCGAACCGGAGTACCAGGTCGAGTACAGCCTGGTCGACGGGATCGGCGGATACCGGAACCTGGTGAGCGCCTTCGTCCGCGGCGGCTGCGCCGCACTCGACCAGCACGGCCCCTGGATGTCGGACGTCGCCGATTTCGAGCGCGCGCGTCGGCGGCGCAACGCCCGGTAGTCCCAGCGGGAGCCCGCGCACGCGTCCGTACACCTCGTCGAACCCGTCAGGTTCAGTGAGATACAACGGTTGCATGACGGTCTTCTCCTGCGCGAAGTGCGGTGCCGAACTCACCCCGGACCTGCAGAAGCTGCACGGCGTCCCGGACGTCTCGCTACGCGACACGGACTGGCACGGCGATACGCGGCTCGCGCCTTCGACAGTCCCGCGAGGCAGCTACGCCATCGACCCCGAACCCTGGGGCGCCCCCTTCGTGGCCCCAGTCCCCCGGGCGGTGTCCGCACCTGCGAACCGGGCTCTTCTGATGCCGCCCGCCATGACCGACATGGTGCCCGCCGGCCCCCGGGACTCTGCCATCGTGCACCCGGAGGACGCGCCGAGCCTGCGGCTGGCCGGCTCTCTGGGTATGCACCACGGTTGCTGTGGACCTCTCGGAACGGGAGGCCTCAACATGACGTGCGTGTGCGGGGCGGGCGTGGCCACGCTTGCCGCGGACTGCATGGGGCCGCACGAACTCCATCTGGATCCGCTTCGGACGTACGCGTTCAGGCCCGACACATCCCTGTGATCATGAATCGTGGCCCGTTACGGCGGCGTGCGGGAAGCCGGCCTCCCGCACGCCGGGTACGTCGCTCAGGACGGCGTCCCGCCGAGCGCCTTGATGATCGCTCCCGAGAAGGCTTCCAGGTCGCCCGGGTTGCGTGAGGTGATCAGGTGGAAGCCGTTCGACGAGTCGACGACGACCTCGCGGTCCACCCACTTTCCGCCCCCGTTCGTCACGTCGGTGCGCAGTGAGGCGTACGAGGTGAGTTCCCGGTCCTTGACCAGGCCGGTCTCGACGAGCAGCCAGGGACCGTGGCAGATCGCGGCCACCGGCTTGCCGGCCCCGGCGAAGGACTCGACCAGGCGGCACGCCGTCTCGTCCAGCCGCAGGTTGTCGGCGTTGACCGTGCCGCCGGGGATCACCACCGCGTCGAACCGTTCGGCCGTCACCTCGCCGTACGTCGTGTCCGGAAGGATCTTCTCGCCCGGCTTCCGGTCGGAGACCAGCGTCTCCACGGGCTCGGCCTGCTGGGCCGCCACGGTGACCTGCGCGCCGGCCTCGCGGAGCGCCTCCACCGGCTTCTTCAGTTCGTCCTGCTCCGTGCCGTAGTTCGTCGTCATGACGAGTACGTGCTTTCCGTCCAGGGTCACGGCCGTGTCCTCCTTGATCGCAGGCGTCGCTGTCACCCCTTTCGTGTCACCACCAGACGCGATCCCAAACCGGGACACTTCGGAAGCGTGTGGGCACCCGGGCCCCAGGCGTCGGAAAATCCGGGTGGCGACGCCGTCAGCCGGCCCGGAATCCGACCGTGCCGTCCGGCAGGACCGCCTCCACCGCCGCGCCGTGCTCCACGGTCCTGCTCACCGTGCAGTGCTTCTCGTGCGTGAGCCGCACGCCACGGGCGAAGACCTCGGCGGCCTTCGGGTTGCTCTCCGGGAGCTCGAACTCGTAGCTGACCCTGATCCGGCCCACCCGCCCCTCGTCCTCGGGGCCCGAGACCGACTCCACCACGATCCGCAGCTCGTCGTGGTCCACCGCGCGCGCCGTGCGGTCGATCACCAGGCCGCCGCAGCCGCCCATCGCCGCGAGCAGCAGCTCGACCGGGGTGAACGACGGCTGGGTCGAGGTGTCGTCCGCCGCCCCGATCCGTACCTCGGCGCCCCGGTCGTTCCGGGCGGTCCAGTCGCGGTAGCCGTTGCGGACGGTCTCGATGCGGTAGTCGGCCATGTTCGGCGGTGCTCCTCGGCTCGGGTGCGTGGTGGTCGTCCGTCCACGCAACCCCACCCGCTCCGGGCCGCCAAGGGGGCGCGCGGATCCCCGGGTGAGTAGCCGCGTACGTACGGACTGAGTACGGCGCCCCATCCCCGGACGTGGCCGCGCTGGTGGAATCGGTGCATGACCTCGGAGAACCGGCGCGACCGCCGCATGCAGCACGTCACCACCACCGGCTCGGCGCTGGCCGTGGCGCTCGTTCCCCTGGTCGTCGGCGTCCTGCTGGCCAAGACGGTCGGCGCCGACCCGATGACGCCGGTGAACGCCCTGATCACCAGCGGTGGGCAGCGGGCCCGTCTCTCCCGCTCCCAGCTGCGCACCTGCTCCGCGGGCCGGGCGCTGCACCGGGCGGGCGCGGGCGTCCGCTCCGTCCGGGCGGCGCGTTCCGCGCGTGCTGCCGCGCCCGCCGACCGGGCCGGAGGGCCCGCCCGCGCCCGCCGCGCGTAGCCCGGCGACCGGGAGCGACGTCCGGCGGGACGGCCGGACATCCCGCCGGATGACACGGAGGGGGGAGCGGCCCGGCCTCGCACCGCGGTCAGCCGCGGAACGCCTCCGGGCGCTCCGGCGCAGCCTCCGCGAGGGCCTTCGTCACCGCCTCGACGCCGTCGCGCAGGCCGTAGACCGGCGTGTCGGGCTGCTGGCGCCAGGAGTCGTCGATGCCGCCCGCGTCGACCGTGTCGAAGCCGAGGGCGTCGATGAGCTCGCGTACGGTCCGCTTCGCGGTCTCGTCGTCGCCCGCCACCGGCAGCGCGATCCGCTCGGGGTCGCCGGCCGGGCGCGGCTTGTCGAGGATGTCCTGGGCGTAGGTGCCGTTGAAGGCCTTGATCACGGCGTGGCCCACGTGGCGTTCGGTCCAGCGGCTCTCGGTCAGGCCCTCGTCCTCGATGGCGGCGATGCGGCCGTCACGCTCACGGGGGTAGTAGTTGCCGGTGTCGATGACGGCGAAGCCCTCCGCCGCGCCGTCGAAGAGGTCGGAGGGGAGGTCCGGGACCGCCTTGAGCGGGACGGTGACCACGACGATCTCGGCGCCGCGGGCGGCCTCCGAGACGGGTACGGGCGTCGCCCCGGTCTCCTCGGCGAGAGCGGTCAGGGTGTGCGGGCCACGGGAGTTGGCGACGGAGACGTCGTGACCGAGTGCGGTGAGCCGCCGGGTGAGGTTGCCGCCGATGTTGCCCGCGCCGATGATGCCGATCTTCATGGAGCTTCCTTCCGAACCGGGTGCGGCCGAGTGCCACGCCAGGCCAGAACTGCCGACCCTGTGCACCTATTCCCCCGCTCCGTCCGCACGCTGTAGGGCCGGCGGGAGGATCACCCGGTGCGGGAGGCGTGGCTCGCCCCCGGCGCCGTCCCCTGCGGCTACTGTCGGCCGGGGCGCGATCGAGGAGAGGGAGACCGAGCCGTGGCGCGAAAGATCATCCTGTACATGTCGGTCTCGCTCGACGGTTACATGGAGGGGCCGGACCGATCGCTCGACTGGCACATGGTCGACGCGGAGCTGCACCGGCACTTCAACGAGGAGATGGCCGCCGTGGCCGGCTTCATCGACGGCCGGGTGACGTACGAGCTGATGGCCGATTTCTGGCCCACGGCCGACAGCGACCCCGCGAGCTCCCCGGAGATGGTGGAGTTCGCCGAGATCTGGCGCACGAAGCCGAAGACCGTCTACTCCACGACCCTCGAACGCGCCGACTGGAACACCACCATCGTGCGGAGCGTCGACGCGGACGAGATCCGGGCGCTCAAGGAGGCGCCGGGCGGTGACCTGGCCCTCGGCGGGGCGGACCTGGCGGCCGCGTTCAGGGAACACGACCTGATCGACGCCTACCGCCTCTACGTGCATCCCGTCCTCATCGGGCGGGGCAAGCCGCTCTTTCCCCCGACCGACGCGACGACCACCCTCCGCCTCGCGGAGACCCGGACCTTCGGGAACGGCGTGGTCCTCATGCACTACGAACGCGTCCGCTAGGGCGCGCTCCGGGCGGCAGGCGGACGGGGAGTTTCGTACGCACTCTTGTGGCGGGAGCGACGAATGCCTACTTTCGAGTAACTCGACTTACTCGGGGTAACTCGCTGTCGCCGCGCGGGAGTCGGGGCCGTTGACGTACTCCCGGAAGGACCACGCATGTCCGCTCCCCGCACAGGTCGTGGCACGCGCCGCCTCCTGCTCGGCTCCCTCGCCGCCACCCTCGCGCTCGCCGTCGGCAGCGGCTCGACCGTGGCCGCGGCCCCCGGCGGCACGGGGACCACGGGCGTCCCGGCCTCCCAGGGCCTGCGGGAGGTGATGTTCGTCGGCAACAACTGGGACGGCACGGCCGACGTCATCGAGTCGACCGGCGACTTCCGGCGGATCGGACGGATCAACGTCATACCCGACCGTGAGCGCCGGATGTGGGAGATCGGCCTCAACCCGATCAAGCTGGCGTTCTTCCTCGGCATCCGGCAGGGCCCCGGCGAGGGGCACGACCAGTTCGTCGACGACATGTACGCCACGCCCGACGGCTCGGCGATGGTCGTCTCCCGGCCCAGTTTCGCCGACGTCGTCTCCCTCGACCTCCGTACCGGAGCGATCAACTGGCGCTTCCCCGTCTCGGGCTTCCGCTCCGACCACATGGCTGTCTCTCCCGACGGCACCCGCGTCGCCGTCTCCGCCTCCACCTCCAACACCGTGCACGTCCTCGACATCGTCACGGGCAGGCAACTCGGCTCGTTCGCCACCGGCGACAAACCGCACGAGAACATCTTCAGCGCCGACGGCCGCCACCTCTGGAACATGGCCATCGGCGAGGTGACCACCGCCCTGGACGAACCCTGGCTCGACTGGACCAAGGGCGACCGCCGCATCACCGTCGTCGACGCCCGCACCTTCGAGACCGTACGGGTCGTCGACATGCGCGCCCGGCTCGACGCCTTCGGCCGCAAGGACCTGTCCGACGCGGTACGTCCGGTGGCCTTCAGCCCCGACGAGTCGAAAATGTACTTCCAGGTCTCCTTCTTCAACGGCTTCGTCGAGTACGACGTCGCCACCGACCGGATCACCCGCGTCAAGGAGCTTCCCAAGAACCCCGAGACCGACCCGAACCGTACGACCTGGGTCAACGACTCCCGCCACCACGGCATGTCGATGAGCCCGGACGGCAGCCGTCTCTGTGTCGCCGGCACCATGGACGACTACGCCACCGTCGTCGACCGCACCACCCTGCGGGAGGGTCCGCTGGTCCCGGCGTCCAAGCCCTACTGGGCGACCGTCAGCGGCGACGGCCGCGCCTGCGTGATCTCCGAGAGCGGCGCGGACCGGGTCACGGCCATCGACTTCGCCACCGGCCGCAAGGTCGCCGAAGTCGCCGTCGGCGACCACCCGCAGCGGGTCAGGCTCGCCCGCGTCCCCGCCGACTGGAGCGGCCCCTCCGCACGCTGACAAACCCCGGGGCCGCGCCCGCACGCTGGCAAACCCGGGCCACGCCCGCACGCTGACAAACCCCGGGCCGCGCCATCACGCCGAGAAGCCCCGGCCGCGCCCGCACGCTGAGGAACCCCGGGCCGTGGCGGACGTCGTCCCGCCGGCGTCACGGGTCCAACCCCGATGCGCCCGGCGTGCGGAGGCACAGGGGCGCGCCCGGGCGTACCGGAGGTGTACGGCGGTGGGCGAGGGGAAGTGTCCCGGCCGTGAACCAGGACGAGCCGACACGGCCCACTCATGAGCCCCTGCTGCGCAAGACGTCGTTCACACCGGAGGACGAGGCGAGACACCGTCAGGACTTCCTGGCGGGAACGGTGTTCGTCGCCGCCGCCGGCACCATGGCGGCCGGCGACGGATCCGGCCTCGAACCCCTCGACCCCCTCTTCGTCGTCTACGTCCACGAGGACGAGCGGACCTTCGGCGCCGCCCCGCAGCTGCGGGAGGCGTTCGCGCTCCTCGACGAGGCCGGCGCCGCCGACACGTACGGCCGGATGGAGATCGCCACGGGCTGGTCCGGCATGGGCGGCCACGACCCCCTGCTCAAACTGCACCTGCGGTTCCCCGGCCCGCGCCCCGCGGCCGGTACGGCCGAACTGGTCATGCCCGGCCGGCGCTACGCCACGGTGTGGCAGCACGTGGTCGACGGCGGCTTGATCGGCGTCAGCTCACAGGAGCGGATGGCACGGGCCGTCGGCGGGCCCGAAGCCTCCTTCGCGGACGGCATCGACGCCTGCGTCCTGCTCGCCACCGGAAGCTCACCCGTCCTCGACCAGTTCATCGACGGCTACGGCTGGCCCCGCCGCACCCGCTCGGCGCCACGCTGACGACGGCCTCCGAGCGCGCCCCGCCACGACCGGCGCCGCACACCGACGACCGTCGACGGTCAACGCCACGACGACACCACGACGCCGACGCGAAAGGCGGTCGCCCAAGGGTCAGTCAGTCGGTGTCGGTGGCCGCCACCACCGCGACCCGGGTGCGGGACGGGTCGAGCACGGCGAACGCGGTGTCCGACAGGTCCCCGTGGAACCAGCGGTCGCCCGCCCCGCGCCGGGCGGCCAGCCGCAGCCAGCGGTGCTCGGCCGCGCGGCGCACCGCCTCGGATTGCGGGACGGCGGGGTCCAGATCCATCAGCGCGTACAGCGCGCGCCAGGTCAGCAGCCTGGCGTAGGCGCCCTGCTCCCCGCCGTCCCCCCAGACGCCGCCCGAGAAGGCTCCGACGAACAGGTCTCCGGCCGCGTCGTCGACGGTGGTGTGCGCGGCCGCGAGCGTGTCCGGGACGAGGCCCCCGAGGCAGGGCGCCCGCAGTGAGGTGAGGAACGAGGCGTTGAAGTCGGCGGGATCGAGCGGGCGGGGCAGGGCGAAGAACAGCGCCTCGGCCGCACCGAATCCGGCGAACGGGGCCTCGACCGTCGCGGCACGCCCCTCGTCCGGCGTCGGTACGGCGTCCCGGCCCGCGGCCGCGCCCGCCTCGGTCGGCGGTATGCCCGGATAGCGGTCGTACAGCTCCTCGGGGGTGAGGGAGCCGAGCATGGAGCCCTGGAGAGGGGCCCGTTCGCGCATCGCGTGCTCGGCGTACAGGGAGGTGAGCGGCAGCCAGGCGAGCGGATGGCCCAGGGTCCGCAGCCGTGTCCCGTAGCCGAGGTACGGCTCCTCGCGCAGACCCCAGCGCAGGGCCATCTCCTGGAGCAGGCAGGCGTGGAACTCCGTCTCGGGTGCGTCCGGCCGCTCGGGCGGCGCCTCGAAGTGCGGCCGGAGCGCGGCCGATCCGGGGCGCCGCACCAGCTCCCAGGCGATCCGTCGCGTCAACCGGCGTGCCCCCGGGGCGTCGCCCTGCCGGGCCGCGTGCTCCCCGAGGCGTACCGCCCAGTCCGTGGCGGCCTGCCCGTGATGGCCCGTCAGGACGACGACCAGGCGCACGATCTCGTGGTCGTACCACGAACGGGCCGTCCTGGCGGGGTCGGTGGCCAGGGTGTAGAGGCGCTCGGGGTCGGTGACGGCGTGGACCCGGAGGGAGGCGTCGTCGGGCAGGGGGGACGGTGTGGGCATGGTGAGCAGCGTACGGGCCGGCCCCGAGCCGTCGGCCCGTCGGGGCGGGAGCGGCCACGGGGGCGCCGTGGCCGCTCGTCCGTCTCAGGCGGCCGGCGGGATCCGTGAGGGGCGGCCCGCGCCGCGGGTCAGGGTGTAGCCGCCGATCCCGGCGAGCGCGCCGAGCACTCCGCCCACCGCCGTCCACACCCAGCGGTCGGACCACCAGCCGGAGGACCAGCCGTCCTCGGGCGCGCGGGCCTCGACCACGGACGGCTTGCCCGCGTCGGCGTCGGCCTCCGCGACGTCCGCTGTGGTGGCGCCGGGCACGAGCGGGGCGGCGAGCGATCCGCCGCCGGCGTACGCGCCGCCCCGCTCGGTGGAGACCGCGCCGACCTTCGTGGTGAACGGCAGGCCGAGGTCCTCCTCAGGGAGACCGGTCACCGTCAGCCGTACGTAGTAGCTGCCCGGCAGCGGATCCTCGTCCCAGGTCTCCGCCCAGGGGCGGACGGTGCGCAGGGTGCAGGCGAGCTCGACCGTCGCGGCCTCCTTCGCCGCGACCCTGGACTGCATGCCGTACACGCACGGCTGGCGGCGCCGCAGACCGTCGTAGACGTCGATCCGCCAGGTCGACGCGCCGTGCCGGGCGGCCGGCTCGGGCAGGGTGACCGAGGCGGTCACGGTCGGGCGCTGCCCGCTGTCGGCCGGGAAGACCCAGTAGAGGTAGTCGCCGGTGGAGGCCTCGGCAGTCGCCTGCTGCCCCTGCCGGAACGCGGCGGCGGTACGGAAGGTGGTGCCCGCCTCCGTCGGGGCCGGGGCGCTCCCGTCCGCCTCGTTCCCGCCGGCTGCCTCCGTGGAGGTGGCCGCCGGGGTCGGCGAGTCGGCGAGGGCGGGTCCGGCCGTACCGAGCAGGGCGGTGCCCGCCAGCAGTGCGGCGGTCAGCGTGCGTACGCTACGCATCAGTTGGTCCTCCAGACGGCGACGCGCCAGCGGGACAGCCAGCCCCACAGCAGGCCACCCACGAAACCGGCCAGTACGAGCACGCCGAGCAGCCACCAGCCGCGCCCGAGACCGAAGGCGGCCACGTCGGACGCCTCGTCGGGCGCGTCGACCACGTCGACGGCCAGCTCGATCGGCATGCCGGGCGTCGTCTTCACCGAAGGGGGCGCGGAGAAGGAGTTGCCGATCTGGAGACAGACGGTCTCGGCGGCCGGCTTGCCGTCGTCCCCGTCGGCGTCGTCGCGCGGGGGCTTGGGATAGCGCAGACCGGTCGAGATCACGTCCGTGCGTCCGTCGCCCGCCTCCGACCCGCGGACGATCTCCCGTCCGTGCACGGTCACCGCGCGCGTCAGCACGCCGTAGTCGTCGTTCACCGCGCGGTCGGCCGAGATGCTGACCGAGGCGCGCAGTTCCTGACCGGGCAGCACGTCCACGCGGTACCAGCGGTGCTGGCCGAAGGTCTCGCGGTCGGTGTAGAGGCCGGGCTTGAGCAGCGGTGCGGCCGCGCACCTGTCGGCGCCCTCGGTGGCGACAGGGGTGACCACCGGGTCGGCCGCGCGGTCGACCAACTGCCGGACGCGCTTGGAGAGTTCCTCCGTGTGGCGGACCGAGGTGTAGGTGCCGCCGGTCGCCTCCGCGATGCAGGTGAGCTGTTGGCGGATCTTGGCGTTCGGCACCAGGCCGAGGGTGTCGATGGTCAGATGGATCCCCTGCGCGGCGATGCCCCGCGCCACCTCGCAGGGGTCGAGCGGGGCGCAGGTGTCCTCCCCGTCCGTGATGAGCACGATCCGGCGGGTGGCGTCACCGCCCTTGAGGTCCTCGGCCGCGCCCAGCAGGGCGGGCCCGATCGGCGTCCAGCCGGTGGGAGCCAGGGTGGCCACGGCCGTCTTCGCCTCGGTCCGGTCGAGCGGGCCGACGGGGTAGAGCTGCCGGGTGTCCTCGCAGCCCTTCTTGCGGTCCTGCCCGGGATAGTCGGCGCCGAGCGTGCGTATGCCGAGCAGCACCTCCTCCGGTACCGCGTCGAGCACCTCGTTGAACGCCTGCTTGGCGGCCGCCATCCGGGACTGGCCGTCGATGTCGCGGGCCCGCATCGAGCCGCTGACGTCGAGGACCAGCTCGACCTTGGGGGACGCCTCGGCCGCCGGTTCGTCGGCGGCCGCGCCGGAGGGGACGAGCCCGACGGCCAGGGCGGCGAGCAGCGCGCAAGCCCCGGTCGCCAGCCGTTTTCTCGTGATCATCTGCCGGATCGTAGGGATGATCGTCCGACAATCCAAACGCGAGGGTTCAGCGGTGCTCGGGGTTGGGGAAGTCGGCCCGGCAGCCCGCGTCCCAGGCGGTGCGCTGGTTGCCGTGCGCGGGGATGCCGCCGGCCGCCTTGATCATCGCGGCGAGGTGCATCAGGTTCCACGCCATGAACGACGTGTTGCGGTTGGTGAAGTCGTTCTCGGGGCCGCCCGACCCGGCGTCCAGGTAGGACGGCCCGGGGCCGGCCTCGCCGATCCACCCCGCGTCCGCCTGCGGCGGGATGACATAGCCCAGGTGCTGGAGGCTGTACAGGACGTTCATCGCACAGTGCTTGACCCCGTCCTCGTTCCCGGTGATCAGACAGCCGCCGACCCGCCCGTAGTAGGCGTACTGTCCCTCGCCGTTGAGCAGGCTGGAACACGCGTACAGCCGCTCCACGACCCGCTTCATCACGGAACTGTTGTCGCCGAGCCAGATGGGACCGCACAGCACCAGGATGTCCGCGTCCATCACCCGCTCGTACAGCTCCGGCCAGGCGTCCGTCTCCCAGCCGTGCTCGGTCATGTCCGGCCACACACCCGTCGCGAGGTCGAGGTCGACCGGTCGCACCAGCGACGTCGCCACCCCCTGCGCCTCCATCACGGCCCGGCTGCGCTCGATCAGCCCCTCGGTGTTGCTCGTCTCGGGGGACCGCTTGAGCGTGCAATTGAGGTACAGGGCGCGCAGATCGTCGTAGCGGTACGCAGTCGCCGGCATCGGCCGTCTCCTCGCGGGATGGGGGCACCGGACGCAAGCCTCCTCAGCCCCGGGCGCCGGGGCCACCCGGGAGCGCTGAACGGGTGGGCCGCCTCACCACCGGACGCGCGCGGCGACGGGCAGATGGTCGCTCCCGGTGGCAGGCAGCGTCCACGTCTCGACCACCGTCGCACCCCGCGCCAGGACGTGGTCGATGCGTGCCAGGGGCAGGCTCGCCGGCCAGCTGAACGCCCACTCGGCCCGGCTGCCCCGCGCCAGGTCGGTCACCGGGCGCAGACCCCGGTCGGCGGCCGTGCCGTTGAGGTCGCCGAGGACCAGCGCGGTGGCCTCCCGCTCGGCGGCGAGGGAGCGGCCGAGCCGAGCGGCGCTCTCGTCGCGCCATCCCGTGGCGTACCCCTCGGTGGGGCGGATCCGTACGGACGGCAGGTGCGCCACATAGGCGGCGATGTCCCCGCGCGGGCCGCGCACGACGGCGCGCAGCCCGCGGTCCCACCCGGGGCCCACCGCCCGGGGCTTGATGTCGACCCGGGAGACGTCCTTCAGCGGGTACGTCGACCACAGGGCCACCGTGCCGACGTGCGCGTGATGGGGATGGGTGCGGGCGAACGCGGAGCGGAAGGCGGGCAGCCGGGCCGGGGTGACCTCCTCCAGGGCGACGAGATCGGGGTCGGCGCCGAGCACGACCCGCGCGACGCGGCCCGGATCGGGGTTCTCGTCGCTGACGTTGTGCTGCACGACCGTCATGTCGTACGTGTCGGGGGCCGCGGGCAGCAGCGTCTGCCGGAACACGCCCGCCCAGACGGCCGCGACCACCGCGCAGGCCACCGCGGCGGTACGCGACCGGCGGACCGCCGCCACGACGAGCCCGGCCGGTACGGCGAGTCCCAGCCACGGCAGGAAGGTCTGCAGCAGGCTGACGGGATGGCCGGGCAGGCCCGGCAGGGCCGCGTGGAACAGCAGCGCGCAGGCGGTCGCGGCCATCAGCGCGACGGTCACCAGGCCGGGCCGCCGTAGCCCCCTGGGGGCGGTCGTGCGCTCTCGCAAGATCGTTCCTTCTCTCCCGGCGCCCTCAAGGCCCCGGCGCGGGGCGGATGCGCCGAGAAGGGGGACGCGGGGGAGGGGGACCCGGTTGCGGGAGGTGAGGCGGGCGGCCGCGCACGGTTCGCGTCCCGACTCCTGGGGCGGGCGTTCCGGTCGGCCGGAGGGCGCAGCCCGGGGCACCACGGCGGACGTCCCGGTCTACCCCAGCGGTGGACGGGCGCCCGGCCGCGGCTACAGGACCGCGATGCCCAGTGGCCGTTCGCCCGCGGCTACAGGACCGCGATGCCCAGTGGCCGTTCGCCCGCGGCTACAGGACCGCGATGCCCAGCGGCCGTTCGCCCGTGGCTACAGGACCGCGATGCCGAGAGGTCGTTCGCCCGCGGCGAGACGGCGGCTGTCCCCGGTGGCGAGGTCCACGACGGTGATGCCGTTCCAATAGCCGTCCCGGGTGAAGCCGCCGGTGACGTACGCCGTCCGGCCGTCGTCGGAGACCGCGACGTCCTCGTGGGCGCCGTCCAGCGGATACACGCGCTCCTCGCCGTCGGGAGCGCGGACGGTGAGCGACGGACCCCGGTCCGAGGACGGGTCGATCGGGCCGGTCCCGACGACGAGGAGCGTGCCGTCCGGCGCGGTCGTCACGCCGTGCTGGTGGGTGTTCGCCGTCATCGGCTCGATCTCGGAGCGTCCGGTGCCGGGGTCGACGACCACCAGGCGCTCGCCCTCGAAGGGGAGCAGCAGCCTGCCGTCCGAGGGCCGGACGACGGCGTAGTGCGGCTTCAGCCAGGAGCCGAGCCCGCCCTCGGTGCCGTACGGGGCGACCTCGACGCGTCGCGGTGTGAGCGAGTCCGCGGGGACGACGGTCACGTCGAAGGAGTCGTGGTTCGTCACGTACACCTCGGAGCCGTCGCGCGAGACGTCGACGTCGAAGGGGCGACGCCCTACGGGCACGGTCTCCGTCACCGCGCGGCTCGCGGTGTCGACGACCTCCAGTGTCCCGTTCCCGCCGGGGACGTTGACGCCGACGTACACCCGCGTGCCGTCGGGGGAGAGTGCGACGCCCATGCCGCCGCCCCGGTACTCGCCGGTGGTGACGGGCCCGGTCTCCGTCTCGTACGGCACGAGGCCCAGGCGTCTGCGCAGGCGGGTGTCGACGACGGCGACGCCCTCGGCCGTGGCGACCCAGGCGAGCCCGTCCTCGCCGACGGCCAGGCCGTACGGCGCGGTGCCCACCTCGACGGAGCCGATCGCGCCCCGCGCCGGGTCGACGAAGGTGACGGTGTCCGAGCCGAAGTCGGCCACGAGCAGGGTTCCTTCGGGCGTCCTGGCCGTCGACGCGACGCCCGGGGAAGGCGCCGCACCGGAGGACGGCGGGGCGGAGGCGCGGCCCCCGCTTCCGGGGGATGCGCCGCCGCTCTCGGCGGATCCGCCCGGCGCGCACCCGACGAGCAGGGCCGCGGCGGCGAGGGCGAGGGCCGGCGCACGTGTCCTCATCGGGCGCTCACCCGCCGGGTGGTGGCCGCCGGCAGACCGGCGATCGCGTCGCGGCCGCGCCGACTCGCGTGCTGGAGCGGCGTGGTGCCGTCGTGGTCCGCGAACAGCGGATCCGCACCGGCGGTGATCAGCAGCTCGACCGTGTCCTGGTGGGCGCGGCCGCCGTCGCCGAGGATCACCGCCTCCAGCAGCGCGGTCCATCCCAGCCTGTTGACGTGGTCGACGCCGGTGCCCGTCTCGCGCAGCACGGCCCGGACGTAGGCGACATGACCGCGCTCGGCGGCGGGGATGAGCGAGGTGCCGCCGAAGCGGTTCGTCAGGCTCAGGTCCGGACCGGCGGGCAGCAGGGCGCGCAGCATCGGCATGCTGCCCGTGAGGCCGGGGGCCAGCCACGGTGTATCGCCCGCGGTGTCCCTGGCGTTCGGGTCGGCTCCCGCCGCGATCAGCAGCTCCGCGACGTCCACCCGGTCGGCACGGGCGGCCGGCAGCAGCGGCGTACGGCCCTCGTCGTCACGGCTCTCGACGTGCGCGCACGCGGCGAGCGCGCCGCGCACCGCGGAGGTGTCCCCCTGGTGCGCGGCCGCCAGGAGCGGCCGGTCGTTCGGATGCATGGGCGTCCTCCTGCGTTCCTCGGGCCGAGTTCCTGGGGCGGGTGAGGCCCGCCGGAACGGGCGGTGGCGGTGGCGGTCCCCGCGCGGTGCGGGGTCCTGGGCGTGGGGGCGGTGGAGCCGTGGCGCCGTAGGGCCTCGCGGTCTCCATCCTCGGGGCGCCCCACGGCCGCCGGGGTCGGCCCGGCGGCTGGGGACGGAGGACCGGACGGCTGACCCCCGGGTCCACCGATCGGCTGACCCCGAGCCCTCCGGGGCACCGGCACGGCCCCGTGCCGACGACCGCCCCGTGCCGACGACCGCCCCGTGCCGACGACCGCCCCGTGCCGACGACGGCTCCGGCCAGGGCAAATTCGGTGTCGGAGACGGCCTCCCGTACGTGACAATGAGTCACCACACGCCAGGAGGAATCCATGAGCCAGGGGACCCTGACTCTTCACGCACTGCTGCCCGCCGCCGAACTGGCCGCCGCGCTCGACGCCGGCCATGTCACGCGCAAGGCGCACCCCGAGCTGCCGCTCTCGATCTACACGTACACCCGGGTCTGCCAGTACGAGCGGATCTGGAACCGGGTCACCACTCGCTGCCGCGGCCTCGTCGCCGACGACGTCACCGGCGAGATCGTCGCCCTGCCGCTGCCGAAGTTCTTCAACATCGGTGAGCACGCGACCGGTCAGCCCTACGCGTCCGCGCTGCCCGACGAGCCGTTCGAGGTCTACGACAAGGTCGACGGCAGCCTCGCGGTGGTCTTCCACTACGCGGGCCGCTGGCGCGTCGCCTCCAAAGGGTCCTTCATCAGCGCGCAGGCGACCTGGGCGCAGCGCCGGATCGACACCGCCGACACGTCGGCGCTGATCCCCGGGGTGACCTACCTCGCGGAGATCCTGTACCCGCAGAATCGTATCGTCGTCGACTACGGCGACCGCCGGGACCTGGTCCTGCTCGCCGCCTTCGCCGCCGACGGCACCGAGATACCGCTCGCCGACGCCGCCCCCCGGTGGCAGGGCGTCGGATCGGTCGTCACGGTCTGGCCGCCCATGGACATCGACGAACTGGTCAAGCTGACCGAGTCCAACACCCTGCCGGGCGGCCGCGCCGCCACCGGCACCGACGCCGAGGGGTTCGTGCTGCGCTTCGCGTCGGGCGTCCGGGCGAAGGCGAAGCTCTCCGAGTACGTACGCCTCCACAAGGTCCTGACCGGCGTCACCGAGCGCGACATCTGGCGCAGCCACGGCGTGCAGCGCTTCGCCGGGGTGTCGGCGAAGCGGCTCGCCCAGGGTCTTGGCCTCTCCGTCGCCGAACTCGGCGGCGTGCGCGCGGACGGCGGCCGGCCGCTGGACGCCTTGCTGGAGCAGGTGCCGGACGAGTTCGACACGTGGGTGCGCCGGGTGATCTCGCGCCTGGAGGACGAGGCCGCGGCGCGCGAACACGCCATCGACGAGGCGTACCGCACCGTCGCGCACCTGGCCGACGACCGTGGCGCGTTCGCCCGAGCCGTGCGGGATCTGCCCCATGACCTCCGGGCGGCGATGTTCCTCCGCCTCGACGGCCGCCCGACCGACATCCTCGTCTGGCGCGCCGTGCGCCCCGAGGCATCCGACCCCTTCGCGACCGACGAGGAGAACTGAGACATGCCTGTCGTACACGTCATGACGGGGCTGCCCGCCTCGGGGAAGACGACGGCCGCGAGGGAGCTGCAGGCCCGGGCCGACGGCCGGATGCGCCGCGTCAACCTCGACGACCTGCGCACCATGCTCGACCTCCCCTCCGTCGACCGGGGCCGCTCGCACGCGCACGAGCAGACCGTCCTCGGCATCCAGGACGCCGCCGTGCGTGCCGCCGTCGACGGCGGTTTCGACGTCGTCGTCGACAACACGCACCTCACTCCCCACATCCCCAAGCGGCTGAAGGCGGCGGTCGCGGGCCGGGCGACCTTCGTCGTGCACGACCACACCGACGTGCCTCTCGAGGAGTGCGTCCGCCGGGACGGCGAGCGGGCCAGGCCGGTCGGCGAGGAGATCATCCGGATCCTGGCCGACAAGCACGCGAAGGCGACCCGCGGCGGCTGGCGCCTCACCGACGCCTGGCTGAACGACCAGCCGCCCGTCGAGCCGTACGTTCCCGACCTCGCGCTCCCGTCGGCGGTGCTGTGCGACATCGACGGCACGCTCGCCCTGCGCGGCGACCGGGGCCCGTACGACTTCACCCGCTGCGACCTCGACCTGCTGAACGGATCCGTACGGGACGCCCTGCACGCCTTCCAGGGTGCGCACCGGGACACGATCGTGCTCCTGTCGGGGCGCAGCGAGGACCACCGGCCGATGACGGAGGCCTGGCTGCGCCACCACGGCGTGCCCTACGACGAGCTGTGGATGCGGCCGTCCGGCGACGGCCGCCCCGACGACCTGGTCAAGTCGGAGCTCTTCGACCGGCACGTACGCCACCGGTACGCCGTACGGGTCTCCCTGGACGACCGGGACCGGGTGGTGGCCGTCTGGCGGCGCATGGGTCTGCCGACCTGGCAGGTCAACTACGGCAACTTCTAGGAAGTACCTGCGGGACCACGGGCCCGGTTCCCGGCGCGTCTACCCTGGACGTATGGGCGCCGGCCCGGCCGCCCCGCCCCTCGGCGGGTATCGACGTCGGGCCGGGGGCGGGGGCCGCTCGTGGCTCCAGGCCGCCCGCGCGTCCGCTCCTCCAGACCCGGGAGGCGACCACCGTGTACTTCACCGACCGCACTGACGCGGGCCGGCAGCTCGCCGCCCGACTGGACCACCTCAAGGGCCGGGACGCCGTGGTGCTCGGGCTTCCGCGCGGTGGTGTGCCGGTGGCCGCGCAGGTGGCCGACGCCCTCGGCGCCCCCCTGGACATCTGTCTCGTACGCAAACTGGGGGCGCCCTACCAGCCCGAACTTGCCATGGGGGCCATCGGCGAGGGCGGCGTCCGCGTGGTCAACGAGCGGGTGCTGCGCGAGACCGGCGCGTCCGAGCGCGACCTCGCCGTGGTGGAGGAACGCGAGCGGGCGGTCCTGGAGGAACGCGGCCGCCGCTACCGCCGCGGCCGTCGGCCGCTCCCCGTGGACGGGCGGACGGTGCTCGTCGTGGACGACGGCATGGCGACCGGAGCCACCGCCCTGGCCGCCTGCCGGGTGGTACGGGCCCGGGGCGCCGCACGGATCGTGCTCGCCGTCCCCGTGGCTCCGCGCGGCTGGTCCGGCCGGGTCCACGGAGAGGCGGAGGAGACGGTATGCGTGCACGACCCCGAGTCCTTCTACGCGATCGGCCAGTTCTACGGCGACTTCTCCCAGACCCCCGACGAGGAGGTCCTCGCCTGCCTGGACCGCCGCCGCCCCACCGAGGCGGTCGGCGAGGACCCGCCCGCCGCGGCCCCACGGGAGGACACCGACGTACGCGTCCCCCTGGGCGGGGCGGCGCTCACGGGCCGCCTCGTGGTCCCCGGCGGGGCCGCGGGGATCGTCCTCTTCGCCCACGGCAGCGGCAGCAGCCGGCACAGCCCCCGCAACCGGGCCGTGGCCGACATCCTGAACCACGCCGGTCTCGGCACGCTCCTCTTCGACCTGCTCACCGAGGAGGAGGCGGACGACCGCGCCCTCGTCTTCGACACCGCCCTGCTCGCCGACCGGCTCGCCCGCGCCACGACCTGGCTCGCGGAACGACAGGCGACGGACGGGCTGCCGCTCGGCTACTTCGGCGCCAGCACCGGCGCGGCCGCCGCCCTCCGCGCCGCGGCCGACCCCTCCTCCTCCGTCGCCGCCGTGGTCTCCCGAGGCGGCCGCCCGGACCTGGCGGGCCCGCACCTGGCCTCGGTCCGCGCCCCCACCCTCCTCATCGTGGGCGGAGCCGACCCGCTGGTCCTCGACCTGAACGAAGAGGCCCGAGCGGGACTCCGCTGCGAGAACCGGCTCGAGGTCGTGCCCGGCGCCGGCCACCTCTTCGAGGAGCCGGGCGCGCTGGAACGGGTCGGCGACCTCGCCGCCCGCTGGTTCGCCGCCCACGTCACCCGCCGGCCCCCGGCCGCACCCGGCGCGTGAGCGGACCGACCGCCCTGCGGTCCCCGGGCGGCGGCGCCGTCGACCCGGTGCGTCCGCACGGCGGGACGCCTTCGACCCGGCGCACCTACCCTCGGCATACTGACGCCTCTTGATCACCGCCACACCACAGGAGGAGTCATGGCCGCCGCTTTCAAGACCGTCATCGAGGTGGGCCCGGACCATCTCGCCCAGGCCCGGGCCGTCGACCGGCTGTTCCAGGAGGCGATCGCCCCGGCGACCGTCAACTTCGACTTCGACAACATCAGGGAGGCCGCCGCCGCGATACCGGACAGCGCCATCGTCAAGATGGTCCGGGGCTGGGGGCTCCAGGAGAACGCCCCCGTCCTCGTCATGGTGCTCTCCCTCAAGGAGGCCGTCCGGCAGGCGCTCCCGGAGGAGTTCGCGGACGCCTCCTTCTGGGACACCATCGAGAAGGAGCTGGTCCACGCCTTCACCGGCCTCGCCGCGCAGGAGGGCGAGCCGGGGCTGTCGTACTACGAGGAGACCGAGGACCGCACGTCGTACTACCGCGACCTGTTCTTCGCCCTGCAGGACGAGGAGACCGGTGCGTACCTGTACGCGATCGCCTTCTGCATCGACGTGACGCTCGGGCTGGACAAGGCAGGGGTCGGTGCGCTGGGGATCGAGGACATCGTCCCGTTCGCGATCCGCCTCAACGCGATCGTGGTACGCCAGGAACTGGGCCTGGCCGCCTGACCCTCCGAGGAACCGGCGGACACCCGCCCCGGCCCGCCGTCCCGGGCCGGAAGCAGCCGATGGTCCCAGCCCCGAGGCCAGAGATCCGCGGCCTCACCAGGCGCGTCGGCCGGCCGCGTGCCCTGGACGGGTGAGTGTGCGGGACCGGGGACAGAGTCGGACGCGGATCGGGTACGGATCGCTGCGTTGCTCCCCCCGCCTCGGAGGATGCTGTCCCATGCCTGTCCGCAAGGCCGCCGTACGAGCGTTGACGACCACCCTGTGCGCGGCGCTGCTCCTCGCCGCCTGTACCGGAGCCCCGCCCCCGCCGCCCGCCGGGGGAGCGGCTGGACCACCGGGCGACCACGACTCCGTACCCCATCGCCCTCCGGCCCCGAGGCCGGAACCCGCCTGGGTCGACCGCCTTCCCGGAGTCGGTCCGTCCACGCGTGCGGCCTTCCCCGCCGGCACCACCCAGGCCCTGGTCGTGCTCGGCGCGACGACGACCACCAACGAGGCCGAGGCCGTCCTCTACGAACGCGACCCGAGCAGGCGCTGGAACCGTGTCGCCGGCCCGTGGCCCGCCCACAACGCGCTGCGCGGCTGGACCGACGAGCATGTGGCCGGCGATCTGCGGTCACCCATCGGGGTGTTCCGTATCGGGGACGCCGGCGGTCGGCTCCCGGACCCCGGTTCACTGCTGCCGTACGACCAGGACGAGGAGTTCGCCCTCCAGGGCGCGGGCTTCGCCGGAGAGCCGCTGGAAGGCTCCTTCGACTATGTGATCGCCATCGACTACAACCGGATCCCCGGGACGAGTCCGCTGAACAAGAAGCGGCCCCTCGGGGCGGCGAAGGGCGGCGGGGTGTGGATCCACGTCGACCACGGCGGGCCCACCCAGGCGTGCGTCTCGCTCGCCCGCGAGGTGATGCCCGAGCTCCTGCGCGCCCTGGACCCGATGAAGGAGCCGGTCATCGTGATGGGCCCGGCGGCGGACATCGCGCGCTGAGCGGACGGCGGGGCTCCCGGCCCCCGAGCGGCCGGGAGCCCCGCCGTGTCCGTCTCCGAAGGGAGGATCAGTAGGGGCCGTTGACGTTGTCGATTGAGCCGTAGCGGTCGGCCGCGTAGTTGCAGGCGGCGGTGATGTTCGCGACCGGGTCGAAGAGGTCCATCGACGTACCGGGGACGTGGTAGGCCAGGAAGGTCGGCTCGATCACCTGGAGCAGGCCCTTCGAGGGGGTGCCCTTCACGGCGTTGGAGTCCCAGAGGTTGATGGCCTGGGGGTTGCCCGAGGACTCCCGCATGATGTTGCGCTGGATGCCCTCGTAGCTGCCGGGGATTCCGTACGAGGCCATGATGTCGAGCGACTCGCGGATCCAGCCGTCGAGGTCGTTGCTGTAGCGCGGGGCGGTGGGCGCGGCGGCGGGAGCGGCCGGCTGGGCGGCCTTCACGGGGGCGGCGCCGCGCTCCTGCGAGCGGCTGGCGCGCTCGGTGCTCGTGCTCGTCGCGCTCTTCGGCTTGGCCTTGGCCTTCGCCTTGGGCTGCGTCGCCTTGGCCTTCGCGGGGGCCTTGGGTGCGGCGGCCGCCTGCTTGCGGATCGTCAGTTCGAGACCCGGGTGGATAAGTGACGGATTGTCACCGACAACGCTTCGGTTGATGTTGTAGAGCACCTTCCAGCCGCCCCGGACGCCCTGTTCCTGTGCGATCAAGGAAAGGGAATCACCGGACGCGACCGTATAGGTGCGGGCGGTCGAAGCGGCAGCGGCGGGAATCGATTCTTTGATCTTTTCCGCGGCGCTGGAAACGGTCTTCTCCGCGGCAATGGCGGTGGGGGTCCCGGAAGCCGGGGCGGGCGCGGCGTGGGCGGCGGCCGTCGCGACCAGAGGCAGGGCCAGGGCCGCGCCGCCGGTGCCGGCCAGGGTGAGACCGCGGGTGAGGGTTCGGTGCTTGGGGCGCCGGTGCTTACCGTGTGCAGGCATGATGGGTTCCTCTCCGGCGCCTGCGGGGTGAGCTGTCGGGTTCGAGCTGGAGATGCCCGGCCGCACGCGTGCGACTTCACCCCGATCCGATCCGGAATCCCGAACCGGAGAGAAAAGTGGGTCCCCCGCTCCTGCCGACGGGTGAATAGGTGGTCTTTCGGGCGGTGGCAGGATTCGGCGATCCGTCCGAATGCAGGTGACCGTAGGCGAGAAATGTCGGCGAAAACAAGTCTCCGATGACGCGGTTAATTGCGGAATGCGCGCGCCTTGTGTGACGTGGCCCTCGATCGAGCGCCGGGCGGTGCCGAACTTCCTTGCGCGGTACGGAATCGACGGGTGGGTGGGCACGGTTCCACGCATCGCCGTGATTCACGTCACTGAGTAAGTAATGTCGTTCTTTATCGCTTGTTCTCCGGAGTGTGCAGAACAATAAGGTTATGCGGCCAATAAACCTGAATATCCCTTTTGGGGCGATAGCTCCGGGGGGTGGTGGGCCTGGAAAGGGCTGTCTTGCGGCGCAAGGTAGTCACCACTACCATGCACCGCATGACAAAGGAGCTGCCGGGCGCCGGTGACCAGCGGCGCAGTCAGCTTCTGCGCGGGGTGCTCGACCTGTGCCTGCTCTCCCTGATCGGCGAACGGCCGCGCTACGGCTACGAGTTCGTCGAAGCGCTCACGGAGAGCGGCCTGGAGCTGGTGAGCGAGGGCAGCATCTATCCGCTGCTCGCCCGGATGGAGCGGGCCGGGCTCGTCGAGTCCTATCGCGCGCCGTCCTCCAGCGGCGGCGCGCCCCGCAAGTACTACCGGCTCACCGGCCCCGGCCGGGCCGAACTGGACAGCGGGCGGACCGTCTGGCGGGAGTTCTCCGCGCAGGCCGGCCGCATCCTGACCGCGACCACCGACCGGGCCCCGACCGAGGCCCGGGCCGAAGCGGCGGCCGGGACCGGCGAGCCGCCCGACACCGACGCACCCACGGGGGAGAAGACCACATGACAACCGAACGCATACTCGCGATATGCCGCAGCAACTGGGAGTACCGGGGCATCGACGACGCGACCCTCCGCGACATGCTCGCCGAGCTGGCCGCGCACCTCCAGGACGCCGAGGCCGCCGGGCGCACGCCGCGTGACGTCGTCGGCGAGGACGTCACGGCGTTCGCCGCCTCCTGGGCCCGGGCGCGCAGGCCGCTCCACCGCCGCGCGGCGCGCCTCGCCGCCATGATCACCTTCATGGCGGGCCTCCTGCTGCTGCTCGCCCACCTGCGCCACTGGACGCCGGGCGTGGACGTCACCCCGGGCCGGACGGCCTTCTGGGGCGCCATCGCCGTGACGACCGTCGCGCTGGAGCTGCGCCGAGGCTCCCTGGGGCTGGGCAAGGGCTGGCTCGTCGCGCTCGTCGTCGGCCTGCCGGCGCTGGTGATCACCGACAGCCTCGCCGGCGTCGACCCGCTGTTCCGGATGCCCCTGTGGGCGAGCGGGCTGCTGGTCCTGCCGGGATGCGCGTACGCCGTCGCGGAGGCCCGGAACAAGAAGCGCGCGCCGCTCGCCCCGGCCCACACCTGACCCGCCCGAGCCCGGCGCCGTACCCGGATGCCCGAGCCCCGCGCCGAGCCCAAGCTAGCCCGTCACGCTCGGCGCGCCGGTCTCGATGTGGCCGGTGTAGCGGCGGGACCAGGTGCCGTCGATGTCCGCCAGGATGGTGAAGTCGTACCAACCCCCGTGATAGGCCACCGCGTTGAAGTGGTCCTCGCGCGAGGAGTTCGCCGCGACCGTGTACGTCCACGGGCCGTCCGAGCGGTAGGCGTTCGACCGGATCGTGAACGTCACCGGGCCCGCCGAACCGTTGGTCAGCCTGAAGTAGACGGCGGTCTTCCCGGTGCCGGGCTCCGTCGCGAAGCGGGACGCCACCTCGACCGCCCGGCCCGCCTTGGACGCGTCGCCGATGAAGCGGCGCAGGAAGCGGTTCGGGCCCATCATCGAGATGTCGTACTTCCCCGACCCCGAGCCCGTCCCGATGTTGAAGTAGTCCGACGACGTCGAGCCCGGATCCACGGTGTACTGCCAGGCCGCCGTGTCCCGGTGCTGGTGCGGGTGGATCGTGAAGTGCGCGGCCCGCCGGGCCTGTTCGCCCTGGTTCGTCATCGAGAACCAGGCCAGGATCTTGCCCCCCGTCCCGAACTCGAACCGGTCCAGATTGCCGTTCACCTGGTACGGCAGGGCGCGCGCCGGACGCGTGCCCGGCTCCTGCGCGGGCAGCGCGTTGTCCTGCGGAACCGGGTTCGGCAGCGGACCGCACGTGGACTGCCCGATCACCTTGGCGGTCGAGGGCAGCCCCGACGGCACCCCGTACACCGGCCGGGCGAAGTCGAAGACCCCCGTGAGGTCACCTGTCACCTTGCGGCGCCAGGCGCTGATGTGCGGACAGGCGGCCGGCTTGCCGATGGCCGCCGTCCACGTCTCCATGAAGCGCAGGACGGAGGTGTGGTCGAAGACCTCCGAGCTGACCCAGCCGCCCCGGGTCCACGGGGACATGACGACCATCGGGACCCGGAAGCCGAGGCCGATCGGCACGCCGTCGAGGTACTCGCCCGGCGTCCCCGGCGGGGCGACCGGCGGCGGCACGTGGTCGAAGAAGCCGTCGTTCTCGTCGTAGTTGAGGAAGAGGACCGTCCCGTCGAAGACCTCGGGGTCGGCGGCCAGGGCGCGGTACACCAGGTCAACGAAGTGCGCGCCGTCGCCGGGCGGGGCGTACGGGTGCTCCGAGAACGCCTCGCTCGCGACGACCCAGGACACCTGGGGGAGCGTGCCGGCGACGACATCGGCACGGATGGCGGCGGCGATGTCGTCCGGCGTCGAACCGGTGACCTTGGGCACGGACCCCATGCCCCGGTCGTACAGCGGGTCGCCGGGCCGGGCGTCGGTGAACCTCTTGAAGTAGGCCAGGCCGTTGTCGCCGTAGTTGTCCTGCGCGTTCTGGTAGACCTTCCACGTCACCCCGGCGCGCTGCAGGGCCTCGGCGTACGTCTCCCAGGTGAGCCCCGACTCCTCCCCGCCGTCCTTGCTGGAGGCGTCGATCCGCCCGCTCCACAGGAAGGTGCGGTTGGGGCCGGTGGCGCTCAGCGCCGAGCAGAAGTACGCGTCGCAGACGGTGTAGTGGTCGGCGAGGGCGTAGTGGAAGGGGATGTCGCTCCGGTCGAGGTACCCCAGCGTGCGGGTGTTGCCGACCCCCAGCACCCAGTTGTCCATCCGGCCCTTGTTCCAGGCCGCGTGCTGCGAGGTCCAGCTGTGGGGCAGGTCGCCGTTGCACTGGGCCAGCGTCTCGCCGTCGACGCCCCCGGCGGGCGGCGTGGCGCTGAGCTTCCACGGATACTGCCGGGCACCCCAGTTGGGCTGGTTGAACGTGCCCCAGCCGCCGGGCAGATTGCCCGCGGCCCGGTCGGCGAAGCCGCGGACACCGCGCAATCGGCCGAAGTAGTGGTCGAAGCTGCGGTTCTCCTGCATGAGAACGACGACGTGCTTCACGTCCGTGATGGTGCCGGTGGCGCCCGCGGCCAGGGCCGTCGACGCCGAGGCCCCCGGCGCCCCCGCGCCGGCCACCAGGCCCGCGCCGAGCCCCGCTCCGATCCCGACGAATCCCCTGCGGCTGATGGGAGTCATGCCCCGCCTCTCGGTCCCCGGGTGCCCCAGCGGCACACCGGGGAAAGAATGGGGGAGGGCCGCCCAAAGGTATACGACCGTGCGGTAAGTCTTTGGTGAACATACGAGTCGGCCGCTGCGGTGCGGCTCACCCCGCCGCCCGGATTGGTCTGCCGGACGACCAATGCCCTTGTGCCTGCGTGCGGGCCGGGCGAGGCGGGGGTGTCGCCGACGTGCGGGATATCGGATTGCCTGGCCCCGGCGCCCATGGGAGCCTGTGCTGCCCGTCGGACCGTCCGGCGGCGAACCGGAGGGGACCGCCTGTGGGTGTCTCAGTGGCCCGTACGACCGTCGCGACGAAGACCGGCGAGGTCGGCGGAACGCTCACCAACGGGCTGCGCGTCACGCTCGGAATCCCTTACGCCGCCCCGCCGTTCGGGGCCGCCCGCTTCCGGGAGCCGCAGCCCGCCGCACCCTGGGACGGGGTACGGGACGGCACCCGCTTCGGGCCGGTTGCCCCGCAGTCCGCGGAGCTGCCCGGCGCCCCCGCCTGGCGCCCCGGTGACGAGGACGTCCTCACCCTCAACGTCTGGGCACCGGCCGACGCCCCCGGACCGCTCCCCGTCCTGTTCTTCCTCCACGGCGGCGCCTACACCTTCGGCTCCTCCGCCCAGCCCGACCACGACGGGGCCGCACTCGCCCGCGCCGGCCTGGTCGTGGTGAGCTGCAACTACCGCGTCGGCTTCGAGGGGTTCGGCCACGTCCCCGGCTTCCCGGACAACCGCGGCCTGCTCGACCAGATCGCCGCACTGGAGTGGGTGCGCGAGCACATCACCGCCTTCGGCGGCGACCCGGCCCAGGTCACCCTCGCCGGGCAGTCCGCCGGTGCCGGAGCGGTCGTCTGCCTGATGAGCAGCCGACGCGCCGCCGGCCTCTTCCGCCGCGCCATCGTCCACAGCGTCCCCGACGCCACGTTCTCCCCCGACCTCGCCGCCGGACTCGCCCGCCTGGTCGCCGAGGCCGCCGGCGTCGCGCCCACCGCCGAGGGCCTGCTCTCCGCGTCCCCGCAGGCGCTCGTCGAGGCGTCGGACCGCGTCGTCGCACGGTACGCCGCCGACCCCGACTCCGGCCCGCTCCATTACGACACGGTCATCTACGGCCCCGTCCTCGACGGCGCACTCCTCACCGCCGACCCGCTCGACGCCCTCGCCGCCGGCGCCGGCCGCGGCGTCGACCTCCTGGCCTGCCACACCACCGAGGAGTACCGGCTGATGCACCAGGTCGGCACCATGCCCCCCGCCACGACCGAGGAGGACCTCGCGCGCTTCGCCGCCCACTGGGAACTCCCCGCCGACCTCGTCGACCGCTACCGCACCCTGATGCCGGGAGCGCCCGTGCTCGACGTGTACCTCGCGCTCGCCGGGGACGGGTTCTTCGCCGCCCACACCGCCCGACTCGCCGGGGCGCACGCCCGGGCCGGCGGCCGCACCCGCCTCTCCCGCTTCGACCGCCGCCGCACCCGCCCGGACGGCACGCCGGTCCGCGCCTGGCACGCCGCCGACACCCCCTTCGCCCTCGGCACGCTGGACGCAGCCGGCGTCGACTTCCTCACCGGCGGCCCCGCCGACGCGGACGACCACGCCCTCTCCCGGCGCATGATCCGCGCCTGGGCCGCCTTCGCCACCGGCGGAGACCCGGGCTGGGAGCCGCTCGACGGCGCGACCGGGGCCCCGGTCCACGTCTGGGCCGTCCCCGCCGACCGGCAGGAGGGCCCGGCACCCGCGCACGCCCTCTGGCACGACGTACGCGCGGTCCTGCGCCTCTGACCCGGCGCCCGGCCACGCCCGCCGCCCTTCACGGCGCCTCCCGCCGAGGGCGGACCGGAGGAGCGCCCATGGCCCGCCGCGCGTTCGGCCCCCTTCACCGGGCCGGGGCCGGGACGCGCGATAATCGCGACGCGCGTACCGACGACGGGGAACCGGCGTCGGCCCCGCGCGCCGTGACCCAGCCGCGCACCACCCGGGAGGACGGGCCGACCCCGCCCGCCCCAGGAGAGGAAGACCTGATGGACGCCCAGCACTTCGAGCGCGTCACCGCGTTCATCGAGGCGCGGCTGCGCCCGCTCTTCGACGCCGAGACCGGCAGCGAGCACGGCTTCGGCATGGACGACACCTCCCGCGCCCTGCGCGCACTCCTCAACACCGTGAAGGCCGCGGCGGCGGTCAAGGGCCTCGCCGCACAGCGCGCCACCGCCGACCGCGCCACCCGCGACATCATCGACCAGGCCCTGGAGCACAACTGGGACGTGCTGCGCGGCGTCGCCCGCCACTGGGAGGACCACCCCGACTTCCTCCGGGAGTTCAAGCGGCACTCCTGGGATCTGGACACCTCCGCCGCCGGCGTCGGCACCGACGCGTGACCGACATCCGACCCGACACCCCCGCGGACCCGTCCCCGCAGACGGACCCGCAGACGGACCCGGCTCCGGAGACGGCCACTGACACGGCCACCGACGTGGGCACCGACGCCGACCCCCACCGGTGGCTCGAAGAGACCGAGGGGGCTGCGGCGCTCGCCTGGGTCCGGGAACGCAACGCCGAGACGGTCGCGGAGCTGACCGAGGACCCCGGCTTCGCCGCCATGGCGACCGAGCTGCGCGAGATCCTCGACGCCCCCGACCGGATCCCGTACACCACCCGCCGCGGCCCGTACCTCTACGACTTCCGGCAGAGCGCCGACCACGTCCGCGGCGTATGGCGCCGCACCACCCTGGAGCAGTACCGCAAGGACGAACCGGAGTGGGACACCCTCCTCGACCTCGACGCGCTGGCCGCCGCCGAGGGCGAGGACTGGACCTGGGGCGGCGCCCGGACCCTCGCGCCCGAGCACCGCCACGCGCTGCTGAGCCTCTCGCGCGGCGGCGGCGACGCCGTCGTCGTCCGGGAGTTCGACCTGCTCACCCGCCGCTTCGTGGACGACGGCTTCCGGCTCCCCGAGGCCAAGACCGACATCGCCTGGATCGACCACGACCACGTCTTCCTCGGCACCGACCTCGGGCCCGGCACGATGACCGCATCCGGCTACCCGCGCACGGTACGCCGCTGGCGGCGCGGCACCCCGCCCGCCGAGGCCGAACTCCTCTACGAAGCGGCCGGAACGGACCTGTCCGTCTCCGCCTGGCACGACCCGACACCGGGCTTCGAGCGCGACTTCGTGGCCCGCCACATCGACTTCTGGCACCAGGAGACCTATCTGCTGGGCGAAGGGGACACCCTCCGGAAGATCGAGGTGCCCGACGACGCCGAGCGGTCCGTCCACCGCCGCTGGCTGCTGGTCACCCCCACAACGCCGTGGCTCGGGCACCCGGCGGGCACGCTCCTCGCCTTCGACGTCGACGCCTTCATGGCGGGCGCACGCGAACCGACCGTGCTGTACGCCCCCGACGCGGACACCGCCCTGATCGGCCACGCCTGGACGCGTCACCACCTGGTCCTCGAGACCCTGCACCACGTCGAGGGCCGCGTCCACGTCCTCACGCCAGGCGCCGACGGCTGGGCGCGCCGGCCGATGGCCGACGTGCCGCCGATGGCGTCCGCCACCCTCACCGACACGGACCCCGACACCGGTGACGAGTACTTCCTCGCGATCACCGGCTACCTCCGGCCCACCACCCTGCACCGCGGCGAGATCGGCGGAGCGAGCGAGACGATCAAGCGGTCGCCCGAGCGGTTCGACGCCTCCGGGCTGTCCGTCCGCCGCCACTTCGCGACCTCCGCCGACGGCACCCGCGTGCCGTACACCGTCGTCGGCCCGGAACGGACGGGCCCCGGGCCCGTCCTCCTCACCGGCTACGGCGGCTTCCAGGTCGCCCTGACGCCGCACTACGACGCCGTCCGCGGCCGGGCCTGGCTGGCGCGCGGCGGCAGCTACGTGGTGGCGGGCATCCGCGGGGGAGGGGAGTACGGCCCCGACTGGCACCGGGCCGCGCTCAAGGCCGACCGGCACCGCGCCTTCGAGGACTTCGCCGCCGTCGCCCGCGACCTCCACGCCCGGGGCATCACCACCCCGGAGCGGCTGGGCATCACCGGCGGCAGCAACGGCGGTCTGCTGATGGGCGCCATGCTCGTCGGGTACCCCGAGCTGTTCGGCGCGATCGTCGCCCATGTACCGCTGCTCGACATGCTCCGCTTCCACCGGCTGCTCGCCGGGGCCAGCTGGACCGCCGAGTACGGCGACCCCGACGATCCCGCCGACCGCCCGCACCTGGCCGGGATCTCGCCGTACCACCGGCTGCGCGCCGACCGCCCCTATCCGCCCGTCCTGCTCACCACCTCGACCCGGGACGACCGCGTCCATCCGGCCCACGCCCGCAAGACCGCGGCCCGGCTGCGCGCGCTCGGGTACCGCGTGCTCCTCCACGAGACGCTGTCAGGGGGCCACGCGGGCGCGACCGACCACGAGCAGACGGCCTTCAACGACGCCCTGGAGCACATCTTCCTCTGGCGGACCCTCCGGCCCGCCTGACCTTCCGGGCCCGGGAGGTCAGGCTCCGGCCGGGCGTGGGCGGCGGATCAGCCGCCCGCGCGCAGGGAGGCGGTGTGGGCCCGGACCTGGTCCGGGGTGAGATAGGCGTCGGTGTACTCGAAGTCCCGCAGCGTCCCGGCCTTGGACGCCAGGAAACCGGTCCGCACGAAGTCGTCACCGGCGATGGCGTTGAGCAGCCAGTTCGTCATGACCCGGGTCTTGGCGACGTTGGTGCGCAGCGCCGACCAGTGGTACGCCCGGGCCACCGCCTGGGCCGGCATGCCGTGCAGTTCGATGCCGAGCGGCTTGGAGACCCCGTCCCGGCCGCCCAGGTCCACCACCAGCCCCAGATCCTTGTGGACGTACGGGTAGGTCTGTTGGCCGCGCAGGGCGGCGACGAGGTTGTCGGCGACCTTCCGGCCCTGCCGCAGCGCGTGCTGCGCGGTGGGCGGGCAGACGGCGTCGTCGCCCTTGGCCAGGTCCGGCACGGCGGCGGCGTCGCCGAGGGCGTGGATCCCGTCGAACCCGGGCACCGTCATGTCCGCGCCGACCACGAGGCGGCCCTTGTGGGTCTCCGCGTCCAGCGTGCCGATGAGCGGGCTCGCGGCGACGCCGGCCGTCCAGATCAGCGTGCGGCAGGGCAGCACGCGGCCGTCGGTGAGCGTGACGTCGTTCTCGTCGACGGAGGCGACCGACACCCCGAGGGAGACCTCGATCCCGCGCCGCCGCAGGATGTCCAGGGCGGCGTTGCCGAGCTTGTCGCCCAGCTCGGGCATCAGCTTCGGCGCGATGTCGACCAGATGCCACTTGATCAGCTTCGGGTCGAGCCGCGGATAGCGCTTGACGGCCGTGTGGGTGAGGCGCTGGAGGCAGGCGACCGTCTCCGTCCCGGCGTACCCGCCGCCGACCACCACGAACTGCAGCCGAGCCGCCCGCTCCGCCTCGTCCTGGCCCGCGTCGGCCAGGTCGAGCTGGGCGATCACGTGGTCACGGATGAAGACCGCCTCGGCGAGGGTCTTCATCCCCCGGGCGTGCTCGCCGAGACCGGGGATGTCGAAGGTCCGGGTGATGCTGCCGGGCGCCAGGACGAGATGGTCGTACGGCTCGTTCACGGTCTCACCGGTGATCGTGCGGACCACGCAGACCTTGGCCTTGGTGTCGATACCGATCGCGCCACCGGGGATGATCCGGGTCCGGTGCCGCTCGCTGCGGCGCAGCGACACGGCGACGGACTGCGGCGTCAGGACGCCCGCCGCCACCTGCGGCAGCAGGGGGAGGTAGAGCTGGTACGAGAAGGGGGTCAGCAGCGAGATCTCGGCCTCCCGGCCGGCCAGTCGCCGTTCAAGCCGCCGTACACAGGCGACTCCGGCGAAGCCGGCGCCCACGACGAGGATCCTCGGTCGGGTCACGGTGTCCGTCCTTCGGGATGGGGAGTCCTTGGATCTCCAGTAACCGCATCGGGGAAACGGAAACCCGTGCTGCCCGCCGATGGAGTGACGGCCGGGCGCACGCGTTTGCGCCGGTACGGCTCGGTTTCGACCCTGGCCGGAACCCGCGCTTCGGGATGCCAGTCCTGACGGACTTCTGTACCGGTCGTACGGCCGGTCCCTAGCATGGTCGACCTCGGTTTCCCTGCGAGTGAAGACACGGGTGAGGACTGGATGCGAGGCAAGTCGTGGCGCCCGGACGCCATCGACACCAACGTGCCGAGTGTGGCGCGTATGTACGACTATTTCCTGGGAGGCGACGACAACTACCAGTCGGACCGCGACGCCTGCGAGCAGTTGCTGGAGCAGGTCCCCAGCACCAAGGTCCTCGCCGTGAACAACCGGCGCTTCCTCCGCCGGGTCGTGCGGCTGCTGTCGACCGAGTACGGGATCCGGCAGTTCGTCGACCACGGGTCCGGGCTGCCGACCCAGGACAACGTCCACCAGGTCGCCCAGGCCGTCGACCCGTCCGCACGGGTGGTGTACGTCGACAACGACCCGATCGTCCTCGCCCACGGGCGCGCCCTGCTGGAGGAGAACGACCGGACGGCCGTCATCCAGGCCGATATGCGGGACACCGACGGGATCTTCGGTCACGAGGAGACGCGGCGTCTGATCGACTTCGACCAGCCCGTCGCGGCTCTCTTCGTCTCGGTGCTCCACTGCATCCCGGACGAGGACGACCCGGCCGGTCTGATCCGCCGGGTCGCGGACCGGCTCGCGCCGGGCAGCTTCCTGGTGGTGTGCCAGCTGGTCAGCGACCGGCCGGACATCCGGAAGTTCGTCACGGACTTCATGGCGGAGGCCACCGGCGGGCACTGGGGCCGGGTCCGTGAGGAGAGCGAGGTCGCCGGGTTCCTCGACGGGCTCGACATCCTCCCGCCGGGACTGGTCGAGGTGTCGACCTGGCGGCCGGACAGCGATCTGGCACCGGTGCAGAGCACCGACGAATGGCTCGAATGGGGCGGCGTCGCCCGGCTGTGAGACGCGTCGGCGGGCGGCCCCGGCCGCCCGCCCCTGCCCTCCCGCCCCGAGGGGCGGGCCTCGCCCCTCACAGGAGCTTGAGGCGCTCCTGGACCTTCTCCAGCGACTCCGTGGGCGTCAGCGCGCACGCGCCCAGCCGGTCGAGCATGTCGCGGTACTGCTCCACGTCGGCCGGCTTCTGGCTGAACGTACTGTCCGTCAGGTGCTCGATGTAGACGGCGTCCTTCAGGTCCCGCAGCGCGAACCGCAGATACGTCACGCCGGTGCCGACACCGATCGCCGCCGTCACGTCGAGCGGCGCGATCTGCAGCGTCACCCGGGACCGGCCCATCAGGTCGACCAGGTGTTCCAGCTGCCCGCGCATGACCTCGGGGCCGCCGACGGTCCGCAGCAGCACCGATTCGTCGATCACCGCCCAGAGCCGGGGGCCGCCGGGTCGGTCGAGCTGCCGCTGCCGCTCCTGGCGCAGCTCGATCCGGCGCTGGACCTCGTGGGGCAGAAGCCGGCCGGGCCCCGACCGCACCACGGCGCGGGTGTAGGCCGAGGTCTGGAGCAGGCCCGGGACGTAGAACGGTTCGTACGACCTGATGAGCGCCGCCGCCCCTTCGAGGGCGACCAGTGGGGCGAAGAAGTCCGACAGCACATCGCTGAAGGACCGCCACCACTCGGCCTGCCGGGACTGCCGCACCAGCCGGAGGAACTCCTCCGTGCGCGCGCCGTCCGTCACGCCGTACAGCGTGAGCAGGGCCGTCGCGTCGGCCGGTTTGCACCCGTGCCGCCCCAGCTCGATACGGCTCGTCTTGGAGCGGGAGAAGCCCAGCCGCGCGTCCACGTCGGCCGGTTCGAGCCCCGCCGCGGCACGCAGTTCGCGCAGCTTGCCGCCGAGGATCAGCTTGAGTGCGGTGGGGTTGTTCTCGACCGTCCCGATGGAAGGGACGAACAGGGGCGAACTCGGTTCGGCTCCGGCCATCACGCGCTCCCGCATCTTCATGAGGGGACGAGATTAGCGGGGAGGGGCGATTCGCGGCCAGGGAGACGGATCGCAGCGACGGTTTTCAGCCGATTGCGAAGTCGAAGTCCCCGTCGCGCGCACCGGCGATGAACGCCGCGATCTCGTCGCGCGTATAGACCAGCGCGGGGCCCTCGGGGTCCCGTGAGTTGCGCAGCGCGACCCCGCCGTCGGGGAGGGCGGCCACCTCCACACAGTTGCCCGTGGCGTTGCTGTGGCGGCTCTTGACCCAGCTGACCGGAGCCAGCGCGCTCGCCCTCATCCCGTTGAACGACTCCATGGCCACGGGCCCTCCTGTTCCGTACGGCATCCGTACATCCGTCCACGAGATCGCACGACTGCAATCCCAGATGCAATTGCACTTTCGGTGTGCCCTCGACAATACTCGTTCCTCATAGACCGCCGCAGCATCGAACTTCGGGGCTCGCAGGGAGACATGACAGGTGATCACTCACAGGTCGGCCTTAGCGCTCGATCCCGTGTCCGCCCCCGCACGAGGTGAAGCGGATCTTCCGCTGGGATTCGCCGCGTGCGGGCTCGACGGGCGCCCACAGAACGTGTCACGCGCCAGACGGTTCGTCCTGCTCACGCTGGAGGGCTGGGTCCTGCCCTCGCTGGCGGGGGACCTGGAGCTCGTCGTCACCGAGCTCGTCACCAACGCGGTACGGCACGCGCTCGGCTGTCCCGGGACCGCGCCGCAGGAGAGCGAGTACCCCGTGTGGCTGGGGCTTTCGCTGCACTCCCGCCACCTGGTCGCCGCCGTCACCGACCCCAGCCCGGTGCCGCCCCGACCGCGTCCCGTGGAGGACCTGGGGACCGGCGGCCGGGGCATGCACCTCATCGAGGCGCTGAGCGACAGCTGGTCCTGGGAGCCCGCCGCGCCGCGCGGGAAGACGGTCTGGGCGGCCCTTACCCTGCCGACCGCCCGCAGCGCCTGACCGCCGCTCACCCCGCCCCCGGCACCGGAGAAAACCGGTGTCGCCGGCTCCCGCACGCTCCCTACACTCGCAGCACGCGCCGCCGACGTCCCGGCCCGCGCCCGAGACCAGTGAGGGGAGACCGACCGTGCGCTGCCGCACCGATGTCGTCGTCCCCCGGTCACGGTACGACGTGATCCTTGTGTCCTCGTCCACCCGGTGCCGGCCGCGCGGCCGCCACCGGAAGCCCGTGACGAACTCCTGACCTCGTCAGCGGCCCCGTCGGCATCGACCCGACGCGGCGTCACGCGGAAGAGCGGCCCGATGCACACCCGCCCCCTGCCGGGGCGCCGTCGGCCCGCTTCAGGCCCCCTTCGTCCGGGAATCGCGCCGCCCTGTTCCGCATGACAGCGAAAGGCCTTGGGCCGTGCGTACCGACGATCGACGCGAAACGACCACCGTCACCCCCACCACCGCTCTGCACCACGTCCGGAACCTGGGCATCCTCGCCCATGTCGACGCCGGCAAGACCACCGTCACCGAGCGGATGCTCTACCTCACCGGCGCCACCCACAAGCGGGGCGAGGTCCACGACGGCACGACCGTCACCGACTTCGACCCGCAGGAGCGCGACCGCGGCATCACCATCTTCGCCGCGGCGGTCAGCTGCGACTGGGACCACCACCGGATCAACCTCATCGACACCCCCGGGCACGTCGACTTCGCCGACGAGGTGGAACGCTCGCTGCGCGTGCTCGACGGGGCCGTCGCCGTCTTCGACGCCGTCGCGGGCGTGGAGCCGCAGAGCGAGTCGGTCTGGCGGCAGGCCGACCGCCACCGCGTCCCGCGCATCGCCTTCGTCAACAAGATGGACCGCGCGGGCGCCGACCTGGACACGGCGGTCGCCTCCATCCGGGACCGGCTGGGCACCGTACCGCTGGTCGTCCAGCTCCCGATCGGCGCGGAGGACGGTTTCACCGGCGTCGTGGACCTCCTGCGGATGCGCGCCCTCGTCTGGGCCGCGGGCGACGACACGTACACCGAGGGTCCCGTGCCCGAAGAGCTGAGGGAGGAGGCCCACGACCGTCGCCGCGCCCTGGAGGAGGCGGTCGCCGAACTCCATCCGGCCGCGCTGGAGGAGTTCTGCGCGGAGTCCGCCCTGGACGCGCGGACGCTGGCCACGGCGCTGCGCGACCTGACCCGCGGTGGCGAGGCCGTCGTCGTCCTGTGCGGTTCGGCCTACCGCAACCGCGGGATGGAGCCGCTTCTCGACGCCGTCGTCGCCTATCTGCCGTCGCCGCTGGACGTCCCGCCGGTCCGCGGGACGGCCGACGGCGCGGAGGCCGAGCGGCCCGCCGACCCGGCGGCGCCCTTCGCCGCCCTGGTGTTCAAGGTGCACTCCGCCGCCACCGGGCGCCTCACCTACCTGCGCGTCTACGCGGGAACCATCCGGAAGGGGGACGTCGTGCTCGACGTGGCCGCACGCCGCACCGAACGCGTGGGACGGATCCTGCGCGTCCAGGCGGACCGGAACACGGACGTGGACCGGGCCGGGGCCGGCGACATCGTCGCGGTCATCGGGCTCAAGGCGGCCCGCCCGGGCGCGACCCTGTGCGCGCCCGGTGCCCCGCTGCTCCTCGAACCGCCCGTGCCGGCGACGCCGGTGGTCTCCGTCGCGGTCGAGGCCCGCAGCAGCCTGGACACCGAGCGGCTGGCGTCCGCGCTGGCCCGGCTGGCCGAGGAGGACCCCTCCCTGACCGTCCGGACCGACCCGGAGACCGGGCAGACCGTGCTGTCGGGGATGGGCGAGCTGCACCTGGAGGTCGCGGTGGAGAAGATCCGCCGTGACCAGGGCGTCGACGTCACCGTCGGGCGACCGCGGGTGGCCTACCGGGAAACAGTGGTCCGCGGGGTGTCGGGCCACGTGTACCGGCACGTCAAGCAGGAGGGAGGCGCCGGACAGTTCGCCCATGTCGTCCTCGACGTGGGGACGCTGGAGACGGCGGACGAAGGCGCTCCGGACGCTGTGCGTGCCGGTGGCGCGGGTGGCGCGAGTGGTGCCTCCGGTGCCGGTGGTGCCTCCGGTGCCGGTGGTGGTGGTCGTACGTGCGGTGTTGAGGAGTTCGCGTTCCGCTCGACCGTCACCGGCGGCCGGGTGCCGCAGGAGTACGTCCGCGCGGTCGAGGCCGGCTGCCGGGACGCTCTGGAGGAGGGGCCGCTCGGCGGTCATCCGGTGACCGGGGTGCGGGTCACGCTGACCGACGGGGTCACCCATCCCAAGGACTCCTCGGAGATGGCGTTCCGCACGGCGGCCCGGTTCGCGCTGCGCGAGGCCCTGCGGGCCAGCGCGATGACGCTCCTCGAACCGGTGGTCGAGGTCACCGTCACCGTGCCCGACAGCGCGGTCGGCGCAGTCCTCGGCGACCTCGCGGCCCGCCGCGGCCGCGTCTTGGGCTCCACCGCCCGGGCCGGGACCGCGGTGGTCACCGCCCTGGTGCCGCTCGCCGAACTCTTCGGCTACGCCTCCCGGCTGCGCGGCCGCACCCAGGGCAGGGGCACCTTCACCACCCGCCCCGCCGGTTACGCACCGGTCCCGGCCGGCCTGACGACCGACCGCTAGCCGGGCCCGACGGCCGCCTCGGCCGAAGACCGGGTGGCAGGGACCGCCGGTCGCCCGGTCGCCTGGTCACGCGGCGCACGGGCTTGTCCCACCTCGGGGCGGGCCCGTGCGCCGTCTCCCGTCGGCCCGCCCTGGCCTAGGGGCGAGCACGTACTCCGGGAACGGCGACCGATGCGCGGCGGCGAGTGGCTCGTGCGCCCCCTGCCCCGCGCTCAGGCGCAGGTGCCGACGCCCCGCCCGGCGTGGGCCGGTCCGGCCACCACGTCGATGCGCAGCGGGGCCCGGAAGGACAGCAGCCCGAGCATCGGCGGATCCGCCGGGGTCGGGGCGAGCCGGACGTCCGGCAGAAGGCGACAGGCGGCGCGCAGGGCCACGGCCGCTTCCGTACGCGCCAGGGAGGCGCCGGGACAGCGGTGCCGGCCCGCGCCGAACGCCAGATGATGGCGGACCTCCGGCCGGTCCGTGCGCATCAGCGCCGGCTCGTCGAAGACCTCGGGGTCGGACCCGCTCCCCATGAGCATCAGCAGCAGGGGCGCGCCGGCGGGCAGACGTACCCCACCCAGCTCCACCGGGCCCGACGTCACCCGGCGCCAGGAGGTCACCGGCGGTTCGTGGCGCAGCACCTCCTCCACCCAGGCCCGGGCCAGTGGCTCCTCGTGGGCCGGCCGGGGCCAGAGCCCCGGTTCGGCCAGCGCGCGCCGCAGCACCGTGGAGATCAGCTGCCCGGTGGTCGACTGCCCGGCCACGAAGACGAAGAAGCACGCGCCCACGGCGGTCTGGACGTCCAGCAACCGTCCGTCCGGCAGCCGGTGCCGCGTCAGGGCCCCCATCAGACTGTCCTCCGCGACCGCGCCGCCGCTCACCGTCGCGGTGAGCCACTGGTGGAACTCGCCCACCAGCTCGGCCAGTTCGAGCTGCCGCTCGGGGGTCGGACGTCCCCAGAACAGCTCGAGGGAGGCATCGCTCCAGCGGGTGAGGGTCGCCGCGTCGAGCGTGTCGACGCCCAGCAGCTCCATCATCACCCGGCAGGGAAGCACCTGGGCGAAGGAGGTGAAGAGATCACAGCGGCCCGTGGCGTCGAGGCGCTCCCGTGCCCCGGCGAGGAGATCGTCGGCGATCCGCTCGATCACCGGCACCGCGGCCGCGACCCGATGGGCGTTGAAGAACCGGGTGACCACCCGGCGCAGCCCGGAGTGGCTCTCGGTGCTGTTGTTGGCGAGGGCCGGCCGTACCCGGAACCCGGCCCGGGCGAGGACCCGCAGCGCCGGAACCCCGAGCGGCGTGACGGCGTGCTGCGCGTTGTCGGGGAGGAAGGCCTCCTGGTCGAGCAGCACCGTACGGATGTCGGCGTGGCGGCTGACCAGCCACAGCCCCGTCAGGGGGTCGAAGTGCACCGGCGACTCGCTGCGGAGCTGGTCCATCCACGGATCGGGGTCGCGCACGAAGCCGTCCCCGAAGAGGTCGAGAAGGCCGTGTCCGTCGAGGGCCGGCGCCGCGGCGGCGGGGTCGTACGGGCAGCCGCCGCTCGCTCCCGTCTGCGGGGCGGGTGCGGTCACGGCCTGGAAGATCACGGCCGGACGCTAACACGAGCCCGCCGCGGGCTCCGCCGGTGTGTGCGGAGGATCACGCCCGCCCGCACGGCGGCTCGTGATGGCCGGACGCCGGCCCGGACGGGCCCGGACGCCGGCCCGGACGGTGGGCCGTGGCGGCCCGGTCCCGAGCCCGTGGCCGTCCGTAGCGGGCACAATGGCCCGAATGAAGCGCAGGACGTTCGAGGAACTGGTGGCGGAGGCCGACGCGGTCTCCGTGGACGGATGGGACTTCTCCTGGCTCGACGGGAGGGCCACCGAGCAGCGGCCGTCCTGGGGCTATCAGCGGCTGATGGGGGAGCGCCTGGCCCGCGCCGCGGCCGCGCTCGACATCCAGACCGGCGGCGGGGAGGTCCTCGCCGGCGTTCCCGTCCTGCCGAGGACGATGCTGGCGACGGAGTCCTGGCCTCCCAACGTCGCCAAGGCCACCGCACTGCTGCATCCCCTCGGCGCCGTGGTCGTGGCCGATCCCGACGAGCCGCCGCTGCCCTTCGCCGACGGCGCCTTCGACCTGGTGGTCTCCCGCCACCCCGTCAGGGCGTGGTGGGGGGAGACCGCCCGCGTCCTCGCCCCCGGCGGCGTCTACTTCTCCCAGCACGTCGGCCCGGCGAGCGTCTTCGAGCTCGTCGAGTACTTCCTGGGCCCGCAGCCGGAGGAGGGTCGGCGCGCGCGGCACCCCGACGACGCCGTCGCCGAGGCGGAGGCCGCGGGCCTGGAGGTCGTCGAGGTGCGTTCGGAACGGCTGCGCACCGAGTTCCACGACATCGGCGCCGTCGTCTACTTCCTGCGCAAGGTGATCTGGATGGTCCCCGGCTTCACCGTCGAGGCGTACCGCGACCGGCTCCGCGAGCTGCACGACCGGATCGAATCCGAGGGCCCCTTCGTGGCCCATACGGCTCGCTTCCTCATCGAGGCCCGCAAGCCCGGATCGTAGAGCCGGACCCGGGCACGGACCCCTGGAGCGGGCGCCGGAGCCGGAGCCGGAGCCGGAGCCGGAGCCGGACCGTAGACCCGAACCCCGGACCCCGGACGTGGACCCGGCTAAGGCACCGGGCCCCGTCGCCGGGGGATCAGCCCGGCAGCCGGCGGAGGCCGCCCTTGGCCGCCGCGACCAGTTCGGGCAGGGTGCCGAGCTTGACCCGAGGCCGGCCGTCCGCGCGGCCGCGGGCGCGTTCGGCGCGGTCGATCGCCGCCAGGCCCCGCGCGTCGACCACCTGGCGGGTACGGCTCCGGGCGAGGCGCTGGAACGATCTCGCGGTGCGCGTGGCCGAGGGGAGGGCGCCGGCCACCGCGTCGGCCAGGAGCGTGCCGACCGTCTCCGCGGCGCAGCCGCGGTTGGCCCCGATGCCGCCCGAGGGGCCGCGCTTGATCCAGCCGACGACGTACGTCCCGGGAAGCCCGGCCACCCTGCCGCGCTCGTGCGGCACGGTTCCGGTCGTCTCGTCGAAGGGCAGACCCGCCACCGGAACCCCGCGATAGCCGACCGCCCGCAGCAGCATGCCTGCCGGAAGTGTCCGCTCCTCCTGGCCGTTCGTCACCCGCACGCTTTCGACGGCGCTTTCGCCGACCGCTTCCAGGGGCGCGGAGTGGAAGCGGAGGATGATGCGCCGCCCCGGAGCGGGTGCCCGGGACCAGTCCACCGCCTCGCGGGCCGCACCGCGCAGCAGGGCCGCCTTGTCGCCGTCCCGCGCGCCGTCGATCGCCGCGCCGGTGCGGGGATCGTGGTCGTCCACGACGAGGTCCACCCCCGGCAGATGCCCGAGCGCGAGCACCTCGGAGGCGGTGTACGCCGCGTGCTCCGGCCCGCGCCGCCCCAGCAGCACCACCTCGCGCACCCGGGAGGTGCGCAGGGCCGCGAGCGCGTGGTCGGCGATGTCGGTGCCGGCCAGCTCCGCCGGATCCATGACGAGGAGCCGGGCGACGTCGAGGGCGACGTTGCCGTTGCCGACCACGACGACCCGCTCGCCGGTGAGGCCGATCGCGTCCGGCGCCACCTCCGGGTGGGCGTTGTACCAGGAGACGAACGTGGTCGCCGAGACGCTGCCCGGCAGCTCCTCGCCCGGAATGCCGAGCCTGCGGTCGGCGGCCGCGCCGACGGCGTAGATCACCGCGTCGTGGTGAGCGGCCAGCTCCTGCGCGGTGACGTCCTTGCCGACCTCCACGCCGAGGTGCATCCGTACCCGGGGATGGGCGTGGAAGCGCGCGAAGGTGTTCCCCACCTGCTTGGTGCCGGGGTGGTCGGGCGCCACGCCGTACCGGACGAGCCCGCCGGCCACCGGCAGCCGGTCGACGAGCGTGACCTCGGCGTTGGTGTGCAGGAGGAGGTCCTCGGCGGCGTACATGCCGGCCGGCCCCGTGCCGACGACCGCGACCCGGATCGGCGCGAAGTCGGAGGGCAGACTGCGCTCGAACGACGGGCTGCCCCAGGAGTGGAAGACGGGCCCCTCCTCGACGGGCTCCGGCTCCTTGTCCGCGAAGTACGCGGCATTGATGGCCGCGTACTCCTTCTGCGGTCCCGACAGGCTGTCCACCGGGAAGATCGCGTCGACCGGGCAGGCGTCGGCGCAGGCTCCGCAGTCGATGCACGCCCTCGGGTCGACGTGGAGCATCTCCGTACTGCCGAACTCCCGCTCCTGCGGGGTCGGATGGATGCAGTTGACGGGGCACACCGCGACACAGGTCGCGTCGCTGCAGCAGGTCTGGGTGATGGCGTAGGTCATCTCGTCATCCGTCGGCTCGGGTCGTCGTCGAGGGGGCGCACCGTGGAGGAGGACGGTGCGGGCCGGTCGGGGCCGGGGGTCAGATCAGGTGGGCGCGCTTGTAGAACGCCAGGGCGGGCCTGGTCAGCAGGCCGGCGGAGGCCAGGAACTCCATGAGCCCCGAACAGCTGGACCGCATCAGGGACTTGTGGTGCTCGTTCGCCTTGGCCTCGGCGAGGGCGCGCCGGCCGTCGAGGCCGGCGTTCGCGTAGACGCCCCGGTTCACCATGCTGGTGACGATGAAGTAGGAGGCGACCGCGATGACGAAGGCGTGGATGTGACGGCGCACCGGGCCGGCGCGCCGCAGGCGCTTGCGCGTCTCGTCGCGCGCGAACTTCATGTGCCGGGACTCCTCCACCACGTGGATGTTGTTGATGGTGCGGACGAACGGCACCACGCGCTCGTCGCGCATCCAGTCGCGCTGCATGACGTCGAGGACCTCCTCGGCGACCAGGATCGCGGCGTACGCGGCTTCGCCGAAGGCGAGCGTCTTGAAGGCCCGGCCGAGTTCGACGACCATCCGGGGCGGGCGGTAGGCGGGGGCGCCGAGCTTCGCGGCGCCGCGGGCGAACATGATGGAGTGCCGGCACTCGTCGGCGATCTCGGTGAGGGCCCACTGGAACCGCGGGTCGGTCGGGTCCTTGGTGTACATGTCGCGCAGCACCATGTGCTGCAGGATCATCTCGAACCAGATGCCGGTGCTGGCCACCGAGGCGGCCTCCTGCCGCGTCAGCTCCTTGCGCTGGGCGTCGGTCAGCTCGTTCCAGTACGCCGTGCCGTAGAGGGTGCTCCACTCGGGGCTTGCGCCGTGGAAGTCCTTGTCCAGCGGGGTGTCCCAGTCCACCTCCACGGCCGGGTCGTACGACAGCTTCGCGGCCGAATCGAGCAGCCGGCGGGCGACGTCCTGCTCGCGGAGCAGGTCCTGGTCCTCCGGCCGGACGGTGCTGCTTGCCATGCTGCGGCTCCTTTGACTCGAATGACACGTGGCTCGTGCCTCGTGGGCTCATGACGCGTGGCTCGTGGCTCGGATGGCGCGGACGATCGGGCGCACGCATGCCACCTCGCTTGTTAGATGTCGCATCTAGCAAGCTGTTAGACGGAACGTATAACAAGGCGCGGGGGCGGGCCTACCCCCCGGTAGGAAATTCGCCGGAACTCTTCACGGCGGAAGCCGACGAGCCCGCGCGGCGCCCCGGCCGCGGTCGCCGCGGCCGGGGCAGGGGCCCGGCCCGTGTCCTCGCTGGTCGAACGCCATTTCCGGCCCTGCGGCGGGGCATGAGAAGCCCGCCGTGGGGGAACGGGCGAAGCACGCGAGACCTGTGGGGCGCCCTGGGTGTGCCCGTACGCACGGGGCGACGGAAGGAGACAGGCCATGGTGCTGATGGCCGCGGACGTGCTGGGCGCGCCGTGCTGGCTGAGCCTGGTGGCGCGGGATCTGGACGCGGCGGAGCGCTTCTACGGCGCCGTCCTCGGCTGGACCTTCCGTGAGGGCAGCTTCGGGCGGGCGTTCTCCGTCGCCGAGCGCGACGGCGTACCCGTCGCCGGCATGGGAGCGGTGGCCGGACAGCTCGCCGTCCCGGTGGCATGGACGGCGTACTTCGCCGTCGAGGACGCCGACACGGCGGTCGCCAGGGTCCGGGAACGCGGCGGAACGATCGGGGTGGGCCCGGTCTCCTATCCGCCCCGCGGCCGCGCCGCCCTGGTGGCCGACCGGGAGGGCGCGGTCTTCGGCATCGGGGAAGGAGGCGTCCACTCCGACTGGAAGATCGGCGAGGGGGCGGCACCGTCCTGGCTGGAGCTGCACACCCGGAACGCGTTCGACGCCGCCGTCTTCTACGGCGAGGTCCTGGAGTGGGGCGACTCGGACGGGCCCGGCTGCGACGTCTTCTACGAGGAGGACCAGGTCGTCCTGCGACGCGCAGGAGAACCCGTCGCGCGTCTGAACAGCGGACCCGTCGAAGAGGGCGCGCCCACGCCGCAACGACGGCCCCGCTGGCTGGTCCACTTCAAGGTCCGGGACCTCGACGAGGCGACGGCCGTGGCCGTCGAGTACGGCGGGAGCATCGTGACGGGCGCCGAGGCCGAGTGGGGCGGCGGGCGGAAGGTCACCCTGCGGGACCCGGAGGGCGCCCTGTTCACCCTCGACGAGTCGCCCGACGCGTGAGCAGCGGGGTGGCGCGCACTCCGGCGTGCTGCGGTACGGCGTGAGGGCGCACCGGGCGGCGGCGGGCGGTCCGCGTTACGCGGGCGGGCGGTCCGTCAGGCGTCGCCGCGGATCCGCAACAGCATCAGGGCGATGTCGTCCGTACGGTCCCGGGTGGGGCGGACCTCCCGGAGCAGCGCGTCGATGACGACGTCCGGATCCGTGCCGGAGGCCCGGGAGAGGCTGTCGGCGAGCCGCGCGAGGGAGACGTCGATGTCGGTCCCCGGCGTCTCGACGAGACCGTCGGTGTAGAACGCCAGGGTCAGCCCCGGCGTGAGAGGGGTGTCGGAGACGGGATAGACCGCGTCGGGGTCGATGCCCAGGAGCGGCCCGGGGGTGATCGCCATCGGGGTCGTACGCCCGTCCGCGCGGCGCAGCAGCGGCGGGGGGTGTCCCGCGCTGGCGACGCAGAGCCGGCCCTGCGCGAAGTCCAGGTGGGCGTAGAGGCAGCTGGTGAAGAGCCCGGGATCGAGGTCGGTCAGCAGCCGGTTCGTCGCGGACAGGACGATGTCCGGCGGCGTGCCCAGGGTGGCGTGGGCGTGGACCCCGGCCCGGACCTGCCCCATCAGCGCCGCGGCGGCGACGTTGTGCCCCTGTACGTCGCCGATGACGGCCGCGGCGGCGCTGCCGCCCAGCCGGATCAGGTCGTAGAAGTCGCCACCGATCTCCATGCCCCGGGTGGCCGGCAGGTAACGCGCGGCGACGTCCAGGCCCGGCACCAGGGGAAGGGTGTGCGGCAGCAGCGCCTCCTGGAGGCCGTGGGCGAGATGGTGCTTGACGTCGTACAGCCGGGCGCGGTCCAGGGCCTGGCCGACGAGCCCCGCGAGCGAGGACATCACGGAGCGCTCCTCGGCGGAGAACGTGTGGGGCCGGTCGTACGTGAGGACGCAGCAGCCGACCGGCCGGCCGGAGATGATCAGCGGCAGGAACGCCCAGGCCTGCTTCCCGCTCACCTGGGGTGCCTCGGGATAGATCCGCCGCATCTCCTCCGGGTCGGCGAAGAACGAAGGGATCCCGGTGGCGAGCGTCCGCCCCACCGGGGTGAAGGCGGTGTCCAGCGGCAGGCCGTCCAGACGTTCGATGACCTCCGCCGGATAGCCGCGGTGTCCGGTGATCCGCAGCCGCCCGGCGTCCTCGGCGGACAGGACCAGACCGCTCGCGCCGAACGCGGGCATGATCTGGTCGGCGATCACGTCCACGACGTCCTGGACGCCGACGACTTCGGTGAGGGCGGCGGCCAGGTGCATCAGCTGGTAGAGCTGCCCCGCGCGGGCCGGGGTGGCGGTGTGCTCGGAGAGCGGGGGGGCCGGTGACGGCGGGGGCTGGGCCCCGGTGGGGACGATGCGGACGCTGATGCCGCTGGAGTCCGGGTACAGATGGAAGTCCAGCCAGCGGTCGGGCGGGCGGCAGGCGGTGAAGGAGACGGGCTCGCGGCTGATGACCGCCGCGCGGTAGCGGTCCTCGTAGGTCGGGTCGTCCAGCCAGGGCAGGGACTGCCACGGCAGCGTGCCCAGCAGGTGCGCGGCATCGCGCCCCAGCAGCTCGCAGCCGCCGGAGGTGACGTAGGTGATGCGCCCTTCCAGGTCCAGGGCGCAGGAGCCGCCCGGCAGCCGCTCGGCGAAGTCGGCGGCCGCCCGCACCGGGCTCGCCGGCCTGCCCCCGGCCTCCACGGGGATGGCTCGGGGCCCGGCGCTCCCGTCGAGCGGCCTGCCCGACTCGACCGCCTCGTCGAGGAGCCGGGCCAGGCGCCGGCAGTGGGAGGCGATGTGCCCGCGCTCCCGGTCGCTCATCCGCGCGGGCCGGGTCGGCGGCCACATCAGCAGCAGGGACCCCCAGGACCTGTTGCCCGTGATCGGAGCGGCGGCGAGCGAGAGCGGGTACGGCAGCGCCATGGCGGTACGGGGGTAGGAGCGGGCCATCTCCTGCTGGCTGCCGACCCACACCATGTGACCGTCCCGGACCGCTTCGGCCACCGGGGCGGGGGCGGTCATGGGGACCCGCGCCCAGGGAGCGGCGAAGTCCACCGGGGCACCGCACAGCGTCTCCAGGCACAGCACCTGCTCGTCCGGGGCGAGGAGGTAGACGGCGCCGATGGACGCCCCGGTCCTGCGGGTCGTCTCCGCGAGTGCCTCGTCCAGGGCGGCGGCCGCCGGGTTGGCGGCGGCGGCCGGTGCCACCGGCGGAGGGGCGCCGACGGACGGATCGGTGTCGGCGGAGGGTACGGTGCAGGGGGGTTGCAGGGGGGTGGGCCCGGGCCCGGTGGCGGTGGGCGGGAGGGCGTCGGATCCGGGCCCCGCGCCGGCGGCTGGGAGGGCGTCGGGCGCCGCGCTGGGTCGGGCGGCCGGTCCGGGCTCCGTACCCCTGCCGGGGCGGGGGGCGCCGCCGTCCGGAGCGGCCCCGCCATGAGGATCGGCGGCATCCGCCGGATCGCTCGTATGCGTCACGGAGGCACCTCCAGCGTCGCGGCCGGTTTCCTCCCCCTCCCGCCGTCCCGAAGGACCGCCGGACTCCTGGAGCCCATTATGGCGCGTACCCGCCCGGCTTACGGCGCGTACCCACCCGGCCACGGCTTGTGGAAGCGGAGCCGCCGGTTTGCGTGAAGGGCGCACGGGCACCGCACGGGTACGGACGCAAGCGGTCCCGACCTGCTCACGCCCTGCGCATCCGTCACGGAAGGCATGGGGAACATCATGGAACTCGGCTTCCTCCGCCCACTCTTCACCCGGCTGGGCCCCTGGGCCTCGGTCTACATCGACACCTCCCGCGCGACCGAGGACGCGCTGAAGATCCAGGAACTGCGCGAGCGCTCGGTCGCCTCCCAGCTCATCGACGCGGGCGCCGACGGCTACACCACCCGGGCGGTCATGGAGCGACTGTCCCGGGAACCGGCCTCCGGGGCGCCGCCCGGCCGGGCGCTCTTCGCCGCGGGCGCCGAGGTGGTGCTCGACCTCCCGCTCGCGATCAGCCCGCCCACCGTCGAGGCCACCTGGTCGCTCCTCCCGCACGTCTCTCCGCTGGCCCGGCTGCGCGGCGACGAGCCGAGCTGCCTGGTGGCGTACATCGACCGTACCGGCGCCGATCTGGAACGGTATGACGCCCTGCACCGGGAGGCCCTGGGCGAGGCCCACGGCAAGGAGGACCAGGGCCGCGGCCATCGCGGAGTCCCCGCCGACCGGCACGAGTGGCACTACCGCAACAAAGTGGAGAACGCCTGGGACGAGACCGCCGACGTCATCGCGGCCGAACTCGCCCGCCGGTGGACAGGGGGCGAGGCGGATCTCGTCGTGCTGACCGGCGATCCCCGCGAACGCAGGGCCGTTCACCAGCGGCTGCCCGAACCTCTGCGGGCCGTCGCCGTCGAGGTCGCGGGCAGCAGGGCACAGGGCGCCGCGCGCGGCCCGGTGGACGAGGAGATCGCGCGCGTACGGCGGCAGTTCGCGCGCGAGCGGCTGGAAGGCGCCCTCGAACGGTTCCGTCAGGGCCGGGGCAGGCCGGGGGAGCACCGCGCCTCCACCCTCGACACCGGGCCGGGCGAAGCCGCCGAAGGCATGCCCGCCGTCGTGGACGCGGTACGCAACCACCAGGTCGCGACCCTGCTCCTCGCGCCGGACGCCTCCGACGCCCGGCGCGAAGTGTGGATCGGGCCGGGCGTGGACGACGTCGCCGTGCAGCGCGGCGAGGCGTTGGCGATGGGAGTCGCCAAGCCCGAACGGGCGCGGGCGGACGACGCCCTGCTCCGGTCCGCCGCGGCGGCGGGCGGCGAGGTCCTGCTCGTCCCGGAGGACATGCCGGGACCGGCCGGAGGGCTGGGAGCGGTGCTGCGCTACGCCCTCTGAGCGCGATCGCCCGGCGGGCGGCGTATCGGCGGTGGATGTGGCCGGCCGCGTACCGGCAGATGGCGCCGACACGCCACGTACCGGCGGTGGGTGCGGCCGGTACGCCGACGGCAGATGGGCTCCGACACGGCCACGCACCGGCAGGCGGGCGCCCGACGCACTGCGCCCCGGCCGGCGGGCGCCGACGCGTGACGCACCGGCAGGGCGCTGACACGTGACGTGCCGGCCGGCGCCGGCAGGCGAGCCGCGTACTCGTCGGCGCCCGCCGAGCCGCCGCGCGCCCGCCGAGCCGCCGCATACCCGCCGAGCCGCCGCGCGCCCGCGGACCCGCCGCGTACCCGCCGACGCTCCCGGCCATCGCTCCGGTCCGGCGCCGCGGCTTCCTCTCCGGCGCACGTGCCTCAGAGTGGGCGGCCGTCGGTCGACGCCGGATCGGTCGCCGAGAGCGGTCGGTCGGCGTCGGTGCCGAAGTAGCGAGGGTCGCCCTCCTGGCGCAGGTCGAGCATGTCGAGGAGCCGCGCCAGATCGTCGGGCCCGGTGGCCCGTTGGGCGACGGCCAGCCGGGCGGCATGTCGTTGGGCGGCCGTGGTCGACGGGGTCCGCTCGTTGCCTTCTGCTCGCTCCATGAGCAGATCGGACCACGCGTCCGCCGTCCGCGCAGCCCGACCGCCCACCCGGGGCTCCCGCCGCGACGCCGCCCGCTGCTCCGTTCGGCGGAGGCGGTGGTACGTGTCGTAACGGCGCCGGCGCGATCCGGCGGGCCACCGCCTCCCGCCGCGCGGATCGTCGCCCCGCCTCCGTCGGCCGGGCAGTCGGGCGCACCGGGCCACCGGACAAGTCGCCTGCCGGGCAGGGGAGTAGGGCTCGATGGACCCCTGGTCAGGCACACGCCTTCCCCTCCCCGCAAGACGCATCCTCCTTCCGCCCCTGCCTCCGCGCCCGCGCCTCTGCCCCCCCGAAGGCGTCCCGCTTCGCCGGCATCGCCTTGTCGCCCGTACGGGAGATCCTGGCGCTCACCGCCCGCGCCGCCGCGCCCGACTCCCTGCCGGCTCACCCGAGTCCGCCGCGCTGTACTGCCGCGATGACGGTGGGTGACGCTCTGGGATGCGGGCGTGCCGCGCCGCTGCTTCTCTGAGGGCGTCCGCTCACCCCCAGATCAAGGAGTGATCATGAGCGTTGCAGGAGAGTCCGGCGGTCGTGTGCAGCAGCTGCGCCAGAAGGCGCAGGAGATGGAGCAGGCCGCCGAACGTGCCTCGGACCCGGACGAGCGTCAGCGACTCAAGGACCGGGCCCGCCGGCTCGAGGAGCAGAGCAGGCGCGAGTCGGAGATGGGCATGACGGACCCCATGTGACGTCTCGTGCCCGAACCGGCCGGTGGCAGCCCCGAGGGGGCGGCCACCGGCCGGCCGTTGTGCGGAGGCCCCCGGAACGGCACGGGGCGACGCGGTTCGACAAGGCTGATCTGGGCATGTCAGCCGCGACGCATCACGCCGCTCCCCACCGGAGGCCCCGTTGCAGCCGCCCCGACCGATATCGCCCGGGCAGAAGTCGCCCCGCTCGAAGAGCCGCCTGGCAGCGCTCCGCCCGAAATCGCCCCGCCCGAGAACCCGTTCGCGGCTCCGCAAGGTGTCGTTCACCCTGGGCGCGGCCGTCGCCCTGGTCGTGGCCGTGCCGGGCACCGCGTTCGCCGCGCCCCCGCCGGGCCTGCCCGGCAACGCGGACGGCTTGGAGCGGACCTTCCAACCCGCCTACGACTACGACACCGACGGCTGTTACCCCACTCCCGCCATCGGGCCCGACGGAACCCTCAACGGCGGCCTCAAGCCGTCCGGGGCCCTCAACGGCCAGTGCCGTGACGCGGGAGACCTGCGCAACACCAACGGTTACGCCCGTTCCTTGTGCAACAACGGCTGGTGCGCGATCCTCTACGGCCTCTACTTCGAGAAGGACCAGGCGGTCCCCGGCATCGGGCTCGGCGGCCACCGCCACGACTGGGAACACGTCGTGGTGTGGGTGCAGGACAACGATGCCCGCTACGTCGCCACCTCCGCCCACGGCTCCTTCGTGATCCACGGGCGCGACCGGATCCGCTGGGACGGCACCCACCCCAAGATCGTCTACCACAAGGACGGCATCGGCACCCACTGCTTCCGCGCCGCCAACACCAACGACGAGCCGCCCGAGAACCACGACCGCGCCTGGCAGTTCCCCACCCTCATCGGCTGGAACGGCTATCCCCCCGGCCTCCGCGACAAGCTCGTCCAGGCCGACTTCGGCAGCGCGCACTTCGGCCTGAAGGACGGCAGCTTCGCCTCCCACCTGGCCGAGGCGAAACCGTCCGGTATCCCCTTCGACCCGTACGCCTGACGACTTCCGCGGCGGGCGGCAGGGGGAGCCCCCCGCCGCCCGCCCGCGTTCCGTCGTTTCCGCGCCCACACGCGTCAACGCGCCGCACCACGCGCCAACATGCGCCAACATGCGCCGACGTGCGTCACACCAGGCAACCCCCGCCCGTAGGTTGCCGTCCTCCGGGGGCGAGGGAGGCGCCCCGGGGGGACCGCGGTGCCTCGACGTGACCGACGATGAGGACGACCGCTTTGATACGTGTACGTGTCACACGCGTGGTGACCACGGCCCTGGCGTTACTGGCGTTGACCGCCGCGGCGCCGGGGCCGGCGCATGCCCAGCCCTCCCCGGGCCCCCGGCCGACGGCGCCCCGGAGCCTCCAGGCCCTCCCCGACGGCGAAACCCTGCCGGCGGGCTGGCGGTTCAGCGGCACCGGCGCCACCCGGCAGCTCGTCTGGACCGCGCCCGAGCCCGTGCCCATGGGCGACGCGCGGATCGAGTTCCACGCCGGCGAGCGCCTGCTCGGCCGGCCGGATGCCTCGCGGGACCGGCGGACGTACCGGCTCGCTCTCGGCGACACCCCGCTGGGCGCGGCCACGGAGCTGCGCGTGACGGCCGGCGGCCGCCGCCTGGACGCCGCCGGCGCCGACCGCGCCCCGCACAGCCCGCCCACACCCGCACCGCCGCCGTCCGCCCGCCCCGAGTCGGCCCGTCCGGAGGCGACCGGTCCTGGGTCCGTGCGTCCGGAGGCGACCGGTCCTGGGTCCGTCCGCTCGGAGGCCACCGGCCCGGGATCGGCGCGCCGGGAGGAGCCGCCCGCCAACCCCGTCGACCCCGGAGTCCCGGGCCGCTTCCGCCCGGTCACCGGCGAATACGCGCTCGACGCCGTACGCCTTCCCGGCCTGCCCGCCCCCGTCGAGATGCGCGCCACCGTGGTCGGACCGGCCGACGCGCCCGGGCGGCGCCCGCTGGCACTCTTCCTCCACGGCCGTCACGCCACCTGCTACGACACCGCGGGAGAGGTCACCGGCGACTGGCCCTGCGCCGCCGGAGCCCGACCGATCCCGAGTCACCAGGGCTATCTGCGGGCCCAACGCCTCCTCGCCTCGCAGGGATACGTGACCGTGTCCATCGCCGCCAACGGCATCAACGGCCAGGACCACCTCACCGAGGACGGCGGCGCGCAGGCCCGTTCGTCGCTGGTCCGGCTCCACCTGGCCCGCTGGGCGGACTGGGCCGCCCACCGCTCCGGTGCCCCGGCCGCCGTCCGCGCGGCTGCGCCCGCCGACCTCTCCCGGGTCCTGCTCGTCGGCCACTCGCGCGGCGGGGAAGGCGTCAACCGGGCCGCGCTCGACAGCCTCTCCCGGCCGCCCGCGGACCAGGACGGCCACCGCGGACCCGTGCGCTGGACCATCCGCGGCAACGTCCTCATCGGCCCCACCGTCTTCGGACAGAACCCGGTCCCCGACGTGCCCTCGACCACGCTCCTGCCCGGCTGCGACGGCGACGTGTCCGACCTCCAGGGCGAGATCTACGTCGACGGCACTCGCGGTGTCAGCCACGGCACCGCCCTGCACAGCGCCGTGTACATGATCGGCGCCAATCACAACTTCTTCAACAGCGAGTGGACCCCGGGCCAGGCCGAGGCACCGGCGGACGACGACTTCTGGTCCGACGAGACCCCGGACCCGGTCTGCACGCCCGGGACGAAGACCCGGCTCACCGCCACCCAGCAGCAGGCCGCGGGCGCCACCTACATCGCCGCGTCCGCCCGCCTGTTCGTCGCCGGCGACGACCGCGTCCGCCCGCTGCTCGACGGCACCGGTCGCCGGGCCCCTTCCGCCGGCCCCGCCCAGGTGCTCACCCACGCCGTCGGCGCGCACCGCGTCCCGGCCTTCCTGCCCGGCCCGTCGGTCACCGTCTCCGGCGGCCGGACCTGCGCCCACGTCGACCCCGACCCGGCACGCGCCTGCCTGCCGCTCGACGCGGGCGGCACGTCACCGCACTTCGCCTCCTGGGAGGCGTCCCCCGAGCCGGGCCGGGACGCGATCGCGATGCGGTGGTCGAGCGCGGGCTCCCCGACCGTCGTCCGCAACGTCCACCCCGTCTCCCTCGCCGGCAGCCAGGACCTCGCCCTCCGGCTGATCGTGCCGCCGGGCTCCTCCGGCACGCTGCTCGACATCGTGCTCGTCGACACCTCGGGCCGCCGCGCCCACCTCGGCCAAGCCAAGGCCGACGGCCTCCCGGGCAGCGAACGGACCGCCTCCCACTGGGCGCGCGAGATCCGCGTCCCGCTGGCCGCAGCCGCCCGCGCCGGATTCGACCTCAAGCGGGTCAAGGCCCTGGAACTGACCCCGCGCACCCGCACCGGCAGCGCCTGGCTCATGGACGCCTGGGGATGGCGCCCCGGCACACCGGCCGTCCGCCCGGCCGCGATGCCGCGCGTCGACATCGGCCGTCTCACGGTCGCCGAAGGCGACGCGGGCGTCCGGACGTACCGCGTCCCCGTGCACGTCACCGGGAGCGGCAGCGGTCAGGTCCGCGTCTTCGTCCCCCGGCCGGGCACGGAGGAAGTCACCCACCGGACCGTGACCGTCCGCCCGGGCAGCCGCACCATCGACGTCCCCTTCACCGTCCGCGGCAACGACCGCTACGGCCACGGCCGCTCCCAGGAGGTGTTCGTGAAGGCGGTACGGGGCGCGGCGGTCGGCGCCCACCACGGCGGCGTGACCGCCCGCGACGACGACCCCATGCCCGCGGTCACGCTGACCCCGGTCGCCGCCGACGTCACCGAAGGGAAGCCGCTGACCTGGAAGGTGAGCCTCTCCGCCGTCGCCGACGCGGAGATCTACGCCGAACTCTCCCTGCTGCCCGTCGCCTCCGGCGCGGAACTGTCCACGGCCGATGTCGACCGCGGCTGGCTGGAAGAGCGGTTCGGAGAGGTACCGAACCCCGCACGGCCCCTGTCCCGGATCACGGAACAGCCGTCGCTGCCGGTCACGGTACCGGCCGGGAGGACCGGCATCGAGGTCACCGTCCCCACCGTCACCGACCGGCTCCGTGAGCCGAAGGAGTCGATGCGGGGACGGCTGATCGCGTACGACGAGGCCGGGGAGCCGCGCCCCGGACCCGAGTTCACCGGAACGGTGCGGGACGGCTCGTAGCCCTCGGCGCACCGCCCCGCCGTCGGCGCACGGAACCCCGCCGGGGACCGAGCGCCGACGCGTGTCCGAACGCGCATCCGGGGTACGCGCAACCTTCCTGAAGCACGACGCACTTGGGGGGTTCCATGAGGACACGCATCGGATGGCGCCGCGCCACGGCCGAGGCACCGCGGCAGGCGGCCCTGAAGCCGACCACGAAGCCGGCGGAGGAGAATTCCCCGGCCCCGACCCCGAAAACCGGGCCCGGCCCCTTCTTCCGCTTCGTCCTCACCGTGCTGGCCCTCGCGGCGATGGTGGCCTTCGCCGTCGTCCTCGCCCGGTTGACCCTCCAGCCGTCACCGGCCTCCGAGGCGCTCACCCACTCGAATCTCAGGCCGGGCGACTCGATCCGCGCCTACCTCTCACAGCCCGCCTTCCGGGACACCCTCAAGCAGCTCGGCGGAAACATCCTGCTGGGCGTGCCGTTCGGCCTGCTGCTGCCGGTCGTGTCCCCCCGCACCCGCGGGTTCGTACGGATCGCGCTGCTGACGGTGGCGACGATGCTCCTGGTCGAGCTGGTCCAGGGCGCCCTCATCACCGGCCGCGCCTTCGACATCGACGACGTGCTGCTCAACACGGCGGGCGCCCTCCTCGGTTACGCCCTGGTGGGCCGCCGCCTGGGCAGGGCCGTCCACCCACGGCGCAAGCGCCACTGGTGGACACCGCGCCGCACCTGACACTCGTCATCCCCCATGCACCCGCCCCCCCGGCGCACGTGCCCCTGACCGACCGCATCTCCCCGAGGAGGCTTCCCATGGACGAAGGAAAGAACGTCGCGACGCCGACGCCCGAGCGGCATGGCGATCCTGCCGTCGAGAGATCCGGCGGGCCGCTGCGACAGCGGACCGGCGGGTCCACCGAACGGACCGACGAGCGGCCGGAGAGCCGGCCCGGAACGCGGTCCGCCGAGCACTCCCCGGCAGGGCGGTCCGACGCCCGGGCCGACGACGGCCGCCCCGCGACACGCTCCGACGACCGGCCCGACGCAGGGTCGGACGGGCGGGCCGAGACCGAGGTGGAGCGCGCCGACCGCCGCTGGCAGGAACTCATCCAGGAGATCCGCGTCGCCCAGACCGGCGTCCAGATCCTCCTCGGCTTCCTCCTCACGGTGGCCTTCACCCCGCTCTTCCAGGGGCTGGAGCAGACGGACAAGACGATCTACATCGTCACCGTCGTCCTCGGCTCCCTCGCCACCGGCGCCCTGATAGGCCCGGTCCCCTTCCACCGGCTCGTCTCCGGCCGACGGATCAAGCACCAGGCCGTCGCCTGGGCCTCGCGGCTCACCTTCACCGGCCTCCTGCTGCTCCTCGCCACCCTGACGTCGGCGCTCTTCCTCATCCTGCGGGTGGCCACCCACGACCCCTACGTGCCGTGGCTCGTCTCCGGCGTCCTCCTCTGGTACCTGCTCTGCTGGTTCGTGCTGCCCGTGTGGGTCCGCATCCGCTACACCAGCGGCGACTGACCGGCCGGCCGCCGTCCTGCCCTCCGGGCGCCCGCCTTACACCGGCGGGCGCCCGGATCGCATGCGGTCCCCGCCGACAGGCCGAGGACGGTACCGGTTCGGGTGAAGCGCCGTGTGACCGGCGCGGGGCGTGGAATGCGTCCCCCACCAGTCCGCACCACCGAGGAGGAACCCATGCGTCGCCTTGCCGTCACCGCCGTTCTCGCCCTCGCCGCGCTCTCCCTCGCGTCGGCCGTCCCCGCCGCCGCCGAGGAACGGGAGACGGAGTACAGCCATACCTTCGAGGTCCATGTCGGATCCATCCACATCAGCGAGACCGTCGACGTCGAGCAGGAGTCCTCGACCGGCGAGTGAACTCGTCGCCCGGCCCGGCCGAGCGGACCGACGGCGCCCGTCCTGAGGGGGACGCGCCGCCGGTCCGCTCGGCCGTACGCATGCGAAGGTGAACCGGTGACCACGCCCGCGAAGACCGACCACCGCCTCCTCTTCGGCTGCATGGGCCTGGGAGGCGCCTGGGACACCAGCCCCCACACCGCCGCCGACATCGACGCGGCGGACACCGCCGTCGAGGCGGCCCTCGACAGCGGCATCACCGCCTTCGACCACGCCGACATCTACCGGCACGGCAAGTCCGAAGCGGTCTTCGGAGAGGTACTGGCCCGCTCGGCCGGACTGCGCGAGCGGATCACCCTGCAGACCAAGTGCGGGATCCGCCTCGCCGAGGGCGACCGCCCAGGCCTGTACGACCTGCGCGGCCCGACCCTCGTCCGCCGGGTCGAGGAGAGCCTGCTGCGGCTGCGCACCGACGTCCTCGACGTCCTGCTCCTGCACCGCCCCGACCCGCTCGCCGACCCCGCCGACATCGCCGGGGCCCTCACCTCGCTCCACCGCCAGGGGCTCGTCCGCCGGTTCGGCGTCTCCAACATGAACTCCGCCCAGATCGCCCGGCTCCAGGCCCACCTGGACCTGCCGATCGTCGCCGACCAGCTGGAGATGAGCCTCCACCGGCGGGCTTGGCTGGAGGACGGCGTCCTCGTCAACACCCCCGAGTCCGCCGCCAACGGCTTCCCCGCGGGCACCGTCGAGCACTGCCTGACCCACGGCATCGGACTCCAGGCCTGGGGCGCGCTCGCCCAAGGGCGCTACACCGGGGCCCAGCAGAACCCCGCGGAGACCGCCACGGCCGCGCTCGTCTCCTCACTCGCCGAGGCCAAGGGCACGACACCGGAGACGATCGTGCTCTGGTGGCTGCAGCGCCACCCGGCCCGCATCACCCCCGTCATCGGCTCCTCCCGCCCGCCCCGCATCCGCGCCTGCCGCGACGCGGCCCTGCACGAACCCGACCTGACCCACGACGAGTGGTACACCCTCTGGGTCTCGGCGCGCGGCGCCGCCTTGCCTTAGAGCATGCTCGAAAAGTCCCGTCCGGCCCGGACGATCAGTCGGTGAGCGGGCGGTAGACGGTCAGCGCGTCGGGCAGCTTGTCCAGACGGAACGCCGCCGGGGCCGGGACCACTTCGCCGTCGTAGGCCATGTGCGTGTCCTCGGGCAGGCCGGAGACGCGCAGGGTGGTGAGCCGGGCCGCCGCGTAGAGCCGGGTCCGTGCCAGCCCGCCGGCCACCGCCGTGGCGAGGAGGCGGGTCCGGGCGAACCGGCCGCCGTGGGCGATGCGGACGTCCAGGACGCCGTCCGCCATGTCGTGGCGTCGCAGCGGGGCGAGCCCCGCGCTGCGGTACGCGCCGTTGCCGGCGAAGAGCATCCACAGCGACTCGGGCCGGCCGTTGACCTCGGCGCGCAGGGGCCGGGACGTCCGCAGGACGTGGACCACGCCGAGTACCGACGCCAGCGGCCCGCCGAGGCGGGGCGACCACCGCTCCCGGAGCCGTACGAGCTCCGGGTAGACGCCCAGGCTGAAGGTGTTGAGGAAGTAGGCGCGGGAGTCGTCCTCCTCGCTGGTGATCCGGCCGACGTCGGCGCGGACCGCGTGTCCCTCGGCCAGCGCCGCGCAGGCGTCGGCGACCGTGTCCACGCCGAGGTCCACCGCGAAGTGGTTGAAGGTGCCGCCGGGTACGACGAGCAGGGGCACGTCGTGCCGGAGGGCCGGTTCCACCGCCGCGTTGACCGTGCCGTCACCGCCGCAGACACCGAGCACGCCCCCACGCTCGGCCACCTCGGCGGCCGTCGCGTCCAGCACCTCGGGCAGCGGCCCCGCCTCGTCGTCGTACAGGACGATCTCGGCCCGGGGGAGGAGCGTCCTGATCTGGCGTACGGGATCGAGGAGCTGCGGCTGGGCGCCGGAAGCCGCGTTGACGAAGACGACGAGCCCGTCGCCTTCGGGGAGGGCTCGGGCCTCCACCCGGGGGCGGGCGGGGGTCGGGACCAGATCGCGGGTGGGGGCGAGGCCCCGGACGGCGAACGCGGCGCCCACGCCCAGACCGGCGCCCACGAGGACGTCGCTGGGGTAGTGGACGCCGGTGTAGACGCGGGAGAAGGCGACCGAGGCGGCCACCGGCAGCACGGCCGCCGCAAGACCGCGCGATTCCAGGGCCACGCCCGCGGTGAAGGCGGCGGCGGAGGCCGTGTGTCCGGAGGGGAAGGAGCTGGTGAACGGCTGGTGGGGCAGCCTGCGGACCAGCGGCACCGTGTCGATCAGCGGACGCTCGCGGCGCACGGCCCCCTTGGCCAGGGTGTTGACGGTGGCCGACGCGAGAGCCAGGGACGTCATCCCGCGGACGGCGGCCCGCCGGCCGCGCGGCCCGCCGAGGGCCCACATCCCGGCGGCGACGCCGAACCACAGCAGACCGTGGTTCGCGCTCCGGCTCAGCCGGGGGAGGACGGGCTCGGCGCCGGGCCAGGAACGCTTCGCCACGTGCGCGAAGACCTTGCGGTCCAGTCGTCCGAACGCGCCGGTCATGCGTCCTCTGGCGACCTGGCTCATCACATCTCCTCGTCGTCGGTCCGGGTCGAACACGCGCCCGGCCAGCGCCAACGTACCCGCCCGAGCCGGAATGACACGCGCGTCGCGCCGGGGATCACCCGTGGTGCCTCCGTGCGCCGTCCCGTCGGGTCTCGGTCAGGACGCGGCCGGGTGGGCGTCCAGGGCGGCGTCGCTGTCGGGGTGGATCGCGAAGATCAGGTCGAGGCCGACGATGCCGAGGACCCGGGCCACCGGTGAGGGCACGGAGGCGAGGGCGATCGAGGCGTTCGCCGCGGTGACGGCGTTGCGGGCGGTGAGGAAGGTGTTGATCCCGCTGGAGTCGCAGAAGTCCAGACCGGCGAGGTCGAGGACGAGCAGGTGGCCGGGGGAGAGATCGACGGCCCGCACCTGTTCGCGCAGGTGCGGGGCGGTCTCGTAGTCGAGTGCGCCCGCCAGCGCGAGGACCGTGGCCGCGGGCGTGGTGCGTGTGGTGATGTCCAGCATGGTCATGATCAGTCTCGGTGGGTCGACGGCAGGGCGGGGGGCGCCGGCCTGTCCGGGGTGGGGTCCCGGGCGTAACGGTCGCCGGAGGAGGCGTCGGCGGGCACCCCGAGGGCGAGCAGCGCGGTGTCGTCGCCCAGGCCGTCGCCGAAGCCTTCGAGGAGTCCGGTCAGGGCGGTGACGATACCCGCCGGCGTGGCGGGGGCGCGGGCGGCGACGAAGTCCCGCAGGGCCTCGTCGCCGAACAGGTCACGGGCGGCTCCCGTACGGGCCTCGGTGAGACCGTCGGTGTAGAGGAGCACGCTGTCCCCGGGGTGGAGGGTCGTACGGGCGGCGACGAACCGGGCGTCCGGCAGGATGCCGACCAGCAGTCCGCCCGGCGTGGACAGGAACTCCGTCCGGCCGTCGCCGCGGAGGACGAGGGACGGCGGATGGCCGCCCGAGGCGAGTTCGAGCGCGTAGGACCCGTCGTCCCCGGCCGGCTCCAGCACCCCGAACACGGCGGTGCAGTAGCAGGTCTCACCCGCCGGATAGTGCTCCGTGAGCGCGGTGTTGAGCGTACGGAGCGCGGCGACGGGATCGGGGTCGTGGAGCGCGGCCGCCCGCAGCGTGTACCGCGTGAGCGAGGTCAGCGCGGCGGCCTCGGGGCCCTTGCCGCAGACGTCGCCGAGGAAGAACGCCCACCGTTTCCCGTCGAGCGGGAACAGGTCGTAGAAGTCGCCGCCGAGACGGTCGGGGGAGGCCGTGTGGTAGTACGAAGCGGCGTCCAGGCCGGGTACGGACGGCAGCCGGGCCGGCAACAGGCTGCGCTGGAGCACCGCGAGGGCGTCCTGGAGCCGGGCCCTGTCGGCCTCCGCGGTGCGGCGGGCCGCCTCGGCCTCCTTGCGGTTGTGCAGCAGCTCCGCCTCGTAGGCGCGCCGGTCCCGCGCGTCGGTCAGTGTGATCCGGGCGAGCAGCGGCCGTCCGTCGGGGCTCGACCGCACTATGGCGCTGGCCAGGACCGGAAGCGGTTCGCCGGCGCAGGCCAGCTCCAGGGGGACGCCGCCCACCTCGCCGTTCAGCCGCAGGGCGGGGGCGAGTTGGGCTTCGTAGGAGAGCCGCCCGGCGGGGGTCAGGAGCTCGCCGAACTCCACGCGGCCCACCACTGAGCCCCGGTCGATCCCCAGCCACTGGAGCAGAGTGGTGTTGACCCGGGCGACGGTGCCGTCCAGCAGGATCGAGACGTACCCGCACGGCGCGGTGTCGTACAGCTCCTCGGCGCTGTCCTCCAGGACGGCCATGTAGGACTCGAGGGCGACGGCGGGCGAACGGAGGCCGGGCTGGTCGTGGCGCGTGGTCCCGTGGTTCATCGAAGGCTCCTGAAGCGGCCGACCCGGCGCGGGCCGACACGGCCGAGGGGGCGGCTCCGGTCAGCGGAGCCGCCCCTCTCTGCGCGGACGAGGTCAGTGCTTGAAGGCGTCCTTCGTCTTCTCCTTGGCCGTACGCGCGTCGCCCTTGGCCTGCTCGGCCTGGCCCTCCGCCTCGAGACGCTCGTCGCCGGTCATCCGCCCGGCCGTTTCCTTGAGCTTGCCCTTGGCCTGCTCGCCCTTGGCCTTCATCTTCTGCTCACCGGACACAACCGATCACTCCCTGTGCGCTAGGCATGTCTGACAACAAGGCGCCTGACCGGGATTCGCGGCGCTAAACCAGCGAGAAAGGCGCTGCTTCCAGAGAAAGGAGAACGCCCCGGTAAAACCCCCTTCAATTCCCCGGATCGACAGGGAAAAACGCACGCATTCGAAGGGATGTTCCCCAGGGCGGGGGGTAAGCGGCTGCCGGGAGGTTGATAGGAATGGTTCCTCTTCTGCTGGTACTTCTGCTGATTCTGATCCTCTTCGGCGCGGGTTTCGCGGTGGAGGCGCTCTGGTGGATCGCCGTCATCGTGCTCGCGCTCTGGCTGCTGGGCTTCGTGGCCCGGCCGAAGGGCGGCTCAGGACGCTGGTACCGCTGGTAGCGGCGTCAGAAGAACGCGCGGAACGCGGGGCCTGTGGGCGCCACCCCCTCGGGGGTGGCGCCCACAGGCCTGCCACCCCTCGCCCGGGCGTTGTCTACACCGGGCCTTTCGACGCAACGCCTTTGTTCCCCCGGGGCCACGGCCCCGGGGGAACACACGCGCCCCATCTACTGCTCCAAGGGGACGACCGCGCGGATCGTCTTCCCGCCCTCGTGGACCGAGACGGTCACCTCGCGGCACAGCCGCAGAACGATGGGCCAGCCGTAACCACCCGGCGTCAGCGCCTCGCCACGCCGGTTCTCCGGCGGCTCGTCGCTGGTGTCGGTGACGGACACCGTGACGCTGTCGCGCCCGAGGTCCAGCCGGAACTCCGTGGCCCCGCCGGCGTGCCGCTCGGCGTTGGCCACCAGCTCGGAGACCACGAGCAGCAGATCGTCCACCTGTGACCGGTCCACCGGCCGGATCCGCGCGAGCCTTCGGCGGGTCGCCTCCCGGGCGTCGGCGGAGGTCCGTACCCCGCCGCCCCCACCGGAGTCACCGGCGAAGGTTCCCTGGGTACGCGTGCGGGTCGTCGTATGGGACCAGGCCTCGTCATGAGGCTGCATCATGGTTCCCCTTCCTCCCGTTTTCCAGGCATTCGCTCCCCGATCGCCTTCCCGCCGAGGCCGAGGTGACACACGAGCGTACGGCCGTATGCGAGGACGGGCCGCGGCAGGGGGTGCCGGGACGCCCCGCTCCCCGCCGCATCGGGCCCCCGGATCACCGCCCCTCCACCCCCCTCGCCGCCCGGCTCAGCACCCCCGACAGCTCGACGCGCGAGCGGACGCCCAGACGGGCGAAGACGTTCCGCAGGTGGTGGTCGACGGTCCTGGGGCTGATGGACAGCCGGTCGGCGATCTCCCGGTTGGTCGCCCCCTCCGAGGCCAGCGCGGCGATGCGCTGCTGCTGGGGCGTCAGCTCCTCCGGCGCCGCCGCCCCGCTCGCACCCGCCGCCGCCCCGCCCGTGGCCCGCAGTTCCGCCCGTGCCTGGTCGGCCCAGATCCCGGCGGCCGCCCGCTCGAAGGTGACGAGCGCGTCGCTCAGCGGCCCACGCGCCTCCAGCGAACGCCTGCGCCGACGAAGCCATTTGCCGTACGCGAGGAGGGTCCTGGCCCGCTCGAAGTCGTTGCCGGACGCGTCGTGCCGGCGCATCGCCTCGCCGTACCAGTACGCCGAGTCCTCCGGCGCGGTCAGCAGCGCACGGCAGCGGGCCAGTTGCGCCGGCGCCTGCGGGTCGACCCCCTGGGCCGCCCACACCGCGAACTCCTCGGCCGCGAGGCGGGCTTCGGCGGACCGGCCCGTCGAGTCGGCCGCCTCCACGAAGCACGGAACGGCGAGCATACGGAGGGCGAAGTGACCGGAGCGGGGGCCAGGCAGCACCAGGTGCGCCAGGCGGGCGGCGGCCTGGGCGGCGAGACCCCGGCCCAGTTCCGCGCGGGCCAGGGCCCATTCGGCGAGCGTGGCCGCCTGCGCCAGACCGTGGCCGCGCGCCACGGCCAGCGCCCGCCCGGCGTGGTCCTCGACGGACTCGACATCGCCGGCGACCGATGCCACCAGGGCCAGGACGGCGTGCTGGTGGGCGGCGACATTGTGCTGACCGGTCAGTTCCGCCGCCCGCAGCCCCTCCCGCGCGTGCGTACCGGCCCGGCCGTGGCGCCCGGCCCGCAACTCCGCATAGGCGAGGTGCTCCAGCACGCGGGGGATCATGGCGTCGCGCCCCTCGGCACGAACCCGGGCGAGGGCCCGGCCATAGACCCGGGCCGCCGCCGCCATGTCCCCGATCACCAGAGCGGCCGACCCCGCCCGCAGCAGCGACCGCGGCTCGTCCGCGGCGCCGTCCCGCGCCACGACCCGGGCGAGCGGCCCTCGGGCCACACCCAACCGGGCGGAAAGAGCCGCCCGCATCCCCTCCGCGAAATCCCGTTCCCCGTCGTCGGACCACTCCGGGCCGCTCACCGAGGCGTTGCCGGAGGCTGCCATCGGGGGGCGGACGGCGACCGGGGCATCACCTCCGTACGGGGTGCCGGCGGCCACGGTGCCACCGTGCCCGCCGCGGTCGTACGGGTCGTCGGCGGCCGGGTCGCGGCCTGTGTCCGGGTCGACGGCGGGGTGGTGGCCGCCCCGGCCGAAGGCCCGCCGGTCGTCGACGTCCCGGTTGACGGCCGAGACCCGGCCGAGGCCGCCGGCCAGGGCGTCGTCCCGGTGGCCGTCTTCCGCGCGGGGCCCGCGAGCGTATCCGGCTTCCGTGCCGGGCCGGCGAGCGTGGCCGTTGTCGCCGTCGCCGTCGCCGTCGCCGTCGCCGTCGCCGTGCCGCCCGAGCGCACCGCCACCGTCCGGGGCGGGGGCGGCGGCCCACGCCCCGCCGTCGTCGCTGCTGTCGCTGTTGTCGTCGCAGTCGTCGCAGTCGTCGCAGTCGTCGCCGGTGTCGTGCGGGCCCGTGGTCTCCCCGACGCTCCCGGCGGCCAAGGCGGTCAGGCAGGCGGCCGGATCGCCCGCCGCCCAGGCGGCCTCCATCGCGAGGAAGCGGGCGTCGGCGGCCTCCAGGGGTGCGGCGGAGCGCAGCAGGTCGGAGGCCAGGAGCAGGGCCTGGTGAGCGTTGCCCACCGGGCCGTCGGCGAGGTCGGCCAGGCCCCGCAGCAGTTCGGCCCGGCCGCGTACGACGTCCGGCAGCGCGCGCACTTCCTCGGCGGCGTGCAGGCGGTCCTGGCGGTGACTCAGCGCCCGGAGGAGGGGGAAGGCCTCAGGCCCCGCCGCCCGGCGCGCGCCGCCTCCGGCCCCGCGCGCCTCCGCCGCGTCCGACGGAGGGGCGAACAGCGCTCCGGCGGAGCGGCGCCAGGCCGCCGGTGCCACCGCGAGCACCGCGGACCGCAGGAAGGGGTCCTCGAAGCGCAGCGCGGATCGCGCACCGCCGAGGAGCCCGTCCGCGAGGAGCCCGTCCAGCGCCTCAGGCGACGTGCGCGTGGCCCGGGCGGAGGCCAGGACGGCGTCCGCCTCCACCGTCGGCCGCGCCGAGGCATCCGGGCCGGCCGTCTCGCCCGCGACGGCCACGAGCGACAGCAGCCGTCTGCTCTCGACCGGCAACGAATCGAGGAGCCCGCCGTAGACCTCGATCAGCACCGAGCCGTCGATCAGGGGGCGGGGGAGGGGAGCCTCCCCCGCGAGCTGCGCGGCCGAGAGCCGCCGGGCCGTGGCGGCCAGGACACCGGGATGGCCCGCGGCCTCCCGGAGCAGCCGGGCCCGCACGGGCGGAGCCACCGCGCGGCGGCCGAGGTCGTCGAGGAGGCGGCCCGCGCCCTCCGGGCCCAGCGGCCCCAGCCGTACCACCGGCGCGCCCGGCACGTCCGGGGGCCGGTGATGACGGGCGTAGGACACCAGCCAGCCCACCCCCGCCGGCTCCCCGCCGCCCCGCAACGCCGAGGCCAGCGCGGCGCGCGAGTGGGCGTCCCACAGATGGTGGTCGTCCACGCACAGCAGCAGGGGCCGCCCGGGCGCCAGCTCCGCCACCGCCGCGCCGACCCCCTCTTCCCCCCGGGCGACGCGCAGGGCCCGCCGGGCCGCCGACGGGCCCGGGCCGAACGCCGCCAGCAGCGAGCGCACACCGCTCCACGGCACCCGCTTGCCGGGCGGCGACAGGACCAGCAGGGCCGTACCGGCGAAACACCGCGCCGCGTGGCGCAGCAGGGCCGTGCGACCCGTGCCCGGGCCGCCGGTGACGAGCAGAACACCGTTCGCCCCGGCGCCGATACGGGCCGAAAGGGCCTCCACGGCGGCGAGTTCGTGCGTGCGGCCGTGCAGACCGGTGGCCGCCGGGCTCGTCCCTCCGCTCACAGCCGTCACGTTACTGCGCCGTAGCCTACGGGCACAGCCCCCGGGCGCGGACCGGTGGTTCCCGGCCCACACCCGGGGGCGCGGCTCTGTGAGCCCGCACAGCGGGCGGACGGGACGTCAGGAATGCGGGCAGGTGCCCCGGTACTCCTCGATCGTCAGACTGGGCCGGGGCGCCGGGCAAAGGAACTGCTCGTAGCGGGTGTCGTTGTCGATGAACCGCTTGAGCCAGGAGACGCTGTACTTAGCGATCGTCGTGTTCGCCGTGTTCGGGGTGAAGTGCGTGGCGCCGTTGAGCTCCAGGTACGCCTTGTCGAGCGAGCTCGGCAGGCTCTCGTAGAACGGCTCGGAGTGCGAGCCGACGGACGCCACCGTGTCGCCGTCCGCGCCGATGACGAGCGTCGGCGTCGAGATCTCGGGCCAGGTCTTGTCCGTGTTCCAGCCGGTGAGCGGGATCGCGGCCTGCAGCGAAGGCCTGCTCTTGGCCGCCTCGAGCGTGCCTCCGCCACCCATCGAGTGCCCCATCACCCCGAGCCGGGTGCTGTCGATCCGGCCCCGCACGGAGCTGCGTTGGGTGAGGTAGTCGAGCGCGGCGAGGAGCTGCCGGCCGCGGCTGTCCGGCTGGTCGAGGGTCGTGTTGGTGTCGATGGTGAAGACGACGAAGCCCTGCGAGGCGAGCCGGGGCCCGAGCCAGGCGATGGACGACTGGTACGCGGTGAACCCGGGCGAGATCACCACGGCCCCGAAGGTCCCGTCGGCGGTCGAGGTGGGGTAGTAGACGGTGCCGCCGCCGAAGCCGGTGACGGCCAGGGAGGAGACGCTCGTCTCGGAGACGGAGTAGGGCCCGCGCAGCGCCTCGATGCTGGCGACGCTCGGGGCGGGGCCGCGCTCGTAGGGGTTGTCCGCGGCCCGGGCGCCGGGGGCGGTGAGCACGGTCAGGCAGCAGACGGCCGCGGCGGCGGCGAGGTGTCGTTTCACGACGGAGTCGTCCTCTCGTGTCGTGTACGGCCGCCGCCGGGGAGACGGGAGCGGCCGTGGAGTGACTGGCCCGGTCACTGTCCGGGCCACGAGAGACGAAGACATCGGCAGAATCACCGGCCTCCGGTGTCACCGCCCGCACGCGGGGACGAAGCCGACCGCCCGTGACGGGACGCGGCCGAGCGATCGTTCAACGAAGCCGACCGCCCGTGTCGCGACGCGAGCGATCGTTCATGTGATGAATCCGACTGTCAGCCCCCCGGCCGGAGGCCGAGAGGCACCCCCCCGTCCCCGAGAGACCCCGTGCACCACGAAGCCGGCACACCCCCCGCTCAGGGTGTGCCGGCTTCGGTCCGCCCGATTCAGGCCATCAGCACCGAGTCGTCCTTCGTGCGCGCGCCCGGCAGGCGGTGCCGGGCGGCGATCAGCGCCGCGTCCACATCTCGCGTGCCGGTGGAGACGCACAGCGTGTACGCGATGTCGTCCATCCGCTGCCGTACCTCCTCGCTCCCGTCCTCGGCATGGAGCATCCTCAGCGTCGTGTACTGCTCGATGAGGTTGCTCAGCACTGCGGGATGGGCCATCAACACTGTGGGTCTCCCCTCGCCGTCAGGGCGCCGACCGCCCGGTTCGATCCGCCGCGTACCCCCGCTTCCGGCATCCATGCGCGCCGAAGGGAGGGGTCCGGATAGCGTCGGTCCGCTTCCGTGATTCACTACCGTCTCCCTCTGGACGATCACGGGGGGAGTAGTCTCCTGTTTATTGCCGTACGACAACGGTCCGATCCGGAGCCGTACGGGAGGGGCCCAGGCCCGGCGCGGAGGACCGTGCCGGCCCGGACCCTCGGAAGTGTCGGTGAAGCCAACGAGGATGGATCATGTCCAAGACGACGATCGACGGTTCCTCGGCGGCCCGGCGGCCAGGACCGGCCGCGGTGGGGGAGCCGGAACTGCGCCAGCTGCTGGCCGGCCTGACCGCCGTGCGTGACGGTGACTTCGGCACCCGGCTGCCGGACGACGCCAACGGCCTCATGGGCGAGATCTCCGCCGTTTTCAACGGCATGGTCGACCAGCTTTCCCTCTTCACCTCCGAGGTCACCCGCGTCTCCCGCGAGGTCGGCACGGAGGGCACCCTCGGCGGCCAGGCCGTGGTCCCCGGCGTCTCGGGCACGTGGGCCGATCTCACCGACTCCGTGAACGCCATGGCCGGCAACCTCACCCGGCAGGTCCGCGACATTGCCCAGGTCGCCACCGCCGTGGCCAAGGGAGATCTATCACAGAAGATCGACGTTGACGCCCGGGGCGAGATCCTGGAGCTGAAGAACACCATCAACACGATGGTCGACCAGCTCTCCTCCTTCGCCGACGAGGTCACCAGGATGGCCCGCGACGTCGGCACCGAGGGCATCCTCGGGGGTCAGGCCGACGTCAAGGGCGTCTCCGGTACCTGGCGCGACCTGACCGACTCCGTCAACTCCATGGCCGGGAACCTCACCGCCCAGGTCCGCTCCATCGCCCAGGTCGCCACCGCCGTGGCCAAGGGCGACCTCTCGCAGAAGGTGAGCGTCGACGCCCGGGGCGAGATCCGGGAGCTGAAGGAGACCATCAACACGATGGTCGACCAGCTGTCGGCGTTCGCCGACGAGGTGACCCGCGTCGCCCGGGAGGTCGGCACCGAGGGCAACCTCGGCGGCCAGGCCACCGTCCGCGGCGCCTCCGGCACCTGGAAGGACCTCACCGACAACGTCAACGTCATGGCGTCCAACCTCACCGGGCAGGTGCGTTCGATCGCGCAGGTCGCCACCGCCGTCGCCCGCGGCGACCTGTCCCGCCGGATCACGGTGGAGGCCAAGGGCGAGGTCGCCGCGCTCGCCGACACCATCAACACCATGGTCGACACGCTGTCGGCGTTCGCCGACGAGGTGACCCGCGTCGCCCGGGAGGTCGGCACGGAAGGCAGACTCGGCGGCCAGGCGCGGGTGCCGAACGTCGCCGGCACGTGGAAGGACCTCACCGACAACGTCAACTCGATGGCGAACAACCTCACCGGCCAGGTCCGCAACATCGCCCAGGTCACCACCGCCGTCGCCAACGGCGACCTGTCGAAGAAGATCGACGTCGACGCCCGGGGCGAGATCCTGGAGCTGAAGACGACCATCAACACGATGGTCGACCAGCTGTCCTCGTTCGCCGCCGAGGTCACCCGCGTCGCCCGCGAGGTCGGCAGCGAGGGCCGGCTCGGCGGCCAGGCCGAGGTCGAGGGCGTCTCCGGCACCTGGAAGCGGCTCACCGAGAACGTCAACGAACTCGCCGGGAACCTCACCCGGCAGGTCCGCGCCATCGCCGAGGTCGCCAGCGCGGTCGCCGAGGGCGACCTCACCCGTTCGATCACCGTCGACGCCTCCGGCGAGGTCGCCGAGCTCAAGGACAACATCAACTCCATGGTCGGCTCGCTGCGCGAGACCACCCGGGCCAACCAGGAACAGGACTGGCTCAAGTCCAGCCTCGCCCGGATCTCCGCACTGATGCAGGGCCACCGCGACCTGTCGGTCGTCGCCGAACTCGTCATGGACGAGCTGACCCCCCTCGTCCGCGCCCAGTTCGGCGCCTTCTACCTCGCCGAGGAAGGCCCCGGAGGTGTCGAGCTCGGGCTCGTCGGCTCCTACGGCCGCCCCGCCGGCAGCTCCGAGGAGCGCCGCTTCCGGCTGGGCGAGTCCCTCGTCGGCCAGGCCGCCCGCAGCCGCCGGGTCATCGCCGCCGACGAGGTCCCCGGCGACTACGTCTCCATCTCCTCCGGCCTCGGCCAGACCGCCCGCGGCAGCCTGATCGTGCTCCCCATCGTGGTCGAGGACCAGGTCCTCGGCGCGATCGAGCTGCTCTCGTTCACGCCGTTCACCTCCGTGCACCGGGACTTCCTGGAACAGCTCATGGAGACCGTCGGCGTCAACGTCAGCACCATCGTGGCCAACGCCCGCACCGACGAACTCCTCGGCGAGTCGCAGCGGCTCGCCGACGAACTGCGCGCCCGGTCCGAGGAGCTCCAGGTGCAGCAGGAGGAGCTGCAGCGCTCCAACGCCGAGCTGGAGGACAAGGCGGCCCTGCTGGCCTCCCAGAACCGCGACATCGAGGCCAAGAACCTGGAGATCGAGCAGGCGCGCCAGGAGCTGGAGGACCGCGCCCAGCAGCTCTCCCTCGCCTCCAAGTACAAGTCCGAGTTCCTCGCCAACATGAGCCACGAGCTGCGCACCCCGCTCAACAGCCTGCTCATCCTGGCCCAGCTGCTCGCCCAGAACCCCACCCGCAACCTCACCGCCAAGCAGGTCGAGTACGCGGGCATCATCCACTCCGCCGGCTCCGATCTGCTCCAGCTGATCAACGACATCCTCGACCTGTCCAAGGTCGAGGCCGGCAAGATGGACCTCAACCCGGAGCGGGTCCAGCTGCGCCAGCTCCTCGACTACGTCGAGGCGACGTTCCGGCCGCTCACCACCCAGAAGAACCTTGCCTTCGGCATCTCCACCGCGCCCGGCGTCCCGGTCGACCTCGTCACCGACGACACCCGGCTGCGCCAGGTGCTGCGCAACCTCCTCTCCAACGCCGTCAAGTTCACCGAACGCGGCAGCGTGCACCTCAGCATCGAACCGGCCGCGGACCACGAACTGCCCGGCACGGTGCACCGCGGCGGCGCCGTGGTCGCCTTCCGGGTCAAGGACACCGGCATCGGCATCGCCCACCAGCACCTGGAGGCCATCTTCGGCGCCTTCCAGCAGGCCGACGGGACGACCAACCGCAAGTACGGCGGCACGGGCCTCGGCCTGTCCATCAGCCGGGAGATCGCCTATCTCCTCGGCGGCGCCCTGACCGCCGACAGCGAACCGGGCGAGGGCAGCACCTTCACCCTCTACCTGCCCGTCGCCCGGGCCGACTTCCAGGCACAGACCGCCCACGAGACCGGGGCGCCGGACAACGACGGCGAACCCGGCGCGATCGAGGACAGCTCCGGCCGCCCTGCCCGCGCGGCGCTGCCCCCCATCCCGCAGCCGCGCCAGCCGCGCCGCCTGCTCGTCATCGAGGAGCGCTCCCGCGGTCTGCTGTCGCTGGTCGCCGAGAACTCCGTCGCCGAACTGACCGACAGCCGGGACCTCACCGACCAGGCGGACATCGAGGTGATCGCCGCCGTGGGCCCCCAGGAGGCGGCCACCGCCCTTGCCACCCAGCCGTTCCACTGCGTCGTCCTCGAACTCGACATGGCGGACAACGAAGCCCTGCACTTCCTCGACGCCATGGACGGCGACGCCGCCCTGCGGACCGTCCCCGTGCTCGCCCACAACAACCGCAGGCTCGCCGCCGAACACGAGCGGACCCTCCAGGCGCGCGCCCGGAAGCGGCCCCTGGAGCTGCTGTCCAGCCTGGACGAACTCCGCGAACGGATCGCCCTGCACCTGCTCGCCGACCAGCCCGGCGACGTCGTCCCCCTGCTCCGCGGCGAGCAGCGGCAGCACGCCCCGCACACGGTCGACGGCGCCCTGCACGGCCGCACGGTCCTCGTCGTCGACGACGACGCCCGCAACCTCTACGCCCTGAGCGGCATCCTGGAGCTGCACGGCATCGAGGTCCTGCACGCCGAGAACGGCCGCAAGGGGATCGAGGCACTCGCCGCGCACCCCGACATCGACCTGATCCTGATGGACGTGATGATGCCCGAGATGGACGGTTACGCCGCCACGGCCAGCATCCGGCAGATGCCCGCCTACGCCGGACTGCCGATCGTCGCCGTCACCGCCAAGGCCATGCCCGGGGACCGGGAGAAGAGCCTGGCCTCCGGCGCGAGCGACTACGTCACCAAGCCCGTGGACGCCGACGACCTCATCGCCTGCATCCGCCGCTGGCTCCGCGACGACTAGCCCGCCCCGACGGCGCGACGGGCCAGTCCCGTACGCTCCGTGCCGCCCGTCCCGTAGCCCCGCATCCGTCCACGGCCCCAGGCCGTCACACCCGAGGAGTCCCCGCATGAGTGCTCCCCCCGACCACGGTGGAGACCCCGCCGGAGGTCTCCACGGGGACGGTACGGCGCCGGTCACGACCGGCTCCGTCCCCGCGATGCACCGCCCCGAGGCAGGAGCGGGCACGGTGCCGGTGCCCCGGAACACGGCCGGGACCGAGCCGTACGGCGCCCCGGCGCCCTTCGCCGTACCCACCGACGAGGACGCCGTGGCGGCGCACCACTCCACCGTCGGCCGGCTGGCCGCGACGGTGGAACGGCTCCGCGGCGAGGTACGGGCCGCGCACGCCGCCGCGGACGGGCGCGCCCTGGTCGAGCTCGCCAAGGGCATCATCGTCGAGCGGCTGCGCTGCGGTCCGGCGCAGGCCGCCCGCCAGCTCGCCGAACTCGCCGCCCAGGCCGGGCTCTCCCCGCTGGAACTGGCCGCCGACATCATCAACCAAGCCGCCCACGACCAGGTCGCCGAGGTCGCCGAGGACTTCGTCCGGCGAGTGGTGAGCGAAGAGGACACCGACAGCGGCCCCGAGCCGTCCGTCGCCGTACGGCTGCGCACGGCCGAGAGCGCCGCGCTGAACGCGGGCGACACGCAGACGGTGGCCGAGTCCCTGCTGGCGCACGCCCTCGCCCCCCTGGGGGCCACGGCCGTCGCCGTCTGGACCGCCGGCGCCGACGCCTCGTTCACCCTCTCCGGCCACGCCGGCTTCGGCACCGACGAATCCGCCCGCTGGCGCTACGTACCGCCCGGCGTCGGCACCGTCGCGCGCCAGGCCCTCACCGAGCGCCGCACCGTCTGGTTCCCCTCGCTCGCGGCCGCCGGGACCCCCTCCATCGGGCACGCCCGCAACCCCGAGGGCGGCAGGGTCGCGGTGCCCGCCGGCACCGGCGGACGGATCCTCGGCGTCCTGGAGATCTGCTGGCCCCACCCGCTCGGCCCGCAGCCCCAGGCCGTGGAGCGGCAGCTCGAAGCCCTGGCCGAGCTGTGCGCCCACACCATCGACAGCCTCCCCGCCGACCCCCCGGCGACGCCGCCGAACCCCTCGGGCATCTCCGAGCTCGTGGACCTCTCGGACGGCCTCTACGACCCGGCGCTCGTCCTCACCCCGCACCTCGACGGCGAGGGCCGGCTCAGCGACTTCCGCATCCGGCACGCCAACGACCACTTCCAGGACCCTTCGGGCCGGCCCCGGGGCGCCGTCGACGGCGCCCTGCTCTTGGAGGCGTACCCCACCGCCGCCGGCGAGGGCGAACTCTTCGACCGGATCGAGCGCGTCTACGCCACCGGCGAGCCCTTCCGCGCCCGCCGCGCGCCGCTGACCTCGCTCGTCGACCAGGTCGCCCTCGCCTCCACCGCCGACCTCAGCATCAGCCGGCACGGCGGCGGCGTGCTGCTGATCTGGCGCATCGAGGACGAGGCCGCACGCCTCGCCAGCCTGCTCCAGCACGCCCAGCGCCTCGGCCGCCTCGGCGGCTTCGAGGAGAACGTCCTGACCGGCGAGATCACCTGGAACGGGCAGCTCTTCGACCTGTACGGGCGCGATCCCGTCGAGTCGCCGGTATCCCTGCGCGAGCTGACCTCGCACGCCCACCCGGACGATGCCGTCGCCATCGGCCGCTTCCTCCAGGCCGTGCTGCGGCACCGGCGCGCGACCTCGACCGCCTTCCGTCTGATGCGCCCGGACGGGGTGACCCGCCACATGCGGGTGATCGCCGAGCCCGTCCTCGGCCCGGACGGCCGTCTGCTGGCCGTGCGCGGCGCCTACCAGGACATCTCCTCGCAGCACTGGACCGAGGTCGCCCTGGCGGCGACCCGCGACCAGCTCGCCTTCACCGAGCAGGAGGCCGCGGAGCGCAACCGTCTGACCCTCCAGCTGCAGCACGCGATCATGCCCCCCACGCGGGGCCCGCTCGACGCCCCCGGCCTGCAGATCGCGGTGCGCTACCGCCCCGCCGAGACGGAGTCGCTGGTCGGCGGCGACTGGTACGACGCCGTCGTGCTGCCGTCCAAGAAGATACTGCTGTGCGTAGGGGACATCGCGGGCCACGGGATCGAGGCCGCCACCGGCATGGTGGTCCTGCGCAACGCGATGCGCGGCCTGGCCGTCACCGGCGCGGGCCCCGCCCAGCTGCTCTCCTGGCTCAACATCGTGGCGCACCACCTCACCGAACAGGTCACGGCGACCGCCGTGTGCGGCGTCTTCGACCCCGAGACCCGCACCCTGCGCTGGGCCAGGGCCGGGCACCTGCCCCCCGTCCTGGTGCGCGGCTCGGGCGCCACCACGCTGCCCCTGCTCAAGGGAGTCCTGCTCGGCGCCCTGGCGGAGGCCGAGTACGAGGAGGCGGAGGTCCAGCTGGAGGCGCAGGACACCGTCCTGATGTACACCGACGGTCTCGTCGAGCGGCGGGACACCGCCGTGCACGAGTCCCTCGCCCAGCTCCTCGCCACCGCCCAGGCCCCGGCCGACTCGCTGGAACGCCGGCTCGACTCCCTGCTGACGCAGAGCAAGTCCGACACCGACGACGACACCTGTCTGATCGGCGTACGGGTCGTCTGACCCCGGTTCGTCACCCCCCGCGGCCCGCCGGACACGCGGGTCCGTCCCCCTCACTCCCTGCACCGAAAAGAGGACCATGCCCCAGCCGGAACCCAACCTGGACGTCGAGGTCGAGATCCTCGACGACACCACGGCCGTCCTGTCCGTGGGCGGTGAGCTCGACATCGAGACCGCCACCTTGCTCCACCACCACCTCGCCAACCAGTTCCTGCACGGCCGCCGCCACCTGGTCATGGACCTGTCGCGGCTGGCCTTCATGGACTCCTCCGGCCTGAACGTCCTGATCAGGGCGGCGCGCGACGCCCGTGAGGCGGGCGGCGACCTGCATCTCGTAGCGCCGACCCCGGCCGTACGGCGCATCCTGGAAATCACGGGCCTGACGATGACGACGCCCCTGCACACCGATGTGGCGGAGGCGCTGACGGCCGCCCGCCGGGCCGGGTAGCACCGGGCCGGGCGGACCGAGCGAGAAGCAGGAGCACGTGGACGAGATCGCCGTTGTCGAGCAGGCGCTGCGCCGGGCAGCGCCGCACATGCTGATGAGCGTCGTGGAGGAGGCGCTGCGGACGTACTACGGCGTTCAGGAGGTGGAACTCCGTCTGGCCGACTACGGCCTGCGCTCCCTCCAGCTGGTGGGAAGCCCTCCGCACGCCGTCCAGCCGCTGCCGATCCACAGCAGCCCGCAGGGCCGGGCCTTCGGCTCCCAGGAGGCGTACGTCACGGAGTCGGCCGACTCGGTCGCGGCGCACCTGCCGGTCACCATCAGGGGGGACCGGATGGGCGTCCTGACGGTCACGGCCGCCAAGGACCACGACCTCGTCCCGCAACTGCCCGAGCTGCAGCACATCTGCGAGGCCCTGGGCCACGAGATCCTGGTCGCCGAGCGCGACACCGACCTGTACGTCCTCGCGCGGCGGGCCGCCCGGCTGACGCTGGCCGCCGAGATGCAGTGGCAGCTTCTTCCCGGGCGTTCCTGCACCCGTCCCGAGTTCTCGCTCGGCGCGCACCTGGAGCCGGCCTACGCGATCTTCGGGGACAACTACGACTGGTCCGCGTCGGCCGACCACCTCACCCTGACGGTCACCAACGGCATGGGGGAGGGCATCGAGGCCGCCCTGCTGACCAACCTCGCCATCAACGCGCTGCGCAACGCCCGCCGCGCCGGCCTCAGCCTCGTCGACCAGGCGATCCTGGCCGATCAGGCCGTGTACGCGCAGTACCGCGGCAGTGCCTACGTCTCCGCGCTGCTACTGCGCTTCGACCTCACCACCGGTGACGTCGAAGCGGTCGACGCGGGGTCGCCCCGGCTGTGGCGGCTGCGCGAGCGCACGGTCGAGCCGGTCTCCTTCGAGGCCCAGCTTCCCCTGGGCATGTTCGAGGACACCGCCTACACCCCCGAGGGCTTCTCGGTCCGCCCCGGCGACCGGCTGCTGTTCGGCAGCGACGGCGTGTACGACGCGTCCTCGCCCGAGGGCGAGAGCTACGGCGACCGGGCACTCGCCCGGGCGCTCACCTCGTCGCGGCTGCTGCCCCCCGCCCAGGTCCCACACGCCGTCCTGCGGCAGCTGTCCCAGTACCACGGGGACACGCCGCTGGAGGACGACGCGCTGGTGGTCTGCCTCGACTGGCGGGGCAGGGCCGAGGCCGTGGACGGTGTCCGCGAGGACGCCTGACTCACCGGTCCGCCCCTCGTCCTCGCCTGCCCGACCGGGTGTCAACAGTTGCCGTAGGGCAACTGTATCCTTGGGGCAACACGCCTGGCTTGTGCCCGGAGTGCACACGTCAGAGGCGACCAGAGGGTGACAAGTGGGGCGAGGGGGTGTCCGGTCGATCAGACCGGGTCAGGCGGAGTGGGCGTTGCGGAGCGTGGTGCTCCGCCGTGGTGGGGAGTTCTCCTTGTCCAACGCGTCCTGGAAGCCGGTGAGTCCGCGCAGGAGCGCCTTCCGGGTCGTCGGCGTCATGGCCGTGATGACGGCGAGCAGGGCCTCCTCGCGCTGGACGCGCAGGTCCCGCAGGTACGCCTTGCCCCGGACGGTCAGGTGCAGTTCGAGCTGGCGGCGGCTGACCGGACTGGGCAGTCGCTGCACGAATCCCAGAGCCTCCAGCCGGTCGCACATGCGGCTCACCGAAGGCGGCGCGGAACCGAGCACCTCGCCCAGGGCGCGGAGGTTGATGCCCTCCTCGCGGTCCAGGCTGTAGAGCACGCGGAGCTGCGAGGCGGACACCGGAGTCGACGACACCATGTCCCTGCCGCGCTCCCACATCACCTCCAGGAGCTCGATGAGCTCCCGCGCTGCCTCCGTCGTCTCCTGCGGCTCCCGATGCGACGGGGCGGGGTTCGTGTCCATTACTGACACTCCTCAGGCGTCCAGGGCCGAGGGCGTCGGTCTCGCGACGCGCCGGTCATCAACATCTCTCCAGAAGGCGGTACGGATTCGGTGGATCGACGCTCGACAGTGGAACGCGCTCTGCGCGAAGCGCCGGCGCACCGCCTCCTGGACTCCCTCCGTATCGATCTGGCACAGCAGTTCGCCGCGTTCTCCGCCGACCTCCTGCTCGTCGACTACGGGCTCACGGAGCTCCGTCCCGTCGAGCCCGTACAGGCCGCGGACGGGGCGCAGCCCCTGAGCGTGGAATCCGGGCCCGCGGGTCACGCCTACTCCACACAGCAACCATATCTTTTCGGGGGACACGGACCCACGGCGACTGCGTTCCTTCCTGTGACGGTTCGCGGCGATCGCTGTGGCGTTCTTGTGGTCGTCCTACCCTCGGACCGTCTGACACCCGAGTCCACCGCCGAGCTGGCGGCCGTCGCCGAGATGCTCGGACACGCCCTGCGCGTGGCCGACCGGCACACCGACCTCTACCGGCGCACGCGCCGGGCGCGCGCTCTCAGCATCACCGGCGAGATGCAGTGGGACCTGCTCCCAGGCCGGGCCTGCGTCGGCGAGGAGTTCGACCTCCACGCCTACTGGGAGCCGGCCTACACCTCCGGTGGGCACGTCCTGGACTGGTCCCTGACCGCGGACGAGCTGACGCTGGTCGTCGCCAACGGCGCCGGCCCCGACACCCAGGCCGTCCTCCTCAGCAACCTCGCCCTCAACGCCGTCCGCAACGCGCGCCGGGCCGGACTCGACGTCATCGGCCAGGCGAGCCTGACGGACCAGGCGCTCTACGGCCAGCACCGGGGCGAGCGGACCCTCTCCGCCCTCCTGATGAGCTTCGCCCGCGCGACCGGGGAGGTGCGGGTCGTCGACGCGGGTTCGCCCACCGTGTGGCGGGCCCGTGGTGCCACGCCCGAGCGGCTCGACCTGGAGCGCCAGCTTCCGCTGGGCATGTTCGAGGACAGCGTCTATGTCACCCAGCGGCTGTGCGTCCTCCCGGGCGACCGGCTGGTCTTCGTCGCCTGCGACCGCGCCGAGCCCGCCGAGGCCGACGATGGTGCGCTCGACCGGGCGGTGAGCCGGGCGATCGCGGCCACTCGCCACCTGACCTGCGCGAACACACCCCGCGAGGTGGTCCGGGCCCTGCGGGCCTGCGATGGCCCGACCCCCGACGACCTGCTCGTCCTCTGCCTGGACTGGCGCGGCCGCCCCGCGGCCGAGGGGCTTTCCTCAACGCCTGAAGAAGGGTGACGCGAGCCCCTCCGCAACCGCCTCACGGAGGTCCGCGTCCATATTTCTGGGGTGTGCACGGTATGGAACGGGCGCGCATGGGAAAATGCGCCGGACGGGACGAGGAGTGCGGCTGTCACGCCAGAGAGGAAGGGCGATGGGTGAGGTGATCGCCAGAAGAAGCAGGGTGTGCCGGCCATCGCTGTCCGCGAGCGTGGAGTATGAGAGCGCCGACGCGGGGGACGGCATGATCGCGTCGGCCCGCGACTTCACCGCCGACTTCCTCACCGCCGCACCCGCCGGAGGGGGCGGGACGGTCACCCGGGAGCGCGTCGACCTGGCGCGCCTGGTGGTCAGCGAACTGGTGACCAACGCCGTCCGGCACGCACCGGGACCCTGCCGGGTGCTCCTCGAACTGTTCGAGGACGCGCTGGAGATCTCGGTCTTCGACCAGGCGGACGTCTCACCCGTGCCGCGCGCCCCCGACCCCCGCCGCATCGGCCAGCACGGCGTCGAGATCGTCGTGGCGGTCTGCGAGAGCGTGAGCGTGGAGCCGCAGCCGACGGGGAAGCGCGTCCGGGCCCGTCTGTCCCTCGCGTGACACCCGCCGACATGGTGGACTGGGGCCGGTCGAAAAAATTTTCCGCCCGACGAGAATTTTCTGGCATGCCTCGTGAATGTGGGGGTAGGCGGGGCTCTCACGGGGGACAAAGAGCTGACGATGGACGAGGGAGGTCATCAGAGTGCCGACTGCGGTGACGACGGAGACGAGGGCCGGTGTCGATACGGGTATGGAGGACCTTCCCGTAATCGAGTCTCCCCGCAAGGTCGCTCCGAAGGACGCACGTGAGCTGTCGAAGGTCTTCTTCGACAAGCTGGCGGTACTGGAGGAGGGGACACACGAGTACCAGTACGCGCGTAACACGCTGATCGAGATGAACATGTCGCTCGTGCGCTACGCGGCCGGACGTTTCCGGGCCCGTGGCGACGAGATGGAGGACATCGTCCAGGTCGGCACCATCGGTCTGATCAAGGCCATCGACCGGTTCGACCTCTCCCGCGAGGTGGAGTTCACCAGCTTCGCCGTCCCCTACATCGTCGGTGAGATCAAGCGTTTCTTCCGGGACACCTCCTGGGCGGTCCACGTGCCGCGCAGGCTTCAGGAAGCCCGGGTCGAGCTGGCCAAGGCGACCGAGGAACTGAGCTCCCGCCTCGGGCGGGCGCCGAGCGTGGCCGAGCTGGCGACGCTGATGAACCTCTCGGAGGAAGAGGTCATCGAGGCCCGCATCGCCTCCAACGGCTACAACTCCACCTCGCTGGACGCGGCCGTCGGCCCGGACGGCGAGGACGGTGACGCGGCGCTCGCCGACTTCATCGGCGTGGAGGACCCGGCGCTCGAACTGTTCGAGAACTTCCACACCCTGGCACCGCTGCTCGTCGAGCTCGACGACCGCAGCCGCCGGATCCTGCACCTGCGCTTCGTCGAGGAGCTGACGCAGTCGGAGATCGGCAAGGAGCTCGGCATCTCCCAGATGCACGTCTCGCGCCTGCTCTCCCGCAACCTGGAACGCCTGCGCAAGGGCATGCTCGACCAGTCGTAGACACGGACCGTCGAGGAGATGTCCCAGCGGAACGGCCTCACCAACCCCCTTCTGGTGAGGCCGTTCCGTGCTGCGACAGCAACGCACAGCAGGGGAGAGCCCGCACAGTGAGGAAGGCGAACGGGGATCGGCGTGACGGAGACGATCGTGACCGGCCGTCGCGTGGGTGAGGTGCCGCGGGCCGGCGTGGAGCTGGGCGGGGCGCTGGGCGCCATCGCGGAGGCCCGGGACTTCACCACGTCGTTCCTCGACCGCTCCGCGCCCTCCTCGGGCCCCTGGCCGGAGCGGGGCGTCGACGCCGCCCGCCTGGTCGTCAGCGAACTCGTCACCAACGTCGTGAAGTACGCCCCCGGCCCCTGCCGACTCGAGCTCGCCCTCGACGACGGGGTGCTGGAGATATCGGTCCACGACACCCATCCCGTAGCCCCCGTCGCCCGCCCCCGCAATCCCGACCGGCTCGGACAGCACGGCCTGGAGATCGTCCTCGCGCTCTGCGACACGGTCGAGACCGAGGCCGCGGCCCCCCACGGCAAGTGGGTCAGGGCGCGTCTTCCGCTGGGCTGACCGTCTCGGAGAATTCCGTCGGCCCGATGCCGCCCCCCGCACCGCGGCGGCGCGCCGAAGCGCGCCGGTCCCACGGCGTCGGTCGATGTGTGCGGCGGTCTTTCGGCCGTCCGGGGAGTGTGTTCGTGCGGCGGTCTCTCGGTCGTCCGGCGGGTGCGGTCCGTGTCGCGATCCGGCCCGCGGATCAGTTGGTCCTGTTCGCCTGTCGGCGCGAGCGTCGCTTCAGCGCCTTCCGTTCGTCCTCGCGCAGGCCTCCCCAGACGCCGATCACCTGGCGGGAGTCGTCCATGGCCCACTCCAGGCACTCCTGACGCACCGGGCAGCCCCGGCAGATCTCCTTGGCCTCCTCGGCCTGGATCAGCGCCGGCGCTCCGGTCCCCACGGGGAAGAAGAGGTCGGGGTCGACGTTCCGGCAGGCGGCGGATGCACGCCAGCTCTCCATCGGTTCCTCCTGATTGCTGTAGATGGGTTGTCGTTCGTCTGTCCGTCGGCGTGGGAGCCCGGCTCTACCGTCGCGCGAACAGATGGCCGGTCTCGGTCGCCCAGTCGATCCGGGCGCTCTCGGTACCGTGCGGCACGGCGTCGTACGTCTCACCCAGCCAGCTCCGCAGGCCGGCCCGGTCTATGTCCACCACCGCGAACGCACCGGCCGAGCCCAGCCGCATGCGGACGCGTCCCTCCCTGCCACCCAGCCGCAGCGGCCAGAGGCGGACATCGCCCTCGCCGCTGAGGACGCGGGCCCCCGAGCGCAGCAGCTCCCGGGAGAAGGTCCAGTCGACGACCCGGCCCAGCGGGAGCCGGAAGCCGACGCGGACCGCCCAGGGGTCGTCGGGGTCGTAGTGGAACGTGGCGTCGACGGACAGACCGATCCCTCCCTGGACCTGACGGGCCGTCGTGTGCCACGACGGCACCGGGGGTGCCGGGGGCCGCTGCGTGGTCTCGTGTCGGTTCGATTCGGACATCGTCACCACTTCCCTCGGGGAGATCGCGCTGCCTGCGCGGCGCCGTGCTTCTCCCTCGTAACCGCGCAGGAGGAATTCACGCACGGTCTCGGTGAATCGGGCGTGAAAAGGCCACCGGGGGAGGGGATTCGCGCGGCCGGGGCGTTGGCGGGGAGACGGCGCGGGGTTCCGGTGGCCGACGACGAAGGGGGCCGCTCCGTCCGGCGGAGCGACCCCCTCGGCGCGCCCCTGCCGGGCGCCCCGCGTCAGACGTAGTGGACGGTCACGTGCTGGAAGCCGAGGGCGCGGAGCATCCCCTCCAGCATGGCGGTGGTGTTCTTCTCCGCCCGCTGGGTCAGATCGCTCTCCCGCGCGGCCTCGCCGATGCGCTTCGCGGCGAGCGCGTGCACCGCGCGCTCGTCGGCGGGATTGTCGGAGAACAGGTCGCCCAGCCGGTCGAGGAGCCCGCGCTGCTTGGAGACGGCGTACGACTTCTCGGGGTCGAGCGCCGGCGCTTCGAGCCGGGCGTGCGGCAGGCGCAGCGTGGCCGAGGTGCGCTTCTCGTCGACCGTGACACTGCCCTCGCCGATCTTGCCCAGGTCGACATAGGCGCCGACCGAGCCGCTGGCGACATAGAGGGTGCGGGTGCCGCGGATCGCGTCCGGCAGGAGCCGGGCGTCCTTCTCCAGGTCGACCACGATCTGGAAGTTCCCGGCGGCGCCTTCGTAACGGTGCATGTCCTGAACGGACTTCAGCAGCGCCGGGCCGGAACGGTCCCGCGTCTCCTCGCCGAAGAGGTCGTCGAGGCCGGGCGTCAGGCTGAACCGCCCGAGGAGGAGCAGCACGACGGGGACCGCCAGGACGACGGCGACCAGAACCGGCCAGCGGCGGGTGATCCGCCCGCGGGCCGGCCGCTCACCCGGGGGAGTCGCAGCACCATCTCTCATCCTCACCGGATGCCCGCCGGCCGCCGGTTCATGCCGCGGCGCCGCCCGCCACGGCCGCGGCGGAGCGGTCCCGCGTCGAGGAGAGCGGCCCGGCCTCAGGAGCTCCGGTACACGCGCAGGTCCGCCACCTCGTAGGACATCTCCGAGGCGCCCGGGTCGGGCGGCGGGTGGTAACGGCCGGCGCAGACCGAGAGATTGACGATGAGGTACGCCTTCCAGCGGCGGCCCACTCCGCGCCCGTCGCTGAACACCCGCTCGCCGTTGACGTGCCACACCACGGAGCGGGCACCCAGCTCGATCCGCAGCTCCACCCACTCTCCGGGCCGGATCGCGGCATCACGGAAATAGAGGTGCCCGCCCTTCACGCGGTTGGACAGCTCCAGCAGATCCGGGTTGTCGGGGTGGTACTCGAAGACGTCGATCTCCTGGCCCCCGTCGAGCCAGGTCCAGATCGCCGGCCAGGCCCCCATCTCCTCCGGCAGCCGGACCCGCGCCTGAAGGACGTCCCCGGCGCGGACCATGAAGCCCTCCGCGCTGCCCTCCGTCGTCAGCAGGCCCGCGTCCCAGTTCCCGTCCGGGCGCCGGGTCGCCTTGAAGCGCCCCGTGCGGCTGTACGCGGGGTCCTCGACGAGGTGATCGAGCTTGTTGTCCCCGGGGTTGGTCGGGCCGCCGTTCGGATAGGCCCAGGACCGCCCGGCGACCCACTGGTCCGTCGAGGCGAAGTCGGCGGTGAAGACCGGCTCCGCCGCCGGCGCCTTCGGGCGCCGTCTCAGCCGGTCGATGATGTGCGACAGCATCGGTGACTCCTCCCCGTCCGGGATGAACTGTCCGATTCGGTTCTGCCCGTGCCGCACCACGCCCATACGGCGACACTCGCCGACTGGCGTCAACTCGTCACGGGAGGGAAGGCGCCGGTACGGGTAGGTGAACTCACCCCCTCCGTGCGACGGTGGGGACAGCGTCGGAGGAGAGCGAACGATGAACGGCGACGTGCGCAGCGTGGGCGTGGAAGAAGAACTCCTGATCGTGGATGCCGAGACCGGCATGCCGCGTGCCCTGGCGGGCGCCGTGCTCGCCGCGGCGGAGCGGGCCGCGGAGCACGAGGGCGGGGACGAGGACCACGAGTTCGAGAAGGAACTGCAGAAGGAACAGCTGGAGTTCGCCACCCGGCCGGTGAAGAGGATGGACGACCTCCAGGAGGAGATCGTCCGGTGGCGCGGCGAGTCGGCCCGCCACGCCGCCACCGTCGGCGCGGTCGTCGCCGCCATAGGCACCTCCCCGCTGCCGGTGAGCCCCTCGCTCAGCGTGGGGGAGCGGTACCAGTGGATGGGCAGGGAGTTCGGCCTGACCGCGCTGGAACAGTTGACCTGCGGCTGCCACGTCCACGTCTCGGTCGAGTCGGACGAGGAGGGCGTCGCGGTCTTGGACCGCATCCGCCCCTGGCTCCCCGTCCTCACGGCCATGAGCGCCAACTCGCCCTTCTGGCAAGGCGAGGACAGCGGCTACGCGAGCTACCGCAGCCAGGTGTGGAACCGCTGGCCCTCGGCCGGCCCGGTGGACGCCTTCGGCTCCCCGGAGCGCTACCACGAACTGGTCCGGGACATGGTCGCCACCGGCGTGCTGCGCGACCAGGGGATGATCTACTTCGACGCCCGGCTCTCCGCCTCCTACCCCACGGTCGAGGTCCGGGTGGCCGACGTCTGCCTGGAGTCGACCACGCCCGTCCTGCTGGCCGCTCTCGTGCGCGGCCTGGTGGAGACCGCCTCGCGGGCCTGGCGCGAGGGCGAGCCGCCGCCCCGGATCAACACCAGCCTGCTGCGGCTCGCCTCCTGGCGGGCCGGACGCTCGGGCCTGGACGGCCCGCTGGTCCACCCCGAGACCATGGAGCAGGTCCCGGCCGAGAGCGCGGTCAAGGCGCTGTACCGGTACGTGGAGCCGGCCCTGGACGACCTGGGCGACGCCGACCGGGTCCGGCACGGGATCGCGGAGCTGCTGGCGCGGGGCAACGGCGCCCGCGTGCAGCGCGAGCTGCTGCGCACCGAGGGCGACCTGGCCGCGACGGTGGCCCGCTGCGCGCGCATCACCACCTCCGACGACGGCCGTTCGACGGACTGACGGGTGCCGGACCGGGCCTTCGCGAGAACGTCCGCCGGTCTGCACCGGCCCGGAGCGTTTGAATCCGGCCGTGGCGCGTATCCGATGGAGGAGAGTCCACACAGCACGTCAGCCGAGAGGGAGGACCACCATGGGCATCATCGCCTGGATCGTCATCGGACTGCTGGCCGGCCTGATCGCCAAGGCGCTCATGCCGGGACGCGACCCGGGCGGTCTCATCATCACCATGCTGATCGGTATCGCGGGCGGTCTGCTCGGCGGCTGGCTCGGCAAGGTGATCTTCGGGGTCGACTCCATCGACGGCTTCTTCGAGCTGTCCACCTGGATCGCGGCCATCGTCGGATCGATGATCCTCCTCGCGGTGTACCGGCTCTTCACCGGAGGCCGCTCGCGCCGCGCGTGACCGTCCCGGCGTGTGATCGCCCTCGGGGTGCTGCGCGGAGAGCACGAACGACGTCGTCATGAACCGGCGTCGCCATGGACCGGCCCTCGGGCCGGTCCATGGTGCGTTCCAGATCCCTGCCGCGTTCCGGGTCCCGGGCGCGCCCTGCCTCCGACGCGGTCACCGGCCCGGGCGGCTCATTTGGTCAGCAGCCGGTGGAAGAACGAGCGGTACTGCCGCAGAGCCATCCGCAGGCTCTCGGTGTCGACCGCCTCGCCCTGGTTCCACTGGCCCTCCAGGCCCCTCTTGTGCTCGGCGAAGGTCTCGGCCAGCGTGCGCATGACGTCCGCGACCAGGCCGTCGGCCGCGTGGACCGCCTCCCTCGGGTCGTCCACGAAGTCGTTCTGGATCTGCTGCCAGCGGGTCCGGTAGGCGTCCACGTCCCGCGCGGACAGCAGCTCGGGCGCCTCCTCGTCCGCGCCGCCGCCCGTGGGTTCCTCGCCCCTCGCGCCGGTTTCCGTGCCGGTCGTCGCGGCGGTGCTCGCGTCGACGGGGATCTCGTCCGGAGCCCGATCACCGGGCGCGACGGGAGCCCCGCCCTGCCTCTCCTCCGCAGGGCCGTCGGGGCCGTCCGGCCCTCCGTCGGCCGCCGCCGCGTCTCCCGGCGGCTCCGTCCGGCGGTCCGCGCCGGTCTCCGATCCGTCGACGGTACGGGCGGCCTCGCCCGGATACACCGGCGCCGCGGCCTCCGGTTCCGTGCCGGCGGCGGGCTCCCGGTCCTCTCGCAGGCCGGCGAGGTCCTCGGTCGTCAGGCCGCGTCCTTTGTCGCGGTCCGGCAGGTGGTCGTGGTGGTGCATGACGTCTCCTCGTGTGTCCGCCGTCCGCGGCCGCGCGTCGGTGCGCGCGGCGGGGGAGGTCAGGTGCCCGTTCCCGGCGGTCCGGGCCGCCGGCCGTCGGCGAGCAGTTCGTCGAACAGCGCCCGGTAGTGCACCATCGCCCCACGCAACTCCTCCGTGGTGGCCTGGCGGCCTTCACCCAGGGTGTCGACCTCGTGGGCGGCCCGGTAGTGCTCCAGGGTGCGGCCGTGCTCGACCGACAGGTCGCGTAGCTGCTGGTCGAAGTCGTCGGTGGGGTAGCCGCGCGCCCTCATCAGCGCCGTCACGAGCCGGTCGGCGTCGTGCACGGCCTCCTTCGGCCGGTCGACGAACTCCTCCTGCACGCCGTTCCACTCCCGCGCGTAGCGGTCGCGTTCGCTGCTCTCCAGAGGCCGCAGTTCGAGCGCGTCATGGCGCTTCTCCCGCTCGGCGAGCTCCTGCTCGGCCGCCCTGCGGCCACCGGCCTCCTCGACCGTCCGGTCGTACTCCGGACCGAAGCGGTCCCTCAGGCGACGCCGTCGCCGGTCGGCCGTCACGGCAACGGCGATCAGGACGATCACCACCGCCGCGGGGATGATGATGGCCAAAAGTATCCCGGTTGACATGGGGGGAGCCCCCCTCGCTCGGGTTCGGCTGGGTCTGTCGCCGCGCGGCTGCCCGTTTCCGGGCCGCCCGAAACGGAGACCTTCGATCGGGTGGCCCGCCGGTCCCGCGTGCCGCCGTGCGGGGTGACCAAAACAGGCCGCCCCCTCACCGGGTGTGCTCTTGTGGAGGAGGACAAGCGGTGAGCCCCCAGGGAGCGGCGATGCGCACAGCGGTGGTCGGACAGGGGTACGTCGGCGTGACCGGCGCCGTGGCGCTCGCCCAGCAAGGGCACCGGGTCGTCGGCGTGGAGCAGGACTGGGAACGGCTCGCGTCCCTGCGGGCCGGGGAACCCCCCGTCTTCGAACCCGGACTCGTCGAGCAGATGACGGCCGTCCTGCGCACCGGGCGGCTCGCCTTCGTCGAGGAGCTGCCCGACGCCATCGTCGCCGACCCCCTCGACGCCGTCCTGATCTGCGTCGGGACCCCGCCCGCCGCCGACGGATCGGCGAACCTCTCCCAGGTCCTCGCCGCCATCGACGAGGCCGCCGAACTGGCGGGGGACCCCCTGGTGGTCCTCAAGTCGTCGGTCCCGCCCGGCACCAGCGACATGCTCCTCGCGGAGTACCCGGAACTGCGGCAGCGCTTCGTCTGCAACCCCGAGTTCCTGAACCAGGGCAGCGCCCTCGACGACTGGCACGCGCCGGCCCGGATCGTGGCCGGCGGCCTGGACCCCACCGCCCTCGACCGGCTGCGGGACCTGTACGCAGCGGTGAGCTGCCCCTGGGTCACCACCACCCCCGCCGGCGCCGAGATGATCAAGTACGCGAGCAACGCCTTCCTCGCCACCAAGATCAGCTTTGCCAACGAGCTGGCACGCCTCTGCACCGGCCCCGACCTGAACATCGACCACGTCATCCAGGGGGTCGGCCTCGACCCGCGCATCGGCCACGCGCTGCTCCAGCCCGGTACCGGCTACGGCGACTCCTGTCTTCCCACGGACACCACCGCGCTCGCCCGCTGGGCCGCCGAGCGGGGCATCGCGACCCCGATCCTCGACGCCACCGTGCGAACCAACGAACAGCAGCCCGGGGCCATCCTCCGGCTGCTCAAGGAGAGCGTCGGGGCCGAACTGGACGGCCGGGAGATCGCGGTGCTCGGCGTCCGCTACGAACCCTGGAACGACGACCTGAGGGCCGCGCCGAGCCGTACGCTGCTGCCCCTCCTGCAGGGGCTCGGCGCCACCGTGCGGTTGTGGGACCCCGGCCTCACCCCCGAGGAACTGCTGCACCTCTCGCCCCGGGCCGTCCCCCACACCGACCTCCCGGCGGCCGTCACCGGAGCGCAGGCCGTCCTCGTCCTCACCGAATGGCCCCAGGTGGTCGAGGCCGACTGGGCGGACCTCGCCACCCGGATGAGCGGCCCGCGGGTGGTGATCGACGCCAAGAACTGCCTGCCGCCCCTGGTGATGCACCGGGCGCCGGTCGTCTACCGCGGCATCGGCAACCGCCGCCCCGTGAACGCCCCGGCGGACGCCTCCGCGCACGTCGTCGCGGGGGGCCCGATCAGCGGCGTCGTACGGAGTCCCGGGCCGGGTGCCGAGGCGCAGCCGGAGCCGCGGCGCGAGCCGGCTCCGGGGGAGACGGTGCTCTGACCCGCGCGCCGGATGCGTGGCACGGCCGCCGGGGAGGTCTGCCCCTCCGGTACACCCCGCGCACGTCGGCAGCGCGGCGCGCGGGTCCGGTCAGACCGGAGCCGGTACGGCGGTGGGGGCGAGGCCGAAGAGGGCGCCGTCGGGGTCCCGGAGGATGACGCCGTGCGTACCGGGATCCGGGGCCGTCTCGGCGACGGTCTCGCCGCCGAGGGCGGTGGCCGCCTTGACGGCCGCCTCCAGGTCCGGGACCCGGAAGTGGACCTGCCAGCGGGGGCGGACGCGCGGGTCCGGGGCTTCGGCGAGAGCGCCGCTGTGCAGTCGGGCCACCGTCTGGCGGCCGTGGCGCAGGAGGATGTGGTTGTCCTTCTCCACGTACGCGACCTCGCAGCAGCCTGGCTGGTCACAGGCCCACTGGAGGACCTCGCCGTAGAAGATGGCCGCGTCGAAGGCGTTCCTGGTCCGCAGTTCCAGCCAGGCCGGGGCCGCCTCGCCGCCGACGCCCCAGTCGGGGATCGCGGCCCCCTGCCAGATGCCGAAGGTCGCCCCGTCGAGGTCGGCGGCGAGCGCGGCCCGTCCCGTACCGAAGGAGAGGGGCCCGACGGCGACCGTCCCGCTCCGTTCGAGGATGCGGGCGGCGGTCGCGTCGGCGTCCTCGACCGCGAAGTACGGCGTCCAGGCCACCGGTACCGACAACGAGGGGGCCAGCGCTCCGACGCCCGCGACCGGGACGCCGTCGCTGATGGCGATGGAGAAGCCGTCGCTGACGTGGGCGGGGCGGAACCTCCAGCCGAGGACGGCGCGGTAGAAGTCCTGGGTGGCGCGCAGGTCGGGGGCCATCAGGCTGACCCAGCAGGGTGCGCCGAACGTCTCGTGACTCGAAGTCGACACGACCGTCACCCCATCCGCCTCACACGACCCGGGAACCCCTCCCACGGTACTCGCGCCCCCGGCTCGCCCGCCGAACGGACGAGTGCGGGCCCGGTCCGGGGGCTCTCCCGGGCCGGTGGACAGGGGCCCGGCGGCCCCTCGAAGAGGCCTGGGGCGTGCGAGGCGTCCCGGGAGGACTCGGCCGTCAGGTGCGGACGAGGCTGTTGTGTCCTTCGAGGGCGTCGGCGCCCTCGTCGTTGAACCAGTAATCACCCGCGGCCAGGTACCGGAAGGCGTGGGTGCTCTCGCCGGGCAGGGCGACGGTCACGGCCCGGGTGCCGTCCTCGCGGGGTTGCAGCAGGTGCGCGCCCGGCTGCCAGTCGTTGAAGTCGCCGACGACACTGACCGGTCCCGGGGGCGCGTCGACGGGCAGGACGAAGGTGACCTCGGTGTGCTGCTTGCCGCCCTTGCGGCGCTTGCGTTCGAGCATGGGATGGGCTCCTGCCAGTCGGAGAGGGTGGGGCACATCCTCGTCCCACGGCGGGCCGCCCGGGCGCCGACACGGCCGAGAGGCACTCGGCCGGGGGAGCGCGCGCACGGGGCGGCCGCCCGACCGCGTCAGGGACGGTCGGACGGCCGGTCTGTGGGGGCCTCGTCCGCGAGGCTCGGTCACCCGGGCCGGCGGCCGCGGCGTCACGGAGAGCCACCGAAGTCATGGACGGTGGAGTCACGGTCGGGCCGTCAGGGCCGTCGTCGGTCGGTGCCGGCGCGGCATCCTCAGGGCTGGTCGCCCGTGTCGGGATCGTCGGCTCGGGGCTTGCCGGTCCCGGGGTGGTCCGTTTCGGGTCCGTTCCCCTCAGGGCCGTTTCCTTCGCCGGCCGGCGTATCGGGCCGGTCCGTCTCCGGCTCGTTCGCCTCGGACGCGAACCCGATGCACTCGACATCGACCTGGTCGGCCAGTTCGGTCAGCACGGCCGCGAGTTCGCGGATGGTCCGCTCGTCGCCGCGCATCTCGCCCGAGCCGCCCGCCTCCACCCAGTCGACCGCGAGGCCGCGCAGCAGGGCGGTGACGTGCCCGGCGGGGATCAGCAGACCACCGTCGGCGGTGGGAACCAGCGGGATGGACATCTGGATCATGAAACCGCCCTCCCTTCGTGCGCTCGTGTCTCAGTGAGCGTTGCCGACATATCGCGTACCAAACCCGGGGAGGCCGACAGGTCCGCAGGGGCCCGTGTGGGAGCGGCGGGCGAAGCCCCGGCGCGCCCGGGCGGCGAGGCCCCGTGTGATGATCGCCGCATGACCCGGATGACCGTGCGGCGGACGCTCCTCCTCGCAGCCGTCGCCGCCCTCTGCGCGGGCTGCGGGCTCGCGGCCGAGATCGACCGCGAGGTGGACCCCGCCCGCACCGGCGCCCAGGCGCCACCACGCCCGTCCGCCACCGGCGGCGCCGACGCCCCCGCGCCCGGTCCCGCCGCGGGTGCCGTACCGGATCCCGCCACCATCGCCGGCGCCTGCCCGGCCTCCGGATGGCGCGTCACCACCGGCTCCGTGAACGCCGCCATGGGCCTGCGCGCCATGCCGGTCACCCTCACCCGCTGCGGTACGGCCGAACTGCGCCTGAACGGCTATCCCGACGTGCGCGTACGGGACGTCGGACGCCGGCCGATGGACGTGACCGTCCTGAAGGGGCCGGAGCCCATCACATCCTTGGACGACCCGGGCCCCCACCCCGTGGTCCTCGCGCCGGGGGAGTCGGCGCGCAGCGTCTTCGTATGGCGCTATTCGGCCGTCGACACCGCCACGCAGCGGGGCAGCGGCGTGTACGTCGAGATCGCCCCGGCCCCCGGAGCGCCGCGCCAGACGGTGGAGCCGGACGGCGGCCTCGACATCGGCGAGACGGGCCTCCTCGGCACGACCGCCTGGCGGAAAGTCCTCGACGACTGAGAAAGCTCCGGAACGTCCCGGCCCAGGCGGAACGTCCCGGCCCAGGCCGGACGTTCCGGACACCGCTGTGAGGGGACGACGCGGGGCCGGTCCTCCTCATCCTGTGAATCTTGTGGGGGACGCCGCGTTTTGGTGATCGTTGCTCTCTGGCAACAGACCGTCTCGCGGTGTAGCGTCGTCCTCAGATGTCGTGGTTCGCAACCCGGCGCCCGCGCCATGGTGCGGGCGCTTTGCTCTGTGCAGTGCCTGAGGACCAGGGCGATCACCTCCGGGTCCGCGCGGTGCGGTCCCGACATCGAAGCGAAAGGCATACACATGGCCAGCGGAACCGTGAAGTGGTTCAACTCGGAAAAGGGCTTCGGCTTCATCGCCCAGGACGGCGGCGGTCCGGACGTGTTCGCGCACTACTCGAACATCAACTCCACCGGCTTCCGTGAGCTCCAGGAAGGCCAGGCCGTGACCTTCGACGTCACCCAGGGCCAGAAGGGCCCCCAGGCCGAGAACATCACCCTCGCCTGACACCCGGCGGGAACGCGCGCAGGCCCCCGGAGCAGTGCTCCGGGGGCCTGCCGCGTGAGGCCGCGCGCCGGACGGCCGCGTCCCGGGCGCGCCCGGGACGCGGACCGCCGGCGACCTCCGGCCTCCGGCCGGTTCAGATCGACGCGGGGAAACGCTCCCAGACGCGGTGACCCGCCAGCAGGCCCGTCAGCGGCTCCCACACCTCCGCCGCACTGGCGCCGATGACCACACCCGGCGTGTCGGAGGGCAGCCGGGCCGCCTCCAGGACCGCTTCCGCCCCGGCGACGCCGCCGATCGCCTTCCCGTGGCGGTACGCCTCGGTGACCAGCAGCAGGACCCGCGGATCGACCGGCGCGGTGTCGGTCGGGAGCAGCCCCGCCTTCGCGTCCCTGGCACCCGTCGCGTCGAGGCCCGGCGCGGGCGCGCCGACCACGACCACGGTGTCGAACTCCGTGGAGCGCGCCGTGGCGTACGTACGCTGCACGCCGATCGGATCGCCGCCACCGCCCGCGTCGAGCGTGCCGCCGCTCGGGGCGACGACCATCGCGACCATCCCGGCCTCCTGCGCCGCGTCCCGCAGCGCCCGTACGTCCGCCGCGTTGCTGTTCTCGTCGGCGACGATGCCGACGACGCGCCCGGCCGCGGGCCAGGTCTGCCCCAGCTGGGAGAGGGCGGGGCTCGGTTCGGCCGCGGCCGGTGGCACCGTCGCGGGCGGCACCGGCAGGCCGAGCCCGGCCGCCACCCCTTCGCACAGCACTGGGTCGATGTTGGCGAGCACCGTCAGGGCCCGCTCCTTGATGGCCTGTTCGTAACACTTGTTCAGCTCGAAGGTGTACGCGGCGATGATGTGCTCGCGCTCCGTCGGGGTCATGCTCAGCCAGAACAGGCGGGGCTGGCTGAAGTGGTCCGAGAACGACTCCGGGGCCTCGCGCTCCTTGACCGAGGACGGCACCGGGACCGGCGCCTCGATGTACGCGCCGGTGTCGGCGCCGGCCAGGAAGGGGCAGCCCCCGTCGAGGGAGTTGGGCCGGTAGGGCGCCGTGCCCGTGTGCACCGCCGTCTGGTGCATGCCGTCGCGCAGCATGTCGTTGACCGGTGCGTGCGGACGGTTGATGGGGATCTGCCCGAAGTTGGGACCGCCGAGCCGGCTGATCTGGGTGTCCAGGTACGAGAAGAGCCGCCCGGCGAGCAGCGGGTCGTCGGTGACGTCGATGCCCGGCACGAGGTGGCCGGGGTGGAAGGCGACCTGCTCGGTCTCCGCGAAGAAGTTCTTGGTGTTGGCGTTGAGGGTCAGCAGGCCCACCGGCTGCACCGGCGCCAGCTCCTCCGGGACGATCTTCGTCGGGTCGAGGAGATCGATCCCCTCGAAGGTCTGCTCCGGCGTGTCGGGGAAGACCTGGATCCCCAGCTCCCACTGCGGATACGCCCCGGCCTCGATCGCGTCGAACAGGTCCCGCCGGTGGAAGTCGGGATCCACCCCGTTGACCAGCTGCGCCTCCTCCCATACCAGGGAGTGGACGCCGAGCTTAGGCTTCCAGTGGAACTTCACCAGCGTCGTACCGCCCTCGGCGTCGACCAGCCGGAATGTGTGGACGCCGAAGCCCTCCATCATGCGGTAGGACCGGGGGATGCCCCGGTCGGACATGTTCCACAACGTGTGGTGGGTCGCCTCGGTGTGCAGCGTCACGAAGTCCCAGAAGGTGTCGTGCGCGCTCTGCGCCTGCGGGATCTCCCGGTCGGGATGCGGCTTGCCGGCGTGGATGACGTCCGGGAACTTGATCGCGTCCTGGATGAAGAACACCGGGATGTTGTTGCCGACGAGGTCGAACGTCCCCTCCTCGGTGTAGAACTTCGTGGCGAAGCCCCGGGTGTCGCGCACCGTGTCGGCCGAACCGCGCGAGCCGAGCACCGTGGAGAACCGTACGAACACCGGCGTCTCGACGTCCGCGGCGAGGAACGCTGCCTTGCACACCCGGCTCGCCGTGCCGTAGCTCTGGAAGACGCCGTGCGCGCCCGCGCCCCGCGCGTGCACCACCCGCTCCGGGATGCGCTCATGGTCGAAGTGGGTGATCTTCTCGCGCAGGTGGTGGTCCTGGAGGAGCACCGGACCGCGCGGGCCCGCCTTGAGGGAGTGGTCCGTCTCGTAGAGCCGCGCTCCCTGGGCCGTGGTGAGATAGGCGCCGCTCTGCGCCGAACGGGCGGGATCGTCCCCCGTGGCCTGTCCGGTGGGCCCCACCGTCTCCGGACCGCGCTGGTCCGGCTTGGGCGGAAGCGGCCCGTGGGGCTCGGTGGGCTCCTGGAGCGAGGGCGGCTGCACCCCGGGGCGGCCGGGGGCGGCACCCTCGGGCACGTCGGCGTGCGAACGGCTCTCGGGTGCGGGGTTCTCGGTCATGCGCTCTCCTGGGCGGTCTTCGGTGCTTCGCGGCGCGGCCGGCGGGCCGCACCGGAGGGAAGGAGTGGGGGGCCGTCCTCACTCCACGCGGGTCGATCGGTGTCTGCAGGGGCGGTTGCCCGGTCGATCGCGAGCTGAACGTGACCGATGCGCCCAATTTTCGGATGGTTATCCGCGGGCCGCATGTCGTCGGAGGGCGGGGACGGGCCTCCGGCGGGAGCGGAACGGCCGGAATCCGTGGCCCGGGGTGTTGGACAAGGGGGCCGTTCGAGGCGAGGGTGTGGACGACCCCGATCCCCCCGCACGGATGAAGGTACGGACCATGCGCCACCGTCGAGTCCGCCGCGCCCTCCTCGGCGCTCTCGTCACCCTCACCCTCGTCCCGCTCACCGCCTGCGGCCGGGACGGCACGCCCGCCTCCTCGTCCCGGCCCCCCGCCCCGCCCACGGCGCCGACGGCCTCGCCGACGGCGGACCCGGCGCCGTACGCCGCCCGGCTGAGCGCGCTCGAACGGAAGTACGGCGCACGGCTCGGCGTCTACGCCGTCGACACCGGCACGGGCCGCGAGATCGCGCACAACGCCGACCAGCGGTTCGCCTACGCCTCCACCTTCAAGGCGCTCGCCGCCGGAGCCGTCCTGCGGAAGTACACCCCCCGGGGCATGGACCGCGTGATCACCTACACCCGGGACGATCTGGTCGCGCACTCTCCCGTCACCGAGAAGCACGTCGGCACCGGAATGACCCTGAGCGCACTGTGCGACGCCGCCGTCCGGTACAGCGACAACACCGCGGCCAACCTCCTCTTCGACGCGCTCGGCGGCCCCCACGGCCTGGACACCGCGCTCGCCCGACTCGGTGACGACGTCACCCGGATGGAGCGCCGAGAGCCCGAGCTGAGCCGCTGGGCCCCGGGGGAGACCCGCGACACGACCACACCGCGCGCGTTCGCCCGCGATCTGCGCGCCTTCGTCCTCGGGGACGCGCTCAAGACGCCCGAACGCGAGCGGCTCACCACCTGGCTGCGGACCAACACGACCGGGGACAAGCTGATCAGGGCCGGAGTCCCCCGAGGCTGGGTGGTCGGCGACAAGACGGGAACCGGCAGCGGCTACGGGGCCCGCAACGACATCGCCATCGTCTGGCGCCCGGACGCTGCCCCCCTCGCCCTGGCCGTCTTCTCCCACCGCCCCGACCCCGACGCCCCCCACGACGATCGTCTGATCGCGGAGGCGGCCGCCGTGGTCGCCGCCTCGCTGCCGTAGGCCATCCGGCCACCCCGGTGACTGCCATGCGACACACGGCAGTTGGTCCCGGCGTGCGGTCGGGAGAACCTGCGCGCCGGTGGTCACGCGGAGTCGGGGGTCCGGTCGCGGGCGGTGATGCCGCTGCGTTACGTTGAACGCACACGCATGGGGGATGCCGACGGGGGTGTGATGGCACAGGCGCTCGATCCCGAGGTCCGTGGCGACGCGGGGGGCGGGACCGTCCGGGTCGGGACGGCGGGGGACGCGCGCGGGGAGGCCGTCGTGCTCGCCGTACCGGCTGCCGTGGCGTTCGGGCTGTGCGCCTACGCCGTCGTCGCGGCGCATGCCGCGCCGGCCCGGACGGCCCTCCTCGGTTTCGGTGCCGTGGTGTGGGCCGTGGTGCTCGCACGGCTCCTGGCGAGGGCCACGGCCTCGACCCGGCTCGTCGTGGCCCCCGACGGCCTCGAACTGCGCCGGGGATTACGCCGCTTACGGCTCCCGTGGGACGCGATCGAGGCGATGTTCCTCGTCCCCGAAGCGCGTACCGTACCGGCCGCCGTCGACCCGGCGGCCGAGTTCCGGGGCCGTCTCCTGGTCCGGCCGCGCGGCGGCAGCCCGACCGGGCTCGGAGGACGCCGGTCGCTGGGATGGTCGCCGTCCTGGCAGGCCGTCGAGTTCGACCTGCGGCCCCTGGCGCTGACACCGGACCGCCTCGACCGGCTCCTGCGGCCCCCTGCCGGAGACCGCTGGCACGGGACCGCCACCCTGCCCCCGGACCGGGCCGCCTGCGTCACCGTACCCGGGCAACTCCTGCCCTGGTACGCGTCCTTGCTCCTGCGCACCCGCCCGCTGACCGCGCTCGCCGCCCTGTGCGCCTCGGGCGCGGTGGCCATCGGACAGGGGGTCGCCTTCCCGCAGACGGTCGCGGTGTCGACGGCCGCCCTGGCCGCCGCCGTGACCGGCGTGGGGTGGCTGGTGCGCCTCCTCGCCGCCCCCGTGCGCCTGCGCGTGTCCCAGGACGGGGTACGGCTGACCGTCGGCCCCGGCGAACGCGTCCTCACCTGGGGCGAGTTGATCGAGGTGACCACCGGCGCCGCCCTGACCCGGCGCGGCGGGACCGCGCTCCGGGCGACCGCCGTCCTCGGACGGCTCGCCCCCGGCGTCCCGTCGCCGGCCCCGCTGCCGCACCGGAACTTCCCCCTGCGGCCGGACCAGCGGATCGTGGAGATCGTGCCGCTGCACCCGCCCGGTCCGGCCAACTGGCACGGACTCGACGTCTTCCCGGAGCAGTTGACCGCCGCCCTGCGCCGGATCGGATCCGCCGGCGGCATGAGCGCCCCCGGCGGCCCCGCGGACGCCGGCCCGGTGCTGCCGGGCCCTCGCGCCACCGGCGAGCCCCTGACCCTGCGGGTCGCGCCGGACGAACCCGGCGCCCACCGCACCATCGCCTCCGCCCTCCGCGTCGACGCCGGCAGCCGCCCGGTCCTCGTCCTCGTCGAACCCGGCCGGTACCCCCAGCCGCTGACGCTCGGCGGAACCGTCGAAGTGCGCGCGGCCAGGGGCGGCGGCACCGTGGAGATCGAGACGCCGGACGAGGTGACCGTCGACTGCACCGGACACGTCGCCCTCACCGGCCTGCGGATCGTCAACAGGGCCTCCGCCGCCGTCCGCGTCACCGGCCGGCTCCGGATGAGCGGGTGCAGCGTGGCGGGCCTCGGGGAGTACGCCGTCCAGGTCCTGCCCGGTGGCGAGATCACGATCGAGCACGGTGTGATCCGGACCGGCCGGACCGCGCTGACGGCGGCCCGCGCCACCGTGCGCCACACCCGCTTCCTCGCCGCCAAGGCCGACGCCGTCGTCCTCACCCAAGGCGCCCACGCGACCCTCACCGACTGTGAGATCGCCGACGCCCGGGGCTGCGGCGTCAGCGTCTCCGCCTCCACCGCCACCCTCGAGGACTGCCGCCTGCACCGCACCGCGGGCCACGCCGTCCTCGCGACCGAGCAGGCGGAGGTCGACGTCGCCCGCTGCGACGTCCGCGACATCCCGACGACGGCCCTCTCCTATGTCGACCAGGCGCGCGGCACCGTCGAGGACACCACCGTCACGACGGCGGAGCACGGCATGTACATCGCCCGCGGAGCCGACCCGGTCGTGCGGGGGAGCCGCTTCGACCACTGCCGCGTCACCGGCGTCAGCGTGGGCGGGCAAGGCCGCGGGCGGCTCACGGACTGCGCCTGGGAGAACACCGGCGACACCGGCGTCAGCCTCGCCGAGGGCGGCTCGCTCGTCATGGAGGACTGCCGGATGCGGAAGGGGCGCCTAGGGCTCCTCGTCCACAAGGCGCGGTGCCGGGCGAGCGGCCTGCGGATCGCCGAGCACACCGGCAGCGCCGTCCTGATCCGCGACGAGTCCACCGCCGAACTCACCGACGTACACCTGACGAACGGCGGCACCGGCCTGCTCGCGCGGGGCGACGCGGTCACCGTCACGGTGACCGGGGCCGCCATCACGGACATGACCAACTCGGGCATCTGCCTCGAAGGCAAGGCGCGGCTGACGGCGGACCGCTGCACCCTGGAGCGGACGGGACTGTTCGGTCTCAACTGCCGTGACGACACCCACCTCTCCGCCCGGGACTGCGCGGTGTCCGCACCCGCGGAGGCGGGCGTCCTCGCCGTGTCGACGGCCGACGTCACGATCGACCGGCTCACGGTCACGGACTCCGCCGGCTGCGGCGTCATCCTCAGCGACAACAGCCACGCCACCGTGGAGCACGCCGTCCTGCGCGGCGGCGAAGCCGACGGCATCCGACTGGCCGCCCTGGTCTACGGCCGGTTCACGGACTGCGAGGTGACCGGCTTCCGCGGGGAAGCCGTCGCCGGCGGCAACACCCGCGTGCGCTTCGACGGCCTTCGCACGGCAGCGACCCGGACCACCGGCCCGGCCGGCGGGCCCTCGGACAGGCCCGAGGCCGCCGCGCTCGCCGCGCTCCACCGCATGATCGGCCTCGACGCCGCGAAACGGCAGGTCGGCGTACAGGTCGACCTGATCCGGCTCGCCGGGTGGCGCGAGGCCGCGGGCCTCCCCGCCCCGCCCGTCGCCCACCACCTCGTCTTCTCGGGCCCGCCGGGAACCGGCAAGACGACCGTCGCCCGCCTGTACGGCGAGATCCTGGCCGGCCTCGGCGCGCTGCGGCAGGGACACCTCGTGGAAGCCGCCCGCGGCGACCTCGTCGGCGAGTACCTCGGCCACACCGCCCAGAAGACGCAACGCGTCTTCGAACGCGCCCGCGGCGGCGTCCTGTTCATCGACGAGGCATACAGCCTGTCGCGCAGGTTCGGCGCCGGAAGCGACTTCGGCCAGGAAGCCATCGACGTCCTGACCAAGCTGATGGAGGACCACCGCGACGAGGTCGTGGTGATCGCGGCCGGCTACACCGAGGAGATGCGGACGTTCCTGAACGCCACACCGGGACTGCGCTCCCGCTTCTCGCGGACCGTCGAGTTCGTGGCCTACGAACCCGACGAACTGACGAGGATCGTCGAACTCCAGGCGGAAGCCCTGGAGTTCCGTCTCGCCCCCGAGGTCACCGGGCTGCTGACGGAGCACTTCGACCGGCGTGCCCGACGCGGCGACCCGGCCAACGGGCGGGACGCGCGGACGCTGCTCGAGACGATGGTCGAGCGCCAGGCGGGACGCTTCGCCCCGCACGGACGGCCGGCCCGCGAGGACCTGGTCCTGCTCCTCGCGGACGATGTCCCGCCCGCCCAGGGCATGTGACGGACGTCCCGCACGGCCGGGAACAGGGTGCGCGGACGGCGACAGGGCCGACGCGCGGACGGTGAGAGGAACGGTGCGTGGACGGCGGGCGGCACGAGACCATGACGGCCGAGGAGAGGTCCCGGTTCGCGGAGGAGAAGGCGAACGTCATCCTGGCCCGTACCCTGCGGGCGGAGGAGGACGCCGAGGAACTGCGCTGGTTCCTCACCGACGAGGCCGAGGCCGCCGCCGAGGAGGTCCGCCGCGCCGCCACGCTGCCGGACGGCAGGGTCCTGCTGGTCGGCAGCTACGCCCTCGGGTTCCTCGAATGGGGCCGCTACTTCGCCGGCGGCGGCGAGGACGCCGCGGCGCTCGGCGCTGCCCTGCTCTGCTTCCTCGACGTCCACGCCGCCTACCCCGAGCGCATGCCGCCGCTCGTCCGCCCGCTCCTGGCGGTCCTCGCGGACGAGCCCGCCGGGGCCGACGCCGATCCCGGGGACGCCTTCCAGGCGGGCACCGGGATCTCCGTGCTGTACCAACGGAACCGCGACCCGGCGGTGCTGCCCGCCGCCGCCCGGCTGCTGCGCCACGCCGTCGGGGGTTTCCCGGCCGGCAGCGCCGAACAGGGCACCTGTCTGTCGGACCTCGGCCTGATCATGGTGTACGCCTACCGGGACGGGGCGGGGCGCGACGTGCTCGCCGACGCCGTGGAGGTCAGCCGCGCCGCCGTCGCCGCCGCCCCCGGCGAACGGCAAGAGCAGGCGCGCAGGCACGCCAACCTCGGGTTCGCGCTGCGCTCCTGGGCGGACGCGACCTCCGATCCGGCCGTGATGCGCGAGTGCCTGGGCGAGACGCAGCAGGCGATCCGGCTCACCGAGCCGCAGGACCTCTTCCACGCCCTGTTCCTGGCCCAGTTGGGCTCCACGCTCGTCTCGGCCGCGGTCCTGCTCGACGACACCTCGCTGCTGCCGGAGGCGGTCAGGGCGCTCCGCGAGGCGGTCGCGGTCTCCGCGGCGGACCAGCCGGCGACCGGCGCGTACCTCATGGATCTGGGGGCCGCGCTGATCACCCTCTCCCTCGCGCCGGAGCCGACCACCGACGCGGGGCACGACGGGCCGGGAACCCCCGGTTCGGGACCCGTCGGGACGGCCACCCGAACGGGTCCGCCTCCGGGGGCGGGTACGGGAACGGCCGGGGCGCCCGCAGGTCACGACAGCGCCACCCGTACCGCCCTCTACGACGAGGGCGTCGAGATCTGCCGGCGCGCGGCCGAACGGGCGCCCAACATCGTCGAACGGGCCATGGCGCTCAGCCAGCTCGCCTTCGTCCTCCACGGCCAGGGCATCCGGAGCGGGAGCCCCGCCGCCCTCGACGCCGCGTACAGCGCTGCCCGGGAGGCCGTGGAGACCGCCCCCGCCGGGCACCCCGTCCGCGCCCAGGCGAAGAGCGTCCTGAGCGACGTCCTGCGCGCCCGGTTCGTCGCACGCGGCGGCGTCGCCGATCTGGAGGCGGCGATCGACAGCGCCCGTGAGGCGCTCGACGCCACCCCGGCCGACGATCCGCGTGGCATCTCCCGCGGCACCGACTTCGCCGACCTGCTGAGGATGCACGCGCGCGTGACCGAAGCGCCCGACGCCCTCGACGAGCCGGTCGCCCTCCTGCGCAGGCTCGTCGCCGCGGCCCCGCCGCACTCGGCCGAGCACGCCGGTGCCCTCCTCAAGCTCGCCCTGGCCCTCAAGGCCGTCAGCGAGAGGCCGGGCGACGAAGCGGCGGCCGCCGTGGCGGCGGATGAGGCGGTACGGACGCTCCGCGCGTGCCTGGCGCTGCCGCGCACGAGCGGGACCCGGGAGGCGCAGGTGCGCTTCCACCTCGGATCGGCGCTCGCCCAGCTGGCAGCCCACCAGGCTCCGGACCCCACCCGGCCCCGCCGGCCCGACGCCCCGGACGACCCGCGCTCAGCGGACCCGCACGGCGACGCCGAGCGGGACCGGCAGGAGGGGATCGCCCTCATGCGCCAGGCCATCGGGCTGCTCCCCGCCGACGACCCCCGCCGCGCGGAGTACCTCGGCGGCCTGGGCGCCTTCCACCTCGACCGGGCCACCACGACGAGCGACCCGGCCCACTTCGTCGAAGCCGTGCGCGTGCTGCGCGAGGCGCTGGCGGCCACGCAGACCGGCAGCCCCTCGGAGGAGGCGGCACACCGCTCGAACCTCGGCGCGGCCCTGATCGGCCTCGCCACCCTGACCGCCGACGGAAAGCTCCTCGCCGAGGGCGTACGGGCGCACCGGGACGCCGTCGACGCCTCCCCACCGGACGACCACTACCTCCCGCACCGGCTGGGCAACCTCGGCGACGGCCTGCAGTACCTCGCGCAGTTCCGCTCGGACGCCCGGCTGGTCGAGGAGGCCGTGGAGGTGCTGCGCGAGGCGGTACGGGACACCGGCTCCGCCGTACCAGGCCAGGAGGGCAACTACAGCCGCCTGGGCAACGCGCTCCGCTCGCTCTCCCGCTTCACCGGGGACGGCGCGTTCCTGGAGGAGGCAGTCACCTGGCACCGCAGGGCGGTCGCGGCCGCGCAGGCGGCCCCGGCCCTGGGCTCCCGCGAGCTGGGCGAATCCGTCCCCCGTGCCCTCGTCGGCCTCGCCAACGTCCTCGCCGACCTCCATCTGCGCACCCACGACGAGGCGTTGCGCGAGGAGGCCTTCACGCGCTACCGCGCGGCCCTCGACGCGGCCCGCGCCCCCCGCGACCGGTCCGCCGTGCTCACCAGCTACGGCTGGTGCCTGTGGGGCCGCGCGGCCGAGACCGCCGACGACGCCCTCATGGACACCGCGATCGGCGTCCTGCGAGAGGCGGTCGCCACCGCGCCCGTCCGGGCCGCGGGCATGGGCGGTGTGCTGACGAACCTGGGCGCCGCCCTGATGCACCGCGCCCGGATCACCGGTGACCGGACCTGGCTCGCGGAGGCCGTGACGGTCCTGCGCCGCGCCGTCGACGAGAGCCCGCCCACCGCGTTCGAGCGCGCCGGACTGCTCTCCAACCTCGCCGAGGCGCTCCGGTCCTGGCACCAGATCACCGAGGAACGGGCCGCCGCCGACGAGGCCGCCGGGCTGCTGCGCGAGGCCATCGCGCTGGAGCACGGAGAGCGGCACGCCAGGGACATCGCCCGTGTCAACCTCGGTGTCCTGCTGCTGAGCCTCGCCCTGCCCGGATACACCCTCTCCCAGGAGGCGGACGTCGCCGCGCTGGCGGAGTCGCGGACGGTCCTGGAGGAAGCGGTCGCCGGTCTGGGCGACGGGCATCCGCGGCGGGCCGCGGCCCTGATGAATCTGTCCACCACCTGCGTCCTCGCGGGGGAACTCGCCGAGGACCCGGCCGGCCGGGCCGCCCGCGACTTCTTGGAGCGGGCGGTGAGCGCGGCTCGGGAAGCCCTCGCGCGCATCCCCGACGGCCATCCCGACCAGGCCCACACCCAATGGCTGTTGGCCCGGGCCCAGCTCGGGCGAGCGGTGGTCGGCGATCCCGCCGACCTGGCGGAGGCCACCCGGCTGGCCCGGGAGTCGGCGCACAGTCCGGTCGCACCGGTCCAGACCCGGGTGCTCGCCGCCCGCGTCTGGGGCGACGCGGCGGCCGCCTCCGGTCGGGACGGGGAGGCGCTCACCGCGTACACGTACGCCATCGGCCTGCTGCCCCGGCTCGCTCCGCGCAGCCTCGGCCGCGCCGATCAGGAGTCACGGCTCGGCGCGGGCAGGGGAATCGCCTCCGACGCCGCCGCGCTGGCCCTCCGGGCCGGGGACCCCGAAGCGGCGCTCACGCTCCTCGAACAGGGCCGCGGAGTGCTGCTCGCTCAGGGCCTGGAGAGCCGCGGCGACCTCTCCCGGCTCCGGGCGGCCGCCCCCGGCCTGGCCGCCGAGTTCGAACGGATCCGCGACGCCCTCAGCGCGGGTGGGCGCGGGCCGGCGGGCCTCCGCGTCGACGTGGGCACCGACGTGCGGGCCCCCGGCTTCGGTCCCCCCGGCCCGCACGCCTCGGGCCTGCCAGGGCCCCCGCCGTCCGGCCCGCACGCTCCCGAGCGCGGGGCCGGTGGCGGCGACGCGGGGCTCGCGGCCGAGTCGCGGCACGCCCTGTCCCGCGAGTGGGACGCGCTGCTCGGCCGGATCCGCCGACTCCCGGGCCTGGCCGACTTCCTGAGCCCCCCGAGCGTCGCGGACCTCCTCCCGGCCGCCGCCGCCGGCCCCGTGGTGGTGGTCAACGTCAGCCGGTACCGCTCCGACGCGCTCGTCGTCACCCCCGACGGGCGGATCGAGGTGGTCCCGCTGCCCGCCCTCGACCAGGCAGAGGCCGAGCGCCGCGCCGTCGACTTCCTCGACGCGATCGAGGAGTCGTACGGCCTCCAGGGCGCGCCGCGCGCCCGCGCCGCGATGCGGAGGCTCACCGACACGCTGGCGTGGCTGTGGGACACGGTCACCGAGCCGGTGCTCGACCGGCTCGGTCTGCGCACCGTCCCGATCGACGACGAACCCTGGACACGGCTCTGGTGGTGCCCCACCGGCTGGCTGTCCTTCCTGCCGCTGCACGCCGCGGGCCGTACGGACCCGGCCTCGCACGCGTCCGCCGGCTCCGGCCGGAGCGTCATGGACCGGGTCGTCTCCTCGTACACGCCCACCCTGCGCGCCCTGGTCCGGGCCCGCCGCGCACCCGCCACCGCGTCCGCACGCCGCCCCGCTCCGCTGGTCGTCTCCCTCGCCGAGACGCCAGGGGCCGCCCCGCTGCCCGGCGCGTCGCAGGAGGCGCGGCTGCTGCGCGGCCTCTTCCCCGACGGGGTCGAACTCGCGGGACGGGCGGCCACGGTGGACGCCGTACGCGACCGCCTGCCGGCACACCCCTGGGTCCACTTCAGCTGTCACGGCGTGAGCGACCCGCTGGAGCCCTCCGCGAGCGGTCTGGTCCTCCACGACGGCCGGCTCACGGTCCTCCACGCGGCCGAGCAGAGCCCGACCGAGGCGGTCCTCGCCGTCCTCTCGGCGTGTTCCACGTCCCAGGGCGGGATGCTGCTCCCCGACGAGTCGGTCCACCTGGTGTCGGCGTTCCAGCTCGCCGGGTATCCGCATGTGATCGGGACGCTCTGGCCGGTCGCCGACAAGGTGGCCACTCGGCTCACGGAGCGGTTCTACGCCTCCCTCGCGGACGACCTCGCGCACGGGCGGCCCCTCGACCCCGCGACGGCCCTGCACGGCCCGGTCCGGGAGCTCCGCGCCCGCCTCCTCCACGCGCCCCACCTGTGGGCCGCGCACCTCCACAACGGGCCCTGACCGACCCGCGCCGACGTCCCGACGCCCCGGCTCAGCCGGCGGCCGACGAGGGATCTCCGGGATCGCCCATCGCGGTCCCGGAGGGCGCCTGCGGCACGTCGTCGGGCTCGGGCACCTCGTCCGTGGGCCGGTAGGTGCGGCGTTCGGAGAACTCCGCGAGCAGGGCGTCCAACTCCTCGTCAGTGGGCTGCCCTTCGTGCTGCGTCACGTTCCGTCCCTTCCTCTCGTGTGCGCGCCGGAACGACGGCCGGCGCCGGCACGGGCACGGCCCCCGGAGTCTCGCCGGCGACCGCGTCCGTGCCCGTACCCGGTGCCGGATCCGGTGGGTGGAGCAGTTCCAGTACGTCGATGTCGGCGGCCCGCAGATACACCCCTGCCGTGCCGGGCACCCGTCCCAGGAAGGCGCCGTCGGGGCCCATGCGGTACTGCGCCTGCAGATAGACGTCCCCCTGCTGCGGGTACGCCGAGACCGCCGACCGGGTCCCGAGCCAACCGCCCACCCACAGGCCGTTCTTCAGCCGGGCCCGGACGAAGCAGGAACCCCGGTCGCGGAAGAGCGCGTCCCAGGCCGTCGGCGTCGGTTCGTACCGCGCCTTCCTGCGCCGCCGGTCCCACGCCGACTCCGCCCAGGCGACCCCGGCCGGCACCAGGACGACGAGGACGAGCGCGGCGAACCCCGCCGCACGGGGCTGCCGGAGCACCCCCGCGACCGGCCCGGCGCCTTCACCCGCGAGGACCCGCACCAGCCAGGGCCCCGCGACCAGCGCGTACACGGCGTCGAGCAGGGCACCGGCGGCGATCGCCCGTACGAGCCGGTTCTGCGGCTCCTGCTCGGCCGCGACGGCCCCTCGAAGGTGCTCCCTGACGGCCTGGTAGAAGACCCCGGGCAGCACCAGGATCAGCAGGATGGTCAACTGCTGCACGGTCCCCGGAACCATCGACTCCCCTTCCCCCGCGCCTCACCGGCACGCGTGATCACACGGTACGTGTCCGGCGGCGCGCACGCGGGGCGTTCAGAGGTCGAGCCGGGCGAGCGCGGCCCGTACCGGCTCCACGCCGTCCTCCCGCCGCAGCCGCGCGGCGACGGCGGCGGCGTGCCGGCGGGGGGCCGGGTCCGTCGTGGCGGCGGTGAGCGCCGCGGCGAGCGCGTCCGGCGTGGTGAACCGCCGCAGGGGTACGGAGCCGGGCGAGACGCCGAGCGCCTTCAGCCGGGCGGCCCAGAACGCCCCGTCGAACCACACCGGCATGGGCACCGCCGGCACGCCCGCCCGCAGCCCTGCGGCCGTCGTCCCCGCGCCCGCGTGATGCACGACGGCCGCCATCCGGGGGAACAGCAGGGAGTGGGGCACCTCACCGATCGTCAGCATGTCGTCCCCCTCCACCCGCAGCCCGCTCCAGCCGGACTGCACCACGCCCCGCAGTCCGGCCGCCCGCAGCGCCCGCACGATCAGGCCGCTCACCCGCTCGGGGTCGGGCACCGTCGGGCTGCCCAGGCCGACGAAGACCGGCGCGGGGCCCGCGTCGAGGAAATCCCGCACCTCGCGGGGGAGTTCGGCCGTCGCGGCGTCGTACGGCCACCAGTAGCCGTCGACGGTCAGACCGGGGCGCCAGTCGGCGGGCCGGGGCTGGACGAAGGGGCTGAAGCCGTGGTGCACGGGCCAGTCCTGCCGTTCGCGGGCCCGGCGCCGGGCCCGCGAACGACGGTGCGGAACACCGAGTTCCGCCTCCAGGGCGCGGGCCGCCTCGTCGAAGACCAGGTCCAGGGCGGCATTGACCGCCCGCCCGGCCCACCGGTTGCCGGTGCCACCGCAGGACCGAGTGCCCACGACGGGCGGAGGGAACGCGCGGGTCGGCGCGAGGGGTTGGAGGCACATGCCCCGGCTCGGCAGCCGCAGCCCCTCGGCGATGGCCTGGCCCAGCGGGGCGACGGAGCCGGAGAGCAGCAGTACGTCGCTCGCCCGGGCCGCCTCCAGCATGCCCTGCGCCATGTCGCCGACCAGCCGCCGCGCTATGGCCAAGACCCACGCCAGCTTCCCGGGCCCGCTCCTGCTGGACAGCAGCCGACGACCGTGTTCCGACCGCAGTTCGGCCCGGGGATCGACGGGCAGGCCGTGGAAGCCGAGACCGGCCCTGCCCACCAGGTCCGCGAAGGACTCGTGCGTCACCAGGGTGACGTCGTGACCGGCCTCGGCCAGCCCGTGACCGAGGCCGGTGAAGGGCGCCACATCGCCGTGGGAGCCCGCTGTGATCAGTGCGACACGCATCGTGAGGAGTATGGCAGGTCAGGGCCGGGATGCGGAGCCGCTCGCTCCGGCGTGCCGTCTGGCGGTCACCCCTGACGACGCGTGATGATGGAGGGGCCCACGTGCCGGGGGAGGTAGGGAAGGAGCGCACAGCATGTGCCGATGGCTCGCCTACTCAGGGACCCCGGTGCTCCTGGATTCCGTCCTGTACCGTCCGGCACATTCACTGATCGATCAGAGCTTGCACTCGCGCATGGGCGTGGAGACGACGAACGGCGACGGCTTCGGGATCGGCTGGTACACCCCCGGTCTGCCCACGCCGGCGGTGGTGCGCGACACCGGGCCCGCGTGGAACAACCGCAATCTGCGCGAGATCTCGTCGCACATCCGCTCCCACCTCTTCTTCGCCCACATCCGGGCGTCCACGGGTTCCGCGATCCAGCAGACCAACAGCCATCCCTTCCGCCACGGGCGCTGGCTGTGGATGCACAACGGCGCGATCAACGACTTCCACCGGCTGCGGCGGGATCTGTGCCTGCGCATCGATCCGTCGCTCTTCGCTGATATCGAGGGGTCGACCGACTCCGAGGTCATGTTCTTCCTGGCCCTCACCTACGGCCTGGACCAGGACCCGCCGGCGGCGGTCGCGCGGATGGCCGGCCATGTGGAGAGCCTGGGCCGGGAGCACGGGGTCGAGAACCCGCTCCAGATGACGATCGCCGTGACCGACGGCGAAGGGATCTGGGTCTTCCGCTATTCGAGTGAACGGCGCTCGCGTTCCCTCTACTACAGCGCCGAGGTGGAGACCCTGCGCGGTCTCCACCCCGACCTGACGTTCCTGGACGAACTCTCCGACGACAGCCGCCTCGTGGTCTCCGAACCGCTCAGCGGGCTGCCGGGCGCCTGGATCGAGGTCCCGGAGGCCACCTACGGTCTGGTGCGGGGGAGCGGGGACTTCCTCCAGCCCTTCGTCCCGCTGAGCGAGGAAACCGTGGCGGTGCGCTGACCACGCCGACAGCGCGGCCTCACGGGGTGCCCGCACCGGCCGGTGCGGGCACCCCGTGGCGTCAGAGGGCGGTACGGGGTCCGGTTCCGGTGACGCCGTCGGTTCCCGCGTCCGACCGGACCGTCGACAGCGGCTCGGCGATGTCCTCCAGCGAGCGCCGTTCGGCGTTCACGGCCAGGAACACCGCGACGATACCCGCCGCGCACATCAGCCCGGCGCCGATCTGGAACGCCATCACGGTGTCCCCGACCACCCCCGACTCGGTGAGCTCGGCGAAGATCAGCGGGCCGCTGATACCGCCGGCGGCGGTGCCGAGGGCGTAGAAGAAGGCGATGGCCATGGCGCGCGTCTCCATGGGGAACACCTCGGAGACGGTGAGGTACGCGCTGGACGCGCCCGCCGACGCGAAGAAGAGCACCACGCACCAGCAGGCCGTCATCGTCGTGGCCGTCAGCGAACCGCGGTCGAAGAGCCAGGCGGTGCCGAACAGCAGGATGCCGGAGAGCAGATACGTCGACGAGATCATGATGCGGCGGCCGAGGGTGTCGAAGAGCTTGCCGAGCAGCAGGGGGCCGACGAAGTTGCCCGCGGCGATGACGGCGAAGTAGTAGCCGGTGTGGCCGGTGGGGACGTCGAAGAAGGTGGTGAGGATGGCGCCGAAGCCGAAGGTGATGGCGTTGTAGAGGAACGCCTGGCCGATGAAGAGCGAGAGGCCGAGGACGGCGCGGCGGGGGTAGCGCCCGAAGACCGTCTTCGCGATCAGGCCGAAGCCGATGCTCTTGCGCTGGTGGATCGTGATCTCACGGTCCGGCGGCGGCAGCGGCTCGCCCTTCTCCTCCTCGATCTCCCGCTCGACCGCGCTGACCAGCTCCTCGGCGTCGTCGCCCCGGCCGTGGATGAACTGCCACCGTGGACTCTCCGGGACGTGCCGTCGCACCAGCAGGATGACGAGGCCGAGGACGACGCCGAGGGCGAAGCTGAGCCGCCAGCCCAGGTCCTTGGGGAAGATGTCGGTGTCCAGCATGACGATGGACAGCAGGGCGCCGCCGATCGCTCCCAGCCAGTAGCTTCCGTTGATGATGAGGTCGACGCGTCCGCGGTACTGGGACGGGATCAGCTCGTCGATCGCGGAGTTGATGGCCGCGTACTCGCCGCCGATGCCGAAGCCGGTGAGGAACCGGAAGAGGAAGAACCACCAGCTCTCGAACGACAGCGCCGTCAGGGCGGTCGCGGCGAGATAGACGGCCAGCGTCACCATGAACAGCTTCTTGCGGCCGTAACGGTCGGTGAGCCAGCCGAAGAACAGGGCGCCGAGACACGCGCCCGCGACGTATAGGGCGGCGGCGATGCCGGTGACCTGCGCGGAGGTGATGTCGAGGCCGCTGCCCTCCTCGGCGAGGCGGCCGGCGACATTGCCGACGATCGTGACCTCCAGACCGTCCAGGATCCAGACGGTGCCGAGCCCGATCACGATCATCCAGTGCCATCGGCTCCACGGCAGGCGGTCCAGACGGGACGGCACGGCCGTGGTGATGGTGGACTCCGACGGGGCGGGCACAGAGGCCGGTGACGACTGCGCTGTCATGGTTCCCTCTCCCTCGAACGAACCCCACCCGTGTGCCCTCGACCGGGCGGACCATGCCCACCCGTCGCTGGATCCAGCATGTGGCGGAGCCCTGGGCGCCACAACACGACGGCGACGCCATGGGGTGCCCCATGGCGTCGCCGTCGTGCGGCCTGTGGTCAGCGCACGCCCGCGTCGGGTGCGGCGGGGGCGAGCGTGAAGGAGTGGCCGGCCGGGTCGGCGAAGGTGCGCTCCTCCAGCCGGCGCCCCTCCCGCGCGGTGGGCACGAACGGCTGGGAGGTCGCCGTCACCGGCCGCGCGCCGAGGGACACCGCCTCGCGTTCGGCCTCGTCCAGGTCCTCCGGGGCGACCAGGACGCGCACGTGCGCCTGTTGGGAGTCGTCCGGACGCGGCCAGCTGGGTGGTGCGTAACCGTGGTCGCGGCGGATCGCGAGCAGCGTCCCGCCGGCGCCGGTGAGCACCACGAAGTCGGGGTCCCCGCCGGCTTCCACGTCGGCGCCGAGGAGGGAGGCGTAGAACTCCGCGAGCCGCTCGGGCTCCGCGCAGTCGAGTACGAGCACACACGTCTTGGCTACGGTCATATACCACGTCTGCCCCGCTCCCGCCCCTCCACGCCGCCCGTACGGCCGCCCGCCCCTCCCGAACGGGCTCCGCCCCGAAGCCCCCACATGGCGGCCATGCATGCACGCCGTGTGGGTACTCGCAGCGCATGACACGGCTCAGCGACTTCAGGAACCGGCACGCTTCGGACGCCCGGAAGCGAGGGAAGCGCCCCGACGCGCCCGCCGAAGGGAAGGCGGGCGACGGCAAGGGCGACGACGGCACGGGCCACGACGGGGAGAGCTTCGGTCCGGACGCGTCGGTGGAGCGGGACGCCCCGGACACGCTGGTCGACATGCCGAAGAAGTCCTGGACGGCGATCCTGCGCCGCGTCGTCAAGGAGTTCCAGGACGACGAACTCTCGGACCGGGCGGCGGCGCTGACCTACTACAGCGTGCTGTCCCTCTTCCCCGCGCTGCTGGTGCTGGTCTCGCTGCTGGGCATCGCCGGCAAGTCGGCGACGGACAGCGTGCTGGACAACATGGCCAAGCTGACCCCCGGCGCCGCCCGCGACGTCATCACCAACGCGGTGGAGCAGCTCCAGGGCAACGCGGGCATCGGCTCACTGATGGCGATCGTCGGTCTCGTCCTGGCCGTGTGGTCGGCGTCGGGCTATGTCGCCGCCTTCATCCGCGCCTCCAACGCCGTATACGACATCCCCGAGGGCCGGCCGGTCTGGAAGGTCCTCCCGGTCCGTCTCGTGGTCACCATCGCGCTGATGCTCCTCGCGGTCGTCAGCGCGCTGATCGTCGTCTTCACCGGCGAGCTGGCCCGCCAGGTCGGCGGCGCGCTCGGCATCGGGGACACCGCCCTGACCGTCTGGTCGATCGCCAAGTGGCCGGTGCTGCTGATCCTGGTCACGATGATGATCGCGCTCCTCTTCTGGGCGACGCCGAACGCGAAGATCCGGGGCTTCAGGTGGATCACCCCCGGCAGCGTCCTCGCGCTGCTGATCTGGATGGTCGCCTCCGCGGGGTTCGCCTTCTACGTCGCGAACTTCGGCTCGTACAACAAGACGTACGGCACCGTCGCCGGAATGATCATCTTCCTGCTGTGGCTCTGGATCACCAACCTCGCCATCCTCCTCGGCCTGGAGTTCGACGCCGAGATGGCCCGTGAGCGCGCCATCGTCGGCGGCCATCCGGAGGAGGAGGAGCCGTACGTCGAGCCGCGCGACACCCGCGCCTGGGACGAGCAGGACAAGCGGCGCATGGGAGGGGCCGAGTGAGTCCGGGGCCTCGGCACCGCGGCGGCGACGGGTCCGGACGGAGCCGCCGGAACGAGCCCCCCGGGCGGGTGTGAGACCGGGAGGGAGGGGAAGCCGCAGGCACATGACGTGACAGGGCAGGACCCGACGACGGCGAAGAAGGACAGGTGAACAGACATGGCCACCGTCGAACGCCAACGCCATACGAGCGGTTCGGACGAGCCGGTGGGCGAGCTGGTCCAGCGCGCCTCCCAGCAGCTGTCGCAGCTCGTCCGCGATGAGATGCGGCTCGCCCAGGCGGAGATGAGACAGAAGGGCAAGCGGTTCGGCGTCGGCGGCGGGCTGTTCGGCGGCGCCGGGCTGTTCGGCTTCCTGGCGCTCCAGGCCCTGACCGCGGCCGTCATCGCGGCGCTGGCGCTGGCCCTGCCGGTGTGGGCGTCCGCGCTGATCATCGCCGGTGTGATGGCCGTGATCGCCGCGGTGCTGGCCGCGACGGGCAAGCAGCAGATCGACAAGGCGACCCCGGCGACACCCGAGCGGGCCGTCGCCTCGGTCAAGGAAGACGTCGCCGAGATCAAGAAGAAGGCACACCGATGACTTCCGACAAGCGACACGACAGCGCGGGGAACCCGCACGCCGAACGGCCCGGCGAGGATGCCGCCACCACGCCCGAGGAGCTCCGGGCCCAGGTCGAACGGACCCGTGAGGAGCTGGGCGTGACCGTCGAGGCGCTGGCCGCCAAGGCGGACGTCAAGTCCCGGGCGAAGGAGAAGGCCGCGGACGTGAAGGCGGAGGCCGAACTGAAGGCCGCGCAGGTACGGGAGAAGGCCGCCGACGTCAGAGCGGAGGCGGGGCAGAAGGCCGCCGAGGTCACCACACAGGTGCGGGAGAAGGCGGCGCACGCCGTCCACCGGGTGAAGGGGCAGGCCGTCGAACCGGCACAGGACAAGGCCGGCCGGGCCGCGGAAGGGATCCGCGAGAAGGCAGGGCACGCTGCGGACGGGCTCCGCGACAAGACCGGGCAGGCGAGCCGGCTCGTCCAGGAGAAGACCCCGCAGCCGGTCCGGGAGAAGGCCGGCGGTACGGCACGGATCGCCCGGGAGAACCGCACCGCGCTGCTCGCCGGAGCGGGCGCGAGCGTCCTGGGCATCCTGCTCCTCGCGCGCCGCGCTCGCGCGGCACGCCGTTCACGGAAGGGAAGGTGCTGGTGAAAGCCTCCAAAATCGCCTACAAGCCGGTCGGTCTGACCCTCGGCACGATCAGCGGCATGCTGGCCGGCGCGCTGTTCAAGCAGACCTGGAAGATGATCGCCCACGAGGACGACGCCCCGGACGCCACGGACGAGGAGCGTTCCTGGCGGGAGATCCTGCTCGCCGCGGCGATCCAGGGCGCCGTCTTCGCGGTCGTCAAGGCGGCCGTCGACCGGTCGGGCGCCCAGGCCACCCGTAAGCTGACCGGCACCTGGCCCGGCTGACGACGGGCCGCGCCGGGGCACGGCGGACGAAGCGGCGGCGAGCCGGAAAGAAGGGCCGGACAGGCTCGGCTTTCCGGCTCGCCGCCGCGGTCGTTTTCTCGTCCGGGTCGGCCCCTCCTCGCGGCAGGACCCTCCCGCGAACGCTCCGCAGGTGCATGGCAGGCTCATGCCACCAGTCACCTGAGGAGGAATCATCCGTCAGCGCCTCTGGGCGACCGTCTCGGTCGCCCTCACCCTGATGCTCTCAGCCGTCGCGCCCGCCGCCGCCGAGGACGCCCCGCCGCTCACCACCGGCGCGGTCTTCAACAACCCGAAGGGGACGGCCGCCGAACAGGACGCCGTCAAGGACCACATCATCAGGGCGATCGACGACACCCAGAGCGGCCGCACCCTGCGGGCGGCCCTCTATGTGATGCAGGACCAGGAGTACACCGACGCCCTTGTGGCGGCGCACAACCGTGGCGTCAACGTCCGCGTCGTCCTCGACCACAAGTCGGTCGAGGCCCCCGACCCGGCACCGGCCCAGAAGCTGGTCAGCGCCCTCGGGACCGACCGGACGCAGCGCTCGTGGGTCCGGGTGTGCACCGAAGGCGGCGCCTGCATCGCCCAGGGCGGCACCAACCCGTACAACCACAACAAGTTCTTCACCTTCTCCCGCGTCGGCGACGCGGGAGTCGCCGAGGACGTGGTCGTCCAGAGCTCCGCCAACCAGACCGTCTCGGCCACCGCCCGCCAGTGGAACAACGCCTACACCGTCGTCGGCAACACGGCGCTCTACACGGCCTACACCGGCTACTTCAACGACCTCGCCGCCATGGTCAAGACGGACGACTACTACCGGCAGGGCGAGGCCGGCGACCTCAAGTACTACTTCTTCCCGCAGAAGAGCGGCGACATCGTCCTCGGCTTCCTCGACAACGTCTCCTGCACCGGCAACACCACGGTCGGCAGCGCCTCCCACAAGACCGTCGTGCGGATCGCCGCCTGGGCCCTGCACCGCGACGCGATCGCCGCCAAGCTCCGCTCGCTCGCGAACCAGGACTGCTGGATCGAGGTGGTCTACAAGGACTCCAACGACCTCGCCACCCTCCAGGGCCACCCGCGGATCAAGCCCTACCGCCTCGACGCCGACGGGTACTTCGTCCACTCGAAGTACCTGCTCGTCGAGGGCAACTACGCGGGCCACCCCGACACGAAGTGGACCTTCACCGGCTCGCACAACCTGGACGTCTCCTCGCTGCGCGACAACGACGAGGCCCTGATCCGGGTGCCCGGCGCCGCCACGCACGACGCGTACAAGGCGAACTTCCTCGCCATGCGGGCCGAAGCGGTCCTGCAGTAGCCCCCACGGACGGGGCCGGCCGGCGGCCGGCGGCGCCGCTCGCGGTCGTCGGCGCCACCGACCACCGCGAACGGCGCGTCCCCCCCGGCCGTCACGCCGTCACGGAGTCACCCGTCACGGCGCCATCTCGTACGCCCCGGCCAGCGCCTCCACCCGCTCCCACACGCGGCCCGAACGGGCCTCGTCGACGACGGGACGCCGGACGGCCTCCAGGGCCCAGCTCTGCTGCGCGGCCGTGGCGGAGTCCTTGCCGTGCAGCTCGACGGCGTGCGCGGAGAAGTCCCGGACGAGGACGGCGAACAGTTCGTCCAGCACGTCCGCGTCGAGACCGGTCAGGCGCGCCTGCTCCAGGATCAGCTGGCCGTGCACGACGAGCGCGAACAGCTGGCCGACCGCGAGCAGCAGGTCCAGGTCGCGGCTCTGCTCCTCGTCGGGGGCGGCGGTGGTGACGAACGCGCACAGGGCGTCCGCCTGCTCGCGGAAGCGGGCCACGTTCGGCACCTCGGCGTACGCGTCGTAGGCGGCGCGCCAGTCGTGGAAGCGTACGGAGCCCAGGCCCCGGGCCGGCCCCTGCCGGAAGAGGAAGGCGTCGTCGGCCGCGTCCAGCCGGGTCGGCACGGGCGCGTACTCGGCCGGGTCCAGCAGGTGGTTGCGCATGAACTTGAGGATCAGCGCGAGGTTGACATGGACGGTGCCCTCCAGCTTGGGCAGTCCACGGATCTCGATCGCGGCCTGGGCGAAGTAGTTGTCCTTCTCGAAGCCCTTGGCGGCGATGACGTCCCACATCAGGTCGATGACCTTCTCGCCCTCGGTGGTCACCTTCATCTTCGTCATCGGGTTGAAGAGGAGGTAGCGGCGGTCGTCGGGGCCCGCGGAGCGGAAGTAGTCGACGGCGCGGTCGCTGAACAGCTTCATGCCGACGAGGCGGACGTACGCGTCGGTCAGCTCGCGGCGCACGTGCGGGAACGCGGTGACGGGGCGGCCGTAGAGGATGCGCTGGTGGGCGTGGGTGACGGCCTCGTACATCGCGTGCTCGCAGATGCCGATCGAGGCGGTGCAGAGGTTGAACTTGCCGACGTTGACGGTGTTGAGGGCGGCGTCGAAGGCGGCGCGTCCGGTGTGCAGGACGTCCTCGGCGGCGACCGGGTAGCCCTCCAGCCGGAACTCGCTCACGTACTTCGAGGAGTCGACGACGTTCTTCACCAGGTGGTAGTCCGGGTGGCGGCTGTCGGCGGCGAAGAAGACGTAACCGTCCGGGCCTTCGACGTCCGTGCGGCGGCCGAAGACGGAGACGAGTCCGGCGGCGTTGCCGTTGCCGATGTAGTACTTCGAGCCGGTGGCGCGGAAGCCGCCCTGCCCGTCCGGCTCCAGCAGCATGTCCGTGGAGTAGATGTCCGCGCCGTGGGTCTTCTCGGAGAGACCGAAGGCGAACACCTCGCCCTGACCGAGGAGTTCGGCCGCCCGGGCGCGGGCGGCGGCGTTGTCGCTCTGCCAGACCGGGCCCAAGCCGAGGATGGTGACCTGCCAGGCGTACCAGTAGTCGAGCCCGTAGAAGCCGAAGATCTCGTCGAGGGCGGCGATCCGGGCGGTGTCCCAGCGCTTGTCCTCCGCGCCGTCGGCGGCGGAGGCGGGGGTGAGGAAGGTGGCGAACAACCCCTCCTTGGCCGCGAACGCGAGGAAGTCGCCCAGCCAGGCGCGGGAGCGGTAGTCCTCGATCAGCCGGCGCTTGCCGCGCTCCTCGAACCAGTCGACGGTGGCGCGCAGCAGCCGGCGCGTCTCGGGATCGAAGTGCGCCGGGTCGTACGTACGCGGGTTGAACAGCAGCGGGTCGGCCATGGGTGTCCGCCTTTCCGGCGTCGGGTCGAGTCGGTAACGAAGGGGAGAGAAGAAGGGCTGGGGGAGCGGCGCGGCGGGGTTCCGGGCGTTCAGTGCCCAGTCCGGCCGAGGCCGCGCAGGGTGGCGAGGACGTCGTCGAGCCAGGCGAGCGTCATCCGCTCGTACGCGATGCCGCCGCGCAGCACCACGTGCTGGAGCTCGCGCCCCGCGTCGGGCGGGCCGGCGGGCCGGGGCGCCTGGGCTCCGGTGAAGTCGCGCAGCTCGCCCGCGAGATAGCGCGCCAGCCGGTCGGTGTGGGCCCGGTGGTGCCGTTCGACCTCGTGGATCAGCGCGGCCGGATCGTCGAAGGCGGCGCCGCGGATCTTCACGGCGAGGTCGTGGCGGACGCTCTCCGGCTCGATCGGCTCGTGCAACCACCCGGACAGGGCCTCCCGCCCGCGCGGGGCGACGGAGTACTCCTTCTTGTCCGGGCGGCCCTGCTGGGACACCTCGCGGACGTCCACCCAGCCGTCGGTCTCCATGCGCTTGAGCACGCGGTAGATCTGCTGGTGCGTGGCGGTCCAGAAGTATCCGATGGACCGCTCGAACCGCCGGGCCAGCTCATAGCCGGAGCCCGGCTGTTCCAGCAGCGACACGAGGATCGCGTGTTCGAGTGCCATGCCCCGATCCTCGTATGCAACGAGTTGCATACACAAGCGCGACCGCACCGATGAGACGCGCCTCACCCCTCGGGGCGACCGAATCGACGTCCCGGACGGCGTTTGGCGGGCGACGCCCGGGGCGAGGACTCCAGCGACGGGGGAGGTCCGGGTGGAGCGGGGTGTGCGGAGCTGTGTGGGGTTCGCGGTCGACGAGGCGTACGCCCTGCCGCTGGCGGTTGTGGGGCGCTCGCTCATCGATCACCACGCCGATCTCCACGCGGCGGGCGAGAAGCTGGAGTTCGTCGTCCTCGACCTCGGGATATCCGAGCGCTCACGGGGCCGTCTCGCCGCCGCCTGGAGCGACGGGGCGAGCGTCGACTTCCTGCGGCTGCCGTCCCTGGACGAGCTGGACGGACTGCCCCTCTCCGACCACGAGTTCGTGCCGCACCTCAACCGCAACGTCTACGGACGCTGGTTCCTGCCCGAGCTGCTGCCGCCCGTCTACCGGCGGATGATCTACCTTGACGCCGACGTGCTGGTCCTGGGGGACACCTCAACGCTCTGGCGGGTCGGCCTCGGCGGGCACCCCTTCGCGGCCGCCCAGGACAAGGGCATCCCGTTCGTCTCGTCCCCGTACGGCGTGCCGGACCACCGGGAGCTCGGGTTCGACGCCCGCGCCAGGTACTTCAACGCCGGTGTGATGGTCATCGACCTCGACCGCTGGAAGGCCCAGCGCGTCCGCGAGCGCGCCCTCGCCTACGCCCGCGCGCACCCCGCCATGCGCTTCGCCGACCAGGAGGCGCTCAACGCCGTCGCCGGCGGACGGTGGGCGGAGTTCCCCCAAAAGTGGAACTGCCCCGCCGAGGACGAGGTCCTGGACGAGGAGTACGGGGCCCGCCCGAGGATCATCCACTTCCTCGGCCCCGGCAAGCCCTGGCTCGGCGGCTCCCACGCGACCCGCTGCCAGGCGCTGTACGGGGAGTACCTGCGCCGCACGGGCTGGCCGCCCGACGGCCTCGGCTGAACCCTGCCGACTGAACCCCGCCGCCAGAACCTCGCCGACTGAATCCCGCGGACGACGGCGTCTCTCCCGCACTTGCCCTCACCTATCGTTTCTCGATAGATTTCCATCGTAGCTCGATCGAGGGAGAGATCATGGGAAGACTGACCGTGCTCGCGTTGCGCGCCGTACTCGTGGCGTTGTTCGCCGGATCGGTGTTCGTCCAGGCGGTGATGGTGCCGCTGCTGGCCGCCGACATGGAGGGGCTCAAGCCGGAGTACGCGTATCTGCGCACCCCGCTCCTCGTGATCATCGTCCTCGGATTCGTGACGGCGCAGGTCGTCCTGGTCTGCGTGTGGCGGCTCGTGACGATGGTGAGACGCGGCACCGTCTTCTCCCACGCGGCCTTCCGCTACGTCCACATCGTGATCGGCGCCTTCGTCGCGGCCGCGTTCCTGGTCTTCGCGCTCGGGACGGTCCTCGCCCCCGGCGAGGCCGTCGCGCCGGGCATCGTCCTCCTCGTCGGCGGGGCCGGCCTCGCCGTCCTCGGTCTCGCGCTCATCGTGCTCGTCCTGCGGATGCTGCTCGCCCAGGCCGTCGCCCTCGACGTCGAGGCGACGAAGATGCGGGCCGAGCTGGACGAGGTGATCTGATGCCGATCGTCGTCGACATCGACGTCATGCTGGCCAGACGGAAGATGTCCGTGGGGGAGCTGGCCGAACGCGTCGGCATCACGCCGGCCAACCTCGCGGTGCTGAAGAACGGCCGCGCGAAGGCGGTCCGCTTCGCGACGCTCGCCGCGCTCTGCGAGGTGCTCGCATGCCAGCCGGGCGATCTGCTGCGCTGGGAGGCGGAGCCCGCTCCGGACGACTGACGGGTCGTCAGCGGCCTGGGGCCGTGCCCTCGACCAACGGCGACATCGAGCCACGGCGGGAGTATCAATAGGGTGGCCCTCATGTCTGCCACGTTGAACTCTGGAAAAGTCGCCGGTGCACTCCGCACGACGGCGCGCGTCTCGGCCGAGTCGCTGCTGGTCCTGGTGATGGCCGGGGTGGCCCTCTGGCTCCTCGGCCGGATGTGGTCGGTCGTCTGGCCGCTCATAGTGGCCCTCTTCCTGACCACCCTGACCTGGCCCCTGGCCCGGGTCCTGCGCCGCCGCGGCTGGCCCCCCGCCCTCGCCGCGTCCGTGGTGACGGTGCTCTTCCTCCTGGTCGCCGCCGGTATCGTGGCGCTGATCGCCGTACCGGTGGCATCCCAGTCGGGCGAGTTGACCGACGGCGTCGTAGAGGGCATCCAGAGGCTGCGCGAGTGGGCCGCGGGGCCGCCGCTGAACATCGGCGACGACCAGATCACCGGCGCCTTCGACTCCGCGATCGCCCGGATCCAGGACAGCGTCGGCAGCATGGTCTCCGCCGTCGTCACCGGCGTGGGCACCGTCATCAACGGTCTGGTGACGGCCGTCCTGGCGCTCTTCCTGATGTTCTTCTTCCTCAAGGACGGCCCGCGCTTCCTTCCCTGGCTGACCCGCCAGCTCCCCGGCCGGCTGTCCACCGACGTCCCGATCGTCGCCGAACGCGGCTGGGAGACCCTGGGGGCGTTCGTCCGCTCCCAGGCGCTGGTCGGACTCCTCGACGCCGTCTTCATCGGCCTCGGCCTGTGGATCCTGGGCGTGCCGCTGGTGCTGCCGCTGGCGGTGCTGACCTTCGTGTCGGCGTTCGTCCCCATCGTGGGCGCCCTCTTCGCCGGTTTCGTCGCGGTCCTCATCGCCCTGGTGTCCAACGGGCCGACGGACGCGCTGATCGTCCTCGCCATCATCGTCGTGGTGCAGCAGCTCGAGGGCAACGTCTTCCAGCCCATGATCCAGAGCCGGGGCCTCGGCCTCCACGCGGCGGTGGTCCTGCTTGCGGTGACCCTGGGCGGCAGCCTGGCGGGCATCGTGGGCAGCCTGCTCGCCGTACCGGCGGCGGCGCTGATCGCCGTGGTCTGGAACTACCTCCGCGACCAGCTCGGCGACCCGCCCCGAGAGCCGGAGACCGACGTGGCGCCCGTCGGCACGCCCGTCGCGTCCTAACCGCGGGGCCTGACCTCGCGTCCTCACCGCGGGTACGAGTCCTGACCTCGCGTCCCGGCCGCACCCGGGAACTCCCGGGCGGGCGGGGGCGGCTTAGGTCAGGAACGCAGCGGTGTGTGCCCCGCCGGTACGGCTTCGGCGGCGGCCACCGGCCCGGGCGGGGTCCCGTCGCCGAACGGCCGGCCGCCCAGCTCCGCCCGGTCGTGCGGCGCGACCCAGCCCGACAGGTCCGGGCCGGCCGGTACGACCCCGGTGGGATTGATGTCGCTCTGCACCACGTAGTAGTGCCGCTTGATGTCCTCGAAGTCGACCGTGTCGCCGAATCCGGGCGTCTGGAAGAGGTCCCGGGCGTAGGCCCACAGCACCGGCATCTCGGAGAGCTTGTGGCGGTTGCACTTGAAATGACCGTGGTAGACGGCGTCGAAGCGGACGAGCGAGGTGAACAGGCGTACGTCCGCTTCCGTGAGGGTGTCGCCCACCAGGTAGCGGGATCCTTCGAGGCGCTCCGACAGCCAGTCGAGCCGGGCGAACAACCGGTCGTACGCGGTGGTGTACGCCTCCTGGGAGCCGGCGAACCCGGCGCGGTAGACGCCGTTGTTCACCTCGCGGTAGACGACGTCGTTCACCGCGTCGATCTCCGCGCGCAGCTCCTCCGGATAGAGCGACGGAGCCCCCTCGCGGTGGAACGCCCGCCACTCCAGCTCCATGTCGAGGGTGATCCGCGGAACGTCGTTCGTCACGACCTTGCCGCTCGGCACGTCCACGATCGCCGGCACCGTGACGCCCCGGTCGTACTCCGGATCCCGCGCGAGGTACGCCTCCCGGAGCCGCTCGATGCCCAGCACGGGATCGCGGCCGCCGGGATCCAGGTCGAAGCTCCAGCTCCGCTCGTCGTGCGTCGGCCCGGCGATCCCCATCGAGAGCGCCTTCTCCAGACCGAGGAGCCGCCGCACGATCACCGCCCGGCTCGCCCAGGGGCAGGCCCGGCTGACCACCAGCCGGTAGCGGCCCGGCTCCACCGCGAAGCCGTCCCTGCCGTCGGCGGTGATCCGGGCGTCGAGGTACCGGCTGTCACGGGAGTAGCCCCCGCCGGGGTTCACGTAACTCACACCGTCCGCCTACCCGGGAAGTTCCACCGCGACGCCCGGACCACTCGAACGCCGGTCCCGGACCCGCCCAACCTGCCGCCGTGGCCCTTCGCCTCGCGCGCCGACACGGCGAAGAGGCGCGATGCCCGCCGCCGCGCGCCCGGCAGGATCGGTACGACGCCCACGGCGTGACGAGCGTCACCCCCCGAACCCGCCTCCCGTGTCGACCGGACGCGGGGCGCCGGGCGTATGCGGAGTGAAGCGAGAGAGATCCAGGAGTGGCTGTTGACCGTCGAGGAGTTCGAAGAGTTCTACGCCCAGACGGTCGCACGTCTGACCGGGCACCTGTACGTGATGCTCGGGGACCTGCACGAGGCGCAGGACGTGGTGCAGGAGGCCTTCGTCAAGGCCTGGGCCAGGCGACGGCAGCTGGACCGGAACGGGCAGCCGGAGGCCTGGATCAGAACGGTCGCCTGGCGCCTCGCGGTGAGCCGCTGGCGGTTCGGGAGGCGCTCCGCCGAAGCCTGGAGACGGACCGGCGCGCCGCCCGACGTCGCGGGTCCGGGTCCCGAGGAGGTCGTCCTCGTGGAGGCACTGCGGGGGCTGCCGGACCGTCAGCGCCGCGCCGTGACCCTGCACTACCTGTGCGACCTCACGGTGGAGCAGATCGCCGCGGAGACCGGCATGTCACCCAGCACCGTCAAGACGCACCTGGTCCGCGCGCGGACCGCACTCGCCGACCGGCTGCAGGACCCACGCATTGAGGAGGCCCCCGGTGCCTGATCCCCACGACCCGCTGCGGCGACTGTTCCAGCAGGCGGCGAGCTCCGGACAGGCCCGCGCCGACGCCCCGCCGTTCGCGCGGATCGCCGAGCGCGGCAGGCAGGCGAGACGGCGCCACGTCGCCGGTCTCACCGCCGCCGTCTGCCTCGCCCTCGGCGGCGGCGTGGCCGCGGCCGTCCTGGTGAGCGGCGGCCCGTCGCCCCAGCCCCCGGCCACCAGCCCCTCGCCCCCGCTCCCCGCACCGACCAGCCGTCTGTCCCCCTCGGCCACCACCGCCCCCTCGAACACCACGCCGCCCTCCTCCACCCCGACGTCCCTGGGTACCGACGGCCCCTTCGGGACCGTCACCGAGCCGCCCCGCGGCGGAGCCACGTCCACCCAGCCCTGACCCGGCCCCCTCCGCCGGGACCCGGTCCGGCTCCCCTCCACCCCGCGCCGCTCACGCACGGCTCCCGGGGCGGTCGAGCACGCCCACCACCACCCGAGAGAGCGCCGCATGCCCGTTTCGCCCCCCGAGATACGCCGGCCCGCCCCGGCGGCGCCGCTCGCCGCCCCTCCTCGCACCGTGCCGCGCACCGCGACGGCCGGCGGCCCCGAGCACACGGCCGCGGGCGGAGTCCCGGGGCGCGCGAGGTGCGTCCGGCGGGCGCTGCGGCTCCGGCGCGACGACGCGGAGGTGCTCTGCCTCTACCTGGCCACCCGGGCGGGCCTGTGGATCATGGCGTACTGCTCCCGGTGGCTCTTCCCCGCCGACGGGGAGGCCCACGAGGCCGCCGGTGTCCTCACCCCCTTCGAGCACTGGGACTGGGGGCACTTCCTCCACATCGCACAGGACGGCTACTTCCCCGACCCCGGCCCCGGCTCCGGGGATTCCCCCGGGGCCGGCGGCGGCACCGGGGGAGACAACCGCGAGGCGTTCTTCCCCGGCTTCCCCCTGTTCCTGCGTGCCGTGCACCTCGTCGTCCCGCACTGGACGGCGGCCGGGCTGCTGATCTCGCTCGTCGCCGGGGCGGTCGCCGTCCTGTCCCTGGCGCGCATCGCCCGCCACCATCTGCCCGACACGGCGGGGGCCCGCCGTGCCGTCCTCTTCCTGCTGGTCTCGCCCTGCGGGATCTTCCTGGCCGTCGGCTACACGGAGGCCCTGTTCCTCGCCCTGGCGCTGCCCGCCTGGCTCGCCGCCCGGCGCCATGCCTGGGCCCTCGCCTCGGTGCTGACCGCACTGGCCACGACGGTCCGGGTGAGCGGCCTCTTCCTCGCTGCCGCGATCGCCCTGCACTTCCTCTTGGCGGCCCGCGCCGACCGGAGCCACTGGCGCCGGTTGCCCTGGACGGCCCTCCCCGCCGTCCCGCCCGCCCTCTACACCCTGTACCTGCACGCTCACACGGGCGATTGGATGGCCTGGAAGCACGCCCAGGAACGCGGCTGGTACCGCGACTTCCACGCCCCCTGGACGGCCTGGTCCCACACCTGGGACTCCGCCTTCGACCACGGCCAGACCACGCCGTACGCCTTCATGTTCCAGGCGGAACTCGTCGCGATGGTCGTCGGTCTGGCCCTCCTCGGCCTCCTGGCCCACCGGCGCCGCTGGCCCGAAGCGCTCTACATCGCCCTCAGTCTCTGGGCCCTCGGCACCTCCTACTGGTACACCTCGATCCCGCGCGCCACCCTCCTGTGGTGGCCCCTGTGGATCGGCCTCGCCCACTGGGCCGGCCGCAGGCCGCGGTTCGCGAGCGTCTATCTGACCCTGACCGTGCCGTTGGCCGCGGTCTTCGCGATGGCCTTCATGACGGGCCGCTGGGCCGGCTAGAAAACGGCCGGCCCGGCGGGGGCGTCGGAACCCGGTCCGGGTGTCAGAACCTGCGGACGACCCGGAGCGAGTCCGTGTACAGCTCCCCCTTCTTCCCGTCCTCCGTCTTCCGGCCGTTGAGGACCGACCTGCCGCCGAGGTCGGCGAGGGTCGGACCGTTCGGCGTCTTGCGGCTGGAGACGAACCGCAGATCGCCGTGCCGGTCCTGGCCGAGGTAGATGCCGGTGTGGTCGACGACCCCCTCGGCGGCCTCGGGGTCCGCCGGGTCCGGGGCGGTCGCGTCGAAGAAGACCACGTCCCCGATCCGCAGGGCGGCCAGCGACGGCGCGGCGGTCGTGCCCTTGGCCACCACGACTCCGGGACCGTGGGCGGACTGGTCCCTGGACGTGCGCGGCAGGGTGCGGCCGTCGAAGCCCCGGTGGGCGACCATCGGGATGCCGAGGTGGTGGCCGTACACCATCCGCACGAAGCCGGAGCAGTCGAGACAGCCCGCGAACTCCGGGTCCGCCGCCACCGTCTCGCCGCTCGCCGGGAAGGTCCAGTCGCGCCCCATGTACTCGTGGAAGTCGGCGCCGATGACGCGCAGGCCCTGTGCGTCGGGCTTGCTGTACCCGGACTGGCCGAGCACCCGCGCCCCCGGGAGCGCGGGATCGGTGACATCGGGGGCGAAGGGCCGGTACATGGAGGCGTACGCGAGGGCGTCGGGGGACGTGTCACCGGCCCAGGCGCGGACGCGCTGCTCCAGGGCGGGTGTCCAGGTGCCGTCGAACGGTTCCGGCAGGACCCGCACCCAGGTGTCGTGGGAGACGACCGGTGGGTCGGCCCACTCCGCCGCGTCGACCCGGAAGTCGTAGACCCGCGCCTGCAGTGTCACCGTGGCCCCGGACGCGGCCTGGGCGCGGACGCCGACGGTGCCCGTGTCGAAGACCTTCGCCGGGTCCTTCTCGGGGTCGCGCAGGCTGTGGTGCCAGATCTCCCGCGGCTCGTCGGAACCATGCCGCCAGGCGCGGGCGCGCAGCAGGGATCCCGTCTTCTCCACCCGTACCCACCAGTGGTCGTAGGCCGCGAAGCCGGTGCCGACCGTGACGGCCGCGCCGAGGGTGGTCGCGTCGTTGGCGAGCGCCTTCTCCAGGGCGAGCTGGACCTCGCCCGTCGGGGTGACGATCAGCCGGGCCCGGTAGTGGTTGCTCACGTCCGTGACCGCGAAGGTGAGCGCGAGGGACGCGGGGGCACCGCCGGGCACCTTGTCGAAGGAGAAGCGGGCGGCCGCGGAGACGTCGCCGACCGCCTTGTCGGGGAGCAGCGCATGCCGGCTGGAGCCGGCCTCCGCACGGTCGAGGAGGACGACCGCCCGGCCGGCCTCCAGGAAGTACTGCGTGTCGGGCCCGTTGTACGTCGACCAGGTGCCGCCGCCGGGGGAGGAGCCCCAGCCGTTCTTCCCGGCCGGCAGGGTCCGGTCGAACTCGTCGGCGAAGGGCTTCTTCTGCTCCGTGAACCAGCGCCGCGGCCCGCGCAGCGTGACGGTCGCGGCCCCGGTGGTCAGGGTGGCGAGAACGCCCTTGTCGTCTGAGACCTCGAGCAGCGGGGGAGACCCGGCGACGTGACGGGTGGTCAGCGCACCGGCCGGGTGGGCGCCGAAGTGCCAGGGGTCGCACGGATCGGCGACCATCGGCAGCCGGCCACCGGGGGCACCGGACACGGCGGAGCCGGTCGTCGCCGGGACGGCGGGGGCGGTCGGTGCGTTCGGGGCGGTCGGTGCGGCGAAGGCGGTCGGTGCGAGCGGCAGGGACGCGCCCACCGCCGCCCCGGTCAGCGCCGCGAGCGCCGCTCTGCGGCTCGGTATCGGAGTCGACATGGACATATGGGTACCCCCCTGGGCAGGAACAGCGTCTGACGTGCGGTGACTGTATCTCCGCGCGCCGTGGACGCCCCACCGCACCGGGGCGTGGAGGCAGTTCGGACGGTCGCCCCGTCACAACCCCGGGCGCGTGGGGGCTGCGGCGCGGATACGGGGGTACACGACACCTCTGACCATGACAGGACAAGGGAGTCGGAACATGTTGGGCATAGCCGCAGCGGTGCTGTTCATCATCGCGTTTCTGATCAACGTCGCCGAGATCACCACCAACGAGGTGTTCACCTCGGCGAACGTCATGCTGCTCGGGCTGGCGGCCCTGGCCCTGCACGTCGCCGGGATCGCCAACGGGCGGCGCTCCCGGCACTGATCCGACCCCGCCCGCCCCCCCGGGGGCGGGCGGGTTCCGTCCTGTCGACGACCTGTCGACATCCAGCAGGAGGCAACGATGACCTCGTTCACCCCGACCCCTACCGACGCCTCGACGGTGCTGACGGCCGCCGCCGACGCCACCGCCGCTCCGGCCTGGCTCCACATCGCCGTGATGGCGGTCGCCGCGTTCGTCCTCGTCTACAGCCTGGCCAGGCACAACAGCTGACGCCCCACCGGGGCCGTGTCCCTGGCGTGGCGCGGCCACCGGGGTGCGGCCCGCCGTTAGGTTGCCGACCATGACGACGTCGGAGCCAGGCCATCCGCACCAGCCCACCGAGTCGGCCGACGCCCGCGAGGCGCGCATGGCCGTGGAGGAGTATCTGCGGCGCACCGGGATGTCGGGGCGACCCGACGATCCCGGCCGGTCGGGATTGTCCACCGGGGCCGGAGACCAAGGACCGGCCGTCCCGTCCGCGGGCGGTCGTGGCAGTACGGCCGACGCCGCCACGGGCACGGAAAGCCCGGCTCCCCACACCGGGGCCCCCATCGACGACCGGGTGGCGGACGCCGTCGCCCGTGAGGCGTGGGACGCGGTGACCGCCGCGACGCCGCCTCCGCCGTCCCCTGTGGAAGGCGGGACGCCCGGCGAGGGCCGGGACGGAGCGGCCGCCGAGCCCGCCGAGGTCGCCGAACTCCGCCGCCGCGCGACGGCCATCGCCCGCGGACTCCGGGAGCTGGGCTGCCGGTTGGACGACACGCTCCTGCCCGGCCCCGACATGGCGGCCGGATAGCGGCGCGCGCGAGCCCGCGACAAACGCCCCGCGGGGGAACGTACGTCGAGACGCGGCGCTCCCGAGGACGGCCGCCGTACGCCTGCGAGCTCGGCCGCGACAAAGGCCCTGCGGGCACGTACGTCGAGACGCGGCGCCGCTCCCGGGAGACGGCCGCCGTAACCCCCGCGAGAGCGGCCGCGACGACGCCTTCCGGACGAAGCGCCGACGGGCGACCGCCCCGGCCGTTGAAAACCGGGGACGCGGGGCAGACGGCTCCCATGAGTGATCTTGACTTGGCCGCCGTCGGCGGCAGGAGCCGTCCATGACCTCGCCCACCAAGCGCGTCCGGCGCGCCCCGCGGAGGCCGGCCTTCAGCATGCGGCAACTGCTCCTCTTCTTCGGCCTGCTCGCCATCGGCCTGTGCGCCACGGGCCTCGCCCTGCGGCTCCTCGCCCGGACGGCCCAGCAACACCCGGTCCCGGCGGGCCTCGCCGTCGCGGGACTCGTCCTGACGGCGCCCCTGCTCTGGCGCGCCCGGACCCGCCGCGGGCCCGGGCGCCGCCTCCCGCGCCGCCGCGTGATGCGCCCCGGCGCCCCCGGACCGGGCTTCGTCGACCCCGTGCTCCCGGTGCAGGAGACGCGTGAGCCCGAACTCCCGTACGCGGGCGAGCCGATACCCGGCGCGCCGGAGGGCGCACCGGCCTTCGTGGCGGACGAGGTCCCCGCCGGCGTGGTGGTGGAGGACGTTCCGTCCGATGTCGTCGTGGAGGAGACCGTCCGGCTCGGGGCGGAGGACTACGCGGCCATGGACCCCGACACCTTCGAGCAGGCCGTCGCCGCGCTCTGCGCCCGCGACGGCTGCGGGGACGTCGAGGTCGTCGGCGGAGCAGGGGATCTCGGCGCCGACGTGATCGCCACGACGCCCGACGGCCGGCGCGTCGTCATACAGTGCAAGCGCTACGGGCCGATCAACAAGGTCGGTTCCCAGGACGTCCAGCGGTTCGGCGGCACCTGCTTCGCCGTCCACGAGGCGTCCGTCGCCGCCGTCGTCACCACCGGCGGCTTCACCCAGCCGGCCGCGGAGTACGCCGAACAGTGCGGGATCCTCTGCTTCGACCACGAGGACCTCGTCGCCTGGAGCGACGGCACCGGACCCGCGCCCTGGGAGGCCACGGCCCCGTCGGGCACGCGATGAACGGGCCGCTGGGGCAGACTGGACGAGAGGACGACGAGGTGAGCGACGTGACGGGGACGAACAGCGAAGGCGAACGGGAAGTCCCGGGGGACGGCCGGCCAGACGACGACCGGGACGGCGCCCGGGAAGGGCACGACCAGGACGCACAGGATCATGGCGGACAGGACCAGGACGCGCAGGATCAGGACGGACGGGACCAGGACGGACGGGACCAGGGCGGACAGGACCAGGACGGGCGGGGGGACCTGCTCCGGGGCCTGAGCGTGGACCACACCCACCCCGAACAGCCCGTACTGCTCAGCGCCGCGGGCGACCCGATCCGGACCTGGCAGGAGAACTATCCCTACGACCGCAAGGTGCGACGGGGCGAGTACGAGCGGGCCAAGCGGATCCTGCAGATCGAGATGCTCAAGCTGCAGCGCTGGGCCAAGGACACCGGCGCCCGGCTGGTCGTGGTGTGCGAGGGCCGGGACGCCGCCGGCAAGGGCGGCACGATCCAGCGGTTCACCGAGCGGCTCAACCCCCGCGGGGCCCGGATCATCGCGCTGGACAAGCCGACCGAGCGGGAGGCGGGCCAGTGGTACTTCCAGCGGTACATCGCCCACCTCCCCGGCCCCGGCGAGATCGTGTTCTTCGACCGCTCCTGGTACAACCGCGCGGGCGTCGAGCGTGTCATGGGCTTCTGCACGGACGAGGAGTACGACCTCTTCCTCCGCCAGTGCCCGCAGTTCGAGCGCATGCTGGTCGACGACGGCATCCACCTCGTGAAGTTCTGGTTCTCGGTCTCGCGCTCCGAGCAGCGCACCCGGTTCGCGATCCGGCAGGTGGATCCGGTGCGGCAGTGGAAGCTCTCCCCGACCGACCTCGCCTCCCTCGACCGCTGGGACGACTACACCGCTGCCAAGGTCGACATGTTCAGGGCGACGGACACCGCGCACGCCCCGTGGACCGTGGTCAAGAGCAACGACAAGCGGAGGGGACGCCTGGAGGCCATGCGGAGCCTGTTGTGGCGCGTGGACTACGGGAGCAAGGACCGCGAGGCCGTGGGCGAGCCCGACCCGCTCATCGTCGGCGCGGCGGACACCCTCCTCGAAGCCGGTGAGGAGACCTCCGCCCTCTCGCCCACGCCGCTGGCCCCGCGCCGTGAAGGGCCGGGGGAGCACCCCGCGTCCGGCGGCCGTGTGACCTGACCCGCCGCGGCCGAGCCGCCGGTACGAGCGGCCCGCACCGCCGTACCCGTGCCGCTGGATCCGTATCGCCGTAGCCGTACCGCGCCGCGCACCCGCCCGGCTCCGCGGCCGGCCCAGCACCGTCGTGAACTGCCGCTGCCGACTGCCGCCTTGGGGGCATCCGGGGTCCTACCGTCGGAGGTCGGCGGACAGCTCCGGAACAGCCGTGGCTGCGCCTTTCGCACCGGGAGTGCCCATGAAGAAGAACCGGCTGGCAGCGGGTGGCGCGGCGGTGGTGATCGCCGCGGGCATCGCCGTCGGCGCGGCGGCGCCGGCGAGCGCCGCCTCGACCGAGCGGATCGGCTCCGTCCAGGAGCTGCACGTCCACCTGGTGAAGGCGGTGGAGCTGGAGGCGGCCCAGGCGGGCACGCTCGGCGACCCGGTCGGCCAGAAGGTCGCCGAGTCGGTCGAGAGCTGACGGCGGTGGGCACCGTGGGAGTCGCGCCGAGCGACGGCCGGCCCGCCGCGGCGGAGCCCGCCGGCGCGGAGTCCGGCCGACAGGACGGGAGCGGGCCCGAGCAGGCCCCGCTCACCTGGTGTCCGAGCGGTGCCGCGGACCGCCCCGAGTCACAGGTACTCGGGGTGCGTTCCGGCGAGGACGGGCAGGTCGTGTACCTGGAGCGGCCGATTCCGGCCGCCGAGGCGCTCGGCGCCGTCCCGGCGGGCATCGAGCCGACCCGGGTGCTGAGGTTCGCCTCGCACTGCGTGTCCGCCTGCGCGCACCGGCGGGGCAACGACTGCACGCTCGTGGAGCGCGTACGGACTCTGCCGGCGGCCCGCGAGGAGCGGTCCGTCCCACGGTGCCACCTGCGCGGCCGGTGCCAGTGGTGGCAGCAGACCGGAGTCTCCGCCTGCCACCGCTGTCCGGCCGTGACCACCGCGACCTTCCAGGAGGACACCCTCGCCACCCTGGTCGCGGACCCGGCCACCACGCCGGAACAGCTCACCGCCTGGATCGAGGCCTCTCCGGACGGCCCCGGAAACGGGGAACCGGAGAACGAAGGACCCGCGGCGGCCGACGGCCCGTGACCCACGGGCCGGCCCGGACCCCGGGCGATCCGGGGCGGCCGACGGCACCCGCAGAATGACGAGAACCCCACGACACGCCAAACGGCCGGTGCGTCCGGGAGGAACCCCTCCCGGACGCACCGGCCGTCGTCGTATACGCCCCCGCAGCCCGCAGCCCGCAGCCCGCAGCCCGCAGCCCGCAGCCCGCAGCCCACCGTGCAGGACCACCCCTGGTCGGACGGCGTCCGCACGCGCGTCGAGGCCCCGCGCCCATCGGCGCGGGGCCTCGGGGGTGTCCGGCAGACACCCCCTCGACGCGTCACAAGCCCTCCGTATCCGGGGTCACCCCGGCGGGCCGGGGTCCGGAGCAGGGTCCGGGGCGGGGTCGGCGAGCGCCAAGGCGGCGTGATGGCCCTCCGGGGCGAGGACGTCGCTGAGGGTCCATCCCGGCGGCGCAGTCGGGACCGGGCCAGCACCGACGTAGTCGGCGGCCGGGTCGGCGGAGAGACCGACACCCGTGCCCTTGAGGTACGCCTCCTTCCGGGTCCACACCCGGGTGAAGGCCGGCGGCCGCTCGACGGCGGGCAGCACGGCGAGTTCGGCGGCCTCCCGCGGGTGCAGCACGTCGGCCGTCTCGGCGATCGCCGCCGCGTCGGGCACCTGCTCCACGTCCACGCCCACCGGCGTGGCCGCGAAGGCGAGCAGGCTCAGACCCTCGCAGTGCGAGAGGGAGAAGTGCAGGGTGCCGCCGGGCAGGACGGGGCGGCCGTGCGGCTCGTCGCAGTGCGCGCACGGGGCGCGCTCGACGACCACCTCACGGGCCGCCATGCCGAGGTACGCGCCCAGGAGCCGGCGCAGCGCGACGTGCGCGCACACGTACCCGTCCCGGTCGGCGGCCCGTACGAACTCGGCGGCGCGCGACAGCTCCACGGAGTCCAGCGTGCCGGGGGCGTGCCGGGCGGCGTGCGCCCGGTACTCGGTGGTGTCCACCAGCCACAGCCCCGGCCCCGCCGGGGTCAGGGCGGCGGTGGCGGGGCCCGCGCCGGACAGCCGGCGGGGGACCAGCAGCCGTCCGGTGGTGAGTGCGGCCATATCGGATGCCTCCTGTTCGGGTGGGCGGATCACGCGGGGGCGGGAACCGGGCTCTCGGCGGCCGGCTCGGGCCGCTGCCGCAGCGCGAGGAAGGCCGCGACCGGCGACACGGCGGCGATCGCCCCGCACAGCAGCCACGTCTGCTGCACGCCCAGCACCAGCGAGAGGGAGCTGAACAGCGCGATCGACAGCGGGGCGGTGCCGATCCCGGCGAGGGAGAGCGTGGACATCGCCGCCCCCATCCGGTCGGTCGGCGCCGCCTCCTGATAGAGCGTCACGATCGCCGGGCCGTTCAGCCCGGAGAGCAGACCGACCGCGGCGGCCACCAGGGTCAGCGACAGCGGAGTCGCCATCAGCGCCATCACCGTGATGCCGACCGCCAGGCCGGCCCCGGTCACGACCAGCCGGACGAACACCGGGATGCGGTGGGCGAAGGCGGCCCCGAGCGCGCTGGAGCCGAGCGCCCCGACGCTGAAGGCCGCCAGCACCATGGCCACCGCTCCGACGCCCCAGCCGCGCTGGTGCACGAGCAGCGGCAACGCCACCTCCGCCGGCCAGCTGAACGCCATGTCCAGGCAGAGGGAGGCGACGAACATCCAGCGCAGCCGCGGATGCCGGGCCAGCAGCCGGAAGCCGTCCCCGGACCGTCGCAGCAGGGACGGGCCGCCCCGGCTCCTGGCCGGCCGGGTGAAGCCGCGAGTGACGTGGAGCAGGCAGCCGAGCCAGATCACGCCGGTGGCGGCGGCGGCCGCCATGGCCACCCACAGCTCGCCGACGGTGATCAGCCACGCGCCGGCCGGGGCGCCGAGGATCGGGGCGACCCGGAGGACCATCGCGTACGCCGAGTTGGCGCGCGCGAGCTGCCCGCCGCTCGCGAACCGCGGCAGCAGCATCCCGGAGGCGGGGCCGGCCAGCCCGAGCAGCATGCCCTCCACCAGGGCGATCGTCACCAGCGGCCACAACTGGTGGGTGGTGGCGGTGACGACCGCGCCGAACGCGAGCAGGGCGGCGCGGGCGCTGGTGGTGCGCAGGAGGACGAACCGGGGCCCGAGGGTGTCGGCGACCGCCCCACCGAAGATCAGCATCAGGGCGCGGGGCACGGTCGCCGCCAGCATCAGCAGGGTGACGGCCTTGGTGCCGCCGATCTGCACGGCCGTCCAGTTCATCGCGATGAGGAGCCCGAAGCTGCCGAGCTGGACCGCCGCCTGGCCGCCGACGAGCGCGCCGACCCGGCCCCAGGGCACGGCGGCGGCCGGCCCCGGCGCGGCGGGGGGAGCCGTGGAGGCGGGGGCGGGCGACGTGGTGGTCATGAGGGGGTCCTTCGGGTGGCGGGTGGGTGGGGGAAGGCGGCGGTGACGGCCCGTACGCCGGCCCGCTCGGCGGCGTGGGCGAGGGTGGCCGGCCCGGCCGGGGTGCCGAGCACCCGGAGCTCCAGGCGTCCGCCGAGATGCGCCCGGCCGGTACGGGCGAGCCGCCGGGCCGCGGCCTCCCCGGCGGCCCGGGCCGCGACGGCGGGGGCCCCGGGGGCCACCGTCACGCCGGGCAGCACTCCGTCCGGGAGGAACCGGGCCCGTACGGCGAACCCGGCGCCCGGACACGCGGGCAGCGGCCGGGGGGCGGCGGGCCGAGGCGGTGGCCCGTGGTGTCGCGCCCGGCGCCGACCGCCTTCCGGCGCTCCACCGAGCGAGCGCCGGGCCCGGCGGGACGCTCCCGCCCGTGGCCGGCCCCGTCCGTCCGGTCGGGCGGTCATGGGCGGGGCCCGGTGGGGACCGCGGGCGGGGTGGCGAGGGCGGCGGGGGCGGGGGGCCAGAGGTCGGCACGGCTCAGGGCCGAGGGGCTGTACTGCCCCAAGGCGCTGACCAGCAGGCGGACTTCCAGCGCGAGCGCCTCCGCCAGCCGGGACAGGCCGTGCTCCCGGTCCTCGTCCACGGCGAGCAGTGCCGCCCGGCCGAGCCCCACCGCGGTCGCGCCCAGGGCCAGCGCGCGGACCGCGCGCCCGCCCTCCCACATCCGCCCGGAGGCCAGCAGGCTCGCCCCCTCGGGGCGGTCGACCGCGTCCAGGCAGGCGGCCAGGGGCAGCCCGACGCCCTCCAGGAACACCCGGGGCGCCCACCCGGTGCCGCCCTCGGCGCCGTCCACCGTGACCGCGTCCGCCCCGGCCGCCCACGCCGTCGCGGCGGCGGTGGCGATGTCACGGCCCGGGTGGAACTTCACCCACGTACGGGCGAGCGGGAAGTTGTTCCTCATGAAGCGCAGTTGCTGACGGACGATCTCCTCGGTGAACGTGCCCGGGGTCGCGCAGCGCAGCCGCGCCCCGTCCGGCACCAGCTCCTCGCCGAGGGCGAACTTCCCTGCGGCCGCCAGCCGTTCGGCCTCCGCCGCGCCGACGACGGTCATCCCGCCGAGCCCCGGCTTGGCGCCCTGGCCGATCTTCAGCTCGAAGCCGAGCCGCCCCGAGTCGCGCAGGGCCCGCGAGGCCGGGTCGCTGTAGAGGAGGTTCCACACCTCGGAGTCGGCGTCCTCGGTGGACTGCTGCACCACGACGCCGCCGGCACCGTCGTCCGCGGCCTCCGTGTACGCCTCCACCCGGGCCAGCAGCACCGAGCGGTAGCCGTGCACCGGCACCATGTTCTCGCCGATGACCATCGGGATGCCGAGCCGTCCCGCCTGCCGGGCCGCCGCCACCGCCAGATCACCGCTTCCGGCCCGCGTCGAGCCGAACGCCGAGAGATATACGGGGAGTCGGGAGGCGAAGCCGCCGATGCCGGTGCGCAGGTCCACGTCTCCGTGGCCGGGCTCCCGGCCGAGTTCGATGAGCTTCTCCAGCCGTCGGGGCATGAAGACCGGCGGTGCCAGGCGCAGCGCGTCCAGCTCGTCGAGGACGGCGGGTGGGGCGGCGGCCCCGGACGGGTCGGTCGCGGTCGACACGGCCCCGGCGGGGTGGGCGCCGAACAGCGCCGACCCGTAGGCACCGGCCGGCGGGAAGACCTCCGCCGCGCCCCGGCGCGCCCGTGCCCGGACCGCCTCCTCGGGGAAGCCGCCGGCCGTCAGGGAGGGGGTGTTCACGGCGCGATCACCCCCGGCAGCTTCGGGTAGGCGCTGACCTGCCACAGGGCGTCCAGACCGGTCAGGAAGCGGACCAGCCGCTGGAGGCCCATGCCGAAGCCGGCGCTGGGCGAGAGCCCCTCGCGCGCCAGGTCGAGGTACCAGGCGTACTTGGCCGGGTTCTCGCCGCTCTCCCGCATCCGGGTGACGATCGTCGGATAGTCGGCCTCCCGCTCGCTGCCGCTCACCAGCTCGCCGAAACCGCCGTGCGCGATGAGGTCGAAGTTGCGCAGCACACCGGGCCGTTCGGGATCCTCCCGGTCGTAGAAACCGCGCGAACCCTTCGGGTAGTCGTTGACGAAGAAGGGGCAGCCCGCCTCCTCGGAGAGGATCCGCTCGGCCTCCCAGTCGATCTCCCCGTCCGGACTCTGGGCGTGGCCGAGCGCGGCCAGCCGCGCCACCGCCTCCTCGTGCGTGCACGCCTCGAACTTCCCGGCCCGCAGCTCGGCGAACGCCCCCTCCTCGCGCCCCAGTTCACGCAGCACGTCGGGAACGGACGTCCAGACGTGCTCCACGACCCGGGTCAGCAGCCCGGCGGCGATCTCCTGCGCCTCCTCCCGGCTCGCCCCGGCCATCTCCACGTCGATCTGGTGGAACTCCACCAGGTGCCGGCCCGTGCCGGCGGTCTCAGGCGGCTCCACCCGCACGTTCGGGGCGATGTAGAACAGCCGCGGGAAGCCGCGCAGCGAGGCCTGCTTGTACAGGATCGCGCTGGTCATCAGCTTGTACGGGCGGCCGTAGTAGTCCACGTCGAGCGCCTTGGCGCCCCGGCCGCCGGGGTCGGTGACCGGCCCGATCAGCGGGGGGAGCAGCTCGGTGAAGCCCTCGCCGCGCAGGAACTCCCGCGCCGCGTACAGCGCTTCCTGCTGGACCAGCATCGCGGACCGCAGGCGCGGCGACGCCAGGTGCTCGCCGAGGGAGGGAGGGGCGGGAGCGGGGGTGTGGGCGTGTTCCATGTCTGTCTACTCCAGAGGGTCGGGTGGGGCGGCAGGGGCAAGGTCAGGCGGGAGGGAGAGGACCGGGCGAGCGAGCCGACGCCGTCCGGTCAGCCGGTCGGCCGGTCAGGCGGGAGGGGTGAGGTCGGGCCGGGGTGCGGCAGTCGGCGCAGGCCCGGGCGGTGACGCGGTGTCGTAGCGGGCCGCGACACCGTGCAGTGCGGCCAGCAGCCCGTCGGAGGTCAGCGGAGTGCGGCCGCCGGGGGCCGCGTACGGCGGCACGGGCATCGACCCGGTCTCCGCCCAGCGCAGCCGGCCGCCGGGGTCGACGAAGCTGCGGGAGCGGCCCGCGTTGTCGGGGTGCAGGCAGTACGGCACGTCCAGGATCCCGCGTGCGAAGGCGGTGCGCAGCGCCCGGCCGAGGTCGGTGCCGAGGTCGAGGACGGCGTCCACGAAGGCCCGGGCCTCCCGGTACACCTCGCTGTCGGCCTCGAGCGCCGCGGCGACCGTGGCATCCGCCGGCGCCGCGAGCCCGGCTCTTGCCGCGGCCGTCTCCAGGGCGCGGACGTTCTCCCGTACGGTCGGGATGCGGTGCGCCTCGGCCGCCGTCTTGACGATCAGCCGCTGCGCTCCGGCGTGGACGGCGAGCCGCGCGGAGTCCTCCAGGAGCCGGGTCGCGCCGTGCGCGGTCCGGGGGAAGACCCCCATGTAGGTGTAGAGGACGACGTGCCGGTCGGTGTCCGGGGGCAGCAGTTCGGCGGCCAGCCGGTGGAGGGCCCGGACGGCCTCGGCGTCCTGCACGGGGTCGGTCTGCTGGGCGTAGCTGAGCGAGACGCTGCGGATGCCGTGCCGGGTGAAGAACAGTCCCTCCAGCACGCTGAGCGCCACCAGGAGTCCGGGCGGGCAGAGCTGTCCGAGCATGCAGCCGCCGAAGCTCTCCAGGTGCGGCACGCGTGGTGCGGGCGCCAGGGCCGCGAGGAGTTCGCAGGCCCGCGCCCAGTTGTCGACGGACCGGGCCAGTGGCGTACGGCCGTAGGGCAGGCAGTACGAGACGGGGCCGCCCTCGGTCGCGTCCAGGCCGGCGGCGGCGAGGGCCCGGACGATGGCCTCCGGCCGCGAGGAGCCGTGGCGCACCTGGACGGGGAAGGCGGGGCCGAGGATCCCGTCGAGCATGGCGCGGGTGCGTTCGGCGGGGTGGGCGGCGATCGGGTATCCGTTGAGGGGGGCGCCCTCGGCGAGGGCCGCGCGGGCCGCCGCGAGGTCGCCGACCCGGGTGTAGCTGTCGATGGTGAGGGTGCCGACCGTGACCGCCGCGGCGGCCCGGGTGGCGGCCAGTCCGGCCCGCATCCGCTCCGGGGTGTCGAAGCCCATCCGCGGCTGGACCACGAGCCGGCCGGCCGCGGCCGCCCGGGCGACGAACCCGCCGAAGGAGAGCGGGGCGGGCGGGCCCGGGGGAAGGGGCGCCCGGGGCAAGGGGAGGGGGAGGGGGCCGTCCCGGTGGTCGTCCACCGGGACCGCGAGCAGCCCCCCGGCCGTACTCACGCCACGGCCCCCGACGCCACCGGCACCCGCGCGGGGACGACCGGCACCCGCTCGGACACGACCGGCACCCGCTCCGCGGAACCCGGAACGGCGGGGGGTACGGCCATGGGTGCCGCGTCGTCGTCGGCCGGGTCGGCGAGGACGAGTGCGGCCGTGAACGCGCGCAGGGCCTGGACGTCGCCGTCGTCGAACACGGCGGAGCAGCCGGCCTCCAGGAGCATGTTCCGCCGCTCCTCGTCGGCCCGCCCGGCGACGCCCAGCTTGCCTCCGACGACCACCGGGACCTGAACTCCGGCGGCCCGCAGGGCGCGGACGGCGGAGAGGCCGTCGCGGTAGCCGTGGCCGTTGACGCTGCTGATGACGACCAGGTCGGGCCGGGGCTCCGCGCAGGCCGCCACGAGCAGCTCGTCGGGGACGCAGGGGCCCAGGCCGGTCACCTCATGGCCCTGCTCCTCCAAGAACAGCCGAAGGTAGACGAGATTCCAGGTATGGGAATCCGACGCCGTACCGGTCAGCAGTACCTTCACACTCCGTCGTCGCATGCCCCCAATATAGGAACGGGCAAGGAGGGAAAGAGGAAGTTGCGGCGGCAGAAAAGGCGGAAACCTCAGCCGCCGGCGACCCGGAGAGCTCCGGTTGCCGAGGGCGGGCGGAAAGCTCGGAGAAAAGCATCGAGCCGCGGTCCGGACATGATCCGGACCGCGGCTCTCGGTCGTGCAGGTGCTTCGATATTCCCGTCAGACGTACTGGGCGAGCAGGCTCTTGGGCCGGATGTCGGTCCAGTTCGCCTCGACGTACGCCAGCGCCTCGTCCCTCGGGCCGGCCCCCCACACACTGTCCCAGCCTGCGGGAACCTCGATGAACACCGGCCACAGGGCGTGCTGGCCCTCGGCGTTGACCACCACGTGGAAGCTGCCCTCGGTGTCGTCGAAGGGATTCGTCATGACAGACTCCTCATTTTCTCGGAAAGGATACGGCCGATCATTTCAAGGGGTTCCGGTTCGCCCATCCGCGTGTGGATGACGGGAATGGTGTGCTTCTCCACGACCCCGTCCACATAAGGGATCCAGGAGTCGGAAAGAATGTTCTCGGGGGCGCCTTCTCCCTGCGCCGCGAAGAAAAGCATGTCCGTCGTCACCGGGCGCGGCGCATAAAGGTTCATGATTTCTGCATGGTCGATGGAGGCGCCGATCACGGAGCGGATCTCGCCGTCCGAGAATCCGCCCAGGACGGGGTCGGTCTCGCGGACGAGCCCGATCAGGCCCTCCACGTCGAAGGGGGCGTCCGCGGGCTCGTCGGCGGCGTCGCCGACCAGCATCTCCCGCTTCTGCGCGGGGGTCATCCGCCGGCGCTCCGGCTCCGTGGGCAGCAGGTGGACGTCCATCATGGCCAGCAGCTCGGTCCGCTCGCCGAGTCCGGCCAGCCGTACCGCGAGCGCGTGAGCGACGGTTCCGCCGAACGACCAGCCGAGGAAGCGGTACGGGCCGTGCGGCTGGACGCGCCGGATGTGCGCCAGATAGTCCTCGACCATCGCCTCCACGGACTCCGGGCTGTGCCCGAGCTCCGAGAGCGCCCGCGCCTGGATCGCGTACAGCGGCTGGTCCGGGCCGAGGTGCCGGGCCAGACCCACGTACGACCATCCCACGCCGGTACCGGGATGGATCGCGAACAGCGGCCGCCGGGTGCCGCCCGGCTGGAGCGGCAGCAGCACCCCCATCGGGTCGAAGCCCGAGGGCTCGTCGGCGAGCAGCCCGGCCACCGTCGGCGTACGGAACAGGTCCCGGACGCCCAGCTCCAGGCCGAGCGCCGTCCGCATCCGGCTCACCAGCCGGACCCCGAGCAGCGAATGCCCGCCCAGCGTGAAGAAGTTGTCGTCGATCCCGACCCCGCGGATCCCGAGGACGTCCTCGAAGAGTCCGCACAGCACCTCCTCGCGCGGGGTGCGCGGCGGACGCCCGGACGGGGCCGCCGCCGGTGCGGGCGCCGGCAGCGCCTTCCGGTCCGGCTTGCCGTTCACGGTCAGCGGGATCTCGTCCAGCAGGACCGCCGCCGCCGGCACCATGTGTTCGGGCAGCTCACCGCCCGCCCAGCGCAGCAGCTCCTCCGCGGTGAGGGAGTGGCCGGCGCGCGGCACCGCGTACGCCACCAGGCGCTTGCCGCCCGGGCCGTCGTCGAGGACGACCACGGCGACGCGCCCCACGCCCGGGTGGCGGGCCAGCGTCTCCTCGATCTCCCCGGGCTCGATCCGGAACCCGCGCAGCTTGATCTGCCCGTCCGCCCGCCCCACGAACCGCAGTTCGCCGTCGGCCGTCCAGTGCACCAGGTCGCCGGTGCGGTACATCCGGCTGCCGTCCGCGGCGAACGGGTCGGCCACGAACCGCTCCGCGGTCAGCCCCGGCCGGCCCAGATAGCCGCGCGCCACCTGCGCCCCCGCCAGGTACATCTCCCCGGCGACCCCCACCGGCACGGGCCGCAGCTGCTCGTCCAGGACGTGCACCCGCGTGTTGTCCAGCGCGGCCCCCAGGAACACGCCGGGCAGGACGCGGCAGTCGCGGTCAAGCCGCTGGTGGTGCGAGGCGAACGTGGTCTCCGTCGGACCGTAGCTGTGCACCAGCACCGTGTCCGGGCAGTGGTCCAGGACCCGCTGCAACGCGGCGGGGGAGGCCACGTCCCCACCGGTCCACACCTCGTCAAGCAGCTTCAGGGTGTCGAGACCCTCGTCGGCCATGATGTGGAACAGCCCCATTGTGAAATAGGCCGCGGTCACCCCGTGGGCCCGGATCGCGTGGTCGAGCTCGGCGAGGTCCGTGCCCGAGCCGGGCGCGAAGACCAGCTCGCCGCCGTTCAAGAGCGGCACCCACAGCTCGTACGTGGAGGCGTCGAACCCGATCGCCGAATGCACCAGCATCCGACGGTGGTTGCGGTGGTTCCAGCAGCGGTCCGTGACCAGCTCCACCACATTGCGGTGGGTGACCCCGACGCCCTTCGGCCGGCCGGTCGACCCCGACGTGAACATCACGTACATCAGGGCGTCCTCGCCCACCGGCACCCGCGGGTCGCCGCGGCGGCAGTCCGGCACCGGCGTGTCCGCCGACAGCACCCGTACCCCCGCCGCCAGCTGCCCCGCCACCGGAGCGCCGTCGGCGTACATCTCCTGGGTGACGAGCACCCGCGCCCCCGTATCCTCCATGATCATGGCGATGCGGGTCTCCGGCAGCCGGGGGTCCAGCGGGACGTACGCCGCCCCGCACTTCAGGGCCGCCAGCGCCGCCACCAGCAGGTGCGGGGTGCGGTCGAGGAGCAGCCCGACCGCGCCGTGCGGCCTCGTCCCGGCCTCGATCAGCCGGTGCGCCAGGGCGTTCGCCCGGGCGTTCAGCTCGGCGAAGGTCAGCGTCTCGTCCTCGTACCGCACCGCGATCGCCCGCGGCGTGCGGCGCGCCTGCTCCTCGAACCGCTCGTGCACCAGACCGGGCTCCACCCGGGGCACCGCCGTGGCGTTGTAGGCCGCCAGCCGGTCCGTCTCCCGCGCCGACAGCAGCGGTACGTCCCCGATCCGCGTCCCCGGCTCCGCCGCCACCACCCGCAGCAGCCGTGCCACGTGCGCCGCCAACTGGGCCGCCGTGGCCGCGTCGAAGAGGTCCGCGGCGTACTCCAGGACCCCCGCCAGGCCGGCCGGGTCTCCGTCCGTGTCCCGGGTCTCCCGCAGCGCCAGCGTCAGGTCGAACTTGGTGAGCCCCGACGCGGCGCCCAGCGCCGTGCCGGCCAGCGGCGAGTCCGCCGGGGCGGTCCGCTCGGCCGGATGCACCTGCACCATCACCTGCACCAGCGGGTGGTGGGCGGTGGAGCGCACCGGGTTCAGCTCCTCCACCACCAGGTCGAAGGGGAGCTGCTGGTGGGCGAAGGCCGCCAGATCCGTCTCCCGCACCCGCCGCAGCAGCTCGGTGAAGGACGGATCACCCGAGGTGTCGGTCCGCAGCACCAGCGTGTTGACGAAGAACCCGATCAGCTCGTCGAGCGCCTGGTCGTCCCGGCCCGCGACCACCGTGCCCAGCGGCAGATCGGTGCCCGCGCCGTGCCGGGTCAGGACGGCGGCGAGGGCCGCCTGCACCACCATCAGCAGCGTCGCGCCGTGCTCCAGGGCCAGCGCCTCCAGCCGGGCGTGGACCTCCGCGTCCAGGCCGGGGACCGGCGTTGCACCGCCCCGGTGCGTGGCCTCCGCCGGGCGGGTCCGGGCCGGCGTCAGCTCCAGGGCGGGCGGCGCACCGGCCAGCCGGTCCCGCCAGAACGCGGTCTGCTCCGCCGCCTCGGGGCCGGCCAGCATCCGCTGCTCCCACAGGGTGTAGTCGGCGTACTGCACCGGCAGCGGATCCCAGGCGGGGGCCGCGCCGCCGAGACGGGCCGCGTACGCGGCGGCGAGACCGTCCAGCAGGGGCCGCGCCGACCAGCCGTCGGCGGCGATGTGGTGCACCAGCACCACGAGGGTCTGCGCCCCCGGCTCGGCGTCCTGCTGTGCTTTCCCCGCCCCGGCCTCTCGGGACGCGTTCCCCGGTGCTGCGGTCCGTCGTCCTTCCGGGTGTCCCGGCTCCGGGGCGGTCTCGATCAGCCAGGCCCGGAACGGAATCTCCCGGGCGAGGTCGAACACGTATCCCGCCGCCGCGTCCACGGCGGCCGCCAGCCCCCCGGCGTCCGTCGTCACGACGTCGAGCACCGGTCGGACGTTCTCCCGCACCTCCTGGTACGGCTGACCGTCCACCGCCGGATACACCGTGCGCAGCACCTCGTGCCGTTCGGCCGTGTCGGCGAGCGCCCGGGCCAGAACCCCGGCGTCCAGCGGCCGGTCGGGCCGCAGCACGAACGGGATGTTGTACGAACGGCCGGGTCCCTCCAGCTGGTCGACGAACCACAGCCGGCGCTGCGCGTACGAGAGGGGCAGCCGCTCCGGCCGCTGTGCGCGGGGCACGGCGGCCAGCGGGGGACGGCCCCCGGCCGCGACCGCCGCACCTGCCGTACCCGGTGCGTCCGATGCGCCGGCCGACGCGGCGGCGAGGCGGACGGCCAGCCGGGCGGGGGTCGGCGCGAGGAACAGGTCCCGCAGCCTCAGGTCCGCCCCGAGGACGGCGCGCACGCGGTTCATCAGCCGTACGCCCGCCATCGAGTGGCCGCCGACGGCGAAGAAGTTGGCGTCCGGGCCGACCTCCTCCCGGCCGGTGATCTCGGCGAAGATCCCGCACAGCGCGGTCACGACGGCCGGATCGGCCGTGGTCTCCCCGGCGGTCCCAGGCGCGGCGCCGGGCCCCCGGCCCCCGTCGGACCCCTCCGCTCCGTCCGGCCCCGCCAGGACCGTGGTCCGCGACGGGCGGGCGGCCAGCGACTCCCGCTCGGCCGCCGACAGCAGGGGTACGGAACGCACCGGCACGTCGCCGCCGTCGGCGAACCGGCCCAGCGCCCGGACGTAGGCGTCGAGCAGCAGCCGGGCCGTGGCGGCGTCGAACAGGTCCTCGGCGTAGCTCCACCACAGCTCAAGGCCGCCGTGCCCGGGGCGGGCGACGACCGTGACGGCGAGGTCGAACTTGGCGGCGTCCAGGCCGGTCTCCTCGTACCGGCCGCCGAGGGTGTCCCCGATCCGCACCGCCCGCGCGTCCGCCCCCGCCGCCTCTTCCTGGACGGCGAGGGTCACCTGGAACAGCGGGTTGGCGCCGGGTGCCCGGCGCGGGTTGAGCAGCTCCACCAGCCGGTCGAAGGGCAACTCCTGATGGGCGTACGCCCCCAGCGCGGCCTCCCGGGCGCGGGCCACCAGTTCGGCCGGTCCCGCCTCCCCGGAGACGTCGGTGCGCAGCACCAGGGAGTTCACGAAGAAGCCGACCAGCTCGTCGAGGGCCTCGTCGGAGCGCCCGGCCACCGGGGTGCCGATCGCCACGTCGGGTCCGGCGCCGCAGGCGTCCAGGGCGGTGGCGAGGGCCGCCTGGGCCACCATCAGCAGACTGGCGTCCGCGCCGGCGGCCCGGGCGGCCAGCCGCGCGTGCGTCTCGCCGTCCAGCTCGGCGGTGAGCGTGCCGGCCCGGCCGCTCGGGGCGGCGGGCCGCGGCCGGTCGGCGGGCAGGTCGAGCAGGGGAGGCACACCGGCGAGGGCGCCCCGCCAGTAGGCGGCGAGCTCCGTGTCGTCGGCGAGCAGCTCCTGCTGCCACAGGGTGTAGTCGGCGTACTGCACCGGCAGGGGCTCCCAGCCGTGCTCGTGCCCGGCGAGGCGCGCGTCGTAGGCGACCCCGAGGTCCCGCAGCAGCGGGCCCACCGACCAGCCGTCGGTCGCGATGTGGTGCGCGAGCAGAACCAGCACGGCGCCGCCCCCGTCCTCCGCGCCGCCCGCGCCCTCCGCGCCGTCGCCGTCCGGCAGGAACAGGGCGGCTCGCAGCGGGAGTTCGGCTGCCAGGTCGAAGGTGCCGGAGGTGAAGCGGGCGACCTCGGCGGACACGTCGGCGGGCGGGCAGGCACGCGCCGTGAGCGTCGGGCGCGGCCGGTCGAGGACGAGCTGGCGCGGCTCACCGGCGTCGTCCGCCGGATACAGCGTGCGCAGCACCTCGTGGCGTTCCACCACGTCGCCGAGCGCCGCCTCCAGCGCGTCCCGGTCGGGGACGGAGTCCAGACGGACCACCAGCGGCAGGTTGTAGGTCGCGGCGGGACCCTCCAGGCGGTGGAGGAACCAGAGCCGACGCTGCGCGAACGACAGGGGTACGCGGTCCCCGGCCGCCGGCCCGACCGCACCGAGGTCCACGGCCGCACCGGCGGACAGGGCCGGCAGCAACTCCCGTAGCTCCGGCGCCTCGGCGGCCTCGTCGCGGGCCGAACGGAGCGCCGCCAGGAGCGCGACGGCCCGACCGATCCCGGTCTCGGTCCCGCCCTCGGCCTCCGCCGGACCCTGCGCCCGATCCGCGCGCAGGGCCACGGCCAGGGCCAGTTGCCCGTACGTCATCCGGCGCTCACCGTGCACCAGCGCGACCCGCTCGGGACCGGCGGCGACCTGCGCGTCGAACCGGTCCAGGGGGCCGGACCCGGAGGCGGCAGAGGCGGGGGGAGCGGTCGAGGGCATCGCGTGGCCTCCAGGTGAGGGGTGAGAGGGGTCCGGGATCGGGACCTCCTCCCGACTCCGCCCACCACGCTACGAGCGCGACCACCCCGCGGCGGGCAGTCCCCGCGGCAGCTCCGGCCCCCGCCACTGCCGCCCGGAACTGCCCCCCCCGGGGCACGGCGGGCGGGACTCCGGACGACCCGACGGGTGCGCGTCCGCTCCGTTGCACCCGACGGGCCTCCCTCCGCGTGCCGTGCGAGGAGCCGGCGTCAGGACGGCATGCGTACGGGCACGCCGAGAGCCCGCCCGAGGACGGGCGGGCTCTAGGGAGGTGTCTGGCAATTCCCCGCGGCGTCGGTGACCGGCACGCACGCTCGCTGTGTCGGCGTCCGGCCGACGGGGGTCGCCACCGGCCGGTGAAGGTTCCGTCAGCGCTGCGGTACGCGGGTGCCCGCGCGGGTGCGGCGGCGCAGGGCGGGGACCGGCGGAGGGGCGGGGGCGGCCGCGAGCAGGGCGGCCAGGGCGACGGGGGTGGGGTGGCGGAAGACGTCCCGGAGCGTCAGTTCGCGGCCGAGCTCCGCGCGGACCCGGTTCAGTAGGCGCACCGCGAGCAGGGAGTGCCCGCCCGAGCGGAAGAAGTTCGCGTCCGCGGACATCTCCTTGCCGTCGAGGACCTCGCTGAACAGCTCCACCAGCCGGGGCAGCGGACCCCCCGGCGCCGGCGGCGCCGGCGGTTCCTGCCCGGTGGCGGTCACCACCGGCACCGCGTACTCCGGCAGCCGGTCCGCCGCCCACGACTGCGCCTCGGCCTCCGTGACCGAGCCCGTCACCCGGGCCACCAGCCTGCCCTCCGCGAGGGACACCTCGGCGTCCGTGACGCCGGGCAGGCCTTCGAGGACCTGCCGTACGTGCCCCAGGTCGACGCGGTAGCCCGCCACGGTGGCGTACGGCCCACGGCCCGGCCGCCCGGGCCCCTCCGGGAGGACGCCGAGGCGGGCCGCCGGGTCCGCCGCGAAGAGCGCCAGCGCGTACTGGAGGAGACCCGCCAGCCGCTCCGCGCCGGCCGCGCCGTACAGGTCGGTGGCGTACTCAAGTACTCCGTCCAGACCTCCGTGGTCCGCGCTGCCGGTCAGGGCGAACGTCAGATCCGCCTTGGCGGTGTGCGCCCCGAACGGCAGCGCCTCGCCGGCGAGTGGACCGCCCGGCGCGCCCGCCCCGCTCGCACTGTCCGGGTCCGCGTCCTGGTCGACCCGGAGCATCACCTGCACCAGCGGGTGGTGCGCCGACGACCGGTGCGGGTTGAGGTGTTCGACGACCAGGTCGAAGGGCACCTCCTGGTGCGCGTACGCCGCCAGGTCGGCCTCCCGGACCCGTACGAGCAGATCCGCGAAGCAGGGGTCGCCGGATGTGTCGGTGCGCAGGACCAGGGTGTTGACGAAGAACCCGACCAGCTCGTCGAGCGCCTGGTCGTCCCGGCCCGCGACCACCGTGCCCACCGCCACGTCGGGACCGGCCCCGCAGCGGGCGAGGACGGCCGCGAGCGCCGCGTGGACCACCATGAAGAGGGTGCTGCCGGTGTCCCGGGCGATCCGTTCCAGGCCGCCGCGCACGGACGCCGGGACGGTGAAGCCGGTGACCGCGCCCCGCCCGGAGGGCACCGGGGGCCGGTGCCGGTCGGTGGGCAGGTCGATCAGCGGCGGGAGCCCGGCCAGGGCGCGCTCCCAGAAGCCCAGCCGGGCCTCCGGGCCGGAGACGAGCAGGTCCCGCTGCCAGAGGGTGAAGTCGGCGTACTGGACGGGCAGCGAGGCCCAGGAGGGGGCCGCACCGGAGGCCCGCGCCGTGTAGGCCGTGCCGAGGTCGGCGAGGAGGCGCCGCGTCGACCAGCCGTCGGCGGCGATGTGGTGGAGCAGCAGGACGAGGGTCTGCCGGCCGGAGCCGTCGGACGGCAGGAACAGCCAGGCGCGGAACGGCAGGTCGTGCGCCAGGTCGAAGACATGACCGGCCGCCGCGTCCACGGCCGCCGCCGGGTCGGCGGGGAAGCCGAGCTCGAGCGGCGGGCGGGCCCCGTCGAGGACCACCTGGAAGGGCTCCCCGCCCTCGGCCCGGTACACCGTGCGCAGCACCTCGTGCCGCTCGGCGACATCGGCGAGCGCGGCGGCGAGGGCGGCCGGATCCAGCGGCCGGTCGAGCCGCCGGACCAGGGCGATGTTGTAGGTCGCGGAGGGCCCCTCCAGCTGGTCGGTGAACCACAGGCGGCGCTGGGCGTACGACAGCGGGATCCGCTCCGGACGGTCGTCCGCCGGGCGGAGCGGCGGCCGGTCCTCGCCGCCTTCCATGCCGGCCTCGGGAGCGTCGGCACCCGGGTGGCCCGCGGGAAGGCGGTCGTGCAGCGCCTCGGGGGTCGGGGCGAGGAACAGGTCCCGGATGCCGATCCGCACGCCCAGCACCTCCCGGGCCCGGTTGACCAGCTTGCTCGCGAGCATCGAATGGCCGCCGGTCCGGAAGAAGTTGTCGTCGGCGCGCACCTCGACCCGGCCGAGGATCTCCGCGAACAGGCCGCACAGCAGCTCCACCCGGGGATGCCGGCTCCCGGCGCCGCCGCCCTCGGCCCGCTGCCGCGAGGCCGCTCGTGCGGCCGCGGCCTCGGCGGCGACCCGTGCCGCCTCGGCGAGCCGCTCCCGGCGGACGGCGAGTCCGGCCGCCTCGGCCCCGGTGAGGAGGCCGAGCGTGCTCAGGGGCCGGGCGGGGTCGGTGGCGAAGGCGGTGAGCGTACGGGCGTACACGTCCAGGAGCAGTCGTGCCGTGTCCTGTTCGAAGACGTCCTCGGCGTACCCGAGGAGCAGCCGCAGGCCGCCGTCGGGCTCCGGGGCGCAGTGGACGCTGAGGTCGAACTTGGCCGCCCCCAGGTCGACGGTGCCGGCCCGGGCGGTCAGCGGGCCGAGCCGGGCCACGTCGTCGCCTGCACCGGGGGAGGCGACCGTCAGCATGACCTGGAAGAAGGGGTGTTCGCCGAGGGCCCGTCCGGACGCGCCGGTCAGCCGCTCCACCAGGACGTCGAACGGCAGGTCCTGGTGGTCGAAGGCGGCCAGGTCGACGTCCCGTACCCGGTCCACCAGGGCCGCCGCCGTCGGATCACCGGACGTGTCGGCGCGCAGCACCAGGGAGTTGACGAAGCAGCCGACCAGGTCGTGCAGCGCCTCGTCCGAGCGGCCGGCGACCGGGGTGCCGATCGCCAGGTCCTCTCCCGCACCGGTCGCGGCGAGGGCGGCGGCGAGGGCGGCCCGCGCCACCATGAAAAGGCTGGCCCCCCGGTCCCGGGCGAGCGCGGTCAGCCCGCTCCACGTCCCGGGTTCGAGCCGGGCGCCGACGGTCCCGCCGCGGCCGCCGGGCTCGGCGGGCCGCGGCCGGTCGTACGGCAGCGCGGTCCGCTCGGGCAGTCCGGCCAGCGCGGCCCGCCAGTGGCCCAGCAGGCCTTCCGGGTCGGAGAGGAGGTCGCGCTGCCACAGCGCGTAGTCCGCGTAGGTGAGGGGCAGCGGCTCCCACCCGGGTCCGCGGCCGCCCAGGCGGGCGGTGTAGGCCACGTCCAGGTCGTGCAGGAGCGGTTCCAGGGACCAGCCGTCCACGGCGATGTGGTGGACGAGCAGGACCAGCGCGCAGGCGCCGCCGGCTCCGTCCGCGCTCCCCGGGCCGGTGGTGAACAGCCGGGCCCGCAGCGGCACCCCGTCGGTCACGTCGAGCGGCGTACGCCCGAACCCGGTGACGGCGGCGTCGAGTGCGGCCGCGTCGGCGCACCGCACGGTCTCCAGGCCGAGGGAGAAGTCCTCCCTGACGAGCTGGTACGGCTCGCCGTCCACGTGAGGGTAGGCGGTGCGCAGCACCGGGTGCCGCGCGATCAGGTCGGCGAGCGCCGCGCCCAGCGCCCCGGCGTCGGGCTCCCCGTCCAGGCGCAGCACGACGGGGGCGTTGTAGGTGGCCGAGGGGCCTTCGATACGGGCCAGGAGCCAGAGCGCCCGCTGCGCCGCCGACAGCGGCAGCCGGGCCGGACGCTCACCCTCCGGCACCGGACGCGGCGCGGACCTGGCGGCGACCCCGGCCCCGGTCCCGTCTTCGGTTCCGTCGGTGGAGGCGCTCCTGGAGCGGGCCGCCTCCGTGAGCCGGCGGTGCAGGGCGGCCGGGGTGGGCGCCAGGAACAGGTCCCGTATGCCCAGTTCGAGCCCCAGGACGGACCGGACCCGATTGACCAGCCGGCCCGCGAGCATCGAGTGCCCGCCCGTCCGGAAGAAGTTGTCGTCGGGCCCCGCCTGCGCGCGGCCCAGCACCTCGGCGAACAGCCCGCACAGGATCTCCTCCCGTGGGCCGCCCACGTCCCGGCGCCCCGGACGCGCCGCCTGCGTCCCGGGCCGCTCGGCCGCCGCCGCAGTCGCCGACCGCGCCACGGCCAGGGCCTCGTGCCGGGCCGCCAGCCCGGCCCGCTCCTCGGCGGTGGTCAGCGACAGCGCGCCGAGCGGCCGGTCGGCGTCCCGGGCGAAGGCCTCCAGAGCCCGGACGAACAGGTCCAGGAGAAGCCGCGCGGTCGACGCGTCGAACAGGTCGACGGCGTAACCCAGCGCGAGGTCGAGCCCATCGGGGGAGCCGTCCGGGGCCGTGCCCTGGGCGCAGGAGAAGGTGAGGTCGAACTTGGCGGCCCCCAGGTCGGCGGTGCCCGGCCGACCGGTGAGGTGCGGCCCGAGCGGGACCGTGCCGGCGCCCTCTGCGCCGTCGACGGTCAGCATCACCTGGAAGAGCGGGTGATGGCCGAGGGACCGCTCCGGAGCGAGCCGCTCCACCAGCAGCTCGAACGGCAGGTCCTGGTTCTCGTACGAGGCCAGGTCGGCGTCCCGGACCCGCTTCAGCAGGGCGGCGGCGCTCGGATCGGCGGAGAGGTCCGTCCGCAGCGCCAGGGTGTTGACGAAGAACCCGACGAGTTCGTACAGGTCCTCCTCGGGCCGCCCGGCGACCGGGGTGCCGATCACCAGGTCCTGCCCGGCCCCGGCCGCCGAGAGGGCGACCGCGAGCGCCGCCCGTACCGCCATCGGCAGGGTCGCCCGGTGCCGCCGGGCGAGGGCGAGGAGTGCCCGGTGGGTGCCGGCCGGGACCCGGACCGTGAACGTGCCGCCGCGCCCGGAGGGCTCGGCCGGGCGAGGCCGGTCCGCGGGCAGGGCCGCCACTTCGGGGGCCCCGTCGAGGTGCCGCTTCCAGTGGTCCAGCTGCTCCGCCGCCAGGCTCTCGGGGTCGTCGGGGTCACCGAGGAGTTCCCGCTGCCACAGGGCGTAGTCGGCGTACCGGACCGGCAGGGGCTCCCACGCGGGCGCCCGGCCCGCGAGCCGGGCGCGGTAGGCGGTGTCGAGGTCACGCAGCAGGGGGCGTACGGACCAGCCGTCCGTGGCGATGTGGTGGATCAGCAGCACCAGGACGGAGCCGTCTCCGCCCCGCGCCTCCGGACGTCCGGCGCCCGGCCCCTCGGTCGGCCCCTCCGAGGTGAACAGGGCGACCCGCAGGGGGAGTTCGCGGGTCACGTCGATCGGCTCGCGGACGAACGCCGCCACTCGCGCCTCCCGTTCGGCGGCCGGGCACCGGACGACCTCGGGCGGCGGGACCGCGCCCGCGCCCCGGACCTCCTGCCGGGGCTCGGCGTCCGGGCCGGCCGGCAGGACGGTGCGCAGCACCTCGTGCCGCTCGACCAGATCGGCGAGGGCCGCGCCGAGCACCGCCGGATCGGGCGTCCCGTCCAGGTGCAGCACCACCGGGGCGTTGTAGGTGGCGGATGGGCCTTCCAGCCGCCCGAGGAACCACAGGCGGCGCTGGGCGAACGACAACGGGGTCACGGTCATGTCCTCAGGCGTCGTGGGCTGCGACGAGCCCGTCGATGTGGGCGGCGAGGTCCCGCAGCCGCGGGTTGGCGTAGACGGCCTTCACCGGCAGGGCCACGCCCAGCTCGGCCCGTACCCGCGACACGAGCTTGATCGCGAGCAGCGAATGGCCGCCCAGTTTGAAGAAGTTGTCCTCGGGGCCGATGGCCTCGGCGCCGAGCACGGCCGTCCACACCCCGGCGATCAACGCCTCGGAGGCGGACAGTCCGTCGCCGGCCGACGTCGCTCCCGGCCCGGCGGGCCCGGATCCGGAGCCGGTCGGGGAGTCCGGCCCTGCGGGCCGCGGGGTGTCCGCCTGCGGCGGTTCGGGCAGCGCCGTCCGGTCCAGCTTGCCGTTGACGGTCGTCGGGAAGCGCTCCAGGGGGACGAGGACGGCGGGCACCATGTACGCGGGCAGGGCGGCGGCGAGCCGCTCCTTGAGGGCGGCCTCGGTGACGGGCCCGGTGGCCCGGTAGTAGGCGACGAGGCCGGGCGCGCCGTGCACGTCCTCGCGCAGGACGACGGCGGCCTCGGCGACCGACCCGTGGGCGGTCACCGCCGCCTCGATCTCGGGGAGTTCGATGCGGAAGCCGCGCAGCTTCACCTGGCCGTCCGCCCGGCCCAGGTAGCCGAGCCGGCCGCCGGGAAGGACCCGCACCAGGTCGCCGGTGCGGTACATGCGCCCGCCCGGCTCGGCGTCGGGGCCGAGGTCGGCGGTGAACCGCTCGGCGGTCAGACCGGGGCGACGGCGGTATCCACGCCCCACGCGCGGTCCCGCGAGGTACAGCTCGCCCACACCGTCCTCGCCGACCGGCTGGAGCTTCTCGTCCAGGACGCGCATCCGCAGACCCGGCAGGACGGCGCCGATGTGCGGGGCCGCGGCCTCCCCGGCCGCGGTCTCGATCCAGCCGGCGGTGGCGTCCACGGTGCACTCGGTGGGTCCGTAGAGGTTGACGGCGCGGACCGCGCCGGTCGCGGCGAGGGCCGAGATCCGCGACCACAGGGCCGGGCTGATCGCCTCCCCGCCGATCAGCAGCGTCAGGGGGCCGGCGCCGGGGCCCGGGTCCCCGTCGGCGCCGAGGAGTTCCAGCAGCGGGTCGGCGTGCGAGGGGGTGAGGTCCAGGTCGGTGAGGGCCTCGTCCGCCACCAGCGCGGCGAGCAGCGCCGGGTCGGCGCGCGTCTCGTCGTCGATCATCACCAGCGTGTCGCCGCGGCAGACACGGGTCCACTGCTGCACGGAGGCGTCGAACGAGGGGGAGGCGTTCCAGCCGACCCTACCGCCCTCGGTCACGGCGATGCCCGCCTCCTCCAGCTCCGCGAGCAGCCGGGAGGCGGCCTCCCGGCCGATCTCGACCCCCTTGGGGCGGCCGGTCGAACCGGAGGTGTAGATGACGTACGCCAGGGTGTTCCCGGTCACCGGCGCCGGCCGGTACGCGGGGGCGGACGAGGTGGCGGTGGAGGCCGTGCCGTCGGCGAGCAGCTCCGCCAGGTCCAGGTGCGGGACGCCGGGCGACAGCGGCATGTCGTCCGGGCCGCCGCCCAGGGCGACGACGGCGTCGGCGCCGGAGTCCTCGACCAGATAGCGGCGCCGGTCGGCGGGAAGCCTCGGGTCGACCGGGAGATAGGCGGCGCCCGCGGTGAGCGTACCGATCAGCGCGGACACCAGTCCCGCACCGCGCGGCAGGCAGAGCGCCACCACGCTCTCGGGGCCGACGCCGAGCGCGGCCAGCCGGCCCGCGATCCGCATGGCGTCGGCGCGCAGCTCGTCGAAGGTCAGCTCGCGGTCGGCCGCGACCACGGCGGCACGGCCGCCGGGGACGGCGGCCAGCCGGTCCAGCAGGTCGGCGGGAGCCGGCCGCACGGCGGCGCTGTCGGCGCCGGTGTCGGCGGTGGCAGGGGGGAAGGCGGGGCCGAGGGGGGTGCGGGCGCGCTCGGGCAGGACGGCGGTCATGGCGGTGGTCACTTCCCGAAGACGGTGGTGGACGGCTGGGTGGCGGGGGAGCAGTCGGCGAGCGCGACCGGCTCGCCCATGGCGACGAGGATCTTCCGGTCGCCCTTGAACGCCTCGCGGCCGTGGGCGCACAGGATGTTGTCGACGAGCATCAGGTCGCCGCGCTGCCAGGTCTCCCGGCGCGTCACCCGGTCGTAGACCTCGTTGACGGCGTCGACCTCGGCGTCCGTGAGCCGGGTCCCGTCGCCGAGGTAGGTGTTGAACGGCAGGCCGTCCTCGCCGTACGTCTCGACGAGCACGTCACGGACGTCCGGGTCGAGGGTGCGGCTGTTCCAGAAGGCGAAGTGGTTGAACCACACCCGCTCCCCGGTCACGGGGTGCGTGACGATCGCCGAGCGGCGCTGCCGGGTGACGAGGGAGTCGTCGTCCGGCCACTCGTAGCCGATGGTGTTCTCGTCGCAGTACGCCTCGGCGACCGCCTTGTCCTCGGTGGCGAAGGTCTTGTACCAGGGCAGCCCGGCCAGTTCGGAGTAGTTGCGTACGAGCAGCCAGCCGGCCCGCTCGAAGCGGGCGCGCAGCTCCGCCGGCAGCAGCCGCAGGGCCTCGCGCATGTCGCCGACGGTGGTGGCCCCGCCCTCCTCGGGGGCGGTCACGCAGCCGAACAGCAGGACGCCGGGGAAGTCCAGCGTGTAGCTGTTCTCGTTGTGCAGCCGGATCGGCTGGGCGGCGGGCAGATCGGTGGACGAGAAGACGCCCTCGCCGAAGTCGGTGCGCGGGGTGGCCTTCTCCTTGTAGCCGGCGCGCTGTTCGATCAACGCGTCACGAGCGGTGGCGAAGGTGGCCGCGTCGGTGACCGGCAGGCCGCGCAGCAGCACCGCGCCGGAGCGCCGCAACTCCGCCTGGATCGCGGCGCGGTGGGCGGTCAGCCAGGCCGCCGCGGCGGCGATGTCCGAGTGGCCGGGGGTGACCAGGACGGCCGGCTTGCCGGGCTCGCGGATCACGGTCGGGTCGGTGGAGACGGGGGCATCGGCGTAAGTCGTCATCGGAACAGTCCTCTGCTGCGGGAAGAGCACGGAAGCGGATCGGAGGCGGAGCGGAAGCCGGTCGGTAGCCGGTCGGAGACGGAAAGGGACGCGAACGGCGTACGGGCCGGGCGCGGAAGCGGGTACGGAGGGAGTACGGGCCGGGTCCGGGAGCGGGTCCCGGTCGGGCGGCGCGGCGGAGGCGGAAACGGCGTCACACGGCGGTGGTCGCGAGCGCCGCCGCGACGGGCGGGGCGCCCGCGGCGGTCCGTTCGCCACCGTCCAGTACGCCGCCGAGCAGGGCGAAGAAGCCCGGGAGCTGCTGCTGGAAGTAGAAGTGGCCGCCGGGCAGGACGTGCGCGGCGAAGCCGGCCTCGGTGATCTCGGCCCACCGGTCGAGCGCCGCCACCGGCACCACCGGATCGGCGTCCCCGCCGATCACGGTGACCGGGCAGGAGACCCGGGCGTCCTCGACGGGGCAGCGGTACACGTCGTCGATGGCGAAGTCGGCACGGATGGACGGGATGATGATCTCGCGCAGCTCGGGCTCGTCGAGGATGCCGTCGTCCGTCCCGCCCCGCTCCTTGATCGCGGCGACGAGCTGGTCGTCGTCGAGCCGCTCGGGGTGCACGGCGCTGGGGTTCTCCAGGAACGGCGCCCGGCAGGCCGAGGCCACCAGGGCGCGCGGCGCCCGGCCGGCGGCGGTGAGCAGCCGGGCCACCTCGAAGGCGACGAGCGAGCCCATGCTGTGCCCGAGGACCACCAGATCCTCGCCCAGGTCGGCGGGGAGCGCCGCCGCCACCGGGCCGGCCAGGTCGGCGATGGTCCGGGGCAGGTCCTCGGCGAAGCGGGCGCCCCGGCCCGGGTACTGTCCGATCAAGAGCCGTACGTCCTGCGGCAGATGGGCCCGCCACTCGGCGTAGGCGTGGGCGTTGCCGCCCGCGTGCGGCAGCACGAGCAGCGCGGTCCGCTGCGGGGCCTCGCCGGGCAGGTCCCAGACGATGTCGTCGGCGTGGGGGAGGGGCGCGGTCCGGTCGGTCATGAGGTGATCCGTTCCTGGTCGGTGCGGCGGCGCAGGGCGGGCCTGGCGCGGCGCGGCTTCGGGGTGGTCGTCGCCGCCCGCGCGGACCGGTCGTCGAGGTACGCGGCCAGCCGGGCGGGCGTGGGGTTCTGGAACACGTCGCGGAGGGTGAGGCGCAGGTCGAGCGCGGAGCCCAGGCGGTTGGTGAGCCGGGCGGCGAGCAGCGAGTGCCCGCCGAGGTCGAAGAAGTCGTCGTCGAGCGAGACGGGCGCGGACGTGCCGAGCGCCTCGGCGAACGCCGTGCACAGGGTCCGCTCCAGCGCCGTACTCGGTTCCCGCCCCTCCCCGCCGGCACCGGCGCCGGCGTGCGGTGCGGGCAGGGCGCGTTTGTCGATCTTGCCGTTGGGGGTGAGGGGGAGGCGGTCGAGCGGTACGACGAACGCCGGGACCATGTGGTCGGGCAGCCGTTCCCGCAGCCACAGCCGTACCTCCGCCGACGACGGCTGCCCGGTCGCCGGGTCGGAGGCGACGACGTAGGCGATCAGCTGCGCGGTGCCGTGGCGGTCCGGTCGGGTGGTCACGGTGGCTTGGGTGAGGTGGGGGTGGGTGGTGAGGAGGGTTTCGATCTCGGTGGGTTCGATGCGGAAGCCGCGGATTTTGATCTGTGTGTCGGTGCGGCCGGTGTAGTGGAGGTTGCCGTGGGTGTCCCAGTGGGCGTGGTCGCCGGTGCGGTAGAGGCGGGTGCCGGGGGGTCCGTAGGGGTGGGGGATGAAGCGGGTGGCGGTGGTGGTGGGTTGGGCGAGGTAGCCGTGGGCGATGCCGTGTCCGGCGAGGTAGAGCTCGCCGGTGGTGCCGGGGGGTACGGGTCGGAGGTGGTCGTCGAGGACGTAGGCCTGCTTGTTGACCAGCGGACGCCCGATGGGCACCGAGGGCAGCGCGGGAGCCGCCGGGTCCGGGTCCAGGGTGTACGTGGTCGTGAACCCCATCGACTCGGCCGGACCGTAGCCGTTGACGATCCGCAGCTCGGGGAAGCGCTCGTGCAGCCGCCGCGTGTGCGTCGGGGAGGCGGGTTCGCCGCCGGTGTGGACGGTGTGGGTGGTGGTGAAGGTGTCGGGGTGTTCGTCGGTGAGGTAGTTGAAGAGGCTGGAGGAGAGCTGGAGCATCGTGACGCGGTGGCGGGGGGCGAGGTCGGCGATGAGGGCCGGATCGGGTCGTTGTCCGGGGTGGAGGACGGTGGTGCCGCCGTGGAGGAGGGCGCCCCAGAATTCGAGGGAGAAGGCGTCCCAGGAGACGGGGGAGCACTGGAGGAAGACTTCCTCGGGGCCGAAGGCGCAGTGAGTCTGGTGGGTGAGGGTGGAGGTGAGATTGCGGTGGGTGGAGAGGATCCCCTTGGGGCGCCCGGTCGATCCGGACGTGAACATCACGCACGCCGGGTCCTGCGGTCCGGGCCGCACCGGCAGACCGGTCCGCGGCTGCCCGGACACATCCGTCTCGTCCAGCGCGACCGCCGCCCACGGACCGGCCAGCCGTCCGTTCTGCCCGCCCGTCGTCACGAGGGTGGTCAGGCCGGCGTCGGTGGCGGTGCCGGTGAGGCGTTCGTCGGGGAACTCGGGGTCGAGCAGGGCGTATCCGGCGCCGGTCTTCAGCACGGCGAGGATGGCGACGGCCAGGTCGGGGGAGCGGTCCAGGAGGATGCCGGCCAGGTCTCCGCGGCCCAGGCCGGTGGTCGTACGCAGGTGGTGGGCCAGCCGGTTGGCGCGGGCGTCGAGCCGGCCGTAGGAGAGCCGGTCCTCGCCGAAGATCACCGCGGTCGCGTCCGGGCGTAGCCGGGCCTGTTCCTCGAAGCGCTCGGTCAGCGGCCTGTCGTCCGCCCCGACGTCCCGTACCCCCGCCCACTCGCCCAGCACCTGGAGCAGTTCGCGGTCCGCCATCGGCTCCAGCTCGGACACCCGGAGGCGAGGAGCCGACACGGCCTGCTCCAGGACGCGGTGCAGCACGCCGACCATCCGCTCGACCGTCGCCCGCTCGAAGACGTCCGCGCTGAAGAGCACCGTGCCCGCCAGACCGTCCGCGCCGGGGCCGCCGTCCGCCGCACCGGTGCGCAGCAGGAACTCCAGGTCGAACTTGACCGCGCCGGTCACCACCGGCTCGGCCGCGCCCGCCCGCACCCCCGGGAAGTCCGGGGCCGGCGCCGGGCCGCGCTCCACCGCAAGGCACACCTGGAACAGCGGATGCCGGGCCAGCGAACGCACCGGATTGACGGCCTCCAGGACGAGATCGAAGGGCACGTCCTGGTGCGCGAACGCGTCGAGGTCCGTCGTCCGCACGCGGCGCAGCAGCTCCCGGAACTCCGGATCGCCCGAGGTGTCCGTACGCAGCACCAGCGTGTTCACGAAGAACCCCACAAGACCGGTCAGATGCTCCTCCGAACGCCCCGCCACGGGCGACCCGAGCGGGATGTCGGTGCCCGCACCGAGCCGGGTCAGCGCGGCCGCGAGCGCCGCCTGCACGACCATGAACGGCGTGCACCGCTCCCTCCGGGCCAACTCCGACACCTGACGGCCCAGTTCGGGACCGAAGTCCACCTCCACGGCCCCGCCGCGCTGCCCGGCCACCGGAGGCCGTGGCCGGTCGTGGACCAGCCCCAGCTCCTCCGGCAGCCCGGCCAGGGCCTCACGCCAATACGCCAGTTGCTCGTCCAGCACGGGTCCTGCGGACGCGGACCGCTCCCACAGCGCGTGGTCGGCGTACGCGAGCGGCAGCGGCGGCCAGTCCGGCTGCCGGCCGGAACGCCGGGCCACATAGGCCTCGGACAGGTCCGCGAACAGCGGGCTCAAGGACTGCCCGTCCGTGGCGATGTGGTGGAGCAGCACCAGCAGGACGGCCGACGCGGGTCCGGTACGCAGTACGGTCACCCGCAGCGGCGCCTCGGCCGCCAGGTCGAAGACGTGCCCGGCCGCCGCCCGCACCGCCGCGTCCACCTCCTCCGGGGCGACCTCGCGGACCGTGAACGACACGTCTCCGGCCGGATCCACCACCTGGTGGGGCTCGCCGTCCGTGACGGCGATCCGGGTCCGCAGCGGTTCGTGACGCTCCGCCAGGTCGCGGAACGCGGCGCGCAGCGCGGTCACGTCCAGCGGCCCGTCGAGCCGGACCGCCATCGGCACGTTGTACGCCGTACCGCCCGCCTCCAGCCCGTTCACCAGCCACAAACGCTGCTGCGCGAAGGAGAGCGGCAGCCGCTCCGGCCGCCGGCCCGGGGCGGTTCGCGGCGGCAGCGCGGCGCGCTTCCCGGTCCGGTCGGCGAGGTGCGCGGCCAGCCGGGCCGGGGTGGAGTGGCCGAAGACCTCACGCAGACCCAGCCGGGCGTCCAGGGCCGAGGCGAGCCGGTTCGCCAGCCGGGCGGCGAGCAGCGAATGCCCGCCGAGCTCGAAGAAGTCGGCGTCCGCCGACGGAGCCCCGGCCAGGCCCAGGACCTCGGCGAACTCGGCGCAGACGATCTCCTCCAACGGGGTGCGCGGCGGCCGCCCCCGATCCGACGCGTCCGGAGCGGTGGGCTCCGGCAACGCCCGCTTGTCGATCTTGCCGTTGGGGGTGAGGGGGAGGCGGTCGAGCGGTACGACGAACGCCGGGACCATGTGGTCGGGCAGCCGCTCCCGCAGCCACGTCCGGACGGCGGCCGGCTCCGGCACGAGCCCGTCCGGCCCGGCCGTCACGTACGCGGTCAGCCGCCCTTCCCCGTACGTCACGGTGGCTTGGGTGAGGTGGGGGTGGGTGGTGAGGAGGGTTTCGATTTCGGTGGGTTCGATGCGGAAGCCGCGGATTTTGATCTGTGTGTCGGTGCGGCCGGTGTAGTGGAGGTTGCCGTGGGTGTCCCAGTGGGCGTGGTCGCCGGTGCGGTAGAGGCGGGTGCCGGGGGGTCCGTAGGGGTGGGGGATGAAGCGGGTGGCGGTGGTGGTGGGTTGGGCGAGGTAGCCGTGGGCGATGCCGTGTCCGGCGAGGTAGAGCTCGCCGGTGGTGCCGGGGGGTACGGGTCGGAGGTGGTCGTCGAGGACGTAGGCCTGCTTGTTGACCAGCGGACGCCCGATGGAGACGGTCGGCGGCACCTCGCCCCCGCTTCGGGGGACGGTGTGGGTGGTCGTGAACCCCATGGACTCGGCCGGACCGTAGCCATTTACCACGGTGATGTGCGGCCAGGCGTCCTGGAGGGCCCGGATGTGCGTCGGGGAGGCGGGTTCGCCGCCGGTGTGGACGGTGTGGGTGGTGGTGAAGGTGTCGGGGTGTTCGTCGGTGAGGTAGTTGAAGAGGCTGGAGGAGAGCTGGAGCATCGTGACGCGGTGGCGGGGGGCGAGGTCGGCGATGAGGGCCGGTTCGGGTCGTTGTCCGGGTTGGAGGACGGTGGTGCCGCCGTGGAGGAGGGCGCCCCAGAATTCGAGGGAGAAGGCGTCCCAGGAGACGGGGGAGCACTGGAGGAAGACTTCGTCGGGGCCGAAGGCGCAGTGGGTCTGGTGGGTGAGGGTGGAGGTGAGGTTGCGGTGGGTGGAGAGAATCCCCTTGGGACGCCCGGTCGATCCGGACGTGAACATCACGCACGCCGGATCGTCCACCGTCAGCGCCACCCCGAGCCCCGACGCGGGCATCGCGGCGATCTCCACCCCCTCCGCGTCGGTGCGTACGGTCGACCACCGCCCCGACACCCGCTCGGCGTACCCGGCGGTCGTCACGAGGGTGGTGAGGCCGGCGTCGGTGGCGGTGCCGGTGAGGCGTTCGTCGGGGAACTCGGGGTCGAGCAGGGCGTATCCGGCGCCGGTCTTCAGCACGGCGAGGATGGCGACGGCCAGGTCGGGGGAGCGATCCAGGAGGATGCCGGCCAGGTCTCCGCGGCCGAGGCCGGCGGTCGCGCGCAGGTGGTGGGCCAGCTGGTTGGCGCGGGCGTCGAGCCGGCCGTAAGAGAGCCGGTCCTCGCCGAAGATCACCGCCGTGGCGTCCGGGCGTGACCGGGCCTGTTCCTCGAAGCGCTCGGTCAGCGTCCTGTCGTCCGCCCCGACGTCCCGTACGCCCGCCCACTCGCCCAGCACCTGCCGGGACTCGTCCTGGTCCAGCAACTCCACCTCGGCCAGGGGGCGTTCCGGGGTGGCCAGTACGGTGCCGACGAAGCGGACGAAGCGGTCCTGGTGCGCGGCCACCGTGGCCGTGTCGCAGGTCTCCGGCGACGCGTCGAAGTCGATCCGCAGCCCGTCCTCGGGGCCCAGGTCGTAGACCGCCACCGCCAGGTCCTCCACCGGCCCGTTCCCCAGATTGTGCTGGGTGGTGGGCACACCGAAGAACCGCATGCCGGGCGCGAACGCCATGATGTTCACCTGCGGGGAGGCGGAAGGCCTGCCCGTCGTGCCGGCCCCTTCGGTGCGCGCGGGCGTGGCGGCCGACCGGCCGGGCTCCGCTGCGCCGCCCATCTCCTCGAACCGGGTCCGCTGCCGGCGCAGGCCCTGCCGGGTCTCGCTGACGACGGACTTCAGCAGATCGGCCAGCGTGGCCGTGGCCGGCACCGGCAGCCGCAGCGGGATGATGTTGGACGCCATGCCCGGGGTGCGCCGGGCCGGTTCGGTGGTCCGGGCGGTCACCGGCAGGGCGAGCGTCAACTCGTCCTCGCCGCTCCCCGAGGCCCGTCGCACATACGCGGCGACCAGCGCGATCACCATCATCGTCCACGGCGCCCGGTGGGCGCGGGCGGTCTCCCGGAGCCGCTGGGCGTACGGAGCGGGCAGCGTCACCGTCCGCCGGACGAACGGCAGGGACCCCTCGGGGACGGGCTCGGAGCGGCCGCCGCCGATCCGCGGGGACGGTGCCATGCCCGCCAGCCGCTCCCGCCAGTACGCCCGGTCCGCCACGGCGTCCTCCGACGCCCGGTAGGCGGCGTCCTCGGCCAGCAGCTCGGCGAGCGAGCCGAAGGGGCTCGGGCCCCACGGCTCCCCGGCCTCGGCCTGCGCGTACAGCTCGACCAGCCGGGCGTCGAGCAGGGCGAGACCCGCTCCGTCGATCACCAGATGGTGGAAGCCGTGGAAGTAGAACCACAGCTCCTCACCGGCCTTCACCAGCGCGTGGCGGGTCAGCCAGTCCGAGGCCAGATCGAAGGGCCGGGCCAGTTCCGCCTCCATCCAGGCCCGCGCGGCGGCGGCCGGATCGTCGGCGCCGCTCACGTCCACCTGCGTCAGCTCCTGGTCGCCGGGCTCGGCGTGCAGCTCCTGCCAGGGGCCGTCCTCGTCGGCGCCGATGCCCCGGATCCGCAGGGCGTCGGTCTCCACGACCAGTTGCCGGAAGGCGGCCCTGACCAGCTCCGGATCGACCGGCCCCCGCATCTCCCGGTACTCGCCGACGTTGTAGCGGCGGCCGGAGGGGTCCAGCGCGTGGGCCAGCCAGATGTCGCGCTGGGCCGCCGACAGGGGCAGCCGTACAGACGCCTTGGGGGACATGCGGGCGCTCCTCGGGGGACGGGGTGGGCACGACGGAGGTCGGTACGACGAGAGGCGGTACGACGAGAGGCGGTACGAAGGAACGCGGCCGGGACCCGACGCTGTTGCCGGGACCGAGCCTGGCTCCGGGCCGAGCCCGGCCGCCGAGTCGGGCCTGGCCCCGGACCGAACCCGGCCGCCGAGTCCGAACCCGGCCGCCGTGACCGAACCCGGCCGCCGTGACCGAACCCGGCCGCCGGTTCCGGCCGGGTGGCCGGCCCTTCCGGCGTACGCCCATCCAATCCGCGCCGCCCGGTCCGGGGCGGCAGTTCTTCCGGTGCTTCAGGAGCAGTTCAGACGGCGGCAGTTGCCTGCGGCGCGGACACTGCCGCAGCGGGCAGCAGCGCGCGTACGAGCGGGGGCACCCGGAAACGGGAGGCGCCCTCCTCGTGGGCCGCCCGCACCAGGCCCGACAGGAGCAGCTCGCGCAGCAGCCGACCGCACTCGGGCAGGCTGCGACCGGTCAGCGCCGCCAGCGCGGGGAGCGCCACACCCGCGTCGGCGAATCCCGCACCGGCACCCGCACCGACGCCCTGGGCCGACGTGGTGGTGCACAGCGCCGTCAGCAGGGCGCGCTGCTCGGCCGGCAACCGGTCGACGCGGTCGCGCAGCGAGGCGCGCAGACGGTCGTCCCGTCCTCCGAGATGGTCCAGGAACGCCGCCGGGTCCGCTTCCAACGTGTCGCACAGCGCCGCCAGATCGGAGACGACCAGCCAGGACGCGGCGGCGGACAGTGCGCCGGGGTGCCCGTCCAGAAGGCGGCAGATCCGCACCGCCCGCTCCCTGTCGGCGACGGCCGAGGCCGCCGGTCCGGGCCGGACCCGCCGTACCTGATCCAGGAACATCCGTACGGCGGGCTCCCGCTCCTCACCGAGTCCCCCCGGCCGCCCGGGCTGCCCGGAGCCACCGCTCACGCTCCCGCCGCCCGCCTCCCCGGCACCGCGCGCGCCGCCCTCGGCGACGGGGGGCGCGGGCAGGGGGCACAGCAGGAACAGCCGCTCGCCAGGGGCCTGCCAGGGTTCGTCCGAGGTCACCAGAAGGCGCAGCCCCGGCACCTCGTGCAGCAGCCGGGTCAGCCGGTCGAACCGCGGCGCTCCGGCCGGCGCCCCGTCCAGCACCAGCAGCACCGGACCCTCCCCGAGCATGACCGGACCTTCACCGCCCAGGCCCGCCGGCCCCTCGGCGGGGCGCCCCGCCGCCGCCCCCGTACGCGGGTCGCGGCCGGGCTCGTCCCCGTACAGCCCGCACACCCACCGCTCGGTGAGTTCCGTCCAGGGCCCCGGAGCGGTGGGTACGTACTCGCGGGCCGCACCGGGAAAGGCGTGCCACAGGACCGGCATCCCGGAACCGTGCAGCGCCGAGGCCACCGCCAGCGCCACGCGGGTCTTGCCGACGCCGGGGAGCCCCACCAGATGGGTGAGCCGCTCGGCGCCGTCCGGCGAGAGTTCCCGGACCAGGGTCTCCGTCTCCGTGCTCCGGCCGAGCAGCGGCTGGGGGGCGTCCGGCGGCGCCGGGGGGCCCGCGGTGACGCCGACGGCCCTGCCGAGCTGGGCGGCCTCCTCCAGGGCGGCCCGGGCCCGCGGCCCGAGGCGCAGCGCGTCCGCCATCAGCCGCACGGTGTCCGTGCGGGGCCGTCTCGCCCGGCCGTGCTCCAGGTCGCGGATCGCCCGGACGCTGATGGTCGACAGGTCGGCGAGTTCCCGCTGCGTCAGGCCTGTCCGCAACCGGTGCGCACGTATCAGCGCGCCGACCTGCGTGTCCTGGACGGAACCGGCCGTGAGGGCGGAGTTCATGCGTGCTCCTGGGGGGTGTGAGGAGTGACAGGTCCCATCCTCGGGAGCCGGCTATCGCGCCCCCATCGCCCTGCCGTCCACCGAGCCGCTCACCGGCCCCGCGCGGTCGACCCGGGCCGCGGCACCGCTATCACGGGGGAGCGGTCGACCCACCACCCCGGCTATCCCCGGATGCCCGGCGTGGCGGCGTGATAGCTGCGTGATAGGAGCGGGGCCGGTCCGGGGATTCCGGCCGTTCCTAGCGTGGTGCCCACGAAGAAGGAGACGCCCCGCAGCCCGGCGGGACGCCCCTACCGAAGGGAAAAACCATGGCTCTCGCCCACGCCCTCCGCGCCGCCGTCGTCACCGTCGCCCTCGCGGGTGCCGCTCTGCTCGGCGCCCAGGCGGCCCTGGCCGACGAGGGCACCCCGACGGGCGGGACCACCGGCTCCTCCTCGACGCAGCAGACCACGCCGACCCCGACCCCCTCCAGCGACAACAACCCCTGGGACTGACCGGCCGGCGGTCCACCCCGCCCGGCCCCTGACCGCCCGCACCCGCCCCCACGGCCCGGCGCCCCCACGGCCCAGCCGCCGCACCCGGCCCTAGCGCCCCACTGGCCCTACCGCCCCACCGTTGATCCGCCCCGCCGCTCAGCCGCGAGCCAGCAGCCGCTGCGCCTCCGCGAGTTCCGGTTCCATCCGGCGGTCCTGGAATGCCCGCACCGCACTGTGCAGCAGGTCCCGCGACCGGCTCCGGTCACCCGGGCCGTCGTCCGCTTCGAGCAGCCGCGCGAGGTCCAGCCGGACCATGGCCGCTCCGCCCTGGTCCATGATCTGCTCCCGGATGGTCAGCGCACGGTCGAGACAGTCCCGAGCCGCCGCCGTCTGCCCCATTCCGGCGTGCGCCAGGCCGAGATCGCGCAGCAGATGCCCTTCCCCGATCACGTCCCCGCTGTCCCGGCACAGCTCGAGGACCTCCGTGAACGTCCCGACCGCCCGGCTCAGTTCGCCCTGCCGCTGCTGCAACTGCCCCGCTCTGCGCAGGGTCCTGGCCTGACCGCCGGTGTACCCGACCGACCGGTAGATGCCCAGGGCTTCGTCCAGCCGGCTCTGCGCCGCCGCACTCTGCCCCCGCAGCATCCAGATCTGCGCGCTCTGGGTGAGCACGATCGCCCGGCCCACCACGTCACCGGCGAGGTCGAAATCCCGCAGGGCACGGTCGTACAGCTCCAAGGCCTGGTGCTCACGGCCGCGGAAACGTTCCAGCAACGCCAGGTCGCGATGACACAAGGCGAGTCCCTGCCGGTCCTCGATCTCCGTGAAGAGCCCGAGCGCCGTGGTCAGCGCCGCCCGGGACTCCTCGTGCTGGCTGCGGCTGAGATAGAGCGAGCCCAGCGACGCCAGGACGGCGGCGCTGCCCCGCTTGTTCCCGGCGGACCGGGCGGCGCCCAGGGCCACCTGGTGCGTGCGCTCCCAGTGGTCGAGATAGCCGCGCGTCTCGAAGAGCGTGACCAGGGTGGTCGTCAGGTCCCAGCACACCTCGTCGAGCTGCTCGGCCGCCGCGTGCTCCACCGCCTGCACCAGGTTCGCGTGCTCGCTGTCCAGCCACTCCAGGGGATCGGCGAGCAGCTCGTCCACATGGTCCGCGGGCGGGAGCCAGCGCGGCGCCGAACCGTGCAGCACGGTGAAGTCGCCGCCGTAGATCCGCCGGTGGGCCTCTTCGGCCAGCGCCATCCAGCCGCCCATCATCCGCCGCAGCGCCGCCGACTGAGTGGCCGGATCGTCGTGCGCGGTGAGCTGCTCCCGGGCGAACACCCGGATGATCTCGTGGAAGCGGTACCGGAACCCTCCGGTGGACTCCATCCCCACCACGTCCAGCATCTGGACGTCGACGAGCGGTTCCAGCAGGTCCGAGGGGTAGGGACGGCGGTCGTCGAGGAGGGCGCCGGCCAGCCAGCCGGGCAGGCTCGGCCCGCGGGCGAGGCTGAGCAGCCGCAGGAGCCGGCGGTCGTCGGAGCCCAGCCCGTCGTGGGTCAGCGACAGGCTCGCCCGCATCGTCATCTCGCCGTGCGTCAACTCGTCCAGCCGGTGCCGCTCGTTGGCCAGCCGGTGCACCATCGAGGCGAGGGTCCAGTGCGGACGGGCCGCCAGCCGGGCCGCGACGATCCGCAGAGCCAGCGGCAGCCCGCCCACGGTCCGGATGAGCGCCTCGGCCGCGACTCGTTCGCCCTCCACCCGCTCCTCGCCGATCACCCGGACGAGGAGCTCCATGGCCTCTTCCGTGCCGAGGACGTCCAGCTCCACGCGGTGCGCGCCGGGCAGCCCGGTCATCCGGACCCGACTGGTGACCAGCACCGCGCAGCTCCCGGCGCCCGGCAGCAGGGGACGGACCTGGCTCTCGGACGCGGCGTCGTCCAGGACGACCAGCACCCGGCGGGACCCGAGCAGCGTGCGGTACATCTCCGCCCGCTCGTCCAGGGAGTCGGGGATGACGGGACCGGGGATGCCGAGGGCGCGGAGGAACCGGCCGAGGACCTCGGCCGCGGTCGCCGGGGCGCCGCTGGTGCCGCGCAGGTCGCAGTAGAGCTGCCCGTCGGTGAAGTGCTTCTCGCCCGCCTGGTGGGCGATGTGCGTGGCCAGGGTGGACTTGCCGGTGCCCGGCTTGCCCACGATGACGACGAGGCCGACGGCCCGGCGCTCGCCGGTGCCCAGGAGCGTCTTCTCGATGACCGCGATCCGCCCCTGGTGCCCGACGAAGTCGGCCGTGTCGGCGGGGAGCTGGCGCGGCACGTCGGCGGGGGACGCCGGTATCGGAGCCCCGGCCGCGACGCCGGTGGCCGAGTGACGCGGGGCCGACTCCCGTACGGAATCCCGTACGGGCTCTCTTACGGGCTCTCTTACGGGATCCCGTCCGGGCTCGCGTACGGAGGGAGCCGCGGGAGCGCCGGTCAGGCGTGCGACCTCGCCGTCGGAGCCCGGCCCACCCGGGCCGCCATGACCGGTCGGCGCGGCGACGGCCCCGGTGCCGTGGCCCGTACCGGTTTCCGTACGAACGTCGGCACCGGCACCCGTACGGTCGGCCGCGTCGAGCCCCCCGCCCCGCCCGGACCCGACGGAACCCGACCCGAATCCGGAACCCGACCCGTCCCCGGACCCGGACCCGGACCCGGACCCGGACCCGAGCATAAAGCCGGGCCCCGGCGCGAATCCCGGCCCAAACCCCGACCCGGATCCGAGCACGAAGCCCGGCCCCGACCCGCGCGCGAATCCGCCCGCGGAGCCCGGAGCCGCGACCGCGACGGCCGGTGCCGAGACGCCGGAGCCCTGGATCCGGCTTCCCGCGCCCGCCGACCCCTCCCGCGGGCCGGTCCCGTCGGCGGCGGCCCGGTCGGAAGACGGGCCCGGTCCCGGGTTCGTCGCGGGACGGGCCCGGCCGGCCGCGCCCGGCCCCGCGAGCCGGGGCGGCGGGACCTCGCCGGCGAGGATCGCCGACTCCAGGTGCCGCAGCTCCTCGCCCGGTTCGAGCCCCAGCTCGTCCACCAGGAGCTGTCTGCCGACGCGGTAGACGTCCAGGGCCTCGGCCTGGCGCCCCGAGCGGTACAGCGCCAGCATCAGCCGGCCGCGCAGCCGCTCCCGTAGGGGATGCTCGTGGACCAGCAGCTGGATCTCCCCGACCAGCTGATGGTGCCGCCCTAACTCCAGCTCCAGATCGATCCGGTTCTCGGCGGCCGTCAACCGCTCCTCGTCCAACTGCCGGGCCTTGCTGCGCAGCGTCTCGCTGGAGATGCCGCTCAGGCAGTCCCCCTGCCACAAGGCGCCCGCGCCCCGCAGCAGTTCCACCGCCTCGGCCGCGCCGCCGGGCTGCTTGCCGCGCAGCCGGGCGTCGGCGATCCACCGGCCGAACAGGACCGCGTCGACCGAGCCGTCCTCCGTCTTGAGGACGTAACCGGGCGGCCGGGTGGTGATGGCCGCGGCCACCTCCTCCTTGCCGAACAGCTTCCGCAGGCGGGAGACACAGATCTGCACCTGCGTCCGGGCGGTGTCCGGCGGCTCGTCCTCCCAGATGAGATCCACCAGATAGTCGGTGCTGACGACCCGGTTCGCCTCCAGCAGGAGGGCGGCCAGGATGACTTCCTGACGCCCGGGCGGAATGCGCACCTGCCCGTTCGGACTGTGCACATGGAGCGGTCCGAGGATCCGGAAGGCCACGGTCTCAGGAGCGAAAGGTCTCCCGCCGGGCGGTACGTCCACTGTTTCTCCCCGCAAGGAACACGCCCCAACCCAACAGACAAGCAGCGAAAACGACCCGAAAGACGCGTGTGCGGAGGTCAGTTTTGCCGCTGGGCACCCCAGTTGTAAACGGTGTGGAGATCTCGTGGCGGTGATAGGCCCGCGATAGTGCGGGGTTGCGGCGGCGGAGCACGGTGGAACCTGCCGCCGCCTGGCAGGAGGCGGACGTACGAAAGGACGTGTCATGAACAGTCGTCAGGCGAGGCGGCTGCCGCCCAGCAGTCTGATCACCGACTCCGGAGTCGACCACGTGCGGCTGGCCTACCACTACCTCGACACCGGGGACCTGGACGGCTTCTCGTCACTCCTCCACGAGGACGCGCGGCTGGAGAACCCGGCCCCGGGCTGCCGCCATCACATCGAACGGATCGTGGCCTCCGGCGACTGTGTCGTCGCGATCGGCCGCCTCTCCCCGCAACAGGTCGACTTCGTCGATGTGTTCACCCTCTCCGACGAGGGCATGCTGCGCAGCCGCCGCCGCTACGCCGCCCACCCGCGCATTCCGACGACCCGCTGACACGGCCCGCGCGCCGCCGGGCCGCCCGCCGCCCGATGACGCGTACCCCGGCGCCTCCCTTCCCGTCCCGCCGGCAGGTGACAGCCCGGCGGGACGGTCACGTGTACCTCCCTGGCCCGCACCCGGCCTGCACCGACCGCACCCGGCGTTCACCGGACCGCTTCTGGCCTTCGCCCGACCGCACCCGGCGGCCCGCCGGGTGCGCCGTCGTTCTGCCGACGCTGCCCCTCGCCTGCCCGGTTCCGCAGCCCCCCAAGCGCGGGTGAAAGGGACCTGTCCCCGATCGTGTGACATGGCATCAGATAGGGCGCACCGCACATAGAAAGCGATTGCCGCAGACCCCTGCAAGAGTCTTGCCGACCGGCGTTCGCCGCCCTATCGTCGCCGGGCAGAAAGCGCTTTCTGATCGAACGCTCACACGTGGAAGACGAAGGGGAGATCAGGATGAGACGACCCGTCGCACGACGGTTCAACGCGGCGCTGGCCTCGATGGCCGTGGCGGCCGCCGCCGGTGTGGTGCTGGTGATGCCCGAGGCATCCGCAGCCGTGACCGGCGGCGCCACCGGCTACGCGACCCAGAACGGTGGCACCACCGGCGGCGCGGGAGGGCAGACGGTGCGGGCGACGACCGGGACCGCGATCCACGCGGCCCTGTGCGGCCGGGCCGCGAGCAGCACCCCGATCGTCATCGAGGTCGAGGGCACCATCAACCACGGCAACACCGCCAAGGTGTCCGGGAGCAGTTGCTCCACCGCCGCGGGCGTGATCGAGCTCAAGCAGATCAGCAACGTCACGATCGTCGGGGTGGGCGCCGGGGCCGTCTTCGACCAGCTCGGCATCCACATCCGGGAGTCCCGCAACGTCATCATCCAGAACGTGACCGTCCGGAACGTCAAGAAGTCGGGGTCGCCCACCTCCAACGGCGGCGACGCCATCGGCATGGAGAGCGATGTCCGCAACGTCTGGGTCGACCACGTCACCCTGGAGGCGTCCGGCGGCGAGTCCGAGGGCTTCGACGGCCTCTTCGACATGAAGGACGGCACGCAGTACGTGACCCTGTCCTACAGCACCCTGCGCAACTCCGGCCGCGGCGGCCTCATCGGGTCCAGCGAGAGCGACCTCTCCAACGGCTACATCACGTACCACCACAACCTGTACGAGAACATCGACTCCCGCGCGCCCCTGCTGCGCGGCGGCATCGCGCACCTCTACAACAACCACTACGCCAGGCTGAACGAATCCGGCATCAACTCCCGCGCCGGGGCCCGGGCCAAGGTCGACAACAACTACTTCGAGGACTCCAAGGACGTCCTCGGCACCTTCTACACCGACGCCGCCGGCTACTGGCAGGTCAGCGGCAACGTCTTCGACAACGTGACCTGGTCGGCCCCCGGCACGGACAACAAGCCCGCCGGCCCGAACCCGCAGTCCACCACCACGGTCGCCGTTCCGTACGCCTACACCCTCGACGCGGCCGCCTGCGTACCGGACGTGGTGAGCCGCACGGCGGGCGCCGGCAAGGGACTCCGGGTGTCCGACGGCTCCTGCTCCCCCCAGACCCCGTCCCCGTCCCCGACCACCCCCACCCCGTCCCCGACCACCCCGGACCCGACCCAGCCCGGCGGCACCAACCTCAGCCTCGGGGCCGGCGCCGACGGCTCCAGCAAGGCGGCCGGGACGAGCTTCGGCAACGTCCGTGACGGTGACTCCGCCACCTACTGGTCCCCGGCCGGCGCGACCGGCTCCGTCTCGATCAAGTGGCCCGCGGCCACCTCCGTCTCCCGGATCGCACTCCGCGAGGCCTCCGGCTCCGCGGGCCGGATCGGAACCTGGCGGCTCCTCGACGGCGACACCGGCACCGTCCTGGCCTCCGGCACGGGAGCGGGAGCGATCACCTTCCCCCGCACCTCGCTCAGGAAGCTGACCTTCGAGATCACCGGCTCGACGGGCACCCCGCAGGTCGCCGAGTACGAGACCTACGCCTGACCTGGCCCCCGAGGGCGGAGGCCGCCCTGCGCACCGGCCTCCGCTTTCGGGAACGGCTCCCGCCCGGCCGGCCGGTCAGCGGGAACGACCCGTCCGCAGGCCGCCGGCCGGCCGGTCAGAGAGCGCGGCTGAACTCCAGGCGGTCGGCGAAGTTCTCGTACCCCGCCCGGGTGAAGGCCTTCGCCATGGCCGTGTTGGCCGCGTCGCAGTCGCCGCGGATCTCCTCGGCGCCGTGCGCCGCGAGGATCCGCGTGCCGCGCGCCACGGCCGAGGCGGCGTAGCCCTTGCCGCGGTGCGCAGGCGCGACCCCGACGAAGCCGATCACGGCGACACTCGGGTTCTCCGCCGGCAGGCTGATCACGGCCGGGCTGCCGTCGGCGTCGTAGCCGATCTCCCACCACGACGGCTCGTGCCGCAGCTCGGCCGTCTCCTCGAAGAGCTGCTCGGCCGCGCGCCGCGCGCCGAACCGTTCGACGTCGGCGGCCAGCCGGGCGTCGGCGGTCTCGGCCAGCAGCTCCGCCAGGAGGGAGACGAACGGCCCGGGGCCGAGCTCGGCGAGGGAGCGGAACGTCAGCCGGGCGTCGTCGGCCGGCAGCTCACCGGCGGTCCCGCGACGGAACCGCCGTCCGTCCCGGATCACCCGGAAGCCGGCGCCCCGCAGCAGCTCGCCCCGACGCTCCGGATCGCGCTGCCACTGCGGAGCCTGCGCGGGGGAGTCGACCACATGCTCCAACTCCTCCGCCCCGCAGGCCCGCGCGTGCGCCGCCGCCGCGTCCAGAAGAGCCGATCCCGTCGCCTGCTCGTCGCCAGGCGCCTCGAACAGGACGAACGCGTACGGCACCTCCTGCCCCGGCAGGGTCCACAGCACCACGCTGCCGACCGCCCGCCCCGTACCGTCCTCGGCGACCAGGCACCACTCGGGCCGGGTGCACCCCGTGTCGAGCAACTGGGCGAGGTAGGCGCGCGTCGCCGCGTTGCGCTCGGCGTCGCCGGGATACTCCAGCAGGGCGGGAAGCTCGTCGGGACGGGCAGGACGGATCAAGGTCACGGAGAGGCCTTCGCGGCTCGGGGTCAGGAACGATCGCCCGCAGAACCTAACGCCCCGACCGGCAGCGGCTCCACCCCGTTTCGCCCGGAAGCGACCGGACGGAGACGGCCGGACGGAAACGGCCGGACGGAAAGCCCGTGACCAGGCGCGCCGGCCCCTCCCCAGGACCGGGACGGTGCCCCGCCGCTCCCCGCCCGCCGGGCCGCGTAGAGTGGGCGGCGGCGCGGCGCGATCACGAGGAGTACGAGTGACTGCGGTGAGCCTTGAGCACACCACCGTCCCCGCCGACACCGGCGAGGTGACCCTGCTGATAGCCCGCCGGGTGGAGCCCGGGTACGAAGCCCCGTTCGAGCGGTGGGCGCAGGGCATCCTGGACAGCGCGGCGAAGTTCCCCGGCCATCTCGGCTACGGCCTCTTCCGCTCCACCGGCGGCGACGCCCCCTGGTTCCTGGTCCACCGCTTCCGCGACGCGGCGGCCTGCCGCGCCTGGCAGGACTCGCCGGAGCGGGCGGCCTGGTTCGACGACTGCCAGGGACACCACCACACCGAGATCGCCCGGCGCGAACTGACCGGAATGGAGACCTGGTTCGCCAAGCCGGGCTCGACCCTCCCGGCGCCCCCGCGGTGGAAGATGGCGATCAGCGCCACCCTGGCGATCTACCCCATCTCCCTTCTGGGGAGCTACTTCCTGATGCCGCGACTGGCCGCGCTGCCGGTGGTGCTCAGCAGCGCGGTCGTCGCGTGTGTCTTCAACGTGCTGATGACGTACGTGGCGATGCCGGCCGTCAGCAGGATGCTGAGGGGCTGGCTCGGCCGCTGAGACCCTCCCCGCCGCACCGTCGGTTCGCGGCGGACGGTACGCGGCGGTCAGTACGACAGCGCGTCCTCGAAGCTGGTCGTCCAGTACATGACCTTGGCGTCATCCGTCTTGTAGGTGCCCGAAGGGAGCCCGAGCGTGGCGGACGGTCCCACGGAACCGGCCGTCTCACGCCCGGCGAAGTGCACCTCGAGCCGCGTGGCGGTGCGACCGTGGGCCTCGCTGCCTGCGCGCTCGCCCGTCAACACCACGGAGGCGTACGCGGACTCGCCCGGGGCCAGCCGGATCACGCTCTGCGGGCGGGTCGCTTCGTCGATCGCGGTGGCGGACTGCTCCTGGTCGAAGCGCAGCAGCGGCGCGCCGTAGAGGTCACAGGGCGCGGAGCCGCTGTTGGTGGTGGTGAGCAGCAGGTGGTTGATGGGGCGGGCCGGCCGCTTGACCGTGACCCGGGTGGTGCCGCCGGTGCAGGTGACCGCCTCGGCCCCGCCTCCCTGCTGCCCGGCGCTGCCCTTGCCGCCGCTGCTGTCGGAGGTCTGCCGCCCCTTGGTCCCGCCCGTTCCGGAGCCCGGGGTCGTGGAGCCGCCCGTGGCCGTGCCGCCCGCGCTCGTGCCGTCCGAGGCCGACGGGCCGGGCGAGGTCGGGGCGGTGGGCGCCACGGTGGCGGTGGAGGTCTTTCCGGAGGCGCCGGCCGAGGGAGTCTTGCCGGTCTCCGCAGCTCCGCAGGCGGAGGTGGTGAGAGCGGCGGCCAGAAGGGCGCCGGCGATGGTGGTGCGGCGGATGTCGAACGTACGCATGGTGTTCCCCCGTTGGGTGCGTGGTGGTGACGGTCGATCAGTGGAGGCGCCGGTTCGAGCGGCGCTGCACTCACCTTGCGTGCCGCCTTCGCGTTCGCACCAGCCAACAGGGACAATGTCGGAAGCCCGAACGTTCGCAACGGGGTTGACCTGCGGAAACGTACGATCCCTGGGATGCGTGCCTGGAACACGAATGCATGGCGAACGGCATGGCGAACGGCACGGTGAAGCAGCGTCCAGGGAAGGGACCGGTCGGGTGGGGATGGACAGCGAGGGCGTCGCGGACCTTCTGCGGGAGTGGAAGGAACGGTCCGGGCTGAGCTACGGCAGCCTGGCCAGACAGGCGCACATGAGCCCGTCCACCGTGCACCGGTACTGCAACAGCGACGCCGTGCCGACGGAGTTCGCCCCCGTGGAGAAGATCGCCCGGCTGTGCGGCGCGAGCCGCGAGGAGCTGCTGCGGCTCCACCGTCGCTGGATCGTCGCGGACGAAGCCCGCCGCCGCGCGAAGAACGCGACCGGTACGGAGCCGCTCTCCGCGACGGCCTCCCCGGCCCGGGAAGCCGAGCCGCACCCCGAGGCCGCCCAGCACCCCGAGGCCGCCCCGACCCCGGAAGCGGGTCCTCGCCCGGACCCGGACCCGGCCCCGGAGCCCGGGACGGCGTCAGACGCTTCCCCCGTATCCGGCCTGGACGACCGGGCCCCGGAGGTCGCCCCCGACCGCACCCGTCCGCGCCTCCCGGCCCGGCGGCCGCGCCGTCTCCTGCTGCCCCTGGGCGCGGCGGTGGCCACGGTCCTCGTCGCCGGGCTCGGAGCCTTCGCCCTCTGGCCCGGCGAGCGGGACCTCCCCCTCGCCCACGGCCCGGCCGGCAACCCCACGGCCCCCACGAACCCCGGCCGTACCTTCGGTACCCCGTCCGCCTCCGCCCCCACGGCCGGTACGCCTTCCTCCACCGGCACCGCCCCGGCCCCCGCGGCCCCGGACGCCGGCCGGGCGACGCGTACCCCGCCGGGCGGAAGCGGCGCGGGAGCCGACGGCGACTCCGCCCCCGGCCGGCAGCGGCCGCGCGTGCCCCTGGCGGCGGACGTGAACCCGTACGTCTGGAAGGACCCGTGCAGCCAGGTCTACGTAGTGGACCGGGAGCCCGGGAAGATGCCGCCGCCGCCGACCGAGCAGGACGCGCGGGGCTGGGTCACCTCGCTCTCCGGAGTCCCGGGGGGCGAGATGGTGATCGACGTGGCACTCCAGGGGCTCGGCGACGAGACCGTCATCCTCAAGGCCCTGCACGTGCGCACGGTCGCCGTCTCCGAGCCGCTTCCGGGCAACGCCTACGTGATGGGCGTCGGTTGCGGAGGGGAGGCGCGCCTGCAGAGCATGGACGTCAACCTGGACGCGCCGCGGCCGCGCCCCGTCCCGGTGGCCGGGTACCGGGGCGACCGCTTCGTTCCGGCATCGGACTTCCCGTACACGGTCTCGGCGAGCGACCCCCAGATCCTGAGGATCACCGCCCACACGCGGTCCCGGCACGTCCGGTGGTACCTGGAGATGGAATGGAGCAGCGGCGGCCGGAACGGCGTCCTCCGCCTGGACGACGGGGGGCGCCCCTTCACCACCAGCTCGGCCACGGGGCTGCCGACCTGGCAGCAGGCTCCGGGGGAGAGCGCCTGGGGGCCCTACCAGCGCGGCTGACGGTGCCGCCCGGCCGCCACTCCGGAGGGGTCCGCGGCCCCGCGGGGCTCAGGGACCGGCCAGCATGAAGATCAGTTCGACGCGTCCCGGTCTCTCGTCCTCCGGTTCGTGGACGCGGTACAGGATGGTGATCGTCGTGCCGGTGTCCACGGCGGGCTCGGTGGTGATGCGGCGGAGCTCCAGGGTCCGGATCGGCTCCGCGGTCGATGCCGGGCACCGCGGATCCGCGGCGAGGAGCGCGAGGGCGTCGTGCACGGCACGGCGACCGCCGGGGGAGAGGTGGGCGAACTCGGGATAGAGGCGTCGGGGCACCAACACGTGCCAGTGGGTCACGCGGCGCCCTTGTCGAGCTCGGCCCAGAGGTCGTCGACGTGCATGAGGTCGGTCTCGCCCGCGAGGGACGCCCGGACCGCGGTCGGCACCTCGGGCCGGGTCCGCAGGGCGACCAGGTGGCGGGCCTCGGTGATCACGGCCGTCTGCTCGCGCCCGAAGCGCGCGGCGTCCAGCCGGGCGTTGAACGCGGTCAGCTCGGCGGAGTCGATGAGGGCCAGGGCGGCGCGCAGCTCGGCGAGGGTCTGCGGGCCCTCGTGCGCCTCGATCCGGTACGGACTGGCGTACGCCGGCGACGGCGTCTGGTGCGGCAGGGCGCTCATGGTGGGGGCCTCCTCACTCTCGTACGGTCACCACGGTACTGACGGCGGGACCGTGCCGGGAGAGGCCCGACCGCTTCCGTTGCGTACGAGTGCGCCTCGGCGGCCCCGCTCCCTCCCGGTTCGGGCAGGCGAACGGAGCAGAGGGGGTGGAGGGGGTTGCCGAGACGCGGGTGACGGGGGTGACGCGGGGGTCTCGCGTCGGCCGGAGCCCGATCGGCTCAGCGCGGGATCTCCAGGGCGGCCAGTCCCTTGCCCAGGTCCTCACGGTTCATGACCGGCGTGTACGTGATCTTCGCGCCCAGCTCCATGAAGAAGGACTCCGCGGTCCTCGGCATGTCCGAGGAGTCGGCCAGGTCGAAGAAGAGGTACGCCGTCCGGGAGCCGTTCTCGGTCGTAAAGTAGGCGGCCTCGGGGCGGATCACCTCCATCGCCTTCTCCATCGTCTTCTGCAGCGTGCCCGACTTGATGGCCTCGTTGGAGAGCTGGGTGTCCATCTGCACCTTCAACAACATGCGCATGATGACGGCCTTTCCCGGCCGGGCGGACGCTCCGTTCGGCGCGCCTTCACACCCGGCGCCCGTACTCCCAGCGTCCCCCCATCCCGTCAGGGGGACCAGTCGACCGCCGGTACACGCGGCCCGGGACGGGCCGCGGGAGGGGGCCGCACCGGCCCGGGGGCGCCGCCCGTGCGGCCCGAGCGCGGTTGTGCCGTGGGAACCCCCGACCGACTATGAGGGTACGCAGGAAGGCAGGTGCCATGAGCGCGGTGTACGCGGCCGAGGACGCCGACTTCCGTGGCCCCCTCGACGTGACGAAAGCGGCGACTGCCGTCCTGGACGCCGACGGCACGATCGTGGGCTGGGGACCGGCTGCCTACGCGCTGCTCGGCTACCCTCCGCAGGAGGCGGTGGGCCGCCCCCTGCGCACCTTCGTCGCCGACCGGGCCGGCCGGGACGGCTCCGTCACCTCGCCGCCCGGCGCGGCGCGGGCCCGGCACGAGCTGTTCCGCATGCGCCACCGGGACGGCCACCACATCCGGGTCGCGACCGCCAGCCTTCCGCTCTCTCACACCGGGGCCGGTCCCTCCCGGCTGCTCTTCATGGCGGACGCGGACGAGACGGAACGCTGGGAGGCGCTCCAGTCGATGCTCCGGGGCCTGGCGACCGAATCGCCCGTCGGCCTGGCCATCTACGACCTCGACCTGCTGGTCGTCTGGACCAACCGCGCCCTCTACCGCGAGATGGGCAACTCGCAGTACGCCGGACTCGGCCCGGACGAGATGGTCACCGAGGGGGAGATCCTCTCCGCGGGCTACCCGGACACGCTGGAGGAGACGATGCGGCGGGTGCTCGACACCGGCGATCCCGTGATCGAGCTCCACTACAGCGGCCGCCCGCCGTCCGACCCCGAGCACGACCACGTCTGGTCCTGTTCCTACTACCGGCTCGAGGACTCGAACGGCACCCCCCTGGGCGTGTGCGAGGAGACCGTGGACATCACGGACCGTTACCTCGCCCAGCAGCGTCTGGACCTCCTCGTCCGGGCCGGCGCACGGGTCGGCACCTCGCTGGACATGACCCGTACGGCCCAGGAACTCGCGACGGTCGCGGTCCCGCAGTTCTCCGACAGTGTCACCGTCGACCTCATCGACGTCGTCCTCAGGGGCGAACAGCCGGTGCCGGGGACGGCGAACGCCAAGCGGGTCGTCCGCGTCTGGGAAGGCTCACCCGGTCCCCCCGGGCCGTCCGGCTCACCCGGTCCGCCCGGCCGGTTCCGGACGATCGTGCACGCGGCCGACTCGCTCCAGGCCCGCTGCCTCGCCGACGAGAGCCCCGTCCTCGAACGGTCGGCGCGGGCGGGCGGCACGCACTCGCGGCTGGCCGTACCGCTGCTGACCGAGGCCGCGCCGCTCGGCGTCGTCACGTTCAGCCGCGACAGCCACCCCGACGCGTTCGAGACCGGGGATCTGATCGTGGCCGAGGAACTGGTCGCCCGGGCGGCCGTCAGCATCGACAACGCCCGCCGCTTCACCCGGGAGCACGCCGCCGCCCTCACCCTCCAGCGCAGCCTGCTGCCCCGGCACCTGCCCCGGCTCACCGGCGTCGACGTCGCCCACCGCTACCTGCCGGCCGACACCGGCGCCGGAGTGGGCGGCGACTGGTACGACGTCATCGCCCTGTCGGGCACCCGCGTCGGGTTGGTCGTCGGCGACGTCGTCGGCCACGGCGTACGCGCCGCCGCCACCATGGGCCGCATCCGTACCAGCGTGCGCGCGCTCGCCCGGCTCGACCTGCCGCCCGACGAACTCCTCACCCGCCTCGACGAGCTCATCACCCACGACGCCCACGAACAGGCCTCGGTCGAGGCCGAGACCGACGACGCGGCCCTGGGCGTGACCTGCCTGTACGCCGTGTACGACCCGGTCACCGGGAAGTGCAGCATGGCCCGGGCGGGCCATCCGCTGCCCTCCGTCGTCGACCCCGTCACGGGGGCCGTCACCCAGCTCGACCTGCCCGCCGGGCCGCCGCTGGGCCTCGGCGGTCTGCCGTTCGAGAGCGCCGACCACACCCTCCCCGAGGGCAGCGTCATCGCCCTGTACACCGACGGGCTCGTCCAGGGCAGGGGCCGGGACCGCGACGCCGAACTCGAGGCCCTGCACGGTGTCCTCGCCGAGCGCCCGCCCTCCCCCGCCGGGGGCCCGCCGCCGCTGGACGACCTGTGCGAGCGGATCGTCGACACGCTGCTGCCGGGACCGGTCGACGACGACGCCGCGATCCTCCTCGTCCGCACCCGGGTCCTGGACAGCCACGAGGTCGCCGCCTGGGACCTGTCCGACGAACCCGCGGTGGTGGGCCGGGCCCGCGCCCTGGCCACCGGACAGGTCGACGCGTGGGGCCTGGACGGCGAACTCTCGTTCACCACCGAACTGGTCGTCAGCGAGCTGGTCACCAACGCCATCCGCTACGCCTCGGGCCCCGTCCAGCTCCGGCTGATCCGCGACCGCACCCTGATCTGCGAGGTCTCCGACACCGGCCACACCTCGCCCCACCTGCGCCGCGCCGGCAACGACGACGAGGGCGGGCGGGGTCTGTTCCTCATCGCGCAGATGACCCAGCACTGGGGCACCCGCTACACCGCCACCGGCAAGACGATCTGGGCCGAACAGCCCCTGCCGCCCCCTTAGGGGGTGTCCGCTACAGCGGGACGCGCGCCACCAGCGCGGCGAGCAGGACGCAGGCCACCGCGGCCACCCAGAAGCGGGGGGAGCGGGTGTCGTCGAGGGTCTTGCGCTTCGTGCCGGCCTTGCGGAGGGCCGTCTCCACGAGCGGGGCGATGCCGACGGCGACGTACACGCGGAGCGCGGTCTCGAGCAGCGGCAGGTCATCGGGGGCCGGCAGGAGGAGGAAGGCCAGGACGAACCCGGCGCCGACGGCCGACTCGAGCCACCGGCTACGGCCGTGCCGCACGACCAGGACGGCCTGGGCGGCGAGGAGCAGGAGAAGGGCGGCCTGGAACACGATCACTGAGACGTCCTCGCTTCCGGGAGGCCGGCCGAAGCCGGTCGTACGAAGGAGAGCCACGCGACGGGAGGTCGCGCGGGGGCACCGAGCGGGGAGCGAGCAGCCCCATCGCTCCGTGCGGGACCGAAGAGCGGGGAGGGAACCCCACCGCGTCGCCGCGGCCGGGCTCCCTCCCCTCACACCGCTACTTCTTCCAGCGGTTGACCTTGATCTTCGGGTACATCACCCAGGACCAGAACCCGGATTTCTTCCAGATCCCGATCGTGATCTTGACGCCCTTGCTCTTGGGCATCGCGTTCTTGAGCTGGATCTCGGTGGCGAACCACCGCATGGCACCGCCGATGGCCTCCAGCGCGAGGCCCGCGATCTTGGCCCAGAACGCCGGCATGGTCAGGCCGATCCGGCCGAAGGCCGACACCAGACGCGCGCCCGCCTTGAGGGACCGGGCCAGCTTCTTGGCCTTCTTCTTCTTGACGTTCCAGACCTTCTTCTTCTTCCAGCGCTGGCCGTCCAGGTCCTGCGAGTTCACCGGATCGCCCGGGTACGCGTAGGCGCTGAGCGAGCCGCCCGGGACCGGGTCGGCCTGCAGGAAGCGGCCGGTGGCCGGGGAGTAGAGGCGGACGCCCATCAGCGTGGAGCCGCTCAGCGTCTCCGAGGAGCGCTGGTGGCCGCCGACCCAGCCGTAGCGCGCGGCGGCCGCGCCCCCGGTGGGGTTGCCGTACTCGTCGGTGCGCAGCACCACGGGCGCCTGGGCGGTGTCCGCCGGAAGCTGGACGGAGACGTCGCCGTGCAGGTTGAGCAGCTGCAGGACGAGCCCGCCGGTCTTGTCCGTCGTCGCGGTCAACTGCCCGCTGAGGCCGTTGACATAGCGGGTGACGGTGCTGCCCTGGGCGTCCTCGGCGGTCCAGGTCGGGTTGTCCCCGGTGCCGTAGTGATGCGTCTTGGACTCGGTCCGGGTCCAGGTGCCGTCGGTGCCCTTGGCCTCCACCGTCCACGCGGCCAGGCGGCCGGTGGCGTCGAGGTTCCAGGTCTGGCGGCGGTCGCCGACGGTCTCGCTGTGGACGAGGTCGTTGGCGTAGTACGTCAGCCGGGCACCGGCCGGGGTGGCGGTGGTGCGGCCGAACGCGTCGTAGGCGTAGCCGGCGTCGACGATCCGGTCGGCGCTGTCGTACGTGTGCGAGACGCTGGTGGAGCCGGTCCCTCCCTCGGAGCAGTCGGCCGTGGTCAGGCCGGTGCGGTTGCTGTTGGCGTCGAACGTGTAGGACCTGCGGGTGCACTGGGCGTCCGCGGTGTCCTTCGCGGTCACCAGCCGGCCCGCCGCGTCATAGGCGTACCCGGTGCCGGTGGCGGTGCCGCCGGACTGATCGTGCCCGGCCTGCTGCCCGTGCGCGGTGTGCCGGGTGGTATCGGAGAGCAGGGCCGTGCCGTCCGCGGACGCGTACCGGCGGGCGGTGGTGTTGCCCGCCGGGTCGCGGTCCACGGTCAGGGCGATCGCGCCGGGCAGCGTCTCGGTGGCGAGTTCGCCGTCCGCGTCGTAGGTACCGGCGAAGGCCCCGGCGACCGAGTCGGTCACCTTCGTGGCCAGACCGCGCGGTTCCACCGCGGTGTCGTAGGAGTAGGTGGTGGTGGACGGCGCCGAGTCGGTGACCCGGACCGGCCGGTCGAGGGAGTCGTATGCCGTGGTGACGGTGTTGCCGCTGCCGTCGGTGGTGCTGATCCGGCGGCCGAGCGCGTCGTAGCCGTACGCCACGGTGGCACCGGCGGCGCTCTGCGAGGCGACCTCGCCCGTCTGCGGGTGGTAGACGGTCGTGGCCTCCGGCAGCGCGGTCCCCGTGCCGCCGGTGACCGTGGACCGGGTCTGTCGGCCCGCCGCGTCGGTGGTGATCGTGGTGGTGCGGGTGACGCCGCCGGCGGTCTCGTCGACCGTGGCGACCGTGCCCCAACGGTCGTAGCCGTAGGTCTTGGTGGCCAGTTCCGCCGGGTGGGAGCCGCCGCCGGTGATCGCCCCGGCCGGGCGGGTGCGGCACACCAGACCGGCCCAGGCGGGCTTGCCCGCGCAGGTGCCGGTGCCGGTCGCCGACCAGTACTCGGTCAGGGTGGTCAGCGCGTCGGTGCCCTGCGAACGGCCCGACGTCTCCCGGGTCTTGCGGCCCGCGTCGTCGTACGCCGTGGTCGTGGTGATCGCCAGGCCGCCCGGGTCGACGACGCTGCGCGTCGGCCGGCCGGAGGCCCAGTCGTAACCGGTCGCCGTGGTGCGGCGGTCGGCGTCGGTGGCGTACCCCTGCACGGCCGCGCCGGTGACCGCGGTGGTCACCAGGTCCTGCACCGCCGCGTCGGCGGGCCGGCCCTCGTCGTAGGTGTTGACGGTGTGGGTGCGCGCCGGGACCTCGCTGCCCGCGGGCAGCGTCCCCTCGGAGGTGCCCCCGGCCAGAGGGCGCTCCAGGGTGACCAGGTGCAGCGGACCGTACTCCTCGGTCTCGCGGCGCCCGTCCGCGCTGTACACGGTCCGGGTGGAGAGCTGCTCGGCGCGCTCGGCGGCGGTCGCGTCGATGATGCCGAGCCGGGTCAGCTCCGCCTTGGCCGCGTCGGTGGCGCCGAGCGCGAGGGCCCGGTTGCCGGCGGTCAGGGAGCGCTCCTCGGAGCCGTACTGGTTGTAGTCGACGGCGTCGATGTGGCCGCCCGGATGGGCGGTGTTGACCTCACGGCCCGACGCGTCGGCGTACACGATCGTCGCCCGCCGGTACGCGTCCGCGGTCAGGGAGGTGCCGACGTGGGAGGCGGGGACCTGGTCCGCGGGGAAGACGGCGGTGGCCTCGACCGGGGCGTCGCTCTGGCCCCAGACGGCGACCGCGGCCGCGTTCATCTGGTGCGGCGCGTTCGCGCCGGACACCGGCACCTGGTAGACGACCGTGGTGACGGCCTTGCCGCCGTCGGTCTCGGTGGCGCTGCCCTGCTTCAGGGTCGGCCGCGCCGCGGACAGGAGCATGCCCTCGCCCGCCGTGACGGCGGTGCCGGCCTTGCCGTACGTCAGGGTCCACGGCAGCTCGCCGGGCTCGGTGAGCGTGGTGAGCCGGCCCGCGCCGTCGTAGCCGTACGCGGTCTTCAGGACGGGGCTGGTCCGCGGGTCCCAGACCTCGCGCAGGCGCCCGGAGGCGTCGTACGCGTACTGCGCGACGGTCTCGGCCGTGGCCGCGCCCGCGCCGGGCGAGGTGGCCCACAGCCTGATCTGCGCGACCTGCCCGGTGTACGAGCCGAACGCGGTCGCCGTGGCCGTGGTGGAGGACGCGTACACGTACTCCAGGACGCGGCAGCCGGCGGTGGCGGGCGTCGCCTGGCAGGTGGCCACGTCGACCGCCGGGGTGGCGCCGATCAGATACTTGGGGCGGGACTGGACCGTGCCGCCGGCCGCGACCTTCTCGGAGACGACGGTGGTGGTCGAGTCGTCCACCGACAGGGCGGTGGTCGCCAGCGTCCAGGAGGCCGCCGCGGCGTCGACCTTGCGGAAGACGCTCACCGTGCCGCTGGTGTCCTTCAGCGTGAACGTGCCGGTCAGGGAGCCCGCGAGGGTCAGGTCCTCGGAGCCCGACTCGGCCTTCCAGCCGCCGCCGCTGGTCGCGGTGAAGGCGGTGGCGACGCCTTCGGCGTCCAGGATCTCGACCGAGGTGGCCGAGGTCCTGCGCACCACCGTCCAGTCGGTGCCCGCCTCCTCGGCGCTCACGCCGGAGGACCAGTTGGGGCCGAAGATGCCGGCCTGGCCCTCCTGGACGTCCTGGGCCACCGGACGGCGCGAGGAGAGCGAACGCTCGACGGAGAGCCCGAAGGCCTCCGCGTCGGTGTCGCCGTAGGTGAAGTCGCCGGTCTGGGCGTTGACGGCACCGGGGCCGACCTCCAGGCTCGGCGCGTTGCCCGCCTGCCGGTCGAGGGTGACCTCGACGACCTGGGAGTGGTACGCGGAGGTGCCCGCGTGGAAGACCGCTCGCAGTTCGAGGACGCCGTCCTCGGCCAGGGAGGTCGCCGCGTCCCACACCAGCGGAGGGGCGGTGCCCGAGGTGACCTGAGCGGGCCAGCTGACGGCCCCGCCGGAGGCCGTGGTGACCTGGGCGGCCGGCACGGTCTTCCAGGCGTCGGTCTCGCCGCGCCGGTACTGGTACGTCACACCGGTGTACTCGCTCTTGCCCTTGGCCTGCAGGGCGATGCGGCGCGCCGTGTCGTCACCGTCGGCCGGGGAGAGGAGGGCGGCGCCGTCCGCGCCCACGCCGAAGGCGTAGGCGGTGACGTCGGGGGAGAGGTTGCCGCCGGAGTCGACGGTCTTGGCGCGCAGGGTGTGCCAGCCGTCGGCCGGGTCGACGGTGACGGTCAGCGGGTCGCCGCCGGTGCCGTCGACGGTGTCGTCCACGCGGTTCGGCAGGTTGGCGTCGTCCAGACCCCAGAGGAAGCCCTGGCCGTCGGTGGCCGCGGTGTCCAGGGTGCAGGTGACCGGGCCGCTCGCTCGGGCGGTCCAGGTGTCCTTGTCGTACGTCCCGCAGCTGATGGTGGGCGCGGCCGGCTTCCCGGTGTTCACGCCGAACCGCTGGTACGCGCTCCACGGGCCGTAGAACGTCCCGTCGTAACCGCGCACGCGGTAGCGCAGCTTCGGCCCCGAGGGCAGCTTGTCGGCCGTGGGGATCGTCAGGGTCGCGTTCGATCCGGACGCCACGGCGGCGCTGGTGCCGGTGTAGGTGTACGTCGTCTCGTTGTACGCTGGGTCCGGGGTGATCTCGAACTGGGCCCGGACCGTGGCGCCGTCGGGGTCGGTGACCTTCGCGGACAGGGTCGGGGTCAGCGAGGTCACGTACCGGATGCCGTTGTAGGCGTTGACCGCGGACGGCGATATCGCCGAGGCGGTCGGCGTGCCCGGGAAGGAGTCGTAGGTGACCGTCAGGTGCGGCTCCTGGGCGTGGTCGCCGCCGGCGTGGTTCGCCGAGCGGAAGCGCCGCCAGGTCAGGGAGTCGCTCTCGTCGGTGCCGCGGACCTGCAGCCCGTGGTTGGGCTGCCCGTCGGCCCACGCCTGCACGATCGCGTCGATGTCGAAGTCGACGGTGCCGGCCGGGCAGCTGGAGTTGTAGCCCTTCGCGGCGGTGCTGGTGACCGCGCCGGCGTCGGTCGTCGCCGGCTGGGCGCCCCAGGTGATCGCGGAGGAGTCCCAGCCACCGGTGACGCGCCGCACCTGGGTGCCGGAACCGGTGGTCTGGCAGGTGGACGCGTAGTACGAGTAGAGGCCCAGATTGGTGTCGTTGACGCGCTTGCCCTTGAGGGCCGACACGTCGAACTTCAGATAGGCGCGGGCCTTCGTCGTACCGCCGTCGTACGTGCCCGACTTCAGCTCGGGCGAGGACACCTGGGAATCCGGGAAGTTGGTGGCCACCCAGGTGTCGGTGGAGGCGGTCAGGGTGGAGGTCGGGTCGACCGTGACGGGGTAGGTCAGGTCCTTCGCGAAGTACGCCGGGTCGGGCGTCAGGACGAGGGTCTGCTTCCCGTCCTTCGCCGTCTCGATCGTCACCGGCACCTTCGCCAGGTGCCGGGACTCGCCCGAGCGCGGGTCCTTGGAGGAGTCCCACATCATGGGCGCGGGGGCCTCGGCGACCAGCTTGCCCGCGGGGTCCTTGAGCAGGAGCCGTCCGCTGGGGGCCTTGGAGAGCTTCAGGCCCTTCGCCTGGACGGGGATCCGGTACGTCGCCGGACCCGTGGGCGCCTTGGCCAGGTGGACGTTCTGGGAGAAGCCCTGCGGGAGCGCGGTGACGCTCAGGGTCTCGCCGCCGCCGAGGTCGTAGGCGGCGGTGTCCCCCTTCAGCTTCGGCGCGGGCAGTTTCTCCTCCCAGCCCATCGCGAAGCCGCGCCCGCTGCGGGTCACGGAGGCGAGCGCGGTGTCGCCGCCGTCGGAGACGGCGACGTCCGCCGTCGCGGTCAGGGGCTTCAGGTCGGCACCGGTGTCCGTCAGCGTGGTGTCGATGTCCTGCCAGGTGTCGCCGCGCTTGACGCGGACCGGAGCCGCGTAGACGGCCGTCTGCATCTGTCCGTCCGGCAGCACGTACGTCGCCGAGGTCTCGGTGCGTGCCGAGAGGACCTCGATCCGGCGCTTCTGCAGCCGGGCCATCAGCCGGGCGGAGGCCTCGTCCCGGGCCTCGGCGGGTCCTGTCGGGGCGGCGGCTAAGCCGGCCGCGGGGGCGGTGGTCCGCGGAGAACCGAGAGCGACGGCCTGGCCGGTGGTGGCGACGACCACGGCCGTCTCGGCGGCCAGGACGGCGGCGACCGCACCTGCGACGAGGCGGAGCCTCTGCCTGGTCGATCTGCGCGTACTCGACCACGGGGGTCTGTTGGGCACAATCCCTCCCACATCTTGTCTGTGCCACGTCAGTTCGTACGGCAGACAGATTTACGGATCACCGCGCGCGCCGTCCCCTCTGGAAGGAAACCTTCATAACCTTCAGAGGTTCTCTTGAGCTAAGGGATCACGCGGGGTGGTGGGAGAGGGCCGGCCTGGTTCGGGGGCTCGGCTCCGGGGCCCGGCCCCTGGGCCCCGGAGCGTGGGGTTCATCCGGCGAGGACGTCGAGGAAGGGCTGCCAGTCGATGTGGTCGCTCTCGGTCCCGGCCGGCACGAAGGCGTACGAGGTGCTCAACCAGCGCAGCAGCTGCCGGCGTTCGAAGCCGATCAGGGCGGCGGCGGAGGGAGCGCCCAGGCGCAGCACGATCTGGTCGTAGGGGGCGGGACGGATGTGCACCTCGCCGATGCCGGTGGGGGTCTCGGTGCCGGCGAGGAGCATGTCGCGGTCAAGGTTCCACACCACGTCACCCGTTGGGGTGTGAAGGGTGAGCCGGACGGTATAGGGGGAACGCGAGTGGTAGCGGACGGTGGCCTTGAGAGGGAGGCGGCAGGACTCGGCGATCAGATGGGCGGTCGCCTTCCACTTGATCTCACGGGAGGGCGGCGGAACGGGCGAACCGGCTTCGGGCATGGGGGGCTCCAGCGTCGGGGGATGCCGCCCGGGGACGACGGCGCATCCTGCTCCGGTTACCCCGCATACCGTGATCACGCCCCGAAGGTGTGAGGTTTGGGCAAGGGAGATGTCGAGAACTCGTACGGGCCGTCAACTCCACGCCCTCTGAGCACCCGTTCGAGGCATTGTCCGTGCCCCTTGGCATCATGTGATCATGAGTCACAACATCGCGTACTCCACCGCCGACAAGGCCGACGTCCTGGCCTTCCTGGGCAGCGACGGCAAGCTCACGCCGGACCAGTCGCGCATCCTCGACAGCATCCGCCGCCACGCCAGGGCCCACCAGGAATCCCTCGACCGTGAAGGGGTCGACTGGGGCCTGTCCGTCCCCGACGCCCTCGATCACCTCCTCGCCGGTCGTACCGACTCGGACGCGGAGTGCGCGGGCAACGCCTACCACGCGGCCCTGCAGCACATCATCGACCAGAACGCCTCCGACCCCTACCAGCTGGGCACCTACTCCAAGCCCTCCACGTTCTTCGGCCTCGTCGACGACGAGATGCGCCGTCTCGGCGTGCCCGCCGACCTCCTGCCCCACGGGTACCTCTACGGCGGGCCGCCCGACGAGTTCCCGTACCTCCCGTGCTCGGTGGACGGCTATCCCGCCATCGGCCATCTGCCCCTGGCGAAGACCAAGGCCGCCGCCGACGCCTACCGCGCGGTCCTGGACCGGATGGACCCCGACTTCCGGTACGACGTCCAGGAGCTGATCGAGAAGCTCGAGTTCGAGCACGGCGAGTGGGAGACGGCCACGAAGAGGGTCGACTGGTACACGCAGGACACGCTCTTCTTCAAACTGAGCTGACGAGGACCGGGCGCCGGCGGGGGTGCCGCCCTCGATGCCCGAGGCTCGATGCTCGATGCCCGCTGCCCGCTGCCCGATGTCACAGAACCGGGGGGACCGGTGTCCTAGGGGTGACACAGCCGAGCGCGGAGAGACAGGAGCCACCCATGGTCAGGAGCGAGGACCCCCGCCCGGATACCGCCACCGAGGTGTTCGTCACCCATCGCAACCTCCTCTTCACGGTGGCCTACGAGATGCTGGGCTCGGCCGCCGACGCGGAGGACGTCCTCCAGGAGACCTGGCTGCGCTGGTCCGACGTCGACCTCGGCACGGTGCGCAACGAACGCGCGTATCTGGTGCGGATCACCACCCGCCAGGCGCTGACCCGCATGCGGACGCTCAGCCGCCGCAAGGAGTCCTACGTCGGCCCGTGGCTGCCCGAGCCGCTGCTGACCACGCCCGACGTGGCGGAGGACGTCGAGCTGGCGGACAGCGTGTCGATGGCGATGATGCTTGTCCTGGAGACGCTCACGCCGACCGAGCGGGCCGTCTTCGTGCTGCGCGAGGTCTTCGACCTGGGGTACGACGAGATCGCGGAGGCGGTCGACAAGGCCCCGGCCGCCGTGCGCCAGATCGCCCACCGGGCCCGGAGTCACGTGGTCGCCCGCCGTCCGCGCGGCGTCACCTCCCCGGCCGAGGCCCGGGCCGCGCTCGGCGCCTTCCGGCGCGCGATCGAGACGGGCGACCTGCAGGGCCTGCTCGACGTCCTCGCCCCCGACGTCGTCCTCATGGGCGACGGCGGCGGCGTCAAGCAGGCCGTGCCCCGGCCGGTCGTGGGCAGCGACAAGGTCGCCCGCCTCCTGGCCGCGGGCGTGGAACGGCTCGACGGCGCGGTGACGTTCGAGCCGGTACAGCTCAACGGCGGCCCCGGCCTGATCATGCGGCTCGACGGGGAGATCGACAGCGTCGTGGCGGTGCGGATCGACGACGGCCTCATCAGCGGGTTCTACGCCGTACGGAACCCGGACAAGCTCTCGCGGCTGGAGAAGGAGACGGTCGTGAGCCGCTGAGGCCGCGGCCGCCGACCCGCCGACGCGTGGAGGTCACCGCGCGGTGGCGAGCTCGGCGTTCGCGCGGGCGGTGACATGGGCGAGCGCGCGGGCCGCGATCTCCCGATCGGCCACCGGAAGGTCGCCGTACAGCCGCTCGGCCGGCCCGGCCACGGCGTCCGTGAACCCGCGGTGGAGCCGGGCCCCCTCCTCCGTGAGGGACAGGCGGGCGCCGTCGATCAGTCCGGCCTCGTCGAGCGCGTCGAGCAGGGCGGGAACCTCCGACGCGCCGATCTTCAGCGTCGCGGTCAGGCGGTCGACGGCCCCGGCGCGGTCGAGCCCGTCGGAGACGGCCTTGAGCGCCACGGACTGATGGAAGGTCAGGCCGGAGTCCGCGAGGAGCCGGTCCCGCACGGCGGCGATCGCGTGGTAGGTGATGCCGATCAACTGGCCGTCGAGGACGGGCGCGGGGGAGGCGGAGGTGGAGGTGGAGGTGGAGGTGGTCATGACGGGCATCTCCTGGTGAACGAGCCGAGACGGGACGAGGGGTGGCTTCCACCTCAACCGGAGAGGTCTCCGGTTCGGTGTGGCGCTCACTCTAAGCGGAGACCTCTCCGATTCTCAAGGGGTAACCGGAGAGCTCTCCGCTCCGTCCGCTACGCTGCTCCGCATGACCGCCCCAGCCGAGCGCGCCGACGCCGCCCGCAACCGTCTCCGCATCCTGGAGGCCGCTCGCCGCCGTCTCGCGACGGACGGCTTCGCCGACCTGTCCCTGGACGCGGTCGCCAAGGAGGCCGGGGTCGGGGTCGGCACCGTCTACCGGCGCTTCCGCAACCGGGCGGGCCTCGTCTACGCACTGATCGAGGACAACGAGACCCGCTTCCAGGAGTCCTTCGCCCGGCACTGCGCGAGCGACGCCCCCACGGCGTACGACCGGTTGCGCGTCTTCCTGCACGGCCTCGCCGAACTCGTGGACGACAACCGCGAGCTGCTCCTCCTGGCGGAATCGAGCGGCCCGGCCGGGCGCTACCGCAGCGCCCCGTTCCGCCGCCACCACGAACAGATCGCCGGCCTGATCACGGAACTCGCCCCCGCGGCGGACGCCGACTACCTCGCCGACCTCCTCCTCATGGCGTTCACGCCGGGCCTCTTCGACTTCCAGCGCACCGAACGCGGTTGGGAGGTGGACCGCATCAAGCGCGGCCTCGACACGCTGATCGGGGGCATCGGGGCCGTCCGTCCCCCCGAGGCCGGCTGAGCGGACCGGCAGCCCGGCCCCGGCGGCGGTCCGGCGATCGCTTCCCGGGCCGGGCCGGCGACCATTCGGGCGATCCGGCTGATCGTTTTTGGGGTGACGTTTCGTGCCGATCCGCGCGGAACCCGTGTGGCAGGTCGCGCGAGCGAGGCGGCCGCACCTACAACGGCCGGCATGATCAACGCCTCACTGTGGCGCGGCGCGTCCGCGCTCGCCGTCCTGTCGCTGCTCCTCGCCCCGGCCGCCGCCGCGCGGCCCGGCGCCGGCCAGCCGGGCCCCGCCCCGGACTCCCGTACCCCGGTCCCCCTCCTCGCCCTTGACGTCCCGCAGGGCGTTCTCTCCCCGGTCGCCGAGCCGTTCGGCCGTATCGCCCCTCGCGGCCCGGCCGTCCCCACCGGAGGGCCGGCCCGGACGGCCCCGCTGTCCGAGACCTGGCGGACCCGTTCCGAGGACGTGGCGGGCCGCGTCGTCGGCCACATCTCGGACGATCTGCCGGGCCGGGGCTCGACCCGTCCGGAGACCCCGCTGGGCAGCCTCATCGCCGACGGCCAGGCCGCGGCCGGCCGGCGGTACGGGGCGGACCTGGCCCTGCTGAACCCCGACGCCATGCGCGCCGACCTCGTGTACCACGACGGGGGCGTCGTCACCTACGCCGACGCCCACCAGGTCCACCCCTTCGAGACCCCCCTCCACGTCCTGCCGGTGACCGGCGCGCGGCTGGTCACGGCGCTGCGCCAGCAGTTCACCGGCGAGAACGCGGCGAGCCCGCGCTTCCTCCAGCTGTCGAAGGAGCTCACCTACGCGGTCGACATGAGCCGCTCCGGCGGGGACCGGCTGCTCGCGGACACCGTGCGAATCCACGGCCGGCCGGTGACCCCGGAAGCCGTCTACAAGGTCGTGCTCGACGAGCTCCTCGCGGACGGCGGCAACGGCTTCACCGTCTTCGCGGAGATCACCACCCGTGAGGGCGGGGAGACCACCGACCTCGCGGCGCTGGTCGCCCACCTCGAAGCGACCACGTCCCCCGCCGCCCCGGCCACGCCCTCGCGCCCGGGGCGGATCACCTTCACCGCGCGCTGAGCGGACGGAGCGGGGTCGCGGCAGGCCCCGCTCACCCCTCCGGCAGCCAGATCTCCTCCATCCGGCGGGTCGCGGCCTCCGTGTGCCGGACCCGGAACACCGACATCCGCAACTCCTTGCGCCCCCACGGCCGGCACGGCCCCTGGGCCAGACGGCTCACGCCCTCCCATTCGGTGAAGCGGGGGTCCTCGTCGATCTCGACGTCCTCCTCCTCCACCGCCTCGGGCGTGATGCCGAGGGCGTCCAGGACCGCCCACACGTCCCCGGTGAGCGTCCACGGCTCCTCGCCGGACCAGCCCGCGGAGTGCAGCGCCGGCGCGCCGGGGACGACGACGGCGTCCTCGGCGTGCGTCTCCCCGGTGTCGACGTGCGCCGACCCGACGATCCGGGCGCCGGGGTACCGCTCGGCGAGGGCGCGGACCTGTTCCCGTACGGGATGGGCGTCGCCGTTGTCGGCGAGCGCCGGATCGGCGAGCGCGATCACGTTGCCCCAGCAGCCGACCCTGACCACGTCCAGGTCCGTGCGCGTCTCCAGGACCACCGGGTCGACCGGCGACAGCGGGGTCAGCTCTTCGAGGACCGCGTCGATCGTCCCGAAGTCCTCCGCGAATCTGCGGGCCGCCGCCGGGTCGTGCGCCGGGAAGCCCTCGGAGCGGTCGGGGAAGGGGGGCAGCACGAGGGTGATGGTGGCATCACCGGAGCCCCAGACGCGGTGGTCGGGCGGGCGGATCCACGGGTCGGTGTCGGCCATGACTCTCACACTATCCCCTTACAGCACAGCCAAGTTGACCCCGCCACGGCGCCCTAGGGTGTTTGTCGTGGCGGTGTCAATGACCAAACGGGGGCCCCTGACACCGCGCGCTGACGACTCCCTTTCTGGGCTCCCCCCAGGAGAACCACGTGACCCATCCGACCCGCCCGCGGCGCTTGCGCGCCGTGGCCCGCATGGCGGTCGCCCTGGCCTGCGCCGGCGTCATGTCCCTCACCGGACTGCCCGGCCTCCAGAGCGTCGCGGACGCCGCGCCGAACCCGCCGGGGAAGAAGAAGCAGGAACTCTGCCAGGACCTGTTCGACCTCCAGGACGTCGAGCCCACCCCGGTCGACGAGATCCCGTGGGACAAGGACATCCGGCCCGAGGCCGACTGGGACGAGTACTTCTTCGACTCCCAGCGCCAGGCCATGGACGGAGTGATCCTCCCCGGCACACCCGCGGAGCAGAAGAAGGTCCTCGACGCGCTCGAGCACGGCCCCGAGGGCTACAAGGAGGGAGACCCGCGCAAGGTCTGGGCCTCCTACAAGCGCTTCCTCGACGGAGCCGGCGGCACGAACAAGTACGGCACCTTCGACGCCTGGCTCAAGGAGTCGTACCTGGAGATGGCCGCCCGAGGCGCCCGGGGGCGCGCCTTCCACAAGAAGGTCGTCAAGGACCTCGGTCTGACCGGACCCGACTGGTACTGCGAAGAGGACGTCGAGTACACCGACAAGGACGGCAACAAGCGCTACCGCCGCTACGACGCCGTCAACTACAAGACCGGTGACCGCGTCGAGATCAAGTCCGGCGGCAACCACGAAGGCGGCCAACGGCCCAAGGACAAGGCGGTCCTGAAGGAGGACCCCAAGGCCAAGCTGCGGCCGGTCTTCGGGCAGGAGCAGTCTCCCGAGACCCGGAGGATGTACGACAAGCTGTCCAGGGAGGTGGGCAACGGCCAGGACGGCAAGCCGCGCATCCAGCGCTACGAACACCGCTCCACCTACCGCGCCCGCTACACCCCCGGCCGGTTCAGCCTCTACGACCCGTACATGAACCCTGCCCCCGGCCGGCAGACCGGCTCCCGGGGCGGCGGGAACGACCAGATCAACCGCTCCGCGCCGACCCCCGAGGACGCCCGCCGGCAGATCGAACGGGCCAGGCAGCTCGGCGCCGCGCAGGGACGCGTCCGCGGGCCCGGCGGCGTCGACTTCACCACCCTCGAACTGCGGTACGTCGGCAAGCCCGTCAAGGGTCAGGGCCTCGACTACTCGTTCTCCGCGAAGAAGACGGACGAGGACGCCGCCCCCGGCTACGGCGGCAAGGAGAAGGCACAGCTCGTCTCCGACAGTTTCTTCACCTGGCTCGCCCTGACGCCGGAGAAGTTCTGGGTCAACCTCAACCCGGACGAGCCCGAGCGGGTCATGGACGACGCGTTCGCCGCCACGGACGCCGGTCGCGTCCTGCTGGAGGCCGACCTGATCATGAAGCACGACTTCGCCGCCGCGCTCAACCCCGAGAAGCGCCCCGAGGCCCGGCAGTACTGGGACACCGCGCCGCGCCGCGAAGGCGTGCCGTGCTTCCCGTACACCCGGATGTGGATCGAACCGAAGCCCGCCCAGGTCCGCGAGCAGGACGGCGGCATCTACATCCTGGACGCCCCGCTCGCCGCCAAGGCCGAGTGGCAGGAGACCAAGTGGACTCCGCCCGGCGCCCAGAAGTGCGACCTGACCAAGGCCGAGCAGAAGGCGGCCCAGGCCACCGTCAACCGTGTGGTCATGAGCGAGGTCGAACGGCGGGTCAACAACGACCCGAAATACGCCGACCTGCGCCGCGTCTACGCCTCCCGGGTGGCCGCCGAGTGGATCCGTCAGCAGGACGCGCAGCGGCCCACCGACTACCGGAAGATCATCGACAGCAACGACGTGGCCAAGTGGCCGCTGCGCGGCGAGAACGCCGACTGGTCCAAGATGGACGTCTACAACCGCTACAAGAAGACCCTGACCGAGGGCATCGAGTGGTTCGAACTCGCCTACGGCGGCAAGGTCTACCAGCAGGGCGTCGGCGGCGTCGACTTCTCCAAGGCGCCGAAGCAGAACGTCACCCCGATCCGCTTCCAAGCCAGGCACAAGCATCTGCCGCGGACGACGAGGACGTCCCTCGCGACGATGACGGACGACGCCGAGAGCGAGGAGACGCTGTTCCTCGGCGGGAACACCGCGGCCAAGGCCTCCGGCGGAGGCGGCGAGGACCCGACCCCGACGCCCACGCCGACCCCGAGCGATCCCGGCACGCCGACCGAGGAACCGTCCGCTCCGGCTCCGTCGACCCCGGGCACCGGCGGCACCGCCGCACCGCAGGACCCGGACGGTGACCTCGCCGACACCGGCTCCGGCGCCCCCGTCGGCCTGATCGCCGGACTCGCCGCCGCACTCGCGGCCGTGGGAGGCGCGCTGGTCTGGTGGCGTCGCCGCGCCACCGACCGGGAGTAGCCCGCCGGCACCACCGCCGGCACCCGTGGACCGTCTCCGGCCCGCCCCCGCCTCCCGGCGGAGGCGGGCCGGACCGCGTCTCTAGGGGGTGCGCCCCACGCTCTCGCGGGCGGCGGCGCCCGTGGGTTCGCCCGGCAGGAAGGTCACCTGGGGCGCGCCCGTACGCGGGTGGACGGCGACCTCCGCCGTCACCCCGTACACCTCCCGCAGCAGGGCGGGCGTGAGCACCTCACCGGGCGGGCCGGTGACCACGACCTCGCCGTCGCGCAGGACGTAGAGGCGGTCGCAGTAGAAGGCGGCGAGGTTCAGGTCGTGGAGGGCGACCAGGACCGTGGCCGGCAGCCGGCGCACCAGACCCAGGACGTCCAACTGGTGCCGGACGTCCAGGTGGTTGGTCGGCTCGTCGAGGACCAGCAGGGCGGGCTGCTGGGCCAGCGCGCGGGCGATGAGCACACGCTGGCGTTCGCCGCCCGACAGGTGGTCGAAGGGACGGTCGGCCAGCGCCTCGGCGTCCACCCACGCCAGCGCGGACTCGATGATCAGCGTGTCCTCGCCGGTGTCGCCGTCGAAGAGCCGCTTGTGCGGGGTGCGTCCCATCGCGACCACGTCCCGCACGGTCAGGTCGAAGTCCGCGCCCGTCTCCTGCACCACGGCGGCCAGCGTGCGGGCGAGCCGGCGGACCGGCACGGACCACACGTCGGCGCCGTCCACCCGGACGCTGCCCGCCCGGGGACGCAGCACGCGGTAGACGGCCCGCAGAAGGCTGGACTTGCCGCTGCCGTTGGGCCCGACGAGGCCGATCACCTCACCGGACCGGGCGGTCAGGGAGACGTCCCGGACGAGCCGGTGCGCGCCCGCCGTGAGCGTGACGCCCTCGACGGTGAGTTCGGTGGCCGTCATGCCGCTCCCCGGTCGGCCGTGCGCCGGGCGTCCCGCCGCATCAGCCACAGGAAGAACGGCCCCCCGCACAGCGCCGTGAGGACCCCGACCGGGATCTCCATGGGTGCGGCGACCGTACGCGCCGCGATGTCGGCCCAGATCAGGAACACCGCCCCGCCCAGCGCGGCCGTCGGCAGCACCCGGCGGTGGTCGCCGCCGACGAAGAGCCGCACGGTGTGCGGCATCATCAGCCCCACGAACCCGATCGGCCCGGCGGCCGCCACCAGAACGCCGGTGACCAGCGAGAGCAGGACGAAGGTCCGGGCCCGGAACCGGGCGACGTCGAGCCCCATCGTCGAGGCCGCCTCCTCGCCGGCGAGCAGCAGATTGAGCGAACGGGCCCGGGTCAGCAGGACCGCGACGCCGAGCGCGAGCGCCGCGCCGGGCAGCCACAGGGTGGCCCACTGGACACCGCCGAGGCCCCCGAGGGTCCAGGCAAGGACCGCCCGGGCCTCGTTGCCCCGGTCGCTGGTCAGCAGCAGGACGTCCATGACCGCCGTGAGGACGGAGGCGAACGCCACGCCCGACAGCACCAGCCGCACCGAGGTGATGCGGCCGCCGGACCGGGCCGTCGTGTAGACGAGCAGCAGCGTCAGCAGGGCGCCGGCGAACGCGGCGACCGACAGGGACACCGGCCCGAAGAGGCTCACCCCGAAGACGATCACCGCGACGGCGCCCAGGGAGGCGCCCGAGGAGACGCCCAGCAGGTACGGCTCCGCGAGCGGGTTGCGTACCAACGCCTGCATCGCGGCGCCCACCACCGCGAGCCCGGCGCCCGTCACCGCGCCCAGCAGCACCCGCGGCGCCCGCACGTCGAGCACGATCGTCTCCCGCGCCTGCGACCAGGCGGGCTCGGAACCGTCTCCGGTCAGGGCGTGCGTCACGATGCCCCACACCTGGCCGGGGGGCACCGGCACCGAGCCGATGGCCATGCCCGCCGTCATCGACGCCAGGAGCAGCACGCCGAGGACGACCAGGGTGAGGGCGAAGGCGCGGCGGCCCGGACCGGCCGCGCGGGCGGCGCCCGCCGGACGGGCGGAGGAGCCGGCGGGGGGAGCGGCGGACACGGCTTTCGCCGGTGCCGTCACCGGAAGCGCTCGGGGTGCAGCCCGCGGGCGAGGTCCTCGACCGCGTACGGCGCGCGGACACCGACCAGCGTCGCCGTCAGCGGCAGCACCACGAAGCGCTTGTTCTTCACGGCCGGCACGTCGGCGAGGGCCGGCTGCGCCAGCAGGAACTTCTTCTTCTGTTCGACGTTCCCCGCACCCGCGTAGTCGTAGATGGCGATGACCTCCGGCTTACGGGCGACGACCTGCTCCCACGAGACGTCGCCGAAGACGTCGTCGAGGTCGGCGAAGACGTTGGTGCCGCCGGCGAGGCGGATGACCTCGGTGCCGAGGCTCTTGCCTCCGGCGGTGAACGCCGACTTGTCGCCGCTGTCGTACACGAAGACGGGGAGGGCGGGAGCCCCCTTCACCGTCGCCGCGGTCTTTGCCACGCGCCCCTGAAGGTCGGCCACCAGCGCGTCGGCACGCTCCTCGACGCCGAAGAGGGAGCCGATGGCGCGGATCTCGTCGTACGTGTCCGTCATCGCCACCTTCTTCTTCCCGCAGTACTCGCGGTTGAGGTAGGTGTCGATCCCGGCGTCGGCGAACGCCTTGCGGGAGCGGCCCTCCTTCTCGGCGAACGCGCTGGCGTAGCCGCCGTACACGAAGTCCGGTTCCGCGTTGAGGACCGACTCGAAGGACGGTTCCTTCTTCGCCAGCTCCGGGATCGCCGCGAAGTCCTCGCGGAAGGCGGGCAGTACGGCCGAGTCGGGGAAGGCCGTGCCGACGATCCGGTCCTTCAGACCGAGGGCCAGCATCAGCTCGGCCGGGTGCTGATGGATGGTCACCACCCGGGAGGGCGGCTTGTCGTACGTGGTGCGCGTGCCGCAGTTCTCGACGGTGAGGGGGAAACCCTCGGCGGACGCACCGGGCTTCGCGCCGCCGCCCTCCCGGGCGGTGCCGCTCTGAGGGGAGGCGCCGCAGCCGGTGAGCAGGACCCCCGACAGGGCGAGGGCCAGGGCGGCGGCGCGCACGGGGCGGCGACGGGGCATGCTGCGCGTGCGGGGCATGCGGGACGTACTGGGGTACACGAAAAGCCTCCTGGGGAGTCCGCGCTCCTCGGATCGGGCCCGCGACAGGCCAGTTTCCTGACTCCCGGATCGGCGTACACCCCAGCCTTCCCACGCGGTGCGCGCAGTGGCGTCTCGACGGGTGCACTCCCCGGTCACAGTGGCGGGACCGTGCCGGTTTCGCACCGGCTTCCTGTCTCCCGTCGCGGTGATGACCAGGTGATCCTACGGTTCCGCGCCTCCGGCGCAAAAGGACGCCCTCTCGGTCCCGCGCCGCCTTGTTGCCGAAACGGCAAGCATCTTTGACGCGCCGGGGGGCCGTGGCGAGTCTGGACCCAGGTGCCGCCGGCGCCGCGCAGTCGTCCCGAAGGAGCCTCGATGCCGACCCCGAAGCCCACCGATCCCGCCGAGTTCTGGGAAGAGCGCTACCGCACGAGCGACCGTGTCTGGAGCGGCGAACCGAACCCGCTCCTCGTGCGGGAGGCCGCCGATCTGACACCGGGCACGGCCCTGGACCTGGGCTGTGGCGAGGGCGGCGACGTCCTGTGGCTGGCCTCGCGGGGGTGGCGGGTGACCGGCGTGGACATCTCCGCGACCGCCCTGGAACGGGCGGCCGCCCACGTGGCGGAGGCCGGCTGCGCCGACCGGACCGCCTTCGAGCGGCACGACCTCGGAGTGACCTTCCCCGAGGGCGGCTTCGACCTGGTGAGCGCCCAGTTCCTGCAGTCGCCCGTTCCGCTCGACCAGGACGGGGTGCTCAGGTCGGCCGCCGCCGCGGTCGCCCCGGGCGGCACGCTCCTCATCGCCATGCACGCCGCGTGGCCGTCCTGGATGGAGAAGCACGAGTACCCGTTCGACGCGGAGTTCCCCACCCTCGACGGCGTCCTCGCGGCGCTCGCCCTGCCGCACCCCTGGCGGGTGGACACGCTGGAGGGCGTGGAACGCGCCCTCACCGCGCCCGACGGCCGCCGGGGCACGCGGGTGGACAACGTGTGGCGGCTCACCCGCACCGCCTGATCCCGCACCGCCTGACCTCGTACAGCCCGCCCCGTAACGCCTGATCCCGCCCCTGCCTCGGGATGTCTCCCCTTCGCGGCCGCGCCCCCCGGACCCTCGACTCGCACACGCGTGTGATCATGACGGGCATGGGTCCGGGGAGGACCCAGGGGAGGGAACATGGCTTACACAGACACCAACGGCATCGATCTGTCCGGTCCGACCGGCAGACTGATCCAGACCGTCGACCTGGTGAAGAACCCGGCGCCGCAGGCGATCGCGACGGACACCGTCAACGGGCACGTCTTCGTGCTCCAGGTCGAGAGCTCGGCCACGGCCCCGGCCGGCAACATGTACCTCAACCGCATCGACCGGCGGACCGGCGTGCGCACGGGGGCGATGCAGCTGAAGGGCTTCGGCCACGGCCTCGCCATGGGCGTGGAGCCGGTCGGCGCCGACAGCTACGTCTGGACGGAGGTCGGGCCGCTCCACGTCACCGGCGGCGGCACCACCTTCGGCAAGGCGATCACGCGGTTCCGGTTCGCCGACGGGGAGGTACTCGACGGCGCCACCATCCCGGCGGAGCGGAAGTTCACCGCTCCCGGCAGCACCTCCGGCACCGGCCCCTCGACCGACCCGGTGCACGGCCTGCTGACGGTGATGTACCACAAGGGCGGCGACCGGCACTTCACCCGGTACGCCACGGCCGGTGCCGCCACCGGCGACTGGACGCCGGCCGGCCCGACGTTCGTCGTGCCCGACGGGGAGGACGTCACCCCCGCCGTGCCCTCGCCGTACCCGCTGGAGCCGAAGCTCACCTTCCAGGGCTTCGCGAGCCTCGGGGACGTCCTGTACGTCTACCAGTGGGCGCCGTACGACAAGGGCGAGGACCCGACCGTACCCAGCGAGTTCCCGGGCATCACCTTCCTCACGTCCTACTCGTGGACGACGGGGCTCAGGCTCGACCGGCAGGTCGTCACCGGCGCCGACGGCCTCACGCGGCGGGAGCCCGAGGGGCTGGCCGTCGAGGTCGACCCGGCGACGCGGGAGACCCGGCTGCTCTTCGGATTCAGCAACACCACGCCCGGCAGCGAGTTCGCGCGCGACGTCACGATCGGCTGGTATCCGACGAAGCCCGCCGTGGACGGGATCCAGGTGCTGTCGGACTGGGAGGACCTCGCCCTGGAAGCGGGCGTCACCCCGGGCGCCGAGCGCCCGCGCGGGCGGCTGATCGCGATCGCCGGGACCGCCTACCTCCAGATGCGCGGCACCCTGACGTGTTCTCCCGGCCTGACCGCGGACAGCAGGGTCGCCACCCTGCCGCACCGGCTGCGACCCACCCGTCCGGTCCGCCAGAACGTGCCGCGCAACAACTACTACGGCCGCTGCGTCTGCCGGATCGAGGCGGACGTCCACGGCGCGCTCTGGGCGTACGGCGCCACTGGCGACAACGCCGTCACCTGGATCGATCTCGACGGCGTCTCGGTCGCCTGGCGATGACGCCGCCCCGTGCCGGGGCCCGGGCCGTCACGGTCCGCCGCCCCGCTCCCCGCCGCTGCCCCGCCCTACCCGATCCGGAGGATCGCGCATGAACCGCCCTACTCCCAGCCGCCGTTCCCTGCTCGGCGCGGCTCTGGCCGCCCCCGCCGCAGCCGTCGCGGCCCCGCTGCTGACCGCCGCGCCCGCCGCCGCGGTCGACGGGTCGGACGGGTGCCGGCTCCTGGTCGACTGGACGGCCGTCGTTCCGGCGCCCGGTGTGGTGCCGGAGGCCGCCGCACCGCTCCAGGCCCGGGTCATAACTCTCGCGGGCACCGAGTTCCTCCAGCTGCGGGGCACGGTCACCTGCTCGTTCACCGCGGACGCCCAGCTGGGCACGCTGCCCGAGACGATCCGCCCGCCGAAGCTGACCCGGGGCGTCTGCCCCCGCAACAACAGCCAGGGCATCAACGCGCTCCGCGTCGAGGCCAACACCCAGGGCGTCCTCACGGTCTTCGGGCCGCAGGCGACCAACAAGGTCACCTGGATCCAGCTCGACAACTTCTCGTCCGTCCTGCGCTGACCCTCAGGCCGGCGAGCCCTGGCAGCGCCACGGCCCGGAACCGCTGGACCGATGTCCGCGGTTCCGGGCCGTGAGCACGCAACCGCTCGATCGCCGAGCCGCTCGGGCACCCGGTCGCCGCTCGCCGAAGCGGGCGCCCGCCGCTCAGGACCGGCCGACGGAGCCGGAATCGTCCACGGGCTCCCACTCCTCGACCCGGGCGGAGCCGGCGGCCGGGTCGGGATCCGGGCGGGTCGCCGGGTCCTGGCCCTCCGTCGACGGCGCGGGTCCGGATGGGTCCGCCGCTGTCTTCGTGCGCCGGCGCCCGGTGAGGTAGGTGGCGACCGGTTCGGTGTACCGGGCGGTGAGCGGGCCGAGGATGACCAGGACGAGGACGTACGCCGTGGCGAGCGGGCCGAGCGCGGGCTCGATGCCCGCCGTGACGGCGAGCCCCGCGATCACGATGGAGAACTCGCCCCGGGCCACCAGCGTGCCGCCCGCCCGCCAGCGCCCCTTGGCGGAGATCCCCGCGCGCCGCGCGGCCCAGTGGCCGGTGGCGATCTTCGTGCCGGCCGTGACCACGGCGAGGGCCAGCGCCGGGAGGATGACCGGGGGAATGCTCGCGGGATCGGTGTGCAGGCCGAAGAAGACGAAGAACACCGCGGCGAACAGGTCCCGCAGCGGGCTCAGCAGGTTGTGCGCGCCCTCGGCGACCTCGCCGGAGAGGGCGATGCCGACGAGGAAGGCGCCGACGGCGGCGGAGACCTGGAGCTGCTGGGCGATGCCCGCGACCAGCAAGGTCAGGCCCAGGACGACGAGGAGCAGCTTCTCCGGGTCGTCGCTGGAGACGAAGCGGGAGATGAGCCGGCCGTAGCGGACGGCGAGGAAGAGGACGAGGCCCGCCACACCGAGCGCGATGGCGAGGGTGAGGCTTCCGGCGGCGAGGCTCACACCGGCGAGCAGGGCGGTGATGATGGGGAGGTAGACGGCCATCGCGAGGTCCTCGAGGACCAGGATGCTGAGGATGACCGGGGTCTCGCGGTTGCCCAGGCGGCCGAGGTCCCCCATCACCTTGGCGATGACGCCCGAGGACGATATCCAGGTGACGCCCGCGAGGACGACGGCTGCCACCGGCCCCCAGCCGAGGAGCAGGGCCATCGCGGCGCCGGGCAGGGCGTTGAGGGCGGCGTCGACCAGCCCGGCCGGGTACTGCGTCTTGAGGTTGGAGACCAGGTCGCTCGCCGTGTATTCGAGGCCGAGCATCAACAGCAGCAGGATGACGCCGATTTCGGCGCCGATCGCGACGAACTCCTCGCTCGTCCCCAAGGGCAGCAGACCGCCCTCGCCGAACGCGAGGCCGGCCAGCAGATAGAGCGGTATCGGCGAGAACTGGAAACGGGCGGCGAAACGCCCCAGCAGCCCGAGGCCGAGGATGATGGCGCCGAACTCGATCAGGAAGACAGCGGAGGAGTGCATGCCGTCACTCCCGCCCCAGGATCGCGGCCGCCGCGTCGACGCCCTCGCGGGTGCCGATGACGATCAGGGTGTCCCCGCCCGCCAGACGGAAGTCCGGGGCGGGTGACGGTATCGCCCCGGAGCGGCGCAGGATGGCCACGATCGACGCGCCGGTCTCCGTCCGTATGCGGGTCTCGCCCAGGACCCGCCCGTTCCAGTGGGAGGTGGAGGAGAGCTCCGTGCGTTCCGCCACCAGTCCCAGGTCGGTGGTGGACAGCAGATTGGGGCTGTGGTGCGCGGGCATCAGCGCGTCGATGAGGACCTCGGCCTCACGGCTGGTCAGCTTCACCGACAGCGCGCACTCGTCCGGATCGTCCTGCCGGTGCGCGTTGAGCGTCCGGGCGCCGTCGCGATGGGCGATCACCGAAAGGCGCCGGTGCTCGCGGGTGGTGAGGTCGTAGCGGACCCCGATGCCGGGTAGCGGAGTCGTGCTGAGGCGAGGAGCGGGCACAGGGAACCCCCAGGTCAGTGGCATCGTAGCGGCGTGGAAGGCGCGACTCCGCGCCTCGCCGCCACCTTATCGGCCCACGAATCGCCCGAATCGCCGACACATAGGAGCAGACCAGGACGGGGGCCCGGGGTCGTGGCGGGCGCGGGTCCGGGTCGCCATGAGCATGGTGCGGGGGCCTTGGTGAGGGGCGGCGTACGGGTCCCGATGCGGCCGTAACTCCCTTGTCCACCTGGTGATCACGGGTTAGGGTCCCCGGGCACACAGCGGGGAATCACGGCAGGTGGGGGACATGGCCGAGGACATCGACGCGCTTCCGAGAGGCGCGGGCGCGTGGGGACAGGCCGTGATGGCCGTGGCGTTGGTGGCGGTCATGGGCCTCGCCCTCGTCCTCCAGGACATGTGGGCCTCGTCGACCGCGGGCACTCCTGCCGCACGGCCCGCGACGTGCCCGGACGAGGAGCCCGGGAAGACGGCGGACGGGACGAGCGGGGCGGTGGCGCGGAAGACGGGCAAGGCGGAGGCGGAGGTTCAGGGGAAGGCGCCGCGGCCCCTGACCGGGGCGCGGCTGTGCGAGGCGCTGCACCGTCCCGATCTCGCCGCGCTGCTCGGCGTCCCGGGGGAGACCGCGAAGAGCGCCGAAGGCGCCGACGAGTCCTTCGACTTCCTCGGCACCGACGCGATCGCCCACCCGTCGGCCCGCGTCGAGTTCGAGACGTACACCGTGACGCTGGCAGCCACCTACGACGGTGCGCCGGTGGCCGGTTCCGTCGGCGGGCTGGGGCAGGGCGCGCAGGAGCGCACGGTCCTGGGTCGCCCGGCGGTCCTCTTCTGGGACCACACCATGAGGATCACCTTCCGCCTCGACGGCAGCGACGCCGACAGCGGCCCCGGCCTCCCGGTCGGCGTCCTCACCGTCGCCCAGGACGCCCGGGACAGCGGCGGCTCCTTCGAGGTGGCCCTGTGGCGCTCGGACGGCGGGGTGCCCAGCGACGCCGTACTGACCCGGGTCGCGGAGAAGGTCCTGCCGACGGTGCCGGGGTGGGCCGCCCGCCCGTAAGAGGACGCCCGCCCCTCGCGGTCCGCCGGCCCGCCCTCGGCCCCCCGGCCCGGCCCCCGCCGGTCGTATGTCCGGTCACCCCTCCAGCAGGTTCCCCATCCACTCCTCGATGCCCGCCACCGTGCGCGGCAGCGCGCCCGACATCAGGCGGGCGCCCGTCGCCGTCACGACAAGGTCGTCCTCGATACGGACACCGATGCCGCGCAGCTCCGCCGGCAGGGTCTCGTCGTCCGGCTGGAGGTACAGGCCCGGTTCGACCGTGAGGACCTGCCCCTCCGTCAGTAGGCCGTCCGGATACGTCTCCGTCCGTGCCTTCGCGCAGTCGTGGACGTCGAGCCCGAGCATGTGCCCGCTGCCGCACAGCGTGTACCGCCGGTGCAGGTCGCCTTCGGCGTTCTTGAGGACGCCCCACTCGGCCAGCCCCTCCGCGATCACCCGCATCGCGGCCCGGTGGAAGTCCCGGAAGGCGGCCCCCGGACGCAGGGCCGCCATGCCGGCCTCCTGGGCCGCCAGGACCAGTTCGTACACCTGCCGCTGGACGGGCGAGAACCGCCCCGACAGCGGGAGGGTACGGGTGATGTCCGCGGTGTAGAGGGTGTCGGTCTCCACGCCGGCGTCCAACAGCAGCAGCTCGTTCCGGTCGAGCCGCCCGTCGTTGCGTATCCAGTGCAGGACACACGCGTGGGCGCCGGACGCGGCGATGGTCTCGTACCCCGTGCCGTTGCCCTCGGCTCGCGCGCGCAGGCCGAACACCCCCTCGATCCACCGCTCGCCGCGCCGGTGTGCCAGCGCGTGCGGCAGCGCCCGGACGACGTCCTCGAAGCCGGCGGTGGTGTGGTCGACCGCGAGCTGGAGCTGGTCGACCTCCCAGGGATCCTTGACGAGGCGCAACTCCGAGAGAGCGGCATCCAGTTCGGCGTCCTCCGTGGCCCTGCGGCCGGGCGGCGAGCCGAGCGTCTCCAGGGGCGCGCAGCGCAGGCCGGTCAGCCGCTCCGCCTCCGCGAGTTCGGGGCGCCGGCCGACCCAGAACTCGCCGTAGCGGCGGTCGCGGTAGAACGCGTCGTCGCCCTCGGCGCGCCGAGATCGGGGGCGCAGGTACAGCACCGGCTCGTGTCCGTGCGGGCCCTCCGGTTCCATGACCAGGACGTGTCCGGCCTGGTCCTCGCCGGTCAGGCCGGTCAGCCAGGCGTAGGCGCTGTGCGGCCGGAAGCGGTGGTCGCAGTCGTGGGAACGTACCTTTAGCTCCCCGGCCGGGACGATCAGCCGTTCGCCGGGGAAGCGCGCGGAGAGCAGGGCGCGTCGGGCCGGCGTGACGTCGTACGCCTCGACGCGGGCCGAGGCGGGCAGGGGCGTGGGGGACCAGCCGCCGCCCATCAGGCGGGAGAGGCCGGGGGAGACCTGCGGGTCGTGGCTGCCGGTGTGCAGGCGCGGAGAGGCGTCGGTCACGGGGCTCCTCGGGAAGAAGCGAACTGGTAGGCGCACAGGGCTTGTCAGTGCAATTTCACATTACTATGTTACAGCTCACACCGCGGCACGTTCATCCCCGTCAAACGCCGTACGTACGACGGCGGTTGTGGCCTCCCGCCCCACCGCCTCGCACACCACATCCCCCACCTCCCCTCCCTTCAGGAGTCCTTGGTGTCCCAGCACAGAGCTGCGCGTACGTCCCTCCTCGCCACCGCCGTGGCGGTGACCCTGCTCGCCACCGCGGGCCAGGCGTGGACCCTCTCCACCGACCGCGCCCCGGCCCCCGCCGCCGCCACGACTTCCGCGAGCGCCGCCCCCGCCGCCACGACTCCGGCGAGCGCTGCCCCCGCCGCGGCATCGGGCACGTTCACCTCCGGAGCCCCCGGCGCGAACCCCTTCGACGAGGTCGACCGCATCGCCTCGGCGCGGGCGAAGACCCCGACGCCCGCCGATGCCCCCGGCGACCACGCCACCGACGGCCGCGTCCCCGGAGCCGCCACCGGCACGGCCGCGGCGCCGTCACCGCGTACGGAGAAGAGACCGGCCCTCGCCGCCGCCACGGACCGGACGGCCGCCGGCGTCCCCTGCACCCTCGACGGGATCACCCGCCTCACCCCGGAGCAGTTCGCCGACTTCCTCGGCGACCCCGCCGTCCTCGCCGACGGCTGCCTGCGCGGACTGATCTGGACCTGGGACGCCCGCCTGACCCCCGTGATGTCCGACGCCCACGTCCAGGCCGTCTCCCGCCGGATATCCGCCCTGGCCGCCGCCCACGACGGCCGCAACTCCTCCCATCTGGAGGAGATGTTCACCTACCTGCACGCCGTGGCCTACCACGACCACAGCCGCTCCGAGATCGACATCACCGACGCCCCGACCGTCGACGCCATGCGCCGCGCCATCACCGACCTCGCCGCCGCAGCCCGCACCTTCGACGTCACCCCCGCCAACGCCCGCACCCTGCGCGAGGCGCTCTACGCGGGCAGCGCCCCCGGGCTGCGCGCCCACCAGACCGGTCTGATCAAGCGGGTCCTGGCCACCATGGACCCGGCCCACCCGGCCACCCACCACGACCCGGCCTGGGCGGGCGCCGCGCTCGCCGCGCTCTCCGTCAACTACCTCGGCGTCTACCCCGGCAACAACGACACCGCCTTCCACGCGGCCGTGACCGCTGACGCCGACTACCGCGCCGTCTTCAAGGCCTTCGCCGGCTACGCCCACCTCAAGGACACCGCCAACGCCTGGGTCGTCCGCGACGCCCTCGGGGAGTACGGCCGCTTCGGCCAGGTCGCCGCACTCCGGGACCGGATCGTCGCCGACCTCGGCGCCCTGCTGCCGACCACCCGGGCCACCTTCGGCGACGGCAGCCAGCCCTGGGCCAAGCTCGTCACCTGGCTCAACTTCTACGAGGCCTGCGGACCGTACGGCGTGTGCAAGGAGGACATCGAGAAGCGGATCTTCCCGAACACGTTCACCTACGACAACGGCGCCATCAAGGTCCGCACCGGCCTGGACCGGGCCACCGTCGACCAGCTCTACTACGCGAGCAAGCAGGTCAAGGCACAGTTCCACCGCGTCCTGGGCACCGACCGGCCGCTCGCCGGCGACCCCAACACCACCCTCACCATCGTGCTGTACGCCTCCCGCGCCGACTACGAGAACTACCACCCGATCCTGACCGGCTACGACACGAACAACGGCGGCATCTACATCGAGAACGGCGCCACCTTCTACACGTACCAGCGCCGCGTCCCGCAGGACTCCTCGCTCACCCTCGAAGAGCTCTTCCGCCACGAGTACACGCACTACCTCAACGGCCGGTTCGCCGTGCCCGGCTTCTTCGGCGAGGGCCCGTGGTACGAAGGGGACCGGACCACCGCGATGGACGAGGGCACCGCCGAGTTCTTCGACGGAGCCACCCGCGACAACGGCATCGCCGTGCGCAAGTCCCTGGTCAAGAGCATCATCGCCGACACGGCCGGCGGCGGCCCCCGGATGACCGTCGAGCAGATCCTGAACGCCACCTACGAAGGCGACGGCTTCCGCTTCTACAGCTACGCCGGAACCTTCTTCGAGTACCTCTGGACCGAGAAGCCCTCGGCGCTCCGCGAGATGTACACCCACCTGCGCAACAACGACGTCGCCGCCTACGACGCCTGGCGCCACCGGCTCGGTGCCGACACCTACACGCAGCGCGGCTACGACCGCTTCCTGAACGCCCAGATCGCCAAGGTCGACGACCTGTTCGTCCCCAACACCGGCTACACGCCGAACGACCGGCTCCGCGACGCGGCTCTCGCCGACGTGAAGGCCTCCTTCACGAGCGCCACGCAGAACACGCCCGTCTGCGTCGACAACGGCGACCCGGGCAAGCGCCGCTTCACCTGCACCGGCCGGATCACCGCGAACCTGAAGAACTGGCGCAGCGACGACCAGAACTTCAAGGACATGTCCGAGACGGTCGACTACTTCCTGCTGGACCGGGCGGGCGCGGTCTCCAACAACCTGGCCGACATGAACTGCTCCTTCGGACCGGTGGAGATCTGGAGCAACCGCGTGGCGGGAACGTCCGCTTACGCATGCGAGGGACCGCTGCGCAGCTGAGTCCCGCGTCCGAAGCGGCGCCCGGCCGAAGCCCGCGCTCGGCTCCGGGCCGCCTTCCGCCGCCGAGCCCCGCAGGGGCGCTCCGGGCCGGTCCTCCCCGACCGGTCCGGAACGCCCCGGCCCCCGGCGTTCTAGTCGCCCCCTGAAGAATGTGACATCTTACTGCCGTGGACGTGATCGTGATCGGTGCCGGCGTCGTCGGCGCCGCCTGTGCGTACTACGCGGCCCGCTCGGGCCTCTCCGTGGCCGTCGTCGACCGCGGCCCCGTCGCGGGCGGCACCACCGGCGCCGGCGAGGGGAACCTCCTCGTCTCCGACAAGGAGGCGGGCCCCGAGCTGGAACTCGCGCTGTTCTCGGCCGGCCTGTGGCGGGACCTCGCCGCCGCGCTGCCGGGGCAGTTCGAGTACGAGCCCAAAGGCGGGCTCGTCGTCACCCCCGACGAGGCGGCCCTCAAGGCGCTCCGCGTCTTCGCGGACGGCCAGCGCGGGGCCGGGGTCGAAGCGGTGGAGGTGCCGGCCGACGCGCTGCACCACCTCGAACCGCACCTCGCCCCGGGCCTCGCGGGCGCCTTCCACTACCCGCAGGACGCGCAGGTCCAGCCCGCCCGGGCCGCCGCCCGCCTGCTCGCCGCCTCCGGAGCCGCGCTGCACCTGGGCGAGGAGGTGACCGCGATCCTCCTGAAGGACGGCGCCGTACGCGGTGTCCGCACCGGAGCGGGAACGGAACTCCACGCCCCCCGGGTGGTGAACGCCGCGGGGACCTGGGGCGGGCGCGTCGCGGAGCTCGCCGGCGTGAGTCTGCCCGTACTCCCGCGCCGCGGCTTCGTCCTGGTGACGGAGCCGCTGCCACGGGTGGTGCGGCACAAGGTGTACGCCGCCGACTACATCGCGGACGTCGCCAGCGGCTCCGCCGCCCTGCAGTCCTCGGCCGTGGTCGAGGGAACGCCCTCCGGGCCGGTGCTGATCGGGGCGACCCGCGAGCGGGTGGGCTTCGACCGCGGTCTGTCGACGGAGGCTCTGCGCCGCCTCGCCACCCAGGCGGCCGAACTCTTCCCGGTCCTGGCGGACGTGCGCGTCCTGCGCGCCTACCACGGCTTCCGCCCCTACCTGCCGGACCACCTCCCGGCGATCGGTCCCGACCCCCGCGTCCCGGGACTGCTGCACGCCTGCGGCCACGAAGGGGCGGGCATCGGCCTGGCCCCGGCCACGGGACACCTCGTCGCGGCCGCCCTGACGGAGACCCGACCGGCCGTCGACCCGGCGCCCTTCCGCCCCGACCGCTTCCCGGAGACGCCCCGATGACCGGAGCCGGCCGGGGCGCGCCGCCGGCCCCGCCCGCCCGCCCCGCCCTCGCCCGCACCCCGAAGGAGACCGGCCGATGACCGACCCCGCTCCCGATGCCGCCGCGCCCCGGCGCAGCTCCCGGTGGTCCCGGCGGTCACGGTCGCCGCGCGGCCTGGTCGGGGGAGCGCCGGAGGCCACGTACGTCCTCCGGTTCGACGGCCGCGAACTGACCGCCCAGGCGGGCCAGTCCATCGCCGCCGTCCTCTGGAACGCCGGCGTCCTCACCTGGCGCACCACCCGCGAAGGAGCCGCCCCGCGCGGTGTCTTCTGCGGCATCGGCGTGTGCCACGACTGCCTCGTCACCGTCAACGACCGCCCGAACCAACGTGCCTGCCTCGTCCCCGCCCGCCCCGGCGACACCGTCACGACCCAGAAGGGAACCGGCCATGCCGAACTCGCGGTCTGAGCCGGGACGCCCCCCGGCGGCCTCGGCGGACGCCGGGCCGACGGGCGGGTCACGGGCTGACGCCCCCCGCCTCCCCCTCGTCGATCTCGCCGTCGTCGGTGCCGGGCCCGCCGGGATGGCCGCTGCCGTCATCGCCGCCCGGTTCGGGCTGCGCGTGACCGTTCTGGACGCGGGCGAGCGGGTCGGCGGGCAGTACTACCGCCGGCCCGCGCCGGGTCTCGGCGCGGAGCGGCCCGAGGCGTTGCACCACGACTGGGCGGCGTTCGCCGCCCGGGAGGCCGCCTTCCGCGCGCACGAGGCGGCGGGCCGCATCACCTACCTCCCGGCCCACCACGTCTGGACGGTGGTACGGGAAGGGTCCGCGACGGACGGGTACTGGGCGCTGCGGGCCGTCGCGGGGGCGGACGAGACGGCCGCCGCCGTGCGCGCCCGGGCCGTGCTGCTGGCCACCGGGGCCTACGAGCGGCAACTGCCCTTCCCCGGCTGGACGCTTCCCGGAGTGGTCGGGGCCGGCGGAGCGCAGGCCATGCTCAAGAGCGGCCTCGTCCTGCCGGGCCGGCGGGTCGTCGTCGCCGGAAGCGGGCCGCTGCTGCTCGCCGTCGCCGGCTCGCTCGCCGCCGCCGGGGCCCGCGTGCCCGCCGTCGTCGAGGCCGCCGCCTACACCGGTTACGTCGGCCGCGCGCCCGACCTGCTCCGCAACCCCGGCAAGCTCGCCGAGGGCGCCGTGTTCGGCGGCGCCCTGCTCCGCCACGGCATCCGCCTCCTCACTCGGCACGCCGTCGTCGAGGCCCACGGCACCGACCGCGTCGAGGCGGTCACGGTCGCCCGTCTCGACCGGGACTGGCGCCCTCTGCCCGGCACGGCCCGCACGATCCCCTGCGACGCGCTCGCCGTCGGCCACGGGCTCGTCCCCCAGCTGGAGCTGGCCACCGGCCTCGGCTGTGCCACAAGGCCGGGCGCCGACGGGACCGTCGCCCTGGAGGTGGACGCCCGGCAGCGTACGTCCGTCCCCGGCATCTGGGCCGCCGGAGAGACCGGCGGCGTCGGGGGAGCCCGACTGGCCCTCGTCGAGGGCGAGATCGCGGCGCACGCGATTGCCGGTACGTCCGCCCCCGCCGCCCTGCTGCGCCTCCGTCGGCGGCTGCGCGCCTTCGCGGACGCCATGGCCGCCGCCCACCGCCCCGGCTCCGGCTGGCGGGAGTGGCTGCGCGACGACACCGAGGTGTGCCGCTGCGAGGAGGTGCCGGCCTGCCGGATCCGCGAGGCGGTCACCGCACTCGGCGCGCGGGACGCCCGTACCGTCAAACTCCTCACCCGCGCCGGTATGGGCTGGTGCCAGGGACGCATGTGCGGGCCCGCCGTCGCGGACCTCGTCGGCGACGCGCCCGTCGCCGACCGGCGTCCCCTCTCCTGCCCGGTCCCGCTGCGCCACCTCGCCGAACTGCCCTCCGTCGAGGGCTGATTCGCCGTCTCAGGCCCTTGCGGGCCGCCACCTGCCTCCTAGTAAAATGTCACACACCACTCAAGGGAGTTCTTGATGACCCAGGCGCACACCCCCGCGCACCCCTCGACCCCCGACCCCGCCCCCGGCACCACGACCGGACCCGGCCCGCTCGCGGCCCCCGGCGGCCCCGCACCCCGCAGCCGCCCCTGGCACGGAATCATGGTCGCCACCGCCCTCCCGATGCGTGCGGACCTGTCCATCGACTACGACGCCTACGCCGAACACGTGGCCTGGCTGATCGCCAACGGCTGCGACGGCGTGGTCCCCAACGGCTCCCTCGGCGAGTACCAGACCCTTACCGACGAGGAACGAGCCCGCGTCGTCCGCACGGCCGTCGACGCGGCCGGCGGAGACGGCGACCGCGTCATGCCCGGCGTCGCCGCCTACGGCAGCGCCGAGGCCCGCCGCTGGGCCGACCAGGCCGCCGAGGCCGGAGCCGGGTCCGTCCTCCTGCTGCCGCCCAACGCCTACCGCGCCGACGAGCCCGCCGTACGCGCCCATTACGCCGAGGTCGCCCGCGCCGGGCTGCCCGTCGTCGCCTACAACAACCCCCTCGACACCAAGGTCGACCTCACCCCGCCGCTGCTCGCCCGGCTCCACGCCGAAGGATCCGTCGTCGCCGTCAAGGAGTTCAGCGGAGACGTCCGCCGCGCCTACGAGATCGCCGAACTCGCCCCGGGCCTCGACCTCCTCATCGGCGCCGACGACGTCCTGCTGGAACTCGCCCTCGCCGGCGCGGTCGGCTGGATCGCCGGCTACCCCAACGCGCTGCCGCGCTCCTGCGCCACCCTCTACCACGCGGCCGTCGCCGGAGACCTCGCCACCGCGCTCCCGCTCTACAAGTCCCTGCACTCCCTGCTCCGCTGGGACTCCAAGACCGAGTTCGTCCAGGCCATCAAGGTGTCCATGGACCTCGCCGGCCGCACCGGGGGCGCCACCCGCCCGCCCCGCTTCCCCCTCACCGGGGAGACCGAGGCCGCCGTCCGCGCCGCGACCGAGAAGGCCCTCGCCGAGGGGCACCACTAACCGACCCGGAGGGGCCACCCATGCGCACGCGTCACATCTACCACGCCGTCGACTCGCACACCGAGGGCATGCCGACCCGGGTGATCACCGGGGGAGTCGGGGTGATCCCCGGCGCCACCATGGCCGACAAACGGCTCCACTTCCTCGCGCACATGGACGCCGTCCGGACCCTGCTCATGTACGAGCCGCGCGGCCACTCCGCCATGAGCGGCGCCGTCCTCCAGCCGCCCACCCGGCCCGACGCCGACTTCGGCGTGCTCTACATCGAGGTCTCCGGGCTCCTCCCCATGTGCGGACACGGCACCATCGGGGTGGCCACCGTCCTCGTGGAGACCGGCATGGTTCCCGTCGTCGAGCCGGTCACCACCGTCCGGCTCGACACCCCCGCCGGACTCGTGAGCGTCGACGTCCGTGTGGAGGACGGGGCGGCCACCGCCGTCACCCTCACCAACGTCCCCGCTTTCTGCGCCGGACTCGACCTGAAGGCGGACGTCCCCGGATACGGCACGGTCACCTACGACCTCGCCTACGGCGGCAACTTCTACGCCTTCGTCGAACTCGACGCGCTCGGGCTGCCCTTCGACCGCGCCCGCAAGGACGACCTGCTCGCCGCGGGCCTCGCCGTCATGGACGCCGTCAACGCCTCGGTCGACCGGCCCGTCCACCCCGAGAACCCGTCGATCGCCGGCGTCAAACACGTCTACCTCGCCGCCCCCGGCTCCGACGCCCGCCACTCACGGCACGCCATGGCGATCCACCCGGGCTGGTTCGACCGCTCGCCCTGCGGCACGGGCACCAGCGCCCGCATGGCGCAGCTGCACGCCCGCGGCCTGCTGGACCTCGACACCGACTTCGTCAACGAGTCCTTCATCGGCACGCGGTTCACCGGCCGGCTGGTCGAGCGGACCACCGTCGGCGGCCTCCCCGCCGTCGTGCCGACGGTCACCGGGCGGGCCTGGCTCACCGGCACCGCCCAGTACTTCCTCGATCCGACCGACCCCTTCCCCGGAGGCTTCCTCCTGTGAGACCCGCGACGCCTCCCCTCCGCGCGAGCCGGGTGCCCTCCGCGGCGACCGGCGTCCGCACGGTCGACTACCACACCGCGGGCGACCCCTTCCGGATCGTCGACGGCGCCCGCGGCGGTCTGCCTCCCGTGCCGGGCGACACCGTCGCCGAACGCTGCGCCACCGCCGTCGGACCCGGCGGCTCCGGTCCGTTGCCCCGCCCGGGCCCGCTGGATGACGTGCGGCGACTGCTCGTGCGCGAACCCCGCGGCCACCCCGGGATGTTCGGCGGCTTCGTCGTCCCACCGGACGACGATGGGGCCCACCTCGGCGCGCTGTTCTGGCACAAGGACGGCTACGCCACCGCCTGCGGCCACGGCGCGATGGCGCTCGGCGCGTGGGCCGTGGACACGGGCCGGGTCGCCACCCCGGACGACGGAGACGCGCGGGTACGGATCGACACGCCCGCGGGGCGGGTGGCCACCACCGTGCACCGCACCCGCGGCCGCACCACCGGGGTCACCCTCCGCACCGCACCGGCGCGGGTGACCGCCCGCAAGGTGCCGGTGGCCACCACCCTCGGCCTCGCGGAGGCGGACCTCGCCCACGCCGGAGCCTGCTACGCCGCCGTACGCGCACGGGACCTGGGCCTCGGGGTCTCCCCGGACGCGCTGCCCGCGCTGGTCCGCGCCGGTCGGGAGATACGGGCCGCGCTGGCGACCCATCCGGGAACCTGGCACCCCGACGGGCCGCTGCTCTCGGGCCTGTACGGCGTCATCCTCTACGAGGAGCTGCCCGACACCCCCTTCGGCCCGCGTCAGCGCAGTGTCACCCTGCTCTCCGGCGGACAGGTCACCCGCTCGCCCTGCGCCACCGGGACCTCGGCCCGGCTGGCCCTGCTGACGGAGGAGGGACGGCTCGCCCCAGGAGACGACCTGGTGCACGAGTCGGTGAGCGGCACGGTCTTCACCGGGCGGGCCGTGGCCGCCTCCGGGGGCCTCGTCACGGAGGTCACCGGCGCGGCCCACCGCACCGGCGAGCACCTCTTCGTCCGCGACCCGGGAGACGCCCTCGGCCCCGGTCTCGCGTCGTGGAGAGGAGGCTCAACACCGGTGCCGGATGCGTAACGTGACATTGTACGCTGTTCCTCTGCGAGGCTCGGAGGAAAAAACAATGGGTGACCTGAAGCAGCACAGTCTCATCAAGGCCCAGGAACGGCTGCGCGACCAGGTCGGCCACGCCCTCCGCGCCGCGCTCATAGCGGGTGAACTGCGCCCCGGCCGCGTCTACTCCGCTCCCGGTCTCGCCGGCGAACTCGGCGTCTCGGCCACGCCGGTGCGCGAGGCGATGCTCGACCTCGCCCGCGAGGGCCTGGTCGAGCCCGTCCGCAACAAGGGCTTCCGGATCACCGAGGTCAGCGAACGCGATCTGGACCAGTACACCGAACTGCGCACGATGATCGAGGTGCCCACCATCGGCCGGGTCACGAAGATCGCCGACGCCGCGCGACTGGAGGCGCTGCGCCCCATCGCGGAGGAGATCGTCACCAGCGCCCGCGAGCACGACCTCATCGGCTATCTGGAGGCGGACCGCCGCTTCCACCTCTCCCTGCTGGCCCTCGCGGGCAACGACCGTCTGGTCGAGACCGTCGGCGACCTGCGCAAGCGCTCCCGCCTCTACGGCCTGACCGGCCTGGACGAGGCCGGCAAGCTCGTCTCCTCGGCGGAGGAGCACCTCGAACTCCTCGACCTGATGCTCAGCGGCGACGCGGAGGCCGCGGAGGCCTGCATGCTCCGCCACCTCGGCCACGTCCGTTCCCTGTGGGCCCAGGGCCGCGACGAACCGGTGGGCCGCCCCCAGGGCGGCCTCGGCGCGGGGCTCTGAGCCCCGTTCGTCACTCCCTGCCCCGCGCCGGGTTGCCGTGCAGCTTGCGCCGTTCCCGGTGGTTGGGGTGGCGGATGACCACTCCTCCCGCGCCGCCGGTCCCGGTGAGCCGGATCAGCGGAGTCCCGGGGAGCCGGTCGGGCGTGGTGGTGTCCGTGAGGCCGCCGACGCCGGGGTCCATGCCGCCGGTGTCGGCGGCCCAGGAGTCGGGGATGACGATCGTGACGCCGGACGTCTCCCCGTACGCCTCCACCGTGACCTCGGTGAGACGGCACTCCACGCGGGTGAAGTCCAGCGTCACACCCCCCACCCCTCCGTGAGCGGTCACGTGCCCGGGAACGTCCCACCGCCCGGGGCCCCGGGACGCGCCGAACACGCCGCCCTTGAGCACGAGCGGCAGTGGGCTCGCCGAGGACTCGGAGCTCGGCAAGTCGGCTGTCAGGGCGTCCAGTTCGGCGTGCGTCCTGGACGTCAGCGCCCGCTCCACGCGCGCGTCCAGCTCGCCGAGGTCGATGCGCCCCTCGGCCGCCGCATCGCGCAACCGCTCCACCGCCGCGTCCCGTTCGTCGTGCGAGGCGCGCAACTCACCTGACGGGGCAGGGCGCGAAGAGGGATCCGGGAGTTGGGCAGTCATGGCCGCAAGGATAGGCGGCCGAAGGAAGCGCCGCACGTGTCAACTCCCCGCTTGCGCGCCGTACTTCGACACGGCTGGATAACGGTCGCACCGAAGGGTTGTCAGTACAATTTCACATTACTATGTTACCGGTCACATCCCAGAGCACGGCCCTTCCCTGGAGTGACCCATGACCAAGCGCACCCCCCTCGCCCTCGCCACCGCACTGGTGGTCGCTCTCGCACTCGGCGCCGCGGGCTGCTCCGACCCCCAGCAGGGCTCCGGCGGACGCGGCGCCAACCCCGCCGCCGGCAACGACGGGAAGGTCCTCGGCGGCACACCGGCCAGGGGCGGCACCCTCACGGTCCTCTCGAACCAGGACTTCGCCCACCTCGACCCCGCCCGCAACTGGGTCATGCCGACCATGGACTTCGGCACCCGGCTCCTCTACCGCACCCTCGTCACCTTCAAGGCCGCGCCCGGCAAGGCCGGCTCCGAACTGGTCCCCGACCTCGCCACCGACCTCGGCACCCCCTCCAACGGCGGCCGCACCTGGACCTTCACCCTCAAGGAGGGCGTGAAGTACGAGGACGGATCGCCCGTGAGGGCCCAGGACATCAAGTACAACGTCGAGCGCTCCTTCGCCCCCGACCTCACCGGCGGACCCGACTACGCCGCCCAGTACCTCGCCCGGACCGACGGCTACAAAGGCCCCCTCCAGGGCAAGCACCTCGACTCCGTGAAGACGCCCGACGACCGCACCCTGATCTTCGAACTCAAGCGCCCCGTCGCCGAGTTCTCGGCCACCGCCACCCTCCCCACCTTCGCGCCCGTCCCGCCCGCCCGGGAGAAGGGCACGCAGTACGACGCCCGGCCCTTCTCCTCGGGCCCGTACAAGATCGAGTCGTACGACCGCGACAAGAAGCTCGTCCTCGTCCGCAACACGCACTGGGACGCCACCACCGACCCCGTCAGAAAGGCGTACCCCGACAGGTTCGTAGTCGTCATGGGCCTCAAGGGCAGCCAAATCGACGACCGGATCATCGCCGGCGAGGGAGCCGACGCCTCCGCCGTCCAGTACAGCGACATGCGACCCGAGAGCGCCCCCAAGGTGCTGCCCCGGCCGGGAGTCAAGGCACGCCTCCTCGCCGAGTCCCAGGGCTGCACCGAGATGCTCCACCTGAACAACTCCCGCGCCCCCTTCGACGACCCCCGGGTCCGCGAGGCCATGCAGTACGCCCTCGACAAGGAAGCCGTCATCACCGCCGGCGGCGGCCCGGCCCTCAACGAGGTCGCCACCGCCTACCTGCCCCCCGCCCTCACCGGCGGCAAGCAGGCCGACACCCTGAAGATCGCCCCCGCCGGCGACCCCGCCAAGGCCCGGGAACTCCTCAAGGCCGCGGGCAAGCCGACCCTCAAGGTCTCACTCGCCGTCTCCACCGGCGACAAGGGCAAGGCCGAAGCCGTCCAGCAGGGCCTCGCCCGCGCCGGCGTCCAGGTCGTCATCGACACCATCGACCCCGGCGCCTACTACGACGTCATCGGCGACCTCTCCACCACCCCCGACATGACCCTCGCCGGCTGGTGCCCCGACTACCCCTCCGGCGCCACCTGGATCCCCTTCGTCTTCGACGGACGCACCATCAAGGACAAGGGCAACCAGGGCAACTACAGCCAGTTCCGCGACGCGGCCACCAGCAAGCGGATCGACGAGATCAACGCCATGACCGACGCCCGTCAGGCCCGTCAGGCCTGGATCGACCTCGACGCCGCCCTCATGCGGAAGTCCCCGTCCATCCCCGTCCTTCTGGAGCGCAAGCCGCTGCTCGTCGGCCCCAACATCGCGGGCGCGTTCGGCCACCCCGTCTGGACCGGCACCATCGACTACGCCACCGTCGGTCTCAAGGACCCCGCGAAGAGCCAGGGCTGAGCAGGGACAGGCAGACCACCCATGACCGCCACCCAGCCCCCGCCCCCGCCCGCCGCACCCGCGGCGGAGCCCGGGACGACGAGCCTCCCCCCGGGCAGCAGCCCCTGGCAGCTCGCGCGGCGCGCACTGCGCCGCAGACCCGCCGTCAGCGTCAGCCTCTGCGTCGTCCTCCTCTTCGTCTTCATGGCCCTCACCGCGCCCTGGCTCTCCGCGCTCGGCGGCTGGTCCCCCGAGGAGTACGACAAGACCGCCGTCGACCCCTACCTCGGCGGCCTCCCGCTCGGCCCCCTCGGCGGGATCAGCACCGACCACTGGCTCGGCGTCGAACCCGTCACCGGCCGCGACCTGTTCGCCCGTGTCGTGCACGGCGCACAGGTCTCCCTCCTCATCGCCTTCGCCGCCACCGCGATCGTCGTGCTCGCCGGCACCGCCGCCGGGATCGCCGCCGGCTACTTCGGCGGCCGCACCGACGCGGTCCTCTCCCGGCTGATGGACCTCACCATGTCCTTCCCCTCCCTCATCTTCATGATCGCGATGCTCTCGGTCGCCAAGGACGTCAACCGCATCGTCCTCATGACCACCGTCATCGGCCTCTTCGGCTGGCCCGGCATCGCCCGGGTGGTCCGCGGCCAGACCCTCTCCCTGCGACACCGGGAGTACGTCGACGCCGCGCGCGTCAGCGGCGCCGGCCCCTGGCGGATCCTGACCCGCGACATCCTGCCAGGCGTCTCCGGCCCGGTCATCGCGTACACCACCCTGCTGATCCCCGGCATGATCAGCACCGAGGCCGCCCTCAGCTACCTCGGCGTGGGCGTCCGCCCACCGACACCCTCCTGGGGCCAGATGATCGCCGAGTCGGTCGCCTTCTACGAGACCGACCCCCTGTACTTCCTCATCCCGAGCACCTTCCTCTTCCTCGCCGTGCTCGCCTTCACCCTCCTCGGAGACGCCCTCCGCGACATCCTCGACCCGAGGGGCGGCCGCACGTGATCCTCTACCTCCTGCGCCGGCTGCTCGCCCTCACGGGCGTCCTCCTCGCCATCGCCGCCGTCACCTTCGTGATCTTCTACGTCCTGCCCTCCGACCCGGCCGCGGCCGCCTGCGGCAAGACGTGCAGCGCCGAGCGCCTGGCCGACGTACGGACGTATCTGGGCCTGGACCAGCCGGTGTGGCGCCAGTTCCTCGACTTCCTGACCGGCATCTTCACCGGCCGCACCCTGGGCAGCGGGCCCTACGCCGTCCCCTGCGACTTCCCCTGCCTGGGCTACTCCTACGAGAACTCCCTGCCCGTATGGGACCTGCTGATGGACCGCCTGCCGGTCTCCGCCTCGCTCGCCGTCGGCGCCGCCGTTCTGTGGCTCGCCCTCGGCCTCGGCGCCGGGGTCACCGCGGCCCTGCGCAAGGACACCGTCACCGACAAGGTGCTCATGGTCGGCGCCGTCGCCGCGGCCTCCCTGCCGGTCTACTTCACCTCGGTCCTGCTCATCTACGGACTGATCCGCGTGGCGGGCCTGCTGCCCTACCCCACCTACCAGGCGTTCAGCGCCGACCCGCTCGCCTGGGCCGGCAACCTGCTGCTGCCCTGGACCGCGCTCGCCCTGCTGTACGCCGCCATGTACGCCCGCCAGAGCCGCGGCTCCATGATCGAGGCGATGGCGGAGCCGTACATCCGCACCGCCCGCGCCAAAGGCCTGCCCGAACGGACCGTCGTCGTCAAGCACGGCCTGCGCTCCGGCATGACACCGATCCTGACCCTCTTCGGCATGGACCTCGGCGGGCTGCTCGCCGGCGCCGTCATCACCGAGTCCATCTTCGGACTCCCCGGCATCGGGAGGCTGTTCTACGGCGCGCTGGTCAGCTCCGACCAGCCGGTCGTCCTCGGCGTCACCCTCCTCGCCGCCTTCTTCATCGTCGTCGCGAACCTCGCGGTCGACCTCCTGTACGCCGTCGTCGACCCGAGGGTGAGGTACTGATGGCCGCACCACACCACGAGCCCGCTCTGCTCCGCGTACGAGACCTGGGCGTCACCTTCACCACCCCGCGCGGCACCGTACGGGCCGTCGACTCGCTCGGCTTCACCGTCGAGGCCGGGCGCACCCTCGGCATCGTCGGGGAGTCGGGCTCCGGGAAGTCGGTCACCTCCCTCGCCGTCATGGGGCTGCACGGGGGCGCCGAGGTCACCGGCTCCATCACCCTCGCCGGACGCGAACTCACCGGCCTGCCGGAGAGGGAACTCTCCCGGCTGCGCGGCCGGAGGATGGCCATGATCTTCCAGGACCCCCTCTCCAGCCTCCACCCCTACTACACCGTCGGCGAACAGATCGCCGAACACCACCGGGTCCATTTCCGTACCGGCCGGGGCGCCGCGCGCCGGCGGGCCGTCGAGATGCTGGGCGAGGTCGGCATCCCGGAACCGTCCCGCAGGGCGGGGGAGTACCCGCACCAGTTCTCCGGCGGCATGCGCCAGCGCGCGATGATCGCCATGGCGCTGGCCTGCGAACCCGAGCTGCTGATCGCCGACGAACCCACCACCGCCCTGGACGTGACCGTGCAGGCGCAGATCCTGGAGCTCATCGCCCGCCTCCAGCAGGAGCGCGGCCTCGGCGTCGTCATGATCACCCACGACCTCGGAGTGGTCGCCCGCGTCGCCCACGAGGTGCTGGTGATGTACGGCGGACGAGCCGCCGAACAGGCCGCCGCCGACGCCCTGTTCGCCACCCCCGCACACCCCTACACCCGGGGCCTGCTCGACTCGCTGCCCCGGCTCGACGACGCCGACGACGAGCCCCTGCGGGCCATCCCCGGCGCCCCGCCCTCCCTCCTCGCCCCCGCCACGGGCTGCGCCTTCGCCCCCCGCTGCCCGAAGGCCGCCGCGCCCTGCGGGGACCTGCGACCGTCGTGGGAGCCGTACGGGGAACAGCCCGGCCGGCACGTGGCCTGCCACTTCGCCGGCGACCGCACACACCCGGAGGTGGTCCGATGACCCCCCTGACCCCGGTGAACCGGCCCATCCGGGGCCCCGGTCCCGCCACCGGCACGGATCCGGCCACCGACCGAGGCGCGGCCGGTGGCGGCGACACGCTGCTGTCCGTACGCGACCTCACCATGACGTTTCCCGGCCGGCGGTCGGCGACCGGGCGCCGGGGGGCGCCCGTGCGCGCGGTCGACGGGGTCTCCTTCGACCTCGCGGCGGGGGAGACCCTCGGCCTGGTCGGGGAGTCGGGCTGCGGCAAGTCCACCACGGGCCGGATGCTGGTCCGGCTGCTCCGACCCACCGCGGGCGACGTCACGTTCGAAGGGCAGGACATAGGCCGGCTCTCCGCGCGGGCACTGCGCCCGCTGCGCGGCCGCCTCCAGATGGTGTTCCAGGACCCGCACTCCTCCCTCAACCCCCGCCAGACGGTGGCCCGGATCATCTCCGACCCGCTGCTGGTGCAGGGCAGGCCCGCGCGGGACGCCCGCCGCAGGGCGGCCGAGCTGATGGAGCTGGTCGGGCTGCTCCCCGAGCACATCGACCGCTATCCGCACGAGTTCTCCGGCGGTCAGGCCCAGCGCATCGGCATCGCCCGCTCGCTCGCGACCGGCCCCCGGCTGATCGTGGCGGACGAACCGGTCTCCGCCCTCGACGTCTCCGTCCAGGCCCAGATCGTCAACCTGATGGAGCGGCTGCGCGCCGAACTGGGGCTCGCGTACGTCTTCATCGCGCACGACCTGTCCGTCGTCAAGCGGGTGAGCGACCGGGTCGCCGTGATGTACCTCGGCCGGATCGTCGAGATCGGGGAGAAGCGCGCCCTGTACGCGGACCCGCAGCACCCCTACACCCGGGCGCTGTTGTCGGCCGTACCGCTGCCCGACCCGGCCGCCGAGCGGCGGCGGGAGCGGATCGTGCTGCTCGGGGACCCGCCGAGCCCGGCCGCCCCGCCGCCGGGCTGCGCCTTCCATCCGCGCTGCCCGAAGGCGGCGGAGATCTGCCGGACGGAGCGGCCGGTCCTGCGGATCGCCGCCTCCCGCGAGGTGGCCTGTCACTTCCCGGGCGACTGACGGGGACCCCGGGAGGGCCGGGTGCCCCGGAGCCGGACGCGTCGGCTCCGGGGCCCTCAGGGCGGACTGCTCAGGGCGGACTCCTCAGCGCGGGTTCCCCGCGTGGGTGAGGGTCTCCCACGCCACGAAGAGGTTGTCGGTGCCGGCCGGACGCTTGCGCTCGGTCAGCGTCCCGGTGTTGGTCATGGCGTACCCCATCCGGCCGCTCAGTGCGTTGTACCCGACTTCGGTGACGGGACCGAGATGGTCCTTGAGGGTGCCGCCGCAGAGCGACCCGGGGACGGGCTCGCCGAGCTCGTACGTCGCGTGCAGGCCCAGTGCGTGCCGCAGCCGGTCGGCGATCTCGGGGTAGAGGTCCTGGCCCTGGATGCGGCTGGTCTCGGCGATGTGGGAGATGGCGGAGAGGCCGTAACCGGTGTGGGTGAGATCTCGACAGGTCTCCTGGCTCAACCCGTCGACGAAGGTGGTCTGCCCCTGCCAGTAGCGGACGATCTCGTCCCGGGTGTCCAGGCCGCTGCCCGGCGCGGTCCTCGGCAGAGCGCCGTCGCTCCGGAGGTAGAGGTAGGCCGGCACCCGGCCGCGGAACTTCGACACGGCCTTGTCGTAGGCGGTGCGGTCCTCCAGGAAGACGGCGATGCCGATCGCGGCCTCGGTCATGCTGAGCTCCCAGTTGCCGTTGGAGTGGGAGCCGCCCGCCACCTCCGGCAGGTACACGGTGCGCAGCATGGTCTTGAATCGCTCGACCCGGTCGGGAGCCCAGGCCGTGGAGGTGTAACGGATGATCTCGGCGGCCCGCGGCCAGGTGGACCCGGCCCAGCCGGTCTGCAGCGGGGCGTTGGAGTTGGTGTGATCCCGGATGGTGCCGGACCAGGCATCCATGATCTCGACCGCCTTCCGGGCGTACCGCTCGTCCCGGGTGACATACCAGGCGAGGGAGAGCGTGTACGCGGCGAGGGCGTCCTGACGCTCGTCGGTGCAGCCGTGGTTGGGGTTGGAGTACGAGCCGCACTCGACGACGGCCCTCGGCTTCGGCACCCGCGTCAGCGAGGCGTACGCGCTGCCCATCATCCGGTCGAACGCGCCCTTCCACGGCTGGGCACCGGCCTGGACCTGTTCCCGCGTGAAGTCCAACTGCCCCCGGGAGACGAGCACTCCGGGATGGACGAACGTCACGGGCGCGGCCTCGGCGCGACCGGAGGGGGCGCCGCCGAGGGTGACGAGCAGGGTTAGGAGCAGCGCGGGCACGGCTATGAGGGAGGCTCGGCGGCGGAGGGGGTGTGGGGGGTGCTGAGAGAGAAGCACAGAAGCTCCTTCTTCACATGTATGAACACTGAGTGTGTGGCTGACCCGGAAACTTAGAGGTCTGGACCAGTGTCGTCAATGTCTCGCGCCGGACGTTCACGTATCTGGTTGGGTGTGGGTGTGAGCGCTGGGTGGCTTCCGGCTCGGTGGCCTCGTTCGAAGAAGCGGGCACGGCCAGTGCCGCGAGCGGTCGGCCGCTGGAGGAACGCCCCAAGGTCGAGCTGTACCTAGAATGGGGGCTTTCGTCGGGATAGCAGGGGTGGCCGTGGAAATCACCGTTCAGTGGATACGTACGTCCTGGACGAAGCAGTCCCGGGGCGGAGAGGCTGCCGCCCGCAGGAACGCGGCTCCGGTCGGCTTCCCGGTCCCGGCTTTGCCGCCCCGGGTCGCGCACGTGGTCCGCATGCGTGAGGGAGACGGCTTCGCGCCCTGTGGCGTGCAGGAAGACCTGCGCAAGGTCGATGTCCAGCTGCGTGAAGCCGACGGCCGACTGCGGGTGCTTCCCCGAGTGCAGCCCTTGTTCGCCATACCCCCGCGGCCGCGACGGCCTCCGGCTGTTCGCCTGGCACCCGGACAGTGGGTCCGCTGGCAGCTCAACTACCGTTTCAGCAGCGCGGCAGGGGTACGGGACTGGTCGTACTGGATGGACACCTTCAACATCGCCTACGGCCCCGTGGACGCCGATGTGTTCCTGTCGGAGCCCACTGTGTACATGGACGAGCGAGGACCGCTCCGGTAACTCCACCCTCGGTCGATCATCTACTGGAGCCGGCCCCCTCTGCTTCCCCACGGTTCCGGCTCCGCCCGTGCCGGCCCCCTGTCCCCGGCCCGCGTCCATCGGGGTCTGGACCGAACACCGACCAGGCCCTGATGGATTCACCCGACCTGGCGGTTTGGGACGTGCGTGTCGGAGGATTGCCTCATGTCCCTCGCTGTTCACGATCACTGCACACACCTGCTGCGGACGAGTTCGTTTGACCTCTGGGTTCGTCTTCGACACCTGCTCAGGGAACAGGGGCTCGACCCGGCGAGCACCGTGCTCGTCGATCTCTTCCCAGACGGAGGCGACCACGAGTTCGGAAGGGTCATCGCCGACGATGGACGTGTCTACCGGTTCGACCTCTTCTATGACCGGGACTCTCCACAGGGAGCACGCAGGGCCACCATCCGGTCCTGGACCGACATCACTGACACCTGGCAGGAGGAACCTCTGCAAGACGAGATCGCGCAAGCCTTCATCTGGGCCCCTCCGCCGCGGCGGACGGACCTCACCCCTCGGCCGGTGAGCAGACCGCTGCCGGACATCGCGTAGGGGGTGGCACCCGCTACGGCATCCTCGCCGGCCCCGTGCTCCACCTTCGCCGAGCGCCGAAGGCTAGAACCCCAACCGCGCCCCTGTCACCACCCCGAGCCCCCCAGGTCCAGGCGGGCGATTCGGGGCAGGGGCGGGCACCGGCCGGCATCACTCCGCGGCCTAGCGCGCCTCAGGGCTTCTCCACCGTCGTCAGCCACAAACTCACGTACCGCTCCACGTCCACGCCCAACGCCACGTCCACCAGCGTCTGTTCGCGGAACCCCTCGTGGATCTCGGACTCGCCCGGGCGGGGACGGCGGTCGACGATCGTCTGGCCCCGGGTCGGGCCCGGGGCCAGGGCGACCTCGACCGGGAGGGGCTCCGTTGTGATCCCCGCCGGGTCGACGACCGCGCAGACGGCGCCCGCGTCACCGAGTCCGCCGGTGGGGGTGGGGTCGCCGGAGGTCGCCGGGTCGCGGTGGGCGAGGAGTTCACCGGCAAGACGCAGGCGCGGCTCGGCGCTCGCCCGCAGCCGTCGGACGTCGGCGGCGGGGACGAGCACCTGCTGGAACACGTCCAGCCCGTACATGGTGATCGGCACCCCGGCCGTGAGCAGGATCGCGGCCGCCTCCGGGTCGTGCCACACGTTGAACTCCGCGACCGGGGTGGCGTTCCCGGTCGCCACCGCGCCGCCCATGAACACGATCCGCTCGATGTTCCGCACCACCTCCGGGTGGGTGCGCAGGAGCAGCGCGATGTTGGTCAGCGGCGCCGTGGGGATGAGCGTCACCGGACGCGGTGAGGCCAGGATCTCCCGCCGCAGCAGGGTGACCGCGTCCACGTCGACCGGCCTGCGGGTCGGCGCGGGCAGCCGGAGGTCGCCCATCCCGTCCTGCCCGTGCACGTGCCGGGCCGTCCGCACCGGCTCGACCAGCGGACGCTCGGCGCCCCGCGCGACCGGGATGTCCCCTGCCCCGGCCTGCTCCAGCACGGTCAGCGTGTTGCGGACGACGCCGTCCAGGTCGGTGTTCCCGGCCACGCAGGTCACCGCCCGCACATCGAGCCCGGGGTGGCGTACGGCGAACAGCAGGGCCAGGGCGTCGTCGACGCCCGTGTCGCAGTCGATGACGACCGGGATGGGCTGACCAGTCACGGCAACGCTCCTTGTCTCCGCGCGTACGGAAACGACCCTATACAGGCCCCGGCCTCCGGCCCCGGGATCCTCGCCGGGCCGGTCGTCGTCCGGTTTCCCGCCCCGAACCGGCACGCCGCCGGGGCCGGCCCGGCCGAGACGGTGCCCTCGCCGTCGCCCGGGTGACCGGGCCGGGCCGAGCGCGCCCGGTCCCGAGGCGGTCAGAGCCGGGCGCCCGGCGCCGTCCGCGGGACCGTCAGGTCGGCGACGACCGGGCGGTGGTCCGACGCGGACGTGTCGAGGACCTCGGCGCGCCGGACCCCGATCCCGGCGGAGACGGTCACGTAGTCGAGGTACTTCCTCGGATCCCGCGCCGGGTAGGTCGGTCCGCAGGGGCCGGCGACCGCGCAGGCGTCGGTCATGCGGCCCCACAGCGGGGCCAGTTCGGGCGCTGTGGGCTCGGCGTTGAAGTCGCCGAGCAGCAGCTGGGGCTCGGCGCCGTCCTCTCCGAGGATCCGCAGGGTGTCGGCGATCTGCAGGGTGCGGACGGACGGGTCGGCGCGGTAGTCGAGGTGAGTGCCGTAGACGTGCAGGCGCGTGCCCCGGAGACCGACCGTGATCTCCGGGAAGCCCGGTGCCGGCGCGTGCACGGGGTTCCGCTGCTGGGTGGAGAGCCGGGTCAGCTCGTGGTTCTCGGCGGCGAGGACGGGGAGCCGGCTCAGGAGCGCGATGCCGAACCGCCGTCGGGGGGCCTGCGGTGTGACCCCGGGAAGGTCGTAGATGCGCCCGAAGAACACCCGCATGTCCAGGCGCTCGGCCAGCAGCGCCGCCTGGTCCTGCCAGGCGCTCCGCTCACCCCAGTGGACGTCGACCTCCTGCAGGGAGACCACGTCGGGACCGGCGGCCTCGATCGTGACGGCGGTGCGCTCCAGGTCGAGCCTCCCGTCGTCCCCTGCCCCGGCGTGGATGTTGTACGTCATCGCACGGATGCCGACCGGCCCGCCCGCCCGGGAGGAGGCCGCCGGCGGGCCGGGCCGTTCGACGGCGGGTAAGGCGGGCGCCACCGCCGCCAGGCCGCACATGATGACGAAGGCGGAACGGAGCGTACGGAGCGCGATCCGGCGCATGCGTCGTGTCTCCAAGGGCGTCGAGGGGCGTCGAGGGGCGGGCACGGGCAGTGCGAGGGCGGTGCCACCCGGCCCCGGGCGGAAGCACACGGGACACACCAGTGCGCTCCCGTCGCCGGGAGACTGGCAGGATGGCTGCCATGGACATCTTGCGCAGGAACAACGTCACGGTCACGGGCAACCCCCAGGGCCCGGTGGTGGTGCTGGCGCACGGGTTCGGGTGCGATCAGAACATGTGGCGGGCGAACGTGCCCGCCCTCGCGGCCGACCATCGCGTCGTGCTCTTCGACTACGTCGGCGCCGGACGGTCCGACCTGTCCGCCTTCTCGGCGGAGCGCTACGCCACCCTGGACGGCTACGCCCAGGACGTCGTGGACGTGTGCGAGGCGCTGGACCTGCGCGGAGCGACGTTCATCGGGCACTCGGTCAGCGCCATGATCGGGGTCCTGGCCGCCGCCGCGGCGCCGGAGCGGATCGGCGCGCTCGTCATGGTCGCCCCCTCCCCGCGGTACATCGACGACACCGACTACCGCGGCGGCTTCACCGCCGAGGACATCGACGAGCTGCTCGGATCGCTGGAGTCGAACTACCTCGGCTGGTCCTCCGCCATGGCGCCGGTGATCATGGGCAACCCGGACCGCCCCGAGCTGGGCGAGGAGCTCACCAACAGCTTCTGCGCCACCGACCCCGACATGGCCCGCGTCTTCGCCCGTACGACCTTCCTGTCGGACTCCCGCGACGACCTCAAGACGGTCGCCGTGCCCACCCTGGTCCTCGACTGCGTCCAGGACGTCATCGCCCCGCCCGAGGTCGGCGCCTACGTCCACCGGGCGATCCCCGGCTCCCGTCTGGTCACCTTGGACGCCACCGGCCACTGCCCGCACATGTCGGCGCCGGAGGCGACCAACGAGGCGATCCTCGCCTTCCTCGCCGACCTACGATGATGTGCCCCGTCGGGCAGGGCCCAGGCCCCTACGACGCCCGTGGCGAACAGGCGGGCGACGCGGCCTTCGCCGCCCTGCTCGAGGACAGCGCCGACGAGCTCTACGAGAGCGCCCCCTGCGGCCAGCTGTCCACCCTGATGGACGGCACCATCGTCAAGATCAACACCACCCTGCTGGACTGGCTCGGCCTCGACCGCGAGGCGGTGGTGGGCCGGATGAGGTTCGCCGACCTGCTGACCGTGGGCGGGAAGCTGTACCACGAGACGCACTTCGCGCCGCTGCTGCGGATGCAGGGCACGCTCCACGGCGTCGCCCTGGAGATCAAGCAGACGGGCGGCGGGCGGATGCCGGTGCTCCTCTCCTCCGCGGTCAAGCACGCCGGCTCCGGCGAACCGCTGCTGATCCGCACCACCGTCTTCGACGGCCGCGACCGCCGCGCCTACGAGGAAGAGCTGCTCCGGGCCCGCAAGGCCGCCGAACAGGCGGTCACGCAGGCCGAGGCGGACCGGGCCAGGCTCCAGGACGCGCTCGCCGTGCTCCAGCAGTCCCTCCTCCCGCACGCCCTGCCGGCCGTGCCCGGGGTCGAAGCCGCCGCCTACTACCACACGGCCTCACCGGACCGGCTCGGCGGCGACTTCTACGACATCTTCGCCATCGACGGCACACGCTGGGCGTTCTTCCTCGGCGACGTCTGCGGCAAGGGACCCGAGGCCGCCGCGGTCACCTCCCTGACCCGCTACACCCTGCGCGCCGCGGCCCTCCACACCCCCGACCCCATCGCCGTCCTCACCACCCTCAACACCGTCCTCCACGAGAGGTACAGCGGCGGCGACCCGCGCTACTGCACCGCCATCTTCGGCATCCTCGAACCCGACCCCGCGAGCGGCATAGCCACCGTCCACCTCGCCTCCGGCGGCCATCCCCCCGCGCTCGTCCTGCGCGCGAACGGCGACTGCGACTTCCTGCGCACGCCCGGAGGCCTGCTCGTCGGCATCGTCGCCCAGCCGCACTTCACCTCGGCCACCACCACCCTCGGCCCCGGCGACACCCTCCTGCTGTACACCGACGGCCTCACCGAAGCCCGTACCGGCACGGGCCGCGCCCACCTCTACGGAGACGAGGCCCTGCGCTCCTTCGCCACCGGCCATGCAGGACACTCCGCGCACGCCCTCGTGGAGGCGCTCACCGGCCTGCTCGACAGCTTCGGCGAGGGCCTCGACGACGACACCGCGCTGCTCGCCCTCGGCATACCCCGCCCGACCCATCCGGCCCCCGGCCCTGCGACGAAGAACCCCTCATGAGCGATCTCAAGATCACCTCCCGCGACGCCGCGACCGGTCCCGTACTGGAGATCAGCGGCGAGCTGGACTACGCCAGCGCCGGCGAACTGAGACGACAGGTCACCGCCCTCGTCCTCCGACCGGGGCAGCGCCTGGTCCTGGACCTCACCGCCATGGAGTTCTGCGACTCCAGCGGCATCACCGCGCTCATCGCCGCCCGCAACCACGCCCTGGCAGCCCAAGCGGAGATGGCCCTCGCCGCCGTACCGGCCAACACACTGCGCATCCTCCGCATCGTCGGACTCGACCAGGTCTTCACGCTGTACGCCGAGACCGACGCGGCCACCCGCCCCTGAGGCCCCCGCGCCCGCCCCGCGCCGCCCTCCGCGGTCGGAACGGCGGTCACCCGTTGCGGTGAAACCGGGCCTCCACAGCGAAAGCCGGCGTGTCGGAGCGGGACACATGAGGGACGGGGTGCCGGAAGGCACCCTCCCGTCATGCCGCCGGCAGACCCGGAGGCGAAAGGACGTACCCATGCGGATAGCGCGGACCCTTCGGCCCCCACGGACGCGGCTCGTGACGACCGCTCTGCTCCTCACCGTCACCGGCGCCCTCTGCGCGCCCCCCGCCACCGCGTCGCCCGCCGGCGACCAGGACACCGCGTTCGTGCGGAAGGGACACCAGGTAGGCCTCGCCGAGATTGCCGCCGGCCGGGACGCGGCGAGGAACGCGGCCACTCCCTGCGTCAAGGCGGTCGGAGCGGCGCTCGTACGCGATCACACCCGGCTGGACGCGGGCCTGAGCGCCCTGGCCCGTGAGCTCGGCGTCACCCTGCCGGGACCCGCCGCCCCCGCGCCCGCACGCGAGCCCGAAGACGTACGGGGTCCGGCGCGGACGACCGCGTACGACACCGCCTGGCTCGCCGACCGGGCCGAAGCGCAGACCGAGGCGCTCGCCCTCATCGACGCGCAGATCGCCCGGGGCGACAACGCCCGGGCCGTCGCCGCCGCCCGCGTCGCACGGCCGGTCGTGACCATGCACCTGGACATGGTCCGCGGCGGCACCTGCCATGGCGTCCGGGGCGCGACGACGTCCGCCGCCGGCAGCGGCGCCGACCTCGCGGCGGCATCGGGGAACGACCGCTTCGTCCTGGGCGCGGCGGCCCTGGCGGCCGGAGCCGTCCTCGCCGGGGCCGGCCTGTGGCTGCTGTCGTCGCGGCGGCGCCACGACGGCGGAAGGTGACGGGCGAGCCGGCCCGTCGGCCCGCCCGGCCTTCCGGACGGGAGCGCGGGGGACCCGGCTCGGCGCGTCGGACATCGTGCGCCCGACGCCCCACCTCGCTGTATCGGACGCATGTGCGACGCCCGTTGTTCGCCCCGCCCCGCATCCGGCCCCCCGGGCGGCCCGGAACTCTCGTCATGCCACGCCCCGCACTGCCCGAGCCGGATCCCGGCACCCTCGTCGTCCGGCTCGCCGACGGAACCCTCGTCCTCCTCGCCGACACCGACCCGGCGCTCGTCGAAGCGCACAGCCCGCTCCGTCGCGCCCTGCGCACCTTCCGCCACCGGGAATCGGCCGACCGCCGCGGGGACTGAGCCGGACGTACGGCCCTGCCCGCCGGATCCGTGCCGTGCCGACGGCATGACTCGGTCGTCTTCCGGATATGGCTTCACTGAAGAGCCAATCCAGCAGGGGAGGGGCAGCGTCTGCCATGAGCGAGTCGGTCGAGGCCCCTGGCCGCCCCGCTGGGGAGGTCCGGCGGTGACCCCCGGGGACGAGGCCACCGCGCATCTGCTCGTCGCGGCCGCCTTCCACGACGCCGCGGCCAAGGCCGAGGAGCGCGGCGACAGCTCCGTCGGCGAGTTCTCCCGCGCCGTCATCCGCCGCTTCGAGGAGCACCAGCACCTGGAGGGCGCGCTCTACGACATCGTGCTCCAGTACGCCAAGGAGTACGCCTCGCCCGCCGACCTGGAGGCGCTGGAACGCTGGATCGCCGAGGTGACCCGCCACTGAGGGACCGGCCCGGGAACGCGGGGCGGGGTGGTGAGGACGGTCCGCGCGCCGCGGCCTCTGCCGGACCACGGGTGTGCGCGCCCGTCCGCGGGGCAGGCGGTCTCCCTGAGGCCGCGGCGGGGACACCTCCGCGGCCCCCGCTGGAGGCGGTCCTCGACGGCCGGCCTCCACGGAACGTCCCTGAACGGAGGAGTGATCGGCATGGCGGAGAACGTGTGGAGCTACGGCGAGGCTTTCGGCCACCTGGTGGGCACGGACCTGTCCGGCTGGAGGGTCGAGGCGACCGACGGGCACATCGGCAAGGTCGACAAGCACTCCGACGAGGTCGGTGACGCCTATCTGGTGGTCGACACCGGGGTGTGGATCTTCGGCAAGGAGGTGCTGATCCCGGCGAGCGCGGTGACCCGCATCGACCTGGAGGGGCACACCGTCCACCTCGACCTGACCAAGGATCAGATCAAGGACTCGCCGGAGTTCCACTCCGACAAGCACCTCGCGGATCAGCAGTACCGCGAGGAGGTCGCCGTGTACTACCGCACCGGCGGGCCCTTCGGCGGCGGCCCGAGCCCCGTCTGACGTCCGGTAGACCCGCGAGGCGGCTCCCGCATGGAATGCGGGAGCCGCCTCGCTTCCGTCCGCCACGAGACCCGCGGGCCGCCCGGGCGACGGTCAGGCGACGGCGCTGAGGGTGTCGGCCAGGCGGTGGCGGGTGGCACGGGCGGCGGGCAGCACGGCGAGGGCGACCGCGCCCGCGACAGCCGCGAGGGCGAGGGCCAGGAGCTGGAGGAACGGCGGCGCGTGCGCGATGCCGGCCCCGACGCCGAGGGCCGACGCCTCGTGGTCGATCAGCCAGTGGGCGAAGGGGACCCCGAGGGCCGTACCGACGAGGGCGGCGGCCAGGGCGGTGCAGCCGACGGCCGTGACGGTGACCGTGGTGATCTGGCGCGGGGACAGGCCGATGGCCTTCAACGCCAGCAGATCGCGCCCGCCGTCCCGCACGCTGCCGCCGATCGTCGTGGACAGCTCCGTGAGCCCGATCAGCGCCAGCACGGCGATCAGACCGACGGCGACACCGCGCAGCGCGGCGAGGTGGTCGGCGGGGCTGGTGACCTCGCGGAGGTCGAGCCGCCCCCGCGAGGCCTCGGCCAGGTGATCGCGGACCGCGCGCGGATCCGCCCCCGGGCGCAGTTGGAGCTGGTACGTCGTGGGACGCAGCGACGGGTCGTTCTCGCGCAGGGTGTCGAGCGAGGTCGAGATCACCCGGCCGCCGTTCTCGGGTTCGATGCTCCGGCCGACGAGGTGCAGGACCTGCGGATGGCCGCCGACGGTCAGCCGCACCCAGTCGCCGACCCGCGCGTCGAGGAGGTCGAGCAGCCCCTGGCCGGCGACGGCCTCGTCGGGGCCGCGGGCCGGGCGGCCCTCGGCCAGCGAGTACGGGTAGGGCTCCGCCCGGGTGCCGAGGCCGCGCAGCGCGATGGTGCCCGTCTGCCCGGGGACCAGGGCCGCGACCTCCAGGCCGGGATGGGCGGTGACGACGTCCGGGTCGCTCTCCAGGAGGGCGGTCGCCTGGCGGTCGGTGAGGGTCGCGTCCGGGCGGGCGGTGAGCGCGGCGGCCAGGCCGAGCTGCTCGGGCCGGCTGTCGAAGCGTTCGATGGTCGTCCACGCACCGAGCGCGACGGTGATCAGCAGCAGCGGCAGGGCGAGCCGGACGATGGTGGCCGGGGCGCGGCGCCCGCGCCCGAAGGCGTGGTGCCAGCCGAGGACGAGCGCGGGCGGGACGCCCAGCCCGAGCGCCTTCCTGGCCGCGCGGGAGAGCCCTCGGGGGTGGCGTGCCGATCCTGCCGGGGTCGCGGCGTCCGGCACCGCTCCCTGATCCGGCCTGATCGACAGGACGCCTCCGAGCGCGGCGGCCGGGCGCGATGGTCTCCGGCCCGGCGCGGCGGAGGGCAGCACCGGTACGGGCGGGACGCGGCCCGCGCGCCAGGCGGCCAGGGAGGTGGCCGCGCCGATGAACAGCACGGCCGCGACGGGGACGAGCAGCAGCGCCGGAAGGTGGCCCGGGAGTCCTTGCCAGACCTCGACCGCGTCGCCGAGCCGTCCCGGCAGCCGGCCGCCCGCGCTCCGGACGAGCAGCACGGCGAGGGCGGCGCCGAGGACGGCGAACGCCAGGTGCTGGGCGAGGAAGATCCGGACGACCTGGCCGGGGGTGAAGCCGACGGCCTTGAGGACGGAGATGTCCCGGAGGTGCCCGCGGACACGGGTGCTGATCGCCCCGAACACCGCCAGCGCCGCGGCGACGAGCGCGCCCACGCCGAAGAGCCCGAGGACCTGGCCGAGGAGCCGGGTGTCGCCCTGTGCCTCGGCGCGGGCCTGCTGCCAGGTGGAGACGTCGGTGACGGCGCCCGCGCCGAGCGTGGTGACCACGCGCTGGACCGCGTAGTCGGTGTCCTCCGGGGCGTCCAGCCGGAGTCCGACGACCTGGCCGCCGGTCCGGTCCCGCGGTACGGCACCGGGGAGCGCCCACACCGTGCCGGGCCGCTCCCCGGCGCGGTAGCGGCGTTCGGCGGTGTCGGCGACGCCGAGGACGGTGACCGTGCGCCCGGGGAGGGTGAGGCGGTCGCCCGGTTCGGCCCACAGGGCGCGGGCGAGACCGGCTTCCAGGACCACGCCGTCGGGGGTGGCCGGGTCGAGCCAGCGGCCGGACGTCACCAGTGGGCGGCCCGTCGACGGCTCGTCACCGGCGGGCGTTCCGTCCGGGCGCCGGTCGTCCCCGGGACGGCCGTTCCCGGGCGGGTCGGCGGGGGTCGCCCGGAGTTCGGCGCCCGCGCGGGCGCCGCGCGAGGCGAGCGTGGTGGTGGCCGTACGGTACGGGCCGGAGACGGCGGCGACCCCGTCGAGTGCGGCGAGCCGGCCGGTGTCGGCGGCGGGGCCGGTGTGGATCCAGACGTGCGCGCCGTGCGACTGGGTGAAGACCCGCTGCCAGGGGTTGGTGGCGTACCCGAAGAGGGCGGTCGCGAGCAGCAGCGAGGCGACGATGCCGGCGGTGGCCGCGACGAGGAACAGCGCCTCGCCCCGGTGCGTCCGCAGATCGGCGTGCGCCCAGCGCAGCATGGCCCGCACGGTCAGTCCTTCAGTTCGTTCAGCGCGAGTACGCCGGACAGGCCGGTGCCGCGCGGCGGCGTCGAGCCCAGCTCGGCGTCGTCGGCTATGCGGCCGTCGAAGAAGCTGATCACCCGGTCCGCGGCGCTGGCGAGCCGCGCGTCGTGCGTGACGAGGACGATGCTCTGGCCGCGCTGGTGGAAGCGGGTCAGCAGCCGCATCACCTCGCGGGTGCCCTTGCTGTCGAGGCTGCCGGCCGGCTCGTCGGCCAGGAGCAGCCGCGGATGGTTGACGAGGGCGCGGGCGAGCGCGACGCGCTGCTGTTCCCCGCCGGACAGTTCGCCGGGCATGCTGCGGGCCTTGCCGTCCAGGCCGAGATCGGCGAGGAGCGTCTCGCGCTCGGCGCGGGCCTGCCGGGCGGAGGCACCGGCCAGCAGGGCGGGCAGCTCGACGTTGTCGGCGACGGTGAGGTTGGAGACGAGGTTGAAGAACTGGAAGACGATGCCGATGCGGCGTCGCCGTTCGACGGCCCACCGGGCCTCGCTGTAGCCGTCGGTGCGCTCCCCGTCGAGCCACAGGGAGCCGCTGTCGGGCCGCTGGAGACCGCCGAGGAGGTGCAGCAGGGTGGACTTCCCGGCGCCCGAGGGGCCGGTGACGGCGACGAACTCGCCCTGCCGCACGGTGAGGTCGACGCCGCGCACGGCATGGGCGGGGGCGCCCTCGCCGTGGTGGGTCTTGGTCAGCCCCTCCGCGCGCAGCAGCGGCACGGCGGAGCCGGGGGCCTCGGGCCCGGCGGCTCCCGCCGACGGGGCGGACGGCGCGGAGGGGTCCGTCACCGCAGGTCCTCCAGTTCCTCCTGGCAGCGCTCCAGCCAGTCGAGGTCGGCCTGCAGATGCAGCATGGCGCCTTCGATCAGCAGGTGGGCTATGCGGTTGTCCCGGTCTTCGGTCGCGGCCAGCTTGGACAGGTTGCGCATGGTGTTCAGATACTCGCGTCGCTGTTTGTTGATGAGGGCGATCTGGTCGGCGAGGCCGGTCCTCGGGGCGAGGGCGAGCTTCATGAAGAACTCGTCCCGGACCCTCGGTTCGTCGGCCGTCTCCTCGAACCAGGCGCGGAGTGCTTCCTGCCCGGCATCGGTGAGGCGGTAGATCTTCTTGTTGGGCCGGCTCTCCTGGGCGATCTCCTCGCCCTCGATGAGGCCGGACTTCTCCAGCCGGCCCAGCGTCACATAGATCTGGCCGACGTTGGTGGGAGGGTACGCGGCGCCCAGCAGTTGCTCAAGGTCCTGCTTGAGCTCGTAGCCGTGGGCGGGTCCGCGCGCCAGGAGAGCGAGGAGCGGAAGGCGCACGCGTGCTCTCCTCCTCCGCCGGCTCCCGGCTCCCGATGTGATGTGGGCTCTAGTATCGCCCATGCCTAACGGGTATACATGCCCGAGACGCGGGACGCCGAGGTCCTGCGCCGGTGTACAGGGAGGAACCTATGCGGTGGATGCGTGCCGCGGGTAGGGGTCTCCTGGTCGTCATGATCGTCCTGACCGGTTACGTGACCTCCGGCGCCGGCCCGGCGGCCGGGGAGCGCGGGGGCGGGCGGGGCCCGATGACCCTGGCCACGGCCGGTGACCTCACCGGCTATCTCGGCCGTGTACTCGACGGATGGAACCGGGCACACCCGGACGAACGGGTCACCCTGGTCGAGCTGCCCGACGCGGCGGACGAGACCCGGGCCCAGATGATCACCGATCTCCGATCGGGCGCGGGCCGCTTCGACGTCCTCAACATCGACGTGGCCTGGACCACGGAGTTCGCCGCCGCCGGCTGGATCGCCCCGGTGGACCGGGCACGGCTCCCGCTCGACGGCTTCCTGCGACCGGTCGTGGACACGGCGACGTACGACGGCAAGCTGTACGCCGTCCCGTACGTCACCAACGCCGGGATGCTCTTCTACCGCAAGGACGTGCTCGCCCGCGAGGGCGAACGGCCGCCGCGGACCTGGGCCGAGCTGGAGCGCCAGGCGCGCACGCTCGCGCCCCGGCACGGCCTCGGCGGATACGCCGGGCAGTTCCTCCCCTACGAAGGCCTCACCGTCAACGCCGCCGAGGCCGTCTACTCCGCGGGCGGCACCATCCTCGGCGACGAGGGCGAGCGGGTCACGGTGGAGTCGGCGGCCGCCCGCGAAGGCATCGGATTCCTCGCCCGGGGCGTCCGCGACGGCTGGATCCCCCGCGAGGCGCTGACGTACACGGAGGAGGAGTCCCGGCGGGCGTTCCAGGACGGCCGGCTGCTCTTCCTGCGCAACTGGCCCTACGCCTACGCCGGCGCCTCGGGGCCGGACTCCGCGGTGGCGGGGAGGTTCGGCGCCGTGCCGCTGCCCGGCCCGGACGGACCGGGCACCAGCGTGCTGGGCGGGTCGAACCTGGCGGTGAGCAGCCAGGCGCGGCACCCCGAGTCGGCGCGCGACCTCATCGCGTACCTCACGAGCGAGCCCGTGCAGCGCCGGGTGCTGACCGAGGGCGCGCTCCCGCCGGTGCGCGCCGCGCTGTACCGGGACCCGGAGCTGGTGCGGCGCTTCCCCTACCTGCCGGCGCTCCGCGCCAGCGTGCTCGCCGCGGAGCCACGCCCCAAGAGCCCGCGGTACGAACAGGTCACGCTGGCCGTCCAGGCCGTCGTGCACGACGCCATGGCCCAGCACCAGACGCCCGAGGCGGCCGTACGGCGGCTCGCCGGGGAACTCGCGGCCATCGCCCACCGCCGCTGACCGCCCCGCCTGCCGCCTCCGCGCGGCCGCGGTCGAGGTCCGGGCGCCCACGGGCCCCGTGGTCAGGCTCGTGACGCTCTAGTTACCTGTTAGGTATCTCCCTGGCACACCTTTGCCGTCAAGTGCGTGGTTCAAACCCGTACATAAAACGCAAATGCCGCCGGTTTCCGCACAGTCGTTGACACCCTCTCGTCACCCCTACCTAACATGCATGCATAACCGCTATTCGCTCTGGATGGCGCGCACCCCTTCACGAAGAAACAGGTCAACGGGTGATGCTCACAGCTCCCGCCGGCGACGGCCTCGCGCAGCGCCTCGCACACCACCCCGTCCACCCCTGGTGGCGCGACGCGGTGATCTACCAGGTCTACGTCCGCAGCTTCCTGGACAGCACCGGTGACGGCATCGGCGACCTCGCCGGGGTCCGCGCCGGATTCCCGTACCTGAAGAAGCTCGGCGTCGACGGCATCTGGCTGAGCCCCTTCTACCCGTCGCCGCAGGCCGACCACGGCTACGACGTCGCCGACTACTGCGACGTCGACCCCGTCTACGGCGACCTGGAGGAGTTCGGCCGCCTCGTCGCCGACGCGCACCGGCTCGGCATCAAGGTCCTGCTGGACATCGTCCCCAACCACTGCTCCAGCGAGCACGCCTGGTTCCGCGAGGCGCTCGCCGCCGGCCCCGGCAGCGCGGCCCGCGCCCGGTTCCACTTCGCCGAGGGCCGGGGCCCGGGCGGCGACGAGCCGCCCAACAACTGGCACGCCATGTTCGGCGGCCCCGCCTGGAGCCGGATCACCGAGGCGGACGGCACCCCCGGCCCGTGGTACCTCCACATGTTCACCCCCGAGCAGCCCGACCTGAACTGGCGCAACCCCGAGGTGGGCGCCCACTTCGAGCACGTCCTGCGCTTCTGGCTGGACCGGGGCGTGGACGGCTTCCGCATCGACGTCGCCGCCGGCCTCTTCAAGCACCCCGGTCTCCCGGACTCCTCCGACCCGGAGGCCGACGCCCGGACCCGCGACTCGGTCAACCCGCTCGCCTGGAACCAGCCCGAGGTGCACGACGTCTGGCGGCACTGGCGGTCGGTCTGCGAGGAGTACACCGCCCGCGACGGACGCGAGCGGCTCCTCGTCGGCGAGGTCTCCGTCCCGAACGCCAGGGAGCAGGCCGCCTACGTACGCCCCGACGAACTGCACCAGGCCTTCTTCTTCGACCTCCTCGGCGCCCCCTGGGACGCCGAAGCCTTCCGCGCCGTGATCGACGAGGCCATGCGCGACATCGCCGGCACGGGGTCCACCGTCACCTGGGTCCTCAACAACCACGACCAGGTCCGTACCGTCACCCGCTACGGCGAATCCGGCACCGAGGGCAGCGGCCTGGGCGCCGCCCGGGCGCGCGCCGCCGCCCTGCTCATGCTGGCGCTCCCCGGCGCCGCCTACATCTACCAGGGCGAGGAGCTCGGCCTCCCGGAGGTCGTCGACCTCCCGGACGAGGTCCTCACCGACCCCATCTTCCGGCGCACCGGCAGCCGGGCCCGGATCCGCGACGGCTGCCGCGTCCCGCTGCCCTGGTCCGGGCACGCCTCGCCGTTCGGCTTCAGCACCGGCGCCGAGAGCGCCAAACCGTGGCTGCCGCAGCCCGGCTGGTTCGCCGCACACGCCACCGACCGAGCCCTCGCCGACACCCGATCCTTCTGGCACCTCTACCGCGACGGTCTGCAACTGCGCAGCGGCCTGCCGCAGTTGGGCGAAGGCACGCTGCGCTGGCTGGAGGCGCCCCCCGGCGTCCTCGCCTTCGTGCGCGGCGAAGGCCTCGTCTGCGCCGTCAACTTCACCGGAGCGCCGGTGCCCGCACCCGTCTCCGGCGCCCCCCTGCTGTCCAGCGGCCCCTGCCCGGACGGCGTCCTGCCCGGATCCACCGCCGCCTGGTGGATCGGCGACCACACCACCTCGGAGGTATGACCATGACCATACGACGACGCACGGCGATGGCGTGCTGCTCCGCCCTCACCCTGGCGCTGGGGGCGACCGCCTGCGGCGGCGGCCCGGTCAGCGCGGGCGGCGGCGGCAAGGAACTCGCAGGCCAGACCCTGAACGTGGCCGGCGTCTGGTCCGGCGCCGAGCAGAAGAACTTCCAGAAGGTGCTCGACGCCTTCACCGAGAAGACCGGCGCCGCGACCCGCTTCACCTCGACCGGCGACAACGTCTCCACCGTCGTCGGCAGCAAGATCGAGGGCGGCAACGCCCCCGACGTCGTGATGGTCCCGCAGGTCGGCGTCCTCCGGCAGTTCGCCGAGAAGAACTGGCTCAAGCCGCTCTCCGCGCCCACCGCGAAGGCCGTCGACACCAACTACGCCCCCGTCTGGAAGGAGTACGGCTCCGTCGACGGCAAGCTCTACGGCCTGTACTTCAAGGCGGCCCACAAGTCGACCGTCTGGTACAGCCCCGAGGCGTTCGAACAGGCGGGCGTCAAGCCGCCGAAGACGTACGAGGAGATGCTCCGGAGCGCCCAGGCGGTCTCCGACTCCGGCCTGCCCGCCTTCGCGGTCGCCGGCGAGGACGGCTGGACCCTCACCGACTGGTTCGAGAACGTCTACCTCTCCCAGGCGGGCCCCGAGAAGTACGACCGGCTCGCCCGGCACGAGATCAGCTGGACCGACCCGTCCGTCGTCAAGGCCCTCACCACCCTCGGCACGCTGTTCTCCGACCCGAAGCTGTTGGCCGGCGGCCAGAAGGGCGCGCTCGGCACCGACTTCCCCGGCTCCGTCGAGAAGGTCTTCGGCCCCGACCCCGAGGCGGGCATGGTGTACGAGGGCGACTTCGTCGCCGGCATCGCCAAGGACCAGTTCGGCCGGAAGATCGGCCAGGACGCCACGTTCTTCCCCTTCCCCGCCGTCACGGGCGGCAAGGCCCCCGTCGTCAGCGGCGGTGACGCCGCCGTCGTCCTGGCCGACGGCAAGAACCAGAAGGCGGCGACCGCCTTCCTCGAGTACCTCGCCACCCCCGAGGCCGCCGCCGTCTGGGCCGAGGCCGGCGGATTCCTCTCTCCCAACAAGAAGCTGGACCTCTCCTCCTACGGCGACGACACCCTCCGCGAGACCGCCAAGTCGCTGATCGACGCCGGGGACTCGGTGCGCTTCGACATGTCGGACCAGGCCCCGGCCTCCTTCGGCGGCACCAAGGGCGTGGGGGAGTGGAAGCTGCTCCAGGACTTCCTGCGCGACCCCTCCGACCCGGCGGCGACCGCGGCCGCGCTCGAAGCCGCCGCGGCCAAGGCCTACAAGGGCTGACGGACATGACCACCCTCACCCCACCCGTGGGGGCCGCGAGTCCCCGGCGGCGCGCCCAGCGCCGCCGGCGGACCGTCGCCGTCGCCTTCGTCCTGCCGGCGCTGCTGCTCCTCGGCGCGCTGGTCGTCTACCCCGTCCTCTTCTCCGTCGGCCGCAGCTTCTTCGACGCCTCCGGCAGCCGGTTCGTCGGCGGCGAGAACTACACCGAGATGCTCCGCGACCCGGCCACGCTGACCGCGATCCGCAACAGCGCCCTCTGGGTCGTCGTCGCCCCCACCCTGCTCACCGGCCTGGGGCTGATCCTCGCCGTGCTGGTGGAGAAGGTTCGCTGGGCCACCGCCTTCAAGCTGCTGCTCTTCATGCCGATGGCCGTCTCCTTCCTCGCCGCGGGCATCATCTTCCGGCTCGCCTACGAGGAGGACCCCGACAAGGGCGTCCTCAACGCGGCCGTGGTGGGCGTGCACGACGCCTTCACCGACACCGCCTCCTACCCCAGCGCCCGGGTGCGCGAAGGGCAGGGCGTCGCGAAGGCCCCGGACGGGTCGTACCGCACGACCGCCGCCGTCTCCCCTGGCGGCACCCTCGACCTCGGACTGGTGGGCGTGCCCCCCAAGGACGTACCGGCCGACGCACGGCCCGCGGCGCCCGCGAAGGCCGCCGCGGACGAGGTCCGCGGCGCCGTCTTCCTCGACTTCACCCCCGGCGGCGGGGGCCGGCCCGGCGTCGTCGACCCGGCCGAACGCGGCCTGCCGGGCCTGACGGTGGAGGCCGTACGGGACGGGAGGACGGCCGCCACGGCGACGACGGCGCCGGACGGTTCGTACCGCCTCACCGGCCTCGACGCGCGGGACACGTACACCGTGCGGCTGACCGCGGCGAACTTCGCGCCGCCCTACGAAGGCGTCTCCTGGCTCGGTCCCGCCCTCGTCACCCCGGCGATCATCGGCGCGTACCTGTGGATCTGGACCGGTTTCGCCATGGTCCTCATCGGCGCCGGTCTCTCCTCCCTCCCACGGGACGCGCTGGAGGCCGCCCGGATGGACGGGGCGAGCGAATGGCAGGTGTTCCGCAAGATCACCGTCCCCCTGCTGGCACCCGTCCTCACGGTCGTCTTCGTCACCCTGGTGATCAACGTGATGAAGGTCTTCGACCTCATCTACATCATCGCCCCCGGGCCGGTGCAGGAGGACGCCACCGTCCTCGCCACCCAGATGTGGCTCGTCTCCTTCGGCGGCGGCAACAACCAGGGACTCGGCAGCGCCCTCGGCGTCCTGCTCCTGCTGTTGGTGATCCCCGCCATGGTCTTCAACGTCCGCCGCTTCCGCAGGAGCCAGTCATGAGCGCGACCGTCACCCCGGCCCCGTCGAAGCGCCCCGCCCCGCCGTCCGGCCTCGGCACACCTCCGCGGACGGCGCCGCGCCGGGCCCCGGGCGGCCGGCTCCGCCGCTGGCTCGGCAACGGGCTGGTCCAGGCGTTCCTCGCGGTCGTCGGCCTGATCTGGGTCACCCCCGTCGCCGGACTGCTGCTCTCCTCGCTGCGCTCGCCCGACGACAGCGCGTCGAGCGGCTGGTGGACCGCGCTGGCCGCACCCGGTCAGCTGTCCTTCGACAACTACACGGCCGTCCTGGCCAACGCGGGCCTCACCCGCGCCTTCTGGAACACGGTGCTCATCTCCGTGCCGACGACCGTGCTCGTCGTCGTCCTCGCCGCACTCGCCGGATACGCCTTCGCCTGGCTGGAGTTCCCCGGCCGCGACTGGATCTTCCTGCTGGTCGTCGCGCTCCTGGTGGTGCCCGTCCAGGTGGGCCTGCTGCCCGTCGCCAAACTCTTCGGTCAGCTGGGCCTGTTCGGCACGATCCCCGGCGTGGTGCTCTTCCACGTCGCCTACGGACTGCCGTTCGCGATCTTCCTGCTGCGCAACTATTTCGCCGACATCCCGCGCGAGATGCTGGAGGCCGCCCGGATGGACGGGGGCAGCGAGTGGCGCATCTTCACCCGGCTCGTCCTGCCGGTCGGACGGCCCGCCCTCGCGAGCCTGGCGATCTTCCAGTTCCTCTGGGTCTGGAACGACATGCTGGTGGCGCTGCTGTTCGCGGACAGCTCCTCCCAGCCGCTGACCGTGGAACTCCAGTCGCAGGTACGGCAGTTCGGCAGCAACATCGATGTGCTGGCGCCGGGCGCGTTCCTCTCCCTGATCGTCCCGGTCGTGGTCTTCTTCGCCTTCCAGCGGCACTTCGTCCAGGGGGTGATGGCGGGCTCCGTCAAGTGACGGGGAGGGGCACGGCCTTCACCCGTCCTCGGGAAGCCCTCTCCTCACGGGCGCTCTTCGAGTTCGGCCACCACCAGCGTGCCCGCGCCCGGGAACGTGAGCCGTTTCAGCGGGTGCCGGTAGGGCCAGCTCTCCGCCCGGTGGAAGGAGACGTCCGCCGGCACCGGCACCCCGCGCAGGTCCACGGCGTGCGTGCCCGGCGGAAGCGCCGACGCGGCCGCCAGCAGCGGATCGGCCGACCCGGCCCACTCCTCGACCGGCACCGGGCGGGGCCACGCCTCCCCGGTGTTGGGGAACAGCCAAGGGGCCTCCGGCCGCCACGTCCCGCCCGAGCGCTCACGCGCCGCGGCTTCCCTGGCGAGCCGCGCATAGGTCAGCAGCAGGTCGGGCAGGGACTCGGCGATCAGGGTGAGATCGGGGAACTCGCGCAGCGTCCCCGGCGTGGACATCACCGACACCGCACACCCCCACGCTCCCGTGTCGGGGTCGATCCGGATCTGTGCCAGCGCCGCGTAGGGGCCGTAGTCGACCCGGGCGAGCGGCCAGTACGTCCCGTCGCCGCCGAGCATGGCGTGCGTCTCCGGCGTGACCTCGTGCTCCTTGGCGCCGGGCAGCAGGATCAGGTCCGGCAGACCGCTGACGCGGACCGCGCCGATCTCCCGGAACACCTCCCGGAGATCCGCCGGCACGGTGACGGGCCAGGCGCCCCTCTCGGCGTCCGGGCAGCCGGGCTCCAGCTCCACCCGCTCCGGGAACTCCTCGGCCAGCGCACGCAGTTCGGCGATCGCGCGGGCCGGCGCGTCGGACGGCACGGTGTGCCGGCGGACGGGCCGGCCCAGGAAGTCGCCGCTGACCACGCTGCGGATCAGCAGCAGGCGGCCGCCTCCGGAGAAGGCCGCCTCGACCTCGCTGCCGCCGGTGTCCGCGGTCTCGAACTCCAGGGAGTAGTACGGCTCCCAGCGCACCCGGCACGGGTAGTCGGGCACCGCGGCCAGGTCCACCACGTCCGTCAGCTGGTCCCCGCGGCCGACGAGCGCGGCGAGTTCGGCGTCGGGACCCTCGGCCACCGCCACGCTGGGCACCGCGGTCACGCACGCCGTGCCGCCGCCGTCGTGGCCCCCGCTCGTCGCGGTGGCGGGAGGGGGAGTCGGGTCGACGAGCCCGGCCAGCCAGTCCGTGAAGGTCGGGGCCAGCACCCACACGTCACCGTCCTCGCCGAACGACGCCGCCAGCACCGGCCCCCAGTCGTCGCGGTCCGCCCCGTCGACCCCCACGAGCACCCCGAGGTGGTCGGCGCGACGCTCGCCGAGGGTCCAGTAGCCGCCTCGGAACGCCCGCGGGGCGAGGCGGGCTTCCGGCCCGAAGCGGTACGTGTCGCCGCCCGCGGACCCGTCCGCGGCGGGCCCGGTGGCGATGCCCCCGGTCTCCAGGAGTACCCGGCGGACCGCCGCGGGGACGGGGATCGGCCACGCGTCGAGTGCGTCGGAGGTGAAGGGGTCGGCTGAACGCACCGCACCGTTCGCCCGCAGAGCGGCCAGGGCCTTCTCCGCCCGTGCCATCGCCTTCGCCTCGCCGTCCACCGTTGTCCCTCTCGTTCCGCCCGTTCGGTCGCGCCGGCTCCCGCCCGGGGGCAGCCGGATCGCCTCGGTGAGCGCCGAGTTCCGGCGGCTCCCGACACCGCGCGCCTGGTGAGGGTATCCGGCCAGGGTCGTGGATCCCGCACGCCCGGCCCCTTCCCGGAGAGGGCCGGGCCGCTTCGGGTTTGACCCCTCGATATGCGGCAAGCCGAACCGGCAGAGCGCTCTGCAAGCAGTGACGAACAGCCAGCCAGGAGTCACGATCCAGGAAGGCAACCATGTCGACCCTGACCATTGTCCTCATCATCGCGGCGGTCGCCGCGGTGCTGCTGGTGGCCGGTCTCGCCCTCCGGGCCCGCACGGGGCCGGGGAGCGGCAAGCGCTCCCTCAAGCGGCGCTTCGGCCCCGAGTACGACCGCACCCTCGAACGCCACGGCGGCGACACCGAGGCGGCCCATCACGACCTGCTCGACCGGGTCGAACGCCACGGCCACATCCGGCCGTTGCCCCTGGAACCCGCCGCCCGCGAGCAGTACACCGCTCAGTGGACCACCCTCCAGGAACGCTTCGTCGACGCCCCTCGGCAGGCCGTCACCGACGCCGTCCAGCTCCTCTCGCGGATCGCCGCGACCCGGGGCTTCCCGGCCGGTGACCGCCACGACGACCAGCTCGACGCCCTGTCGGTGCACCACCCGCGTCACGTGGAGGGGCTGCGCACGGCCCGCCGGGCCGCGCACACCGAGTCCGCGTCCACCGACGAACTGCGCAAGGCCCTGCTCCACGCGCGTGCCCTCTTCGACGACCTGACGACGGCCGGACCCTCGGCCGGCGTGTCGGCCCGCCCGCACCGGACGACCGCGCACAGCCGCGGTCACCTGCTCAAGCCGAAGGGAAGTGGTGCCTGATGGCACGCGAGAACCGGGACCAGTGGACGGACGACCGGACTGGAGCCGACCCCCGGCACGAAGCAGCGGCCCCGCCGCCTCCGCCGCCGCCCACACCGCCGGTCCCGGGCGCCGCCGGAGCCCCGGCGACACCGCTCGCCCAGTCCCCTCTGTCCGCCGCACCGTCCGACGAACCCGGCGCCACGGGCCGGAACGACGGGAGTCCTCAGCCGACCCCCGCCGTGGCCCCCGCCGCGCCGCGCGGACGAACCACGACGGACCCGCTCGCGCACGCCGGCCCGGCTCCCGGGCCCGGCGAGCGGGGTGGTGACGGGCGCGGTGCCCATCCGGGGAACGGCGCACACCACGCCTCCGGTGTGTCGACGCGCAAGGAGCCGGGCAGGGGCGCCGGCCGCGCCTCCGGCGCGGGCACGGGCCCGGGTTCCGGCCTCGGTTTCGTCCCGGGCACCGCCTCGGGCTCCGGTCGCGACACGGACCGCGCCCCGGGTGCCGGGCCGGGCACCGACCCGGGCCAGGGTCCCGGCGCCGGTCACGGTCCGGGCACCGCCCCGGGGACGGACTCCGGTTACGGTACCGGCCCGGCCGCTGACGGCGGTCTCGCGCAGGGCTCGGATCGGGCCCACGGTCAGGGGCAGGGCGGTGCGGCGCCCGAGCCGCTGCTCGACGGCACCGACCGGGACCGGCTCGGCCGGCGCATGCACCACGCGCTCGCCGGGTTCGTCGACTCGCCGCACGACGCCGTCGCCGAGGCGGCGGAGGTCCTGGACGAGGTGGAGAAGCAGCTCATCGCCTCCCTCCAGGACCGCCGCGCCGCGCTCCGGGAGGGCTGGCAGGGCAAGGGCGCCTCGGGTGAGGGAGGCGTGGACACCGAACGGCTCCGGCTCACCCTGCGTACGTACCGCGAGGTGACCGAGCGACTGCTCGCCACATGACGGCGGCCTCACCGCCGCCGGTACGGCCGGGGCTCCCGTGGTGAACCACGGGAGCCGCGGCCGTATCTCCGTGCCCGGAGCGGGCCGGTCGGGTCAGGTCGTGGTGCGGGTGCGGCACGGCTTCCCGTCGCCCTCGGTCTCGCGGGCCGGAGCGCCGAAGGGCCAGGCGTCGATGTCGCGGTAGCGGATCGGCCCCGGCCCCCGGCCGTAGTTGCTGCCGACCAGATGCAGCCGCTCGGCGGGCCAGGGACGGCCCTCGAAGGCGGCGAGTCCGGAAGCGGCCTCCACCACGCTCGTCGAGTCGTCGCGACGGGCCCGGGCGAGCGTCAGATGGGGCCGCAGCGGCCGTTCCTCGAACGGGATCCCGCACTCCCTGACTGCGGCACGGACCTCGGTGGCCAGCAGGTGGAGCCCTTCGAGGTCTCCGTCGACGCCGCTCCACAGCACGCGCTCGTCGAAGCACCCGGCGCCCCGCAGGGCCAGCCGCAGCGGCGGACGCCCCGCCGCGAGGCGCGCCAGCGGCGCCCGCAGGTCCGGGACGGCGCTCACCGGCAGCTCGCCGAGGAACGCCAGGGTGATGTGCCAGTCCTCGATGCGGTTCCACCGCATGCCCGGGTACGCGTCGTAGGCGGGCCGCAGCGCCCGCGCCAGTTCGTCCTTCGCCTCGTCGGGCGGGGCGAGCGCTATGAACACGCGGACGGTGGAGGCCTCGATCTGTTCGTTCACAGAGCCTTCGTACACCACGGCCTCCCCTCCCCGGGAAGCCGAGCCCCCGCGCCCCTCGGCCCGGCCGCCCCGTGCCCGGGCATGACGGAGGCGCGTGACGACCCGGTCCCCGGCCGCGTGGGTGACGGCCGGGGTGTCCGCGGGCGGAGCTACTCCGGCTGGGTCACCGTCAGGGCCCACCGGACGTCCTCCGTCGACGCGTCCACGCCGATCGCGAAGGATCCCGACCGGACCACGCCCGCGTCCATGGTCACCGAGCCCGTTCCCGCCGTGCCGGCGGGGCAGTCGACGGAGAACGCGGCGACCTCCGTGCCCTGGGACTCCATGGTCACGCGGACGTCGCCCCCGCCCTCGCACGCCACCGTGAGGACCGTCGGCAGACCGTCCCACGCGCCGGCCGAGACGACGCCGCCGTCTCCGGTCCTCTCCGGCACCCACACCAGACCTTCCGGGGCCGGGGTGGGGCAGCAGGACGTCGGCCAACGCCACCGCCGGCCCCGTCCCCGTGCCCGTCAGCCCGACGACCATCAGAGCCGTCGTTGCCAGAGCCTTCTTCCACCGCGTCATGCGCACTCCTTGACGATCCGTCATAGATCCGGAAGTCTGCCGCCGCCGACGTTTCCGCACATGAGTACGCGTACTCATGTGGCGGTGATCGGATCATGCCGATGCTCACACGGCCGCAAAATTCTTGCGGGGCTTGCGCTACGCTTGCGTGTATGACGCGACGACTTGCTCAGGTGGCCAAGAAGGTGGGGGTCAGCGAGGCCACGGTCAGCCGGGTGCTCAATGGCAAGCCGGGTGTCTCCGACGCGACCCGGCAGTCCGTGCTGACCGCCCTGGACGTGCTGGGGTACGAGCGGCCCACCCAGCTGCGCGGCGAGCGCGCGCGTCTGGTCGGGCTGGTCCTGCCCGAGTTGCAGAACCCGATCTTTCCCGCGTTCGCGGAGGTGATCGGCGGCGCGCTGGCCCAGCAGGGGCTGACCCCCGTGCTGTGCACGCAGACCAAGGGCGGCGTCTCGGAGGCCGACTACGTGGAGCTGCTGCTCCAGCAGCAGGTCTCCGGGGTCGTCTTCGCCGGTGGACTCTTCGCCCAGGCCGACGCCCCGCACGACCACTACCGCCAGCTCGCCGAGCGCAAGATCCCCGTCGTCCTGATCAACGCCCCCATCGAGGGCCTCGACTTCCCCTGCGTCTCCTGCGACGACGCCGTCGCCGTCGAACAGGCGTGGCGCCACCTCGCCTCGCTCGGCCACGAGCGGATCGGCCTGGTCCTCGGCCCCGCCGACCACGTCCCGTCCCGCCGCAAGCTGGAAGCCGCCCGCGCCGCGTCGAAGGCCGCCGGCCGGAAGCTGTCCGAGGAGTTCGTCGAGCGGTCGATGTTCTCCCTGGAGGGCGGACAGGCGGCCGCCGCGCGACTCTGGGAGCGCGGTGTGACCGGCATCGTGTGCGCGAGCGACCCGCTGGCCCTCGGCGCGATCAGGGCCGCGCGCCGCCGCGGCCTCGGCGTTCCCTCCGATGTCTCGGTCGTCGGCTTCGACGACTCCGCCTTCATGAACTGCACCGAGCCGCCCCTGTCCACCGTCCGCCAGCCCATCGAGGCGATGGGCCGGGCCGCGGTGGAGCTGCTCTGCGCCCAGATCCAGGGATCCCAGACCCACTCGGGCGAGCTTCTGTTCGAACCGGAGCTCGTCGTCCGCGGCTCGACGGCCCAGCCGCCCCTCGCATAACCCGCCTGCCCCGCCTCCGAACCGACCCGCGCGCCCGCCCCCCGTACCCGCCCCGCCCTCCCGCGGACGCGGTTCGTACGCAGGGCGGGCGCGCGGCGTTCCGCCTGCCCGCCGGGCCGCTCCTCGCCCCCGCGCCGCCGCGCCTGCCCCGTGACCTGCACCGACGCGCCTACCGGCGCGCTTCCGGGCCGGCTCCTGTGTGCGCCACGTAACTCCCCCCTTGGTCACGCCCGTTGACAAAGTGGTCACCTGGTAGAAACCTGTCACCCTGACAGCGCAAAACATTGACCGAATAACTCAAAAGTTCTGGATAACCGCTGTCATTTCCTCGCCCTCACCCTGTCAGTACCTGGCGAGAGTTCCCTGTCATCGTCCACTCGGCGCACCGGTACGTGTGCCTCGTCGCCCTGCCCTCCGTCGACCGGCACGCCGACGGAGGCCGGGCCGCGAGCCACGGCCGCCCGCGCGGATCACGGAACAAGAGGCCATTCATGAGAGGCACACACCAGGGCCGGCGGCTGCTCGCCGGCGCGGTGACAGCCGGCTTGGTCGCGGTCGGGCTGCTGCCCGTCGCCGCCCATGCGGCGCCCCCGTCCGCCCCCGCCGCGCCCGTCTCCGCGCAGGCGGCGGGCCCCAATCTGGCGCTCGGCAAGTCCGCCACGGCCGGCGGCGCGCACGGCGCCTACCCGGCCGGCAACGTCACCGACGGAAGCCAGCAGTCGTACTGGGAAGGCCCGCAGGGCTCGTTCCCCCAATGGGTCCAGGTCGACCTCGGCGGCAGCGTCCGCGCCGACCGCGTCGCCCTCAAGCTGCCCACCGGGTGGGAGGCGCGCCGTCAGACCCTCAGCATCCAGGGCAGCACCGACGGCAGCAGCTTCAGCACCCTCTCCGCGTCGGGGGCCCGCGCCTTCGACCCGGCCGCCGCCAACACCGTCGGCGTCGGCTTCACCGCCACCACCGTCCGGTACGTCCGCGTCCAGGTCGGCGCCAACACGGGCTGGAACGCGGCGCAACTGTCCGAACTGGAGGTGTACGGAGCGGACGACGGAGGCCCGGTCGAGCCCCCGGTCAACGGATCGAACCTCGCCCGCAACAAGCCCATCGAGGCCACCTCCACGACACAGACGTACATCGCCGCGAACGCCAACGACGACAGCGTCGCCAGCTACTGGGAATCGGCCGGATTCCCCTCCAGCCTCACCGTGAAGCTCGGCGCCAACGCCGATGTCGCGGCCGTCGTCGTCAAACTCAACCCCGACCAGGCCTGGGGTCCGCGCACCCAGTCGCTCCAGGTCCTCGGACGGGAGCAGTCGGCCTCCGGCTTCACCTCCCTCAAGGCGCGCGCCGACTACGCCTTCAGCCCGTCGTCCGGGCAGAACACCGTCACCATCCCGGTCACCGGCCGGTACGCCGACGTCCGGCTCACGTTCTTCTCCAACACCGGCGCCCCCGGCGCCCAGGTCGCGGAGTTCCAGGTCGTCGGCGCGGCCGCGCCCAACCCCGACCTCACCGTCACCGATCTGACGTGGACCCCCTCCTCCCCGTCCGAGACGGACGCCGTGACCGTCAACGCGACCGTCCGCAACGCCGGCACCGCGGCCGCCGCCGCGACCACGGTCCAGGTCAGCCTGGAGGGCGCCGTCGCCGGCTCGGCCGCGGTTCCCGCACTCGCCGCCGGAGCTTCGGCGACCGTCCCGGTCACGGTGGGCAAGCGGCCCATGGGCTCGTACACCGTCTCGGCGGTGGCCGACCCGACCGACACCGTCGCGGAGCAGGACAACAGCAACAACAGCCGGACGGCGGCGGCCAAGCTCGTCGTCGGCCAGAGCCCCGGTCCCGACCTGCGGGTCACGGCCATCACCACCAACCCGTCCAGCCCCGCCGTCGGCTCCGCCGTCACCTTCACCGTCGCGGTCGACAACCGCGGCACCACCGGCGCCCCGGCCGGCACGGTGACCCGGCTGACCGCCGGAACCACCACGCTGAACGGCACCACCGGCGCCATCGCCGCCGGCCAGACGGCCACCGTCGCGATCTCCGGCACCTGGACGGCCACGAGCGGCGGGGCCACCCTCACCGCGACGGCCGACGCCACCGGGACCGTCACCGAGACCGACGAGACCAACAACGTCTTCACCCGCTCCCTCGTGGTCGGACGCGGCGCCGCCGTGCCGTACAGCGAGTACGAGGCGGAGGACGCCCGCTACGAGGGCACCCTGCTCACCGCCGACCAGAAGCGGACCTTCGGCCACACGAACTTCGCCACCGAGTCCTCCGGCCGCAAGTCGGTGCGCCTCAACTCCCAGGGACAGTACGTCGAGTTCACCTCGACTAACCCGTCCAACTCGATCGTGGTGCGCAACTCCGTCCCCGACTCCGCCGCCGGCGGCGGGGCGGAAGCCACGATCAGCCTCTACGCGAACGGCACCTTCGTCCGCAAACTGACCCTGTCGTCCAAGCACAGCTGGCTCTACGGCACCACCGACGACCCCGAGGGCCTCACCAACCGGCCCGGCGGTGACGCACGGCGGCTCTTCGACGAGTCGCACGCGCTGCTGACGCAGACCTACCCGGTGGGCACGAAGTTCCGGCTCCAGCGCGATGCGGGCGACTCGGCGGCCTTCTACGTCATCGACCTGATCGACCTGGAGCAGGTCGCGCCCCCGGCCGCCAAGCCGGCCGACTGCGTCTCCATCACCGAGTACGGTGCCGTCCCCAACGACGGCATCGACGACACGGACGCCCTCCAGCGCGCCGTGACCGCCGACCAGAACGGTCAGATCCCCTGCGTGTGGATCCCCGCCGGGCAGTGGCGCCAGGAGCAGAAGATCCTGACCGACGACCCACTCAACCGGGGCCAGTTCAACCAGGTCGGCATCCGTGACGTGACCATCCGGGGCGCGGGCATGTGGCACTCCCAGCTCTCCACCCTGACCCCGCCGCACCAGGCCGGCGGCATCAACCACCCCCACGAGGGCAACTTCGGCTTCGACATCGACCACAACACGCAGATCTCCGACATCGCCATCTTCGGCTCGGGTCAGATCCGCGGCGGTGACGGCAACGCCGAGGGGGGCGTCGGCCTCAACGGACGCTTCGGCAAGGGCACCAAGATCAGCAACGTGTGGATCGAGCACGCCAACGTCGGCGTCTGGGCCGGCCGCGACTACGCCAACATCCCCGAGCTCTGGGGCCCCGGCGACGGCCTGGAGTTCAGTGGGATGCGGATCCGCAACACGTACGCCGACGGCATCAACTTCGCCAACGGCACCCGCAACTCGACCGTCTACAACTCCTCCTTCCGCAACACCGGCGACGACGCGCTGGCCGTCTGGGCCAGCAAGTACGTCAAGGACACCTCGGTGGACATCGGATCCAATAACCACTTCCGCAACAACACCATCCAGCTGCCCTGGCGCGCCAACGGGATCGCCGTCTACGGCGGCTTCGGGAACACGATCGAGAACAACGTCATCTCGGACACCATGAACTACCCGGGCATCATGCTGGCCACGGACCACGACCCGCTGCCCTTCTCCGGCCAGACCCTGATCGCCAACAACGCCCTCCACCGCACCGGCGGCGCGTTCTGGAACGAGGACCAGGAGTTCGGCGCCATCACGCTCTTCGCGCAAGGGCAGCCCATCCCGGGCGTCACCATCCGGGACACCGACATCCTCGACTCGACGTACGACGGCATCCAGTTCAAGACGGGTGGCGGCGAGATGCCGAACGTGAAGATCAGCAACGTTCGGATCGACAAGTCGAACAACGGCTCCGGCGTCCTCGCGATGAGCGGGGCGCGAGGCAGCGCCACGCTGACGAACGTGACCATCACCGACTCGGCCGAGGGCGACGTCCTCATCGAGCCCGGCTCGCAGTTCGTCGTCACCAGGAACTGACCCGCCCCACCCCGTGCGGCGGCCCCGTCCCGACGGGGCCGCCGCCCCTGAGCCGTGCCTCGCCGCCGGTCGGGCGCGAGGCCGAGAACGAGGACTGAGAGGACAGATGAGCATCTCCGACTGGAGACCACGCTTCCTGAGCGCCGTGGTCGCGACCAGCCTCCTGGCAGTGGGCGGTCCGCTGGTGACCGCCGAGGCCGCGGGCGGACCCAACATCGCCCTCGGAGACCCGGCGGCGGCCGCCAGCGCCGTGGCCGAGTACGGCGCCGGAAACATCACCGACGGCAACCAGGCCTCGTACTGGCAGAGCGCCGGCACCGGTCTGCCCCAGTGGGTGCAGGCCGACCTGGGGACCACGACCCGCGTGGACGAGGTGGTCCTGAAGCTGCCCGCCGGCTGGGAGAGCCGTCAGCAGACGCTCTCCGTCCAGGGCAGCGCCGACGGCACGAGCTTCGCCACCCTGAAGAACTCCGCCACCTACACCTTCAGCCCGGGCGCGGCCAACACGGTCACCGTGGGCTTCCCCGCCACTCAGGCGCGGTTCGTCCGCGTCCACATCACCGCCAACACCGGCTGGCAGGCGGCCCAGCTCTCCGAGCTGGAGGTGCACGCCGCCGACGCCTCCTCCGGCAACCTCGCGAGCGGCCGCACGCTGACCGCGAGCAGCCACACCCAGGTGTACGCGGCGGGCAACGCCAACGACGGCAACCGGGCCACGTACTGGGAGAGCGCCAACAACGCCCTCCCGCAGTGGCTCCAGGCCGACCTCGGCTCCGCCGTCCGCGTCGACCGGGTCGTCCTGCGTCTGCCCTCCGCCTGGGAGCCCCGCAGCCAGACCCTGAAGGTCCAGGGCAGCACCGACGGCACCGCCTTCACCGACCTGACCGCCTCCCGGGCGTACACCTTCGACGCCGCCGGCGGGCACGCCGCGACGCTCGCCTTCGACGCGACCACCACCCGGTACGTGCGCGTCCTGGTCACCGCGAACAGCGTCCAGGCCGCCGGACAACTCTCCGAGCTGGAGGTCTACGGCCCGCAGACCGGCGACACGCAGGCCCCGTCGGTGCCCGCGAACCTCGCCCTCACCCAGCCCGCCACCGACCGGATCCGGCTCACCTGGAACGCCGCCACCGACAATGTCGGCGTGACCGGCTACGACGTCTACGCCAACGGCGCCCTGCTGACCAGCGTCGGCGCGGGCGTCACCACCTTCACCGACACCCGGCCGGCGAACCAGACCGTCACCTACCGCGTGCGCGCCAAGGACGCGGCGGGCAACCAGTCCGCCGACAGCAACAGCGTGACCCGCACCGGTGACACCGGGGACACCCAGGCCCCGACGGCGCCCGCGAACCTGGCGCTCACCGAACCGGCCGCCGGGCAGATCAGGCTGGCCTGGACCGCCTCCTCGGACAACGTCGGCGTCAGCGGCTACGACGTCTACGCCGACAACACCCTCCGGGGCAGCGTGGCCGGCAACGTCACCACGTACACCGACACCCAGCCGGCCTCCGCCACCGTCACCTACCACGTGCGCGCCAAGGACGCGGCGGGCAACCAGTCGGCGAACAGCAACGCCGTGACCCGCGACGGCACCGGCGGCCCGGGCTCCAACCTCGCGGTCGGCAAGGAGATCGCCGCCTCCTCCACGGTGCACACCTACGCCGCGGCCAACGCCAACGACAACAACGTCGCGACGTACTGGGAAGGCGCGGGCGGCAGCTACCCGCAGACCCTCACCGTGAAGCTCGGCTCCAACGCCGACGTCGGCCGGCTCGTCCTCAAGCTCAACCCCGACGCGGCCTGGGCCACCCGCAGCCAGACGATCGAGGTGCTGGGCCGCGAGCAGAGCGCCTCCGGCTTCGGCGGACTCGTCGCGGCGAAGAGCTACACCTTCGACCCGTCCGGCGGCAACACCGTCACGATCCCGCTCTCCGCCCGGATCGCCGACGTCCAGCTGCGGTTCACCGCCAATTCCGGCTCCTCGGCCGGCCAGCTCGCCGAACTCCAGGTCATCGGCGTCCCGGCACCCAATCCGGACCTCGAGGTCACCGGTCTCACCGCCTCGCCCGCGTCCCCGGTCGAATCGGACCCGATCACGGTGAGCGCGACCGTCCGCAACAGCGGCCCCGCCGCCGCGCCGGCCGGCGCCGTCGCGCTGCGCCTGGGCGGCACGAAGGTCGCCACCGCCCAGGTCGGCGCCCTCGCCGCCGGTGCGCAGACCACGGTCAGCGCCTCCCTCGGCGTGCGGGCCGCCGGGTCCTACCAGCTGAGCGCGGTCGTCGACGAGGCGAACGCGATCATCGAGCAGAACGAGTCCAACAACACCTACACCAGCCCCACCGCCCTCGTCGTCCGGCCGGTCTCCAGCTCCGACCTGGTCACGTCCTCCGTGACGACCTCGCCGTCCAGCCCCGCGGCCGGGGACGCCGTCACCTTCAAGGTGGCCGTGAAGAACCAGGGCACCGTCGCGACCGCATCCGGCGGCCACGGCGTCACGCTCACCCTGGTCGACTCCCAGGGCGCCACGGTCAAGACGCTGACCGGTGCGCACAACGGAGCCCTCGCGGCCGGAGCCACGGCGGAGGTGAGCCTCGGCACCTGGACCGCCGCCAACGGCTCGTACACCGTGAAGGTCGTCCTCGCCGACGACGCCAACGAACTGCCGGTCAAGCGCGCCAACAACACCTCCACCCAGCCGCTCTTCGTCGGCCGCGGCGCGAACATGCCGTACGACATGTACGAGGCCGAGGACGGGACCGCCGGGGGAGGAGCGCAGGTCGTCGGCCCGAACCGGACCGTCGGTGACATCGCCGGCGAGGCCTCGGGACGCAAGGCCGTGCACCTGGACGCGACGGGCGAGTACGTCGAGTTCACCACCCGCGCCGACACCAACACCCTGGTCGCCCGGGTCTCGCTGCCCGACGCCCCGGGCGGTGGCGGCATCGACTCCACGATCAACGTCTACGTCGACGGGGTGTTCAAGAAGGCGCTCCCGGTGACCTCGAAGTACGCCTGGCTGTACGGCGCCGAGACCGCGCCCGGCAACTCCCCGGGAGCGGGCGCCCCGCGGCACATCTACGACGAGGCGCACATGCTGCTCGGCGAGACCGTACGGGCCGGCAGCAGGATCCGGTTGCAGAAGGACGCCGCGAACAGCCGGCCGTACGCGATCGACTTCGTCAACCTGGAGCAGGTCGCCCCGGTCGCCAACCCCGACCCGGCGACGTACACCGTCCCGGCCGGCTTCGGCCACCAGGACGTCCAGAACGCGCTCGACAAGGTGCGGATGGACACCACGGGCACCCTCGTCGGCGTCTATCTGCCCCCGGGCGACTACCAGACGTCGAGCAAGTTCCAGGTGTACGGCAAGGCCGTGAAGGTCGTCGGCGCCGGCCCCTGGTACACGACGTTCCACGCCCCCGCCGCGCAGGACAACACCGACATCGGCTTCCGGGCCGAGGCGGCGGCGAAGGGCTCGCTCTTCAAGGGCTTCGCGTACTTCGGCAACTACACCTCGCGGATCGACGGCCCGGGCAAGGTGTTCGACTTCGCCAACGTCACCGACATCGTGATCGACGACATCTGGAACGAACACATGGTGTGCCTGTACTGGGGCGCCAACACCGACCGGATCACCATCAAGAACTCGCGGATCCGCAACATGTTCGCCGACGGCATCAACATGACCAACGGGTCGACGGACAACCTGGTGACCAACAACGACGCCCGGGCCACCGGCGACGACAGCTTCGCGCTCTTCTCCGCCATCGACGCGGGCGGCGCGGAGATGAAGAACAACGTCTACGAGAACCTGACGTCGACGCTCACCTGGCGCGCCGCGGGTGTCGCCGTCTACGGCGGCTACCACAACACCTTCCGCAACATCCACATCGCGGACACGCTGGTCTACTCCGGCATCACCATCTCCTCGCTGGACTTCGGCTACCCGATGAACGGCTTCGGCACCGATCCCACGGTCTTCGAGAACATCTCGATCGTCCGGGCCGGCGGACACTTCTGGGGTTCGCAGACCTTCCCCGGCATCTGGGTGTTCTCCGCCTCCAAGGTCTTCCAGGGGATCAGGGTCAACCACGTCGACATCGTCGACCCGACGTACAGCGGAGTGATGTTCCAGACGAACTACGTCGGCGGACAGCCGCAGTTCCCCATCAAGGACACCGTCTTCACCGACGTCTCCATCACGGGGGCGCGCAAGAGCGGGGACGCCTTCGACGCGAAGTCGGGCTTCGGTCTCTGGGCCAACGAGATGCCGGAGTCCGGGCAGGGGCCGGCCGTGGGGGAGGTGACCTTCAACGGCCTGAAGCTGAGCGGCAACGCGGTGGACATCCGTAACACCACGTCCACCTTCAAGATCAACGTCAACCCCTGACCGCTCGCGCGGGGTGAGCCCCCCCGCGAGGCCCGGCCGGCGCACGGCACGCAAGTCGTTTGCGTGCCGTGCGCCGGTCCCTTGCGGTCCCCGAGCGCCCGCTTGCCCCCACGGGCCCTCGACGTCCCCGGCCTGCCCCGAGCGGCCCCGCGCCCTCCCGCACGCCCGCACACGCCCGTTCGCAGCTCCGGGCGTGCCGTCTCCATGTCCGGGCGGGGGTCGGGGACCGCCGCGTGATCCCGATTCCCTGCGCTTGTCTGTCAAACAATTACGAAATTGGCGCGAGATCTTGCGTTCACTTGTCGGCGGTGGTTGAGTGTGCCGCGCCCCACAACGCACCGGCGGTGGGGTGAACTCCACGTCCTTGGCCCGAAGGGGACCACCCATGAGAAGTGCTCGGTTCCGCCGCACCCGCCGCGCCAGCGCGGTCACCCTCGTCTCCGCCCTCACGCTCACCGCGCTCGCCGCCTGCGGCACGAGCAGCAGCGACACCGACGGCGACGGTGGTTCCGAAGGCGCCGGGTCGTCCGACCCCGCCGCCCCGCTCGACCCGCAGACCAAGGTGACCCTCACCATCGACTGCATGCCGCCCACGGCGAAGGCCGCCGAGCTCAGACAGTGGAAGGAGGACGTCGCCACCTTCAACAAGACCTACCCGAACATCACCATCGAAGGCCGCTCCACCCCCGGCCAGTGCCTGGAGCCGCCGCGCTTCACCGCGATGCTCAAGGCCAAGTCGCAGCCGGACGTCTTCTACACCTACTTCACCGACCTGCCCCAGGTCCTCGACAACGACGGCGCCGCCGACATCACCGCCTACGTCAACGACAAGACGGTGCCGCTGCTGAAGGACATCGACCCCGACGTCCTCGCCTCGCTCAAGCAGGACGGCAAGCTCTACGGCCTGCCCACCAGCAACTACCGGATGGGCCTCCTCATCAACCGCAAGCTCTTCCAGCAGGCGGGCCTCGACCCGGACGCCCCGCCGCGCACCTGGGACGAGGTCCGCACGGCCGCCAAGAAGATCGCCGGCCTGGGCCAGGGCATCGCCGGCTTCGGCGAGTACAGCGCCGGCAACACCGGCGGCTGGCACTTCACCGCCCAGATGTACAGCGTCGGCGGCGACGTCGTCGACGCGAGCGGCAAGAAGGCCGCCTTCAACACCGACCTCGGCAAGCAGGTCGCCAGGAACCTCCACGCCATGCGCTGGGAGGACGACAGCATGGGCAGGACCCAGCTGCTCAAGTGGGGCGACCTGCAGAAGCAGATCGCCACCGACAAGCTCGGCATGTTCCTTGCCGCACCCGACGACATCGCGTACATGGTCCAGCAGCTCGGCGCGAAGTACGAGAACTTCGGCATGGGCCCGATACCCGGCGAGCGGGCCACCCTCGCCGGCGGCAACGACTACATGATCAAGAAGGGGATCTCCGGCGACAAGATCAAGGCCGCGATCGCCTGGCTCAACTTCAAGAACCTCTCCGTGGGCAAGGGCCAGTTCGACTGGGCCCGCAGCAAGAAGGACGGCCTGCCCGTCGGCGTCCCGCAGCCCAACTTCTGGCTGAACGGATCCAAGGCCACCGACGACGCCGCCCGCGTCACCCACGCCACCATGCCGGTCGCCAACTTCAAGGCCTACATGGACAACCCCGTGGCCGGAAAGGCGGAGCCGCCGAAGGCCCAGGAGGTCTACAAGGTCCTCGACAACGTGATGTCCGGCATCCTCACCAACAAGGACGCCGATGTCGACAAGCTCCTCGCCACCGCCGAAGCCCAGGTCAACCAGGTCCTGGCCCACCCGTAACGGGACCGCGCGGGGGCGGTGACCGAGCACCCGCCCCCGCCGCGAGCACCGCGCCCGCCCCCGTACCGGCGCCCACCCCGACCGCCCGTGGCAGCGCCCGCGGGACCGCAACCGGCAGACCAGCACCAAGGAGCGACGATGTCGGCCCCCAGTCTGACCCCGAGCAAGGCGGACGCCCCCCGCCCCGCACCGCCTAGCGCACCCGGCCCGCGGCCGGCCGGCGGCCGCTTCGCCAAGAGCCTGCGGCGCAACCTCACCGCCCACGGCTTCCTCATCGGCGCGGTCCTCTGCTTCGCACTGTTCTCCTGGTACCCGATGGTCAGGGAGTTCGTGCTCGCCTTCCAGAAGACCGAAGGCGGACAGACCACCTGGGCCGGCCTCGACAACCTCGCCACCGTCGTCAACGACCCCGCCTTCTGGCAGGCCTGGCGCAACACCCTCCTCTTCACCGTCCTGGCCCTGGTCTTCGGCTTCGCCGTCCCCTTCGTCGTCGCCCTCGTCATCAACGAGTTCCACCACGGCCAGGGCTACCTCCGGCTGCTCGTCTACCTGCCGGTGATGCTGCCCCCCGTCGCCGCGGTGCTCCTCTTCAAGTACCTCTACGACCCCGGCTACGGCCTGCTCAACGAGCTGTTCCGCTTCCTGCACCTGCCCGAACAGCAGTGGCTCCAGGACCCCGACATCTCCATGCTCGCCGTCGTCATCGCCTCGACCTGGATGAACATGGGAGGCGCCGCCCTCATCTACCTCGCCGCGCTCCAGGGCATCCCCGGGGAACTCTACGAAGCGGCCGAACTCGACGGCGCCGGCCTGCTGCGCAAGATCTGGCACGTCACCATCCCGCAGACGCGGCTCATCCTCTCGCTGATGCTCCTCATGCAGGTCATCGCGACGATGCAGGTCTTCGTCGAACCGTTCCTGCTCACCGGCGGCGCCGGCCCGGAGGGCTCCACGACCACGGTCGTCTACCTCATCTACCAGTACGCCTTCAACTTCAACGACTACGGAGCCGCCGCCGCGCTCGGCCTGCTCCTGCTCGTACTCCTCGCCGGATTCTCGGCGGCGTACGTGAAGCTGAGCCGCGCCGAGGACGAGTAGGCAGGGGAGACCACCATGTCCACACGCACCCTCATCTCACCGGCCCAGCTCGCCCGACCCCGCGGCAAGGCCCTGTACTGGGTGACCTTCACCCTGGTCGTCGGCGGATTCACCCTGCTCTTCCTCGGCCCGCTCTACTGGATGGTGTCCAGTGGATTCAAGGACCCCCAGGAGGTCGTCCAGACCCCGCCGACGCTGGTGCCCGGCTCCTTCGCACCGGAGAACTACACCCGCGCCTGGGAGGTCATGGACCTCGCGAGCCTGCTCTTCAACACGCTGTACTACGCCTTCGGCGCCCTCGCCTTCCAGCTCGTCCTGGACGTGGCGGCGGCCTACTCCCTTTCCAAGCTCCGTCCGGTCCTCGGCAAGGCCATCCTCGGCATGATGCTGGCGACGCTGATGATCCCGGCGACGGTCCTGGTCGTCCCGCAGTACCTCACCGTGCTCGACGTGCCCCTCGTGGAACGCAACCTGCTCAACAGCCCCTGGGCGATCTGGCTGCCCTCGGTCACCAACGCCTTCAACATCTTCCTGCTCAAACGCTTCTTCGACTCGATCCCGAAGGAGCTCCTCGACGCCGCCTCGATGGACGGCGCCACCCCGATGCGGGTGCTCTGGTCCATCGTGCTGCCCATCTCGCGGCCCATCCTGGGCGTGGTGTCCATCTTCGCCGTCGTCGGCGTCTGGAAGGACTTCCTCTGGCCCATGCTCACCCTGCCCGACCCCGCCAAACAGACCCTCAACGTCGGCATCTACTCCCTCTCCAACGGCGTCCCCGTGAACGTGCTGATCGCCGCGCTCACGATCGCCTCCCTGCCGACGCTGCTCATCTTCCTGGTCTTCCAGCGCAACATCATGAGCGGACTCACCGCCGGCGGACTCAAGGGCTGACAGCGGACCACCGCCCGGCCCCTTCGCCCGGGCCCGCTCCTACGCGCTCCGATCCGGGGCCACCCGCACCGGCCCCGCGCACCCTCCACAAGCCTTCGCCGCCGGACCGACCGACGACGCCCCGCCCACCGGTCCGGCGGCGAAGCCCCACCCTGCCCGAAAGGACCTCACGTGGCAGCCCCTCACTCGCCCCGCACCGACGACTGGTGGCGCGACGCCGCCATCTACCAGGTGTACCCACGCAGCTTCGCCGACGGCGACGGCGACGGCACCGGGGACCTCGCGGGCGTCCGGACCCGACTGCCCTACCTCGCCGAACTCGGCGTCGACGCGCTCTGGTTCACCCCCTGGTACCTCTCGCCCCTCGTCGACGGCGGCTACGACGTCGCCGACTACCGCACCATCGACCCCGCCTTCGGCACCCTCGGCGAAGCGGAGAAGCTGATCGCCGAAGCCCGTGAACTCGGCATCCGCACCCTCATCGACATCGTCCCCAATCACGTCTCCGACCGGCACGCCTGGTTCCGGGCCGCCCTGGCGGCCGGGCCGGGCAGCCCCGAGCGGGCCCTCTTCCACTTCCGCCCCGGCCAGGGCGAGAACGGCGAACTCCCGCCCAACGACTGGCCCTCCCAGTTCGCCGGCCGCACCTGGACCCGCGTCCCGGACGGCGAGTGGTACCTCCACCTCTTCGCCCCCGAACAGCCCGACCTCAACTGGGCGCACCCCGCCGTCCGCCAGGAACACGAGGACGTCCTGCGCTTCTGGTTCGAGCGCGGGATCGCGGGCGTACGCATCGACTCCGCGGCCCTGCTCGCCAAGGACCCGGCGCTCGCCGACTTCGAGGAGGGCGTCGACCCCCACCCGTACATCGACCGCGACGAACTCCACGACATCTACCGCTCCTGGCGCGCGATCGCCGACGAGTACGGAGCCGTCTTCGTCGGCGAGGTGTGGCTCCCGGACTCCGAACGCTTCGCCCGCTACCTCCGCCCCGACGAACTGCACACCGCCTTCAACTTCTCCTTCCTCGCCTGCCCCTGGGACCCCGACCGGCTGCGCCGCGCCATCGACGACACCCTGGCGGAGCACGCCCCCGTCGGGGCGCCGGCGACCTGGGTGCTGTGCAACCACGACGTGACGCGGACGGTGACCCGCTACGGCCGCCACGACACCGCGTTCGACTTCGCCACGAAGGCCTTCGGGACCCCCACCGACCTCGGGCTCGGCACCCGGCGAGCCCGCGCCGCCGCCCTGCTGACCCTGGCCCTCCCCGGGTCGGTCTACCTCTACCAGGGCGAGGAGCTGGGCCTGCCCGAGGCGGACATCCCCCTCGACCGCATCCAAGACCCCATGCACTTCCGCTCCGGAGGCACCGACCCCGGCCGCGACGGCTGCCGCGTCCCGCTGCCCTGGGCCGCCGACGCCCCGTACGCCGGCTTCGGATCGCGATCGGAACCCTGGCTGCCGCAGCCCGAGGACTGGCGGGAGTACGCGGCGGACCGCCAGAGCCTCGACGCCGACTCCATGCTCACCCTCTACCGCTCGGCACTCCGGCTGCGCCGCGAGACCCCCGGGTTCGGCGACGGACCGCTGCGCTGGCTCCCCGCCGCCGACGGCGTCCTGGCCTTCGCCCGCACGGACCGACTGGTGTGCGTGGTCAACCTCGCGCCCGGGCCGGTCGGGCTCCCGCCGCACACGGAGGTCCTGCTGACCAGCGGCCCACTGCACCCGGACGGCACGCTCCCCACGGACACCGCCGCCTGGCTGCGGACCTGACGGGCAGGCTCCGCGACCAGGCGGCGGTCGGTCTCACGCGGTCGGTCAGACGCGATCGGCCGCGATGAGGACGTACTGGAAGGAACCGTCCCTGTACGAGTTGATGAACGCCTCCTCGATGCCGGTGACCAGCGACGACGTGGCCCGCAGCTCCCAGTAGGGGAGGGTCTCGGGCGTCAGGTCGATGACGGCCTGCGGCACCAGACGGTTGTCGGCCATGGCGCGGAGGTACTCCCGGCGGGAGTGGATGTTGCACTCGAAGTGCGCGTTGATCTGGGAGACCCACTTCGACGGCTGGCCGTAGCGGGGGTTCCAGCAGCCGGTGATGGTGACGTACCGCCCGCCGACCTTGAGGACGCGGGAGTGCTCGGCGAACAGGTCGTGCAGATCGACGTACATGCTCGACTCGTTGTTCCACGAGGCGGCGGCCAGGCCGGTCTCGAACGGCGTGTCGAGCATGTTGCACACGCGGGCCTGTACGTGGTCCTCGATGCCGAGTTCACGGGCGCGCCGGTTGGCGAACTCGGCCTGGGTGGTCGAGAGGGTGACGCCCTCGACCGTGCAGCCGAACCGCTGGTGGGCCATGACCATCGAACCGCCCCGGCCGCAGCCGGCGTCCACGAGCGTGTCGCCGTCCCCGACGGCGCCGAGGTGGTCCAGGAGGATGTCGGTCTGCGCCGACTCCAGGCGGTGCAGCTCGGCGATCAGCCGCTTCTCGTACTCGGCGTCGTCGCTGCTCCCGAGGGCCGCGTGGTCGACGTCGCCGATGCCGTAGTGGTGGTGGTAGAGCCCGTCCACGTCCCCGAGACGCAGGTTGACGGGCCTGGCCTCCTGGTTCCAGTACCGGGCGATGTCCCCCTGGTAGGGGGACGCCGGCGCCGGGATGAACGCGGAGGTGCCGGTGGAGGTGTTGAACTGGGTGCTGGTCACGGGTAAGTCCTTCTCTACCAGAAGTCGGGCAGGCTGTAGCGATAGGTGTTGGTCTGGTGCCAGTGGTGGTTGCCGTCGACCCACGCGGCCACGCCGCGCAGGAAGCGCTGCAGGCTCGGGACCGGGCACGCGGCGGCGAGGACGGCGGCCTCGGTCTCGAAGCCGTGCATGAGGTCGTTGTGGACCTCGACCGCCTTCAGATAGGCGTCCCGGTCGGAGCGGTTCTCCCGGGCGGCGATCACGACTGGCAGATTGAGGTGCGTGCCGGGACTGGCGAGCTCTTTGGTGTACGAGTACAGGTCGTTGACGATCGTCGTCGCGTTGCCGGCGAGGGCGATGACGCGCTGCAGGGCGGGCTGGGCGTGCAGGTCGGCCGGCAGCTCGTAACCGCCCACGGTGTCGGTGATGGTGGGGCAGGGGCGGAAGTTGTTGAACTGGCGCATCGCCAGGTACTCCCACACCTCGGGGACGTGATCCGTCTCGGCCCAGGCGGCCTCGGCGAGGTACCCCATGTGCAGCCGGGCCATGTCGTGCCGGAAACGGTCCGCCTGGGAGGCCGTCGCCTGCCGGACGAAGTACTCCATCGCCGAGCGGTACGCCCGCCGGGGCGCGTCCGCCTGGAGGGACTCGGTCCACTCCGGCGCGTACTCCTCGGTGGTGTGCAGCGGGTCGAGCGCCGTGTGCGCCAGCAGGAGCCGGCTGCCGAGACCGATGGGCGACCCGCCGTGGTCCTCGCAGTAGCAGTCGTCGACGGCGTTCTCGGCGACCATCAGCCGGGTGGCGATCATCAGGTGGTCGACCGTCGGGGCGTCGGGGTGGCAGGCGACCATGTAGCGGCCGACGGAGAACCCGTCGAACTGGTCCTCCCACTCCGGCGGCACCGCCTGGACCTCGTCGACCGCCCAGTCCCTGATCCGCCGGCTGACCTCCTCCACCCGTGCGGGGTCGGGTTCCGGCACCGGGTGGTGGTAGAGCCCGGGGATCGGGGTTCCTTCCGCGGCCTCCGCGGGTGCCGGTTCCGCGGGGGGCGCCGGCGGGGCCTCGCGCGGGGCGAGGCGCAGGCCGGCCGTGCCCAGTCCGCTCGGCCCGAGCGGGACCCGCCCCCGGGCGGGTCCTTCCCGCCCGGGCAGCGGCAGCGCGTCGCTCGCGGGCGGGGTCGCCGGCATGGGTTCGGTCCCGACGGCCGGCGCGTGGGCGGCGCCGAGCGCGTGGGCGAGGCCGAAGGTGTGGGCCCCGAAGCGGGCCGCGGCGGCGGGCACGCTCGACTGCAGAGGGGAAGGCCCAGGATCGGGCATCCGGAACTCCTCGATGAGGTGGGTGAACGGCCCGGATCCCGGGCGCTCGCCGGCACGGGCCGGTCGGGGGAGGGGGAGCGGGAGGGTCAGTCGCGCCGACGGGCGATCTGCACGTTCTCCAGGACGCCGAGGGCGTTGGGAACGAGGACGGCGGCGGAGTAGTAGGTAGTGACCAGGTACGAGATGATCGCCTGCTCGTTGATGCCCATGAAGCGCACCGACAGACCGGGTTCGTACTCGTCCGGCAGGCCGGTCTGGTGCAGACCGATGACGCCCTGGTTGTCCTCGCCGGTGCGCATCGCGAGGATGGAGCTGGTGTTCTCCTTGCTGATGGGGATCTTGTTGCACGGCAGGATCGGGACACCGCGCCAGGCCGGGACCGACTGACCGCCGAGGTCGACGTGGTCGGGGTAGAGCCCGCGGGCGTTCAGCTCGCGGCCGATCGCCGCGATGGTCCTGGGGTGGGCGAGCAGCAGCTTGGTGCCACGACGACGGCAGAGCAGTTCGTCGAGGTCGTCCGGGGTGGGAGGGCCGGAGTGCGGCTGGATCCGCTGCTTGAAGTCGGCGTTGTGCAGGAGACCGAACTCCCGGTTGTTGATCAGCTCGTGCTCCTGGCGCTCGCGCAGCGCCTCGATGGTGAGCCTGAGCTGCTCCTCGGTCTGGTCCATCGGCCCGTTGTAGAGGTCGGTGACCCTGCTGTGGACGCGCAGGATGGTCTGCGCGACCGACAGTTCGTACTCGCGGGGGCGGAGTTCGTAGTCCACGAAGGCGCCGGGCAGCTCGACCTCGCCGGTGTGGCCGGCCGACATGGCGATCTCGGCCTCGCCATGCCGGTTCTGCCGCTGGGCGGGCAGCGAGGTGAAGTGCCGGAGGTGCTCCTGAAGCGCCGGCGCCGCGGCCACGACGGCGGCGAAGTCGGCCCGGGACAGGGTGAGGAGGGTGCCGGCGGTCTCGGCGGTGGCGGTGTAGTCCCACCTGGCATCGGCGTCCAGGAGGGCGTTCTCGCCGAACTGCTCGCCGTCCGCGAGCACCGCGACGGTGACCTCGTCGCCGTACTTTCCGACGGAGGTCTGGTTGATCCGCCCGTGGGCGATCAGATGGATCTGCTCGGACGGCGTCCCGCGCTCGACCAGCACCTCGCCGGCCCGGAAGTCCCGCTGCGCGCACCGCCCGGCGAGCCCGGTGAGCACCTCGTCGTCGTCGAAGCCGCGCAGCAGGGCGAGTTCGCCGAGCTCCCGCGGAATCACCCGGACGTCGCCGCCGTCCTGGACGAACTCGATGCGTCCGTCGCCGACGGTGTAGCTCAGCCGCCGGTTCACCCGGTAGGCGCCGCCCTTGGTCTCCACCCAGGGAAGCATCCGCAGCAGCCACCGGGAGGTGATCTCCTGCATCTGCGGAGCCGACTTGGTCGTGGTGGCGAGCTTGCGCGCGGCCGCCGTACTGAGGCTGGACTGCCGTGGCGGCGCGTCCCGTTGTGCCTCCGTGTGCGTGTCCGTCGTGGTTTCCACGGTCATCGGGCGAGCACTCCTTCACAGGGGGGAGCGATCGGCGCAGACGCACGCCAATCGGTGAAAGACGAGAAATCGGATGAACATCCGGGAATCCGTCCAGAACTCTGGGAACAGTAACGGCCGGTGCCCACGTCTGGCCCAGCAGGCCGTGAGCATTCCTCACATGCAGTGATCTTGCTCGGTCGGGTGTTTAACCGAGCGACCGACGACATCCGGCCATGCGATCGGCCGTATGCGGACGGGGCCGGCTCGGGACGGCACGGAGGGCGGGTGCGGAACCCGGCCCGGGGGGCTTAGCCCCGCGCACCCCGGCCGACGAGGGCGTAAAGCGGTGGACAGCGCCCGGCCACCGGGCGAGCATCTCCGCGATGGACAACGAACGCCCCTCTACACCCCGACGCGTCCGCTTCGTCCCGCTCGGCGCCAGAGCCCTGCGGGCGCTGGCCGACGGTGATCTCGCCGGCGGCAGCGCCGAGGCCGGTGTCGCCCTGGACGAACACTTCGTCGGCGACCGGGCCCGCGACATCTTCCGCTACCGCGCCGAGCAGTTGGCCGAGGACCCGTCCGTCGCGCCCTGGCTCACCCGGGCCGCGCTGTCCGAGCCGGACGGCACCGTCGTCGGCGACGCGGGGTTCCATGGACCACCGGACGAGGAGGGTGTGGTCGAGGTCGGCTACACCGTCGTGCCGCGGTATCGCCGCCAGGGGTACGCCCGCGCCATGCTGGCGGCGCTGCTCGACAGGGCCGCGGCCGAACCCGGTGTCAGGACCGTGCGGGCCACCGTCCGTTCCGACAACACCGCCTCCCTGGCCACCCTCGCGGGCTTCGGGTTCACGCGAGTCGGCGAGCGGGGGAACGAGCGCGACGGGCTCGCGCTCGTCTTCGAGGTCCCGGCCGACGGGCCGCGCGGCCGCGGCCGGGACGGGGGTCGTGCCCTCCGGCTGTGACGGGGGACAGCACGCATGCGCCCGCCGGTCCGACCGGCGGGCGCATGCGTGCTGTTGCGGGGAGGTATCAGAGCCAGCTCTGGGCCCGGGAGGCGTTGCAGGTCCAGGTACGGAAACCACCGGCGACCGTGTCGTCCATGCAGCGCGTGCTGCCCTGGTTCTTGAACTCGATGGTGCCGTCGTTCCACTTGCGGACGAACCAGCTCTGGAACACACCGTCGTTGCAGTCCAGGACGCGGAAGCCCACGTTGCTGTCGTCGATGCACTTGCCGGTCAGCACGTTCTGGAGCCGCCGGGTGCCGTCACCCCACGTCTTCACGGACCACTTCTGGGCGGCGGTGCCGTTGCACTGGAAGGCGCGCAGACCGCCCTCGTTGGTGTGGTCGATACAGCGACCGGTCTCCTGGTTCATGAAGGTGTTGACGGGGTCGGCGGTGGTCGCCGCCGAAGCGGTCGACGTCCCGGGCAGCAGGGCGAGGACGGCGACGGACGCTCCGATTCCTGCGGCGCGCTTGAGAACAGACACGTGACTTCTCCCTCGTTGGTGGTCCATGCCGATGGCAACGGGACAGAGTCTGCTGAGCGGTGAAGCCGGAGAACACCGGTAACGCTGCATATAGACACGGCGACGGAACCGTGCCACGGTGGGCGGTTTTCCTCCGCCACGTCCCCTCCGTCGAACTCCTCTGTCGAACCCCGGCGGCGCCATCGTCGGCGATCCGCCGGCAGCCACCTCGCGCCACCGCGGGACGCCCGTAACACGCGCCCACCCGCACGGTCGCCCCGTCAACTTCCGGATACCGCACCGCCCGGGAGGTCCGTAGCGTCCTGACGTCGGCCGCCCGGGCCCCGGCCCGCACCCGGCCCCGCCAGCGGGCCCCCGCAGGTGCCGGCACCGCCCGGCCGCCGACATCCGCAGCGAGACCGCCGCGGCCGCTGCCGAGGCGGACCGACCCCGAGGGGGAACCCGACCGTGAACAGTCCGACCACCCACCGCTCCGGACCTCCGGCACGGCTGCGGCGACTCGGTGTCGCCGGCGCCGCCGTCCTCGCCCTGGCCGCCACGGCCCTCGGCCTGACCGGGGCACCCCAGGCCCTCGCCGCGCCGTCCGCGACCCCGTCCGCGCCGACCCGCTCGGCGAGCGTGGACGTCCCCGCCGACGTGACCGCGGGCGTCGCGGTCTTCGACCGGACGACCGGCACCTTCAGCGAGCGGCACAACGAGAACGGGCAGTTCCGCTCGGCCTCGGTGGTCAAACTCCTGATCGCCCTGGACTTCCTGCGCACCCGCGATCCGCGCGACCTGTCCGGCCCCGACCGGACCCGACTCGACGCGATGCTGCGCAGCAGCGACGACGGAGCGGCCGGCTCCTACTGGAGCCTCGGCGGAAGAACGGCCATCATCCAGCGGACGGTGACGCAGCTCGGCCTCACCGCCACCACCAACCCGCCGTCCGGGATGGAGGACTACTGGGGTTACGTCGCGACCTCGGCCGCCGACACCGTACGGATCTACCGGTACATCCTGGAGACCGCCCCGGCGCCCGTGCGCGACTACATGATGGGCAACCTGCGGCAGTCGACGCGCTGCGGCACCGACGGCTTCGACCAGCACTTCGGCATCGCGGGCTCCTTCGTACGGCCGTGGGCGGTCAAACAGGGCTGGTCCGGATTCGGAGCCTCCGGCGGCTGCACCCCCAAGCCCCCGAGCACCGTTGCCGGACTGACCGGGGCCACCACCACGACCACGCCCCCCGCCCCGCGGGCCGCCGCACAGCCCGCGCCGCGCGCCGGCGCCGCCGTGGACCTGACCCGCGAGGCGCTGCACACCACGGGCACCGTGGGCGCAGGTGACCGCACCATCGTGGCCGTGTTCACCCTGCACCCCGACGGCACCCCCTACGGCACCGCGTACACCACGGTGAACCGGCTCACCCGCTCCCTCGACGTGCCCGGCGCCGTCCACCCGGCCGGGGCCTGGTTCGGCACCTGGGGCACGGGCGTGAACGTGCGCCCGCAGCCCACCACCGCAGGAACCCCGCTGACGACCCTGCCGGCCGGCGTGGAAGTCCTGGTCGGCTGCCAGAAGACGGGACAGCAGGTCACCATCCCGCCGTACACCAACACCTGGTGGGCGTACCTTCCGCAGTACGGCGGCTACATCACCAACATCTACATCACCTCGCCCGGCAGCCAACTCCCCGGCGTCCAGGTGTGCTCCTCCTGAAAGCGCAGGCCGGGCACGCCGGATGAGCAGCGCGGGGCCCCGTCGGGAACGACCTCGCACGGGGCCCTCCGCGGTGCTCCCGGACACACATGCCAACGTTGTCGAGCAAGACCGAGAACGCCCCGCGCACCCCTTCCCCACCGCGTTACGATGCCCGCCGGCCGATGACGGGCCGAAACGGGGAAGGAAGAACGTCGATGAGCGGCATACTGATCCACCTGCCGTCCGAAGAACGCACGGAGCCCACCACCACCTTGAGACTGGGGCCCGGTGAGGCCGCGCGCTTCGGCCGCGGCACGGCCTCCCACCCGGTCGAACTACGCCTGCCGGACCCGGCCGTCTCCCGGCTCGCCGGCGAGATCCGGGTGACCGACGACCACTGGCAACTCACCAACTTCTCCACCACACAGAGCTATCTGGTGGAGAACCCCGAAGGGGCGGGGGAGTACCTCAGGGTGCCGCCGCGCCGGTCGGGCGCGCCGATCCCCTTCGAGTTCGCGCGCGTCGTGCTGCCCACCCGGGGCTCCACGGTCAGCTTCCAGGTGTTCGCCCCCGACCACGTCTACCTCGACGCGGCCGATCCCGGCGGCAGATGGGGCACCGGAACCCTCACCGCCTACTCCCTGGACGAGACCGCCACGTACTTCCTCGTCCTGGTCGCCCTCTGCGAACCGCGGCTGCGCGACGAGTCGGCCGTCCACGTCCCCACCACCCCGCAGGTCGTCGAGCGGATCAGGAACCACCCGGCGCTGACGCGGCTGACGCCGAGGGCGGTCAGCGCCCACATCCAGTACCTGGCCGAGGAGAAGCTGCGGGTGCACGGCCCGCAGGACGCCCTCCCCGGACGCGGTGTGCGGCGCACCGGCAAGCGCGAGGCCGTGGTCGGCGTCGCCCTCCGCTTCGGCCTGGTCCGCGAGGAGCATCTGAGGCTGCTGCCGCCCCGGGCCCCGAGCGTCGCGCTCCAGGAGCCGGTGCGGACCGGAAGCGGAGGGTGAGCACGGCGGTGGAGGAGTACGACGGGACCGGCGAGACGGTCGGGCGGGTACCGCGCGGCTATCGCGTGGGCCGCTGGGAGGTGCTCCGGCCGATCGCCGACGGCGGCTGGGGACACGTCTACGAAGGCCGTGACACCGGGTCGGGGGAGGCCACGGGAGGGGACCGGGAGGCAGGAGAGGCGGAGGAGCCCGACGAGTCTCCCGACGAGGTTCCCGAGGCGGTTCCCGAGGAGGTTCCCGAGGCGGGGCGGCTCGTCGCGCTGAAGTTCCTGCCCACCTCGGGGCTGGCCCCCCGCCAGGCCGCGCGGTTGGCGGAGACCGCCCGGCGCGAGATCGAGTTCGGCCGCCGGGCGCAGCACCCCCGCCTGATGCGGCTGCTGGACTCCGCCGTGCTCGACGAACCCGACCTGCCCGGGCTCGACGGCGCCGTGGTGCTCGTCATGGAGCGGGCCGAGAGCAGCCTCCAGGACCTCCTGGACGCGGCGGACGGCAAGCCGCTGGCCGAGGCGGAGCGCGTGCTGTCCGAGATCTGCGAGGGGCTGGCCCATCTGCACGAACTGGGCTGGGTGCACGGGGACCTGAAACCGGACAACGTCCTGGTCATGGCCGACGGTGCGGTGCGGCTCTCCGACTTCGGCCTCACCGTCGAACTGGAGGGGACGCGCGGGACCCACGGCTACATCCCGCCGCTGGGTTCCCCGGACTATCTGCCGCCCGAGCGCTGGCGGGCGCCCTTGGGCGAACGCGGCGTGCAGGTACGGCCCAGCGCCGACGTGTGGGCGTTCGGCGTGATGATCCACCAGGTGTTCACCGGTGGCACCTCGCCCTTCCCGGGGGCCACCCCGAACTCCCGGGGGGCAGCCGTCCAGGAGTACGCCGAGGGCAGGGCGCCGCTGCGGCTCCATGTGGCGGTGCCCGAGTTCTGGCGGGCCATGGCGTCCGACTGTCTGCTCCCGGGGCACGCCGAGCGGTCGGCGCACACCGCGGCGAGTCTGCTGGAACGCATCCGGGCCGCCGGGCGCGGAGGCGGCCCGCCCGCCGCCGCACAGCGGGGCGGCAAGCGGGGCGCGGCGCTGGCCGTCAGCGCCGTGGTCGCCCTGGGCGGCGCGGCCGGCATCGCCTGGTGGCAGTGGGGCGGCGCCGAGGGCGACCCGCGGCGGGCGGCTCCGCCCACCCGGCTGACGGTGTTCAACGTGGACGAAGCGTGCCGGGAGCGCACGGACCGGGACCCGCTGTGCAGCCTGGGCCTGGCCATCGACCCCACGGCGCCGTACGTCATGGACAACGTCGTACGGACCCGGGTGTGGCACGGGGACGTGCTCACCGTCGAGTGCGCTCTGGCGCACGGCATCCCCGTCACCGACGAGGTCGGCACCAAGTCGTCCCGGTGGTACCGGGTCCGGCTGCCGACGGCGGAGCAGAAGCCGGCGGCCACGCCGGCGACGGCCTGGCTCCCCGAGGTACGGACCGAGAGCCGCCCGACGGTCCCGGCCTGCCCGGCGGCCTGACGGCGGTCAGAAACCGGCCCCGTCCGGCCCCACCGGGCCGTGCGGGACCGGCCGGATCCGGGCGCGGGCGTACGCGTGCGGGCGCCGCCGGGTCACGGTCACCGTGACCCGGCGGCGCCCGATGCCCGGCGGTGCGGGTGTCGTGTCAGGTGCAGGGGGTGCGTACGCCGCCGGTCTCGTCGCCCTTCAGGTAGATGCCGCTGACGTAGCCGACCCCGCCGGCGTTCAGGGGCAGTCGTACCCACTTGTCGTTGGTGACGCCCTCGGCGGTGACCTTCTGCCCGACGATCCAGCAGTGTGCCGGGTAGGACTGGTTCGGGTACACCTTGCTGACGGCGTTGCAGGTGGTGGAGGCACAGGACCGGACGTTCGCCTCGGCCCACGCCGTCACCGAGGAACCGCCGCCGCCGCCACCACCGGGCGTGCACGGCAGCCCCACCCCGCGGTCGCGCAGGTAGGGGACCGGGTCGATGCCGCGGACCGAGGTGGAGGTCCCGACGCGCACCCGCAGGTGCAGGTGGACGCCGGTGGAGTCGCCCTCCGAGCCCATGAGCGCGATGCGCTGCCCCGCGGACACCTGTTGGCCGACGGACACGTCACGCTGGTACATGTGGCCGTACTCGGTGACGGTGCCGTCCGGGTGCAGGATGCGGATCCACTGGCCGTAGCCCTGTGCGGGGCCGGAGTTGATGACCTCGCCGGGGCCGACGGCGTGGATCGGGGTGCCGAGTGAGCTCGCGATGTCGACACCGTCGTGGCTGCCGCTGTAGCCCTGGGTGACCACGCCCGCGGACGGGCAGGAGCCGGCGTAGGCGGTGGCGCCGGCGGGGCTCTTCGTCGCCGCGTGGCCGGGTGCGGCCACCGCCAGGGGCAGCAGCAGGGCCGCCGCGGCCAGCAGCGCCGCCCGCGGATTCATGCCGCGCAGACCAAGTCGCACGTGAGGTTCCTCCCTGGAGTACCGGCTCGTGACGAGCCGCGGGATCCGGTGCGGCGGCCCCCGCCCGTTGCGGGGCGCCCGGCCGGACGCCACGGACCCTAGACGCGCCGGGGACCGGGAGGGCATCCGTAAGTTTGCGGAATGACTCCGCCGGGAGCCTGCGGTAAACCCTGGAACGGCCGCTTCGCCGGCTCTCGTTCCGTAGTCATCAAGGGGGAATCCCGTGCATGTCGTATCCGCGCGTTCCCGGAGGCGTACGACGCCCCGGTGGACACGAATCCTCTGTCTGCTGCTCTTCGTGGTGGGCCTGACGGCTCCCGCCGCGGTCGCCGCGGAGGGTACCCAGGGCGCCGTCCGGCCCTTGGCCGACGGAAGGACGGCCGACGGGCAGCCGGCCGGCGTCTCCCACGGAGCGCCGGGCCGCGCGGGCGCCGGGAAGGCGCACGGCAGCTGGCGCATCGACCTGGCCGCGCCGAAGGCCGACGGGAGCAACATCGCCCGCCGTCAGGGCGGGATCACCGTCGAGGACGGCACGCGCCGCACCGCGTCGGCCCCCGCACACTCCCACGCCGTCTACACCTCCCCCGGCACCGACCTCGGCGGCCCGCTGACGGCGTTCACCGTGCAGACCTCGGCGCACGTCCCCGTCGGCACCCAGGTGCTGACGGAGGTGCGCGGCGGCGACCGCCCCGACGCGTGGACGCAGTGGAGAGCCACGGACCGCGCCGGTGCGGTACGGCTGCCCCGGGCGGTCACCCTGCTCCAGGTCCGGCTCACGCTCCTCGGCGTCCCGGGCGGTCAGGCGCCGACCGTGTCCGCCGTCACCGTCCGCGCCGCCGCCGAGCAGCCCGCGCCCCAGCAGGCCCCGGAGAACGGCAAGGCGGCGGCCGCCTCCGGCCCCACCTTCCGGCTGTTCGCCACCCGCGAGGGCCTGGTCGGCCACACCACCGCCAACGGCCACGTGATCAAGCCGCGCGACCACTTCGTGGCCCTGCCCTCGCGCCGCATGCTGGCGAGCAACGGCGGGAACGAATACCAGGTGCGGCTGTGCTACAAGGGCCGCTGCGAGACCGCGCCCGTGTGGGACGTCGGCCCGTGGAACACCAAGGACGACTACTGGAACCCGTCGTCGCAACGGGAGATGTGGCGCGACCTGCCGCAGGGCACCCCCGAGTCCCAGGCGGCCTACCTCAACGGCTACAACGGCGGGCTCGACGAGTTCGGCCGCCGGGTCGCCAACCCCGCGGGCATCGATGTCGCCGACGGCACCTTCTGGGACGGCCTCGGCATGTCGGACAACGACTGGGTGGACGTGACGTTCATGCCGGACGGTGGCGGTGGGGGCGACACGACGGTGACGGCGTGGGCCGAGGCGAACGTCCGGTCCTGTGCCTCCACCACCTGCAACGCCGTCAGCAAGGTGTACCCGAATCAGTCCTACCCGGCACACTGCTGGGTCGTCGGGCAGAAGGTCACCGCCGAGGGCGTCACCAACGACAAGTGGGTACGACTGCCCCTGAACGCCGGCGGGGTCGGCTACGTCAGCGGTATCTACCTGAAGGGCGACGAGACCGGCGGCGTACGCACCCCCTGCACCTGACCCCCGGCAAGCGCCCATTCGTACGCCCTGAGAAAAGCCCCGCCGCCTCTTCGCGCCTCCGCCCCTCCCGCGCGGTTCTCGGGAGGGGCGGAGGCGTGCGGGAGCGGCGGTCAGCTTTCCGCGATGACGATCACGCAGTCGTCCGGCCCGAACCGCACGCTCTCCCGCTTGTCCGGGTTGACCCGGACGCCGTAGGCCGGCCCGGTCGAGGCCTCGGCGCGCAGGCGGTATCCGATGGCGCATTCGTGTCGACGGCGCGCGGATTCGACGACGGTGGCGAAGGTGACCTCCCGGTCCGCCAGGACGTAGTCCGTGGCGGGCTTGAGGTGGATCTCGCTGCCGTCCGCGCTGAACAACTCGTCGAAGAGGGCCGCCAGATGCCGGTTCTCCGCGATCTGTGTCATCAGCAGGCTGATCAGCCGCCCGCTGACGATGAAGTCGGCACCCTCCCGCACCGGCGCGAGCACGCGGTTGCGGTCGTCGGTCATCTCCGTGATGACGGGCAGCTCCCGCCGGGCGGACTCCTCGATCGCCCGCAGGTGCAGCAGCGTCACCAGCGTCCGGTCGTCCGTCTCCGCCTCCTCCGTCGCGGGCCCGCTCTCGTCCCCGATGACCATGACGCTGTCGTACGACGGGACGTCCAGCGCGGCCAGCGTCGCCTGCTCGGTGATATCGCCGCCGTGGTGACGCACCAGCAGACGCGTGAGCTGTCCGCCGGCGGCGCCCACCCCCCGGAGCGTGGCCTCGTCGCCGAGGGCCACGACGTCGAGGGTGGATCCGGGACGTACGTACTGGTCGAGCTGTTCGATGATCAGCGGGGCCCGGCGGTTCCAGCCGAGGAGCAGCAACCGCTCGGCCGCCCGGGCACGGGCCCGTACCGTGACGACGGCGGCCTCGTCGACGGATGCGGCGGGTGAGACTGGTGGGACGGGAGCCGCAGGGGCCTGGTGGGCGACGGGCGCGGTCGGGGCGGGGGCCTTGGTGGGCGCGGCGACGCCGACCGGCCGCAGGGCACCGTCCTCGGCTGCGCCCCCCGACTGCACGTCGCCTCCGGCCCCCACGCCACTGCCGGCCCGCATGTCGCCTTCCGCCCCGGCTCGGGCCTCGGGGATGACGGCGGCGCCCGGGGCGGTGCGGGAGGCCGGCACGGCCTGGGACGGGACGGCGCCGTCCGGGAGCCGAGCGGTGTCGTCGTCCTCGGTGATGACGATGAGGCGGTCACCCTCGGTGATCCGGGTGTCCGGATGCGGGTTGAGGCCGATGCCCCCGTCGGCGTGGACGAGGCCCACCACCGAGGAGGTGGCGAAGGCGGCGAGCGCCTCGCCGAAGGGGCGACCGGCGAGCGCGCCCGCCGGTACGACGTAGAACTCTGCGCCCGCGAAGTCGAGCAGCTCCTGGTAGACGAGGGAGAGCCCGGGCTGGCGGGAGGTCTGGACGAGCAGCCGGGCGACGATGTCGTCGATGCTGAGGACGTGCCCGTGCCGGCCTGCCGCGAGGGTGGCGGCCGGGTGGTGCCGGGGATCCCGTACCGCCGCGACGACGACGCGGTCCGCGGAGCCCGGACCGATCGCGTCGAGGGCGAGGAGCGTCTTGACGACGTGGGCATCGCCGTTCCGTCCGCCGGGCGGCAGCACCAGGACCGCCCTCGCCGTGTCCGGGCTCACCAGCGCGACGACCGTCGGGTCGGTGGTGGGGCCGCTGCGACAGATGACACGCGTGGTCCCGCTGTCCGGGACATGGCCGGCGATCTCGGCGTCCATCTCGGCCTTGTCCTTGTCGGCGAGGACGGCGACCGCCGCCCGACGTCGGTTGGCGTTGGCCGCCACCAGCTCCGTGACCACCGGGAACACCTGGTCGGACCAGCCGAGCAGCACCGTGTGCCGCTCCTCCAGCACCACCGACCGGCCCAGCCGCAGGGCGAGGAGGCGCTCGCTGAGGCCCGTGGTGATCAGACCGACCAGCGCCGACACGAACAGCAGGGTCACGAGCGCCAGCAGCACGGACGTCAGGACGTAGAGCGGAGGCCCGACTTCGCCGCCCAGCCGCAGCGTGCGGCCGACGTTCTGCCACACGGCCGCCAGGCGGCCGGAGAAGGTGGGCGGCGCGGCGCGGTCCGCCCAGACGAGGACCACACTCGTCGGGACGACGATCGCCAGGCACACCAGCGAGAGCCAGCCGATGAGCGCGGGAGTGCCGTAGGCCATGAGATTGTCGAACCCGTACCGGAGACGCGACCGGGTACGGGACGCGCGCGGTGCTGCCATGGGCCCCCCTGAACGACTGCTGGACGAACACGCCTCCTCCGCACGCGTGTCAGACCTGCGGCAGGAGAACAGTGCCGTTCGGCATGACGTCCGCCTTCCCTGACGATGCGCTCATCGGGTGCTGCGGCCAAGTGTCGCCGCACGCACCGCGCCCGCGCCGATCTTCGGCGCGGGCTTCACCCGCAGGTGGCACACATCCCCGTCCGGACGGCCGTGTCCCGCTCAGGGCAGGATCGAGTCCACGTACCCGCCGTCCACCCGCAGCGCGCCGCCGGTCGTGGCGGACGCCTGGTCGGAGGCGAGGTAGACGACCATGTGGGCGATCTCCTCGGGCTCGATCAGCCGCTGGAGCAACGACTGCGGCCGGTGCTCGCGCATGAAGGCGCGCTGCGCCTCGTCCCACGGCAGGCTCCGGTCGACCAGTTCGTACACGAAGTCCTCGACCCCGCCGGTGTGCGTCGGGCCCGCGATGACCGAGTTGACGGTGACGCCCGTGCCGGCCGCCTGCTTGGCGAAGCCGCGCGTGACGGCCAGGAGCGCGGTCTTCGACATCCCGTAGTGGATCATCTCGGCCGGGATGACCACCGCCGAGTCGCTGGCGATGTTCTGGATCCGGCCCCACCCGCGCTCGCTCATGCCGGGGAGGTACCGGCGGATCAGCCGCACCGCGGCCAGGACGTTGACCTCGAAGTAGCGGCGCCACTCGTCGTCGCTGATGTCGAGGGGGTCGGCCGGTCCGAAGATGCCGAGGCTGTTCACCAGGATGTCCACCTGCGGCAGGGCCTCGGCGGCCAGGCGCGCGCCGTCCTCGGTCGTCACGTCGGCGACCACCGCGACCGGCTGGGGCCCCTGGGCGGTGCGATGGATGGCCTCCACCGCCTCTTCCACGCGCTCCCGCGTCCGCCCGTTGACCCCGACCCGGGCCCCGGCCCGGGCGAGGCCGGTGGCGATGGCGGCGCCGATGCCCTGGGTGGATCCGGTGACCAGCGCGGTACGTCCTGTCAGATCGATGCGCATGAGCGGAACGGCCCCTCTTCTTCTCCCGCGGGTGTGATCAGTTGCCCTTACCCGCTCCGTCCCCGGCACAACGGAAGGTGCCTCTCCGGCCCTTCGGACGGCCCTGGATTCGACACGGTCGGCCCTTGGTCACTGTGCTCTGATCTCGTCGAGGGACAGCTGCATCGCGGCCCGCGCGCGGACGAACCAGTCGGTCAGGACCGCGGTCTCGGCGGGGGTGTAGTCGGCGAAGAGGGCGCCCAGCCGCTCGTAGTGCGGGCCGTACACGCGGAAGACCCGCTCGGCCGCCGAGGCGTCGAGTACGACGCGGACGCGGCGGCGGTCGTCCGGGTGGGGCTGCCGGTGCACGTACCCCGCGCGTTCGAGGCGGTTGAGCACGCCCGTGACGGCGCCGGTCGTGATGTTGGCCCGCTCGGCCAGATCGCCCGCGTTCAGGTGCTGGTCCCCGGCGCCGATGATGTGCCCGAGACAGGTCAGGTCGGTCACGTTGAGGCCCAGCCGCTGCGCGATGTCGTGCTGGGAGACGAGAGCGAGCGAGACCATCCGGTCCATGGCGTCCAGCGCCTCCTGCGGTGTCGCCTCGGGGCGCGGCTTGCCCTTCACGGATATTCTCCTTAGCATCTAAGTTACTTAGCTCGTGAGATAAAAGATCCTGCTTCCGTGGTGAAGATACAGACAGAGTCGGCTTGAGGAGATCTATGAGCGGCATGCACGGCGACCACGACCTCGGTCATACCGTCGCCGGATGGACGGGGACCTGCCTCGCCGTCGTCGGGTTCACCGTCTCCGGCGTCGCGGTGACGGCCGCGTGGGTGCCGGGCGTCTGGCTCGGGCTCGGCGTGGTCGCCCTCGCCGCCCTCGTCACCTGGGCGCTCCACCTGAGCGGCTGGGGCAAGGCGAGCGGCCCGCGTCCGCCCGCCGGACAGGCGTGGCGCGCGAAGGACCGGACGGCCGCGCAGGGCCACGCGGACTGTGTGGGCTGTCGTATGGCGGGACGCGGACTCCGCCGTCCCGGGCGCGTGACCGAGCCGCAGGGGGTGCCGGTCACCGAAGCGGCGTGAGCCGTGCGGCTCCGCCGCCCGGTGCGGGGCGCCGATGGCCTCGGCGCCCCGCACCCTGAGCCGTGGGCGTCAGGAGAGCTTGCCGCCGTAGTCCGGCAGCTTGAAGGTGCGCTCGGCGTGGCCGCCGACGAGGTCGGACGTGTTGTTCCCGATGTTGGCGATGATCGTGTAGCCCTTGGCCTCGATCTCCGCGCGCTTCGCCGTCTTGTACGTGCTGACCTGCCCGAAGAGGTCGGGCAGGGAGCGCACGTACAGCCCGTTCACCGGGTATCCGGCCTGCTTCAGGTTCCAGTCCGTGAGGGAGTAGATGATCCCCGGACGGGCGGTGACGAAGAAGACCGCCACCCCGCGGTCGTGGGCGTCGCGGACCAGGGTGCGGACGTCCGGGATGGCCGGGGTGGGCAGCTCCCAGAAGGGGTGGAAGTCCGTCTCCAGCGAGGAGTTGTCGATGTCGAGGACGATCGCCTGCTTCTCCTCGTCGGCGTCCTCGGAGCGCGCCTCGATGTACGGGCGGGCCTCGGCGACGACGGCCGCCACGTCACGGCGCCAGGTGCCGTAGTCCACGCCGCCGAGGGCGGCCGACGAAACGGTCGTGTGCGTCTCGGCGGCGGAGGCGGTGGGCGCCGGGCCGAGGACGAGGAGGGCGGTCACGGCGACGGACGCGGTGGCGCCGGCGGTGACGCGTCTGCGGAGGGGGGTGGCGGGCATGGGGGTCTCCCAAGTAGTCGACCGGTGTGGGTGGTTGACATGCTCGCGGCCAATACTGGACGGTAGGCGACGAAAGGGCTACCAGTCGGTAGCCACTTTCTGAGCGGAGACCGTCGGCCCGGCGTGGCGCGCGGGCGGGGGAAGGTCAAGGGCTGCCGCGTTGACGGGGTGTACCCGAAATCCTCCTGGGCCACTGCCGGTTCCGGTGGAAAGTGCGCGGAGGGGGACGAATCACCGATCGACGCGCTACTCTCCGCGACATGATTGACATGAGCACGCTTCGATCAAGCGTGAGCGGCCGTCGTTCCCGCGCGCCTCACCCCGGCCCGGGGAACGCCCGCGCCGCCCGTATGCGCCGCTCCGGCCGGCGCTCCCTCGTGGTCCTCCTGCTGGTGGCGCTCCTCGGTACGGTGGGTGGTGTGGCCTCCGCGGCCCCGCCCGGTCCCGGCACCGGGAACGCCGGAACCGTCATCGGCGCCGCCGTCCCGGCGGGCGCGGTGGAGGGGGCCCGGGCACGCTGGGGCGACCGGCGCCTCGACGAGGTGTCCTTCCTGGCCACGCACAATGCCTTCGCCAACTACGAGGACTCCCGCTGGACGTCGGTGGCACAGTCCGAGTCGGTGCGCCACCAGCTGGACAACGGTGTGCGCGGGCTGAGCCTGGACACGCACTGGTACGAGCGCAGCACCTGGCTGTGCGTCATCAGCTTCGGCAGCGACTGCTACCCCAGCGACGTCTACCTCTGCCACGGCGAGTGCAAGACCTTCGCCGGCGTCACGTACGCCCTGCCCCGCCAGTCCTTCCACGGCACGGTGCAGACCGTCGTCGACTTCCTGAACGCCCACCCCCAGGAAGTCGTCTCCCTCTTCCTCGAGGACTACGTCAGCGCCGACCGGCTCGGCCGGTCCCTCGAAAAGGTGCGGGGCCTGTCACCGCTGCTCTTCAAGCCGGACGAGTGGAACGTCAGGCAGCAGGGCTGGCCCAAGATGACCGATCTCGTCGCGAGCGGAAAGCGCCTGCTGATCTTCTCCAGCGAGGGCGACCGCGAGCACCTCGGCGTGATGTACGACCGCTCATGGACCGTGAGCAATTTCTGGAGCCTCGGCGACCTGGGCAACGACGTCTCCTGCGTCACCCGCTGGCCCGACGTGCCGCTGAACCGCCAGGAGCCCGGCTTCCGGCGCCTGTTCACGATGAGCCACCAGCGCAATGTCCCGACCCTGATCAACGCGGTCCTGGACAACGGCTCCAAGCTGCGGGACCGCATCGCGCAACAGTGCCGTCCGGCGGCCGGAGGCCGTGACCCGAACTTCGTCTCCGTGGACTTCCACAAGGTGTCGGACACCAGTGGCCACACCCCGGCGTCGATCGTCGCCGAACTGAACGACAGGCCCTGAGCGACCCGGCGCGTCCCGGCCCCGGGCGACCCGGGGCCGGCACGCGCCGGTGATCAGGAGGCCGGGTGGCTCGACACGACCTTGCCGGCGGTGTCGGCGGCCAGGTAACCGACCGCGTTGTACTCGTTGATGAGGTAGAAGCGCAGCGTCGGGCGGTCGTCGTTGAAGGTCCAGCGGTCGGCGATGACGTAGCGCATGGTCGGGTTCTCGACCTTCAGATCGCGCTCTCCCCGCTTGATCAGCGTCGGAAGCGTGTCCCACGGCAGGGTGGAGACGTCGAAGGGCTGCTCGTCCGTCGCGCCGATCGTGCCGCCGGGGCCGGTCTTGCGGGCGACGCCGTTGCGGTACTCGTACGCGTCGTACGTCTTCGCCCCGGGCTTGGTCATGATGCCCGCGAGGGCGTACTCCTCGTAGATCGTCAGCTCCTTCATCGTGGTGCTGCCGCCGGCCTCGCGGAACGCCTCGATGACGGCACGCGTGTTGGCCGGGGTGAGGAGGCTGCCCCGGGGCGCCGCGGTGTCGGAGTCCGCGTCGGCGCCGCCGCCTGCGGACCCGCTCCCGGCAGTCGCCGCCCGGCCCGTCTCCGTGCTCGACCGGCTGGGCGTCGCGCCGCCCTTCGCGCCGGAACCGGCGCCGCCGTCCGGGATCAGCTTCACGGCGCCGATGATCACGGCGGCGGTCGCCAGCGCGAGGGAGACGGCGATCACGGCGCCGCGTCGGCCGGACCGCGCCGCTGGGGAGGGCGAGGCGGTGGGGAAAGGCAGGGGGCGGCCGAAGCCGTCGGCGGGCGCGGCGACGGAGGAGGGGGCGGTCGGTGTGCCCCAGGACTGGGGCGCGGAGGCGGCGTAGGCGGGGTGGGCGTACGGGGAGCCGAAGGGGCCGGCGGGGGTGGGCGTGCCCGGAGGCCCCGGGGGAGTCTCGGCCGGGGGCACACTCCCGGACTGCCGTGCTTCGCTACCGGTCCCGGACTCGGCCTCCGCCAGGAGCCGGTCCAACTCCGCGGCGTCCGGGCGCTGGGCGGGATCGCGGACCAGCAGGCGATCGAGTACGGGTCCCAGGGCGCCGGACCGCACCGGCGGGGGGATCGGGTCGTCCAGGACGGCGACCACCGTCGCCAGACTGGTGGAGCGGCGTAGCGGGTGATGGCCCTCGGCCGCGACGTACAGCAGCATGCCCAGCGACCACAGGTCGGAGGCCGGGTTCCCCTCCTCGCCCCGCACCCGCTCGGGAGCGATGAACTCGGGCGAGCCGATCAGGTCGCCGGTGGAGGTGAGCCGCGACGTCGACTCGCTGAGGACCGCGATGCCGAAGTCCGTGAGGACGGCGCTGCCGTCGGTACGGAGGAGGACGTTGGCCGGCTTCACGTCGCGGTGCTGGATCCCGGCGGAGTGCGCGGAGCGCAGGGCGGAGAGGACCTGCCGGCCGAGCGTGACGACCTCGGGGACGGGCATCGGCCCCTCGGCCAGCCGCTCGTACACCGACCGGCCCTCGACGAGCTCCATCACGATCCACGGATGCGCGCCGTCGGACGGCTCGACGATGTGGTGGATCGTCACCACGTGCGGATTGGAGAGACGCGCCAGCGCACGGGCCTCACGGACGGCACGCTCGCGCATCTGCGCGGCGAGTCCCGGGTTGGCCTCCTCGACCGCCGGATCGGGCGGACGGACTTCCTTCAGGGCGACATCGCGGTGCAGGGCGACATCGCGCGCTCGCCAGACGGTCCCCATGCCGCCGCTGCCCAGCCGGGAGATCAACTGGAACCGCCCGTCGACCAGTGGTCTGCCGTCCTCACTCGTACTCATGGGCGGTCATCGTAGGCGGTACCGGTGACACCCGAACTCCCGGGCGGGGCGGAGGGGACGGCCTACGGGCCGGGGGGACAGGCGGCGGGCGCCGGGGGGGCTTTCCGGAGACGGCCTAGGAGGGGTCGCCGAAGAACAGGCTGCCGTGGTGGCGGGGGCGGTCGCCGCGTTCGTGGGCGATCGCCGGGCGGTCGGCGGGGGAGGAGCGGTCGGCGAGGGCGCGGAGGGAGGCCAGGCCGGCCAGGACCTCGTCACGGCGTGCCGCCGACTTCATCCAGCCGGGCAGCCGGGCGAACATCGCCATCGTCGGGGAGGCGTGCCGCTCGCGCAGCCGGGCGCCCACATAGTCGGTGAGGGCGTCGACGTGCCGTGCGTCGTAGGCCCACAGGATCCGCCCCGCGCAGCGGGTCTGCAGCCACAACGGACGCCGGAAGAACGGGTCTTCTGTCCCGCCCGGCACCGCCCCCACCAGGCCGCGGCCCCGCTGTCCGGCCGTCCACTCGGCGACCGCGCCGCAGCCGGTGCAGGTGAGGCGGCGGCGCCGGAACAGCAGGGCGCTGAAGTACTTCGGCGGCGCGAGGTGCGGCAGGGGCGCGACGAGCGCGCGGCCGCCGCACCGCGGGCAGACCACGAGCACGCGGTCGGTGAACTGGACGAGCCACGTGCCATTGTCCTGGTGACGGGTCGGTTCGGGGCGCGCGGGACTCATGACGGACACCCTGCCAGCCCCGGCCCGCCGCGCGCGAAGGGGATTCGATGCCCGAGGCCTGGCCCGCCGCCCGCCGCGTGAGGGGGCTTCGACGACCGACCCTGGCTCGCCCGCCCCGCGTGCAGGCGCTTCGCTGCCCGACTCCCCCCGATGGGGATGCGCCGCCCGGGCCGACTGCCCCGCCGGCCGCGCCGGAATTCGGGTGCCCGGGGAGGCCGGACCCGCTAGCCTCGTTCGTATGAACGTCATCGGCCGAACCATCACCGCGACCGCGCGAGCGACCAGCTCGCCGGCCGCCGCCTGACGTTCCCTCTCCACCGGCGACCGGAAAACGGTCCGCCGGTGGTCGCGTGGCGATTCCGCTCCGCTCCGACGACTTCCGCTCCGCACCGTTTCCCGGCGCCTCCCCGCCCCGAAGCGAAGGAGCAACCCCATGCAGACGGACCAGATCGTCCGCACGTTCGTCGAGTACTTCGAGGAGCGCGGCCACCACCGGATCACCGGCTCGACGCTGCTGCCCCCGCCCGGCGATCCCGTGCTGTTCACCACCTCCGGCATGCATCCGCTCACGCCCCACTTCGAAGGCCGGCCTCACCCCTTGGGCAGGCGGCTGGTCAACGTACAGCGCTGTCTGCGGACGACGGACCTGGAGGAGGTGGGCGACCCCACCCACCTCACGGTCTTCGAGATGCTCGGCACCTGGTCGCTCGGCGACTACGAAGGGCCGCGAAGTCTCGACTGGGCCCACGGCCTGCTCACGGAAGGGCTGGGCATCGATCCCGGGCTGCTGCACGCCACGGTCTTCGGCGGGGACGAGCGGACGGGACCGGACACCGCCTCACTCGAACTGTGGCAGGACCGCGGAATCCCCGTCGAGCTCACCGTGGAGGACAACTGGTGGTCCAACGGGCCGACCGGCCCCTGCGGACCCGACTCGGAGATCTTCCTGTGGAGCGGCGACACGCCGCCCCCGCCCCACTCGACGCCCACCGGGGACGACCGCTGGGTGGAGGTGTGGAACCACGTGATGATGCGCCACCGCCGACTCGCCGACGGTTCCCTCGTACCGCTGCCCCAGCGCAACGTCGACACCGGACTCGGCCTCGAACGCCTGGCCTCGCTCCTGCAGGGCACGTCGTCGGTGTACGAGAGCGAGGTCTTCGCCCCGTGGCGCACCGCCCTCACGTCCCTGTGGCCGCTGGACGAACCCTCGCATCGGGTGGTCTGCGACCATCTCCGCTCGGCCGTCGTGGTGATCGGCGACGGGGTGCGTCCGGCCCCCACCGGCAGGGGGTACGTGCTGCGCCGTCTCGTGCGACGGGTGCTCACCGTGCTGTGGCGGGACGACCCGACGCGGAGTCTCGGAGACCTGCCGCTCGAACCGATCCGGCACACCCTGGACCGCTTCCGCCAGGAGGGGGATCCGACGCACGTGCGTCGGACGCTCCTGGAAGAGGAGCGCCGGTTCACCCGGCTCCTGGAACGGGGACGGCAGGTCCTCGGCCGGCCGCGGTTCCGCGGCCCGCTGGACGAGGAGGACTTCCACTACCTCCACGACACCCACGGCCTGCCCCGGGACCTCGTGCTCAGCCTCCGGCGGTGACGGCCGACGGCCGGGCGCGACCATGCGGTCGGCCGTCGACCGCGGGCCGTCACCGCGGTTCGACCCGTACGGGGCGGCGCGGTACGGGCGGTCCCGGTCAGCTGCCGGGCGGCGCCGGGGGAGCGGTGAGGCGGCCGACCGCTTCGACGACCGCCGCGCGGTGCGCCGACCTGCGCCGCGCGTCCCAGGCGGAGCCGTCGGGCTCGGTCGCGGGGCCGCCCGCGGCCGCGAACCAGGCCTGCGACAGGGCCAGGACCATGGTCAGGATGTCGGTGGGCTCGAAGGCCGGGTCGACCCGGCCGGCCTGCTGGGCGGCGGCCAGCGCGCGCGCCTTGGCGGCGTACGCCTCCTGCTGCGCCGGCGTGGCCGCCGGACGCTCCAGCTGCTTCCAGAGGACCAGCCGCATCAGCTCCGGCCGGCCGCTGAGGAGGTCGAAGATCGCGCCGGCGTACCCGGGCAGGTCCTCGACGTCGAAGGGCACCGACTCGGCCCCCGCCGCCAGAGCCCGCTCCATGACATGGTCGAAGAGCTGTTCCTTGTTGCCGAAGTACACGTAGATGAGCCGTTTGTTCGCGTCGGCGGCCTCGGCGATGCGGTCGACGCGCGCCCCGGCGATGCCGTGGGTGGCGAACTCGGTCAGAGCCGCGTCGAGGAGCCGGGCCTTGGTCGCGTGGGAATCCCGTGCCATGCCGATCACTCTACCAAGTAACTATCTAGTTATTGACAAGTCGGCGAGGGCGGGGCATGCTCGAACTATCCAGTTAGTTACATACGAAGCGGAGTGGACGACATGCAAGAGCGCGCACTGGGCACCCAGGGTCTGACGGTCGGCGCGGAAGGGCTCGGCTGCATGGGCATGAGCGCCTTCTACGGAGCCACCGACGAGACCGAGGCCCTCGCCACGATCGACCGGGCCCTGGAGCTCGGGATCACCCTGCTGGACACCGCCGAGAGCTACGGCCCGTTCCTCAACGAGCGACTTCTCGGCAAGGCGCTGGCCGGCCGCCGGGAGAAGGCGGTCGTCGCGACCAAGACGGGCATCGAGTTCACGGACGCCGGCGAGATGATCGGCCGGAACGGCACGCCGGAGTACGTCCACCGCTCCGCCGACCGCTCGCTGCGGCACCTGGGCACCGACCACATCGACCTGTACTACCTGCACCGCGTCGACCCGGACGTCCCCATCGAGGAGACCGTGGGCGCCATGGCGGAGCTCGTCACCGCGGGCAAGGTCCGCTACCTCGGCCTGAGCGAGGCCGCGGCGGCCACCATCCGGCGGGCCCACGCCGTGCACCCCCTCACTGCCGTGCAGAGCGAGTACTCCCTCTTCGAGCGGGGCGTCGAGGGCGACGGCGTCCGGGCCGCGCTGGAAGAGCTCGGCATCGGCCTCGTGGCGTACTCCCCGCTGGGCCGCGGCTTCCTCTCGGGCGCGATCACCACGCCCGACGACTTCGCCGCCGACGACTTCCGCCGGACCGACCCGCGCTTCCAGGGCGAGAACTTCGCCCGCAACCTCGCCGTGGTCGACCAGGTGCGCCGCATCGCCGACGAGAAGGGGGTCACCCCCTCCCAGCTCGCGCTCGCCTGGGTGCTGCACCAGGGAGCGGTCCCGATCCCCGGCACCAAGCGCCGCCGCCTCCTGGAGGAGAACGCCGCCGCCACCGAGGTGACGATCACCGCCGGGGACATCGCGGCCATCGAGGCGGTCGCCCCGCGCGGCATCGCCGCCGGCGATCGCTACGCGCCCGAGCTGATGAACTCCCTGAACGGCTGACACCCGCGCGCCGCCACGGCCGGCCCGAGCGCGTTCGTACAGCTGGCACGGGGCGGGTCGCCCGAGCGGCGCAGCCGGCCGGTACGCACCGGTCCGTACCCCCCGGAGGGCCGGTACGCGCTCCCCGGCGGGGGAGGGACCGCTCGACCAGGCCCCGCTCCCGTACGCCTCGCATGCGGACCGAGCCGTACGGGAGCACCCTGGCCTCTGGGAACGGCCGATCGCCGCCGGTCGTCGGCGGCCCCGGAAGGAGAGCGCGATGACGAAGAAGGACGACCTGGGCAAGGGGGACAAGGTGTCGTGGAAGAGCCACGGTCAGACCGTGCCGGGCAAGGTCAAGAAGAAGATCACCGGCCGCACCGAGGCGGCGGGCCGGACCGTCGACGCCTCGAAGGAGGAGCCGCAGTACGAGGTGGAGAGCGACAAGTCCGGACGCTCCGCCGTGCACAAGCCCGGCGCCCTGCGCAAGAAGGGCAAGAGCTCCTGATGGCCCCGGAGCAGCGGGACGACGACCGGGACGAGATCGTCTCCGCCTTCGGGGAGGCGGTCAACATGACCGCCGGCAGTCTGGAGAAGTGGCTGGCGACCGACGAGTCCCAGAGCGTCGGGCAGAGCGACGGCGGCGAGAGCGTGGGCCACGCCTCCGGCCGCCGCATCGTCGAACTCCTCCACACCAAAAAGGCGGACCTCAGCGACGACGACCTGGCGCACATGCGCAAGGTCACCGGTTACGTCCACCGCCATCTCAAGCAGCGCCCGAGCGGCGATGTCACCGACACCCGGTGGCGGTACTCCCTCATGAACTGGGGCCACGACCCGAAGAAGTGACCCGCCGGACCGCCGGACGGCGGAACCGCGGCCCCGTCCCCGGCCCACCTCGCGGGGCTCGGCTCCGGTCGCACGCATGAACGGGAACCTTTCGGACAGGATGGGCGGGGTGATCCTCTCCGACGCCGTCTACCTCGCGATGGGCTTGGGAGCGCTCGGTGCCGCCGTGGTCCCGAGGCTCGTCTTCAAACGGCCCCTGTCCATGCCGATCGTCTTCCTCGCCGCCGGCGCGTTGGTGGCGGCGCTGCCGCTGCCCGTGCCGACGGTCGATCCGGTACGGGACCGGCTCTGGGTCGAGCACGCCACCGAACTGTGCGTGATCGTGTCGCTGATGGGAGCCGGCCTCGCACTCAACCGGCCCTTCGGCCGCCGCGCGTGGGCCGGTCCATGGCGCCTGCTCGGCCTCAGCCTGCCCCTGACGATCGCCGGGACGGCGCTGCTCGCCGCGCTCCTGCTCGACTGGCCCCCCGCGCTCGCCCTGCTCATCGCCGCGGTCCTCGCACCGACCGATCCCGTCCTGGCGGCGGAGGTGAGGGTCGGCGAGCCCACGGACGCGGAGAACGACGAGGACGAGGTCCGGTTCTCCCTCACCGCCGAGGCCGGGCTGAACGACGGACTGGCCTTTCCCTTCGTCCTGGCCGCGCTCGCCCTCGCCGCGGCGGCCGGCGGCGACTGGTCGGCGGAGTGGATCGGGCGATGGCTGCTCGTCGACGTCCTCCTCAAGATCGCGGTCGGAGTGGCGGTGGGCCTCGTCGCCGGCCGGCTGCTCGGCCGGATGTTCTTCCGCGCGCGGACGAACGCGTTGCGGCTGTCGGAGCACATGGAGGGGTTCGTCGCCCTGGGCGCCACGTTCCTGGCGTACGGAGCGGCCGAACTGCTCCACGGCTACGGCTTCCTCGCCGTCTTCGTGACCGCCTGCACCCTCCGCGCGGCCGAGCGCAGCCACGGCTACCACCAGGTGCTCCACGAGTTCACGGAACAGATCGAACGCCTGCTGACCGTCTGCCTGCTCTTCCTCCTCGGCGGGTTCCTCGTCACCGAGGGCCTGCCGGCCCTCACCTGGCAGGGGGCCCTCGTCGCCGTCCTCCTCGTCCTCGTCGTCCGGCCGGCCGCGGGCCTGCTCGGCCTGATCGGGGCCGCCGCGGGACCCAAGGAGAAGGTGGTCACCGCCTTCTTCGGCATCCGCGGCATCGGCTCGCTGTTCTACCTCGCGTACGCGCTCGGCCACGGCACGGCCCTCGTGACCGACGAGGCACGGCAGCTCTGGGCGGTGGTCGCCTTCGCCGTCCTGCTCTCCGTGGTCCTCCACGGCGCGGCCGCCACCCCCGTCATCCGCCGCCTGGACCACCTGCGCCGCTCTTCGCCCGCGCCCCCGTGACGCCCGGCCCGGAACCGCCCCGGCCGAACGAGGTCATCCCCGGCCGTCCTCCCGTACCCGGCCCGTCCCGGGGCGGGACCGGACCCGCCCCGAGGTGCGGCGGTTCGTCAGTCGCCGCTCGAACCGCCGGTGCCGTGTCCGCCGCCGAGTCCGTGGCGCCGGTTCTTGTCGGCGTGGCGCAGCAGTCGCCCCGCGCCGAGCGTGAGGGCGGCCACGGCACGGACCCACCGGGGCCCACCGCGTTCCGCCCACACCACGCAGACGCATCCGCCCACGGCGAGCACCAGGACGCCGAGCAGCACGAGAACGGTCATGGTTTCCACCCCTGGGTCGGTCACACGGTCCGCCGATCCTCTCAGGTCCCCGGACGCGACGAACGCCCCGGTCACCGGAGTAATACGGGTGTGCGATTGTCGGTCGCGCATGATAGTCACTACACCCACGGGGTGGGGTGATCTTCGACCTCCCCGTTCGAACATGACAAGGGGTGGGGACATGGCGTTGCTCCGTGATTGGGGGCTCACGCTGGGGAGATGGACGGGACGGCCCGTCGCACAGGTGCAGCGGGACTCCGGCGATCCCGACGTGCGACGCGTACGCGCCGCCGCCGAGGCGGGGGACTGGCCGGCGGTCCGGGACGTGCTCGAAGCGCGCCCCGAGAGCGAGGACCGGACCGAGCTGCTGTGGGCGGTCGGCGACACCGCCGGGGTGGAACGCTGGATCGTGAAGGTCCTCGAAGCGGAACCCGATGCGGCGCTGCCCCGGCTCGTGGCGGGTGTACGCCACGTCAGCTGGGGGTGGGAGGCCCGCACGGGGGCCCGCGCGAAGGACGTCTCACGCGCACAGTTCGACCTGTTCCACACCCGGTTGCGCCTCGCCGAGCAGTGGCTGTACGAAGCGGCCGAGCGCGAGCCGCGGTGGACCTCGCCCTGGTACTCCCTGCAGACCGCCGGCCGCGGACTGGAAGTCGGTCCCGTCGTCGCCCGCCGCCGGTTCGAGGCGACGGTGCGGCGCGACCCGCACCACCTGGGAGCCCACCAGCAGCAGCTCCAGCAGGTGTGTGACAAGTGGGGCGGATCGCACGAGGAGATGCACGCCTTCGCACGGGAGTCCGCCTTCGGCGCTCCGGGCGGCACGCTCCTCGGCCAGCTCGTCGCCATCGCCCACCTCGAACAGTGGCTCTCCCTCGACGACGGGCCGGACGCCGCCTACATGCGCCGGGCCGAGGTGCGACGGTCGCTGCGGGAAGCCGCCGACCACTCCATCCGGCATCCGGACTTCGTCCGCCGAGGACTGTGGAACCAGGTCTTCAACACCTTCGCCATGGCCTTCTCCCTCGCCGGGGACCGCGAAGCTGCCCGGGAGTGCTTCGAGGTGACCGAGGGCCGCGTCTCCGAGTTCCCCTGGTACTACATCAACGGGGCCGATCCCGCCGCGGCCTACCGGAGGCAGCGTTCGACGGTCGGACGCTGAGCCAGGCCCCGACGACCACCGGGGCGCTCGCGCTCCGACGCCTCCCGGCCACGGCGGCGCACCGCCGCGCCACGCCCGCCACGGTCAGGTGCGCCCGCGGCCCGGCACGGCCGACCGGCCGATGCCGCCGGCCGTGGAGGTGACCACGGCGCCCTCGTCGTCACGGCCGGCTCCTTCGCCCCCTCCGGCCCCGTAGCCCGCCGCCCGTCGGTCCGGCCCCGTACGTCCGGACCACCGACCGCCCGCGCACGCCCGCGTACCGCTTCCGTCCGTCCCCGCGCCCGCGCCCCTCACACCGCTCGCGCGCCCACCGAAAGACTCCGTCAGGTGCCTCACTCCGAGACCACGCACTCCTTCCAGGTCGACTTGCGCGGCCTGGTCGACCTGCTCTCCCACCACCTCTACTCCAGCCCCCGCGTCTACCTCCGCGAGCTGCTGCAGAACGCCGTCGACGCCATCACCGCACGGCAGGCGGCCACCCCCGGCGCGCCCGCCACCATCACCGTCCGCACCGGCGACACCCTCACCGTCACGGACACCGGCATCGGGCTGACCGAGGCCGACGTCCACCGGTTCCTCGCCACCATCGGCCGCAGCTCCAAGCGGACCGCCGAAGGCGCCCTGGACGGCGCCGGACTCGAGTCCGCCCGCGGCGAGTTCATCGGCCAGTTCGGCATCGGCCTGCTCGCCTGCTTCGTCGTGGCCGACGAGATCACCGTCCTCAGCCGCTCCGCCGCCGACCCGGCGGCGCCCACCGTCGAATGGCGCGGCCACTCCGACGGCCGGTACACGATCCGCACCCTGCCCGCTTCGGCCATGCCCGAGCCGGGCACCACCGTCCGCCTCGTCCCGCGCGCCGACAACGCCGAGTGGACGAGCCCGGAGCGGGTCGTCTCCCTCGCCCGGCACTACGGCGGCCTGCTCCGCCACGAGGTCACCGTCGTCGGCCCCCGCGGCGAGACCCACCGGGTGAACGAGACGCCCCCGTGGGAGCAGAACCACCGCTCACCGCTGGCCCGCCGCGAGGCGATGACCGCGTACTGCCGCGGCCTCTTCGACTTCACCCCGCTCGACACCATCGAGCTGGACCTCCCGGCGGCCGGCCTGCGCGGCGTCGCCTACGTCCTCCCCACCGCCGTGAGCCCCGCCCAGCGCGCCGGGCACCGGGTGCACCTCAAGGGCATGCTGCTCACCGACCAGGCCCCCGAACTCCTCCCCGACTGGGCGTTCTTCGTCCGCTGCGTCGTCGACACCACCAGTCTGCGGCCGACCGCGTCCCGGGAGTCGCTGTACGAGGACGGCACCCTGTCCGCCGTACGGGACGCCCTCGGCGAGCGGATCCGGGACTGGCTCACCGGGCTCGCCGCCAGCGACCCGTCCCTGCTGCACCGCTTCATCGACACGCACCACCTCGCCGTCAAGGCGCTCGCCCGCTACGACGACGAACTGCTGCGCATCGTCCTGCCGTGGCTGCCGTTCGAGACCACCGACGGCAACGTCACCCTGGAGGAGTTCGCGCGGACGCACCCGACCCTGCTGGTCACGCGCAGCGTCGAGGAGTTCCGCCAGGTCGCCCCCATCGCCGCGGCCGCCGGACTGGGCGTCGTCAACGGCGGCTACACCTACGACCGCGACCTCGTCCTGCGGCTCCCCGAGATCCGCCCCGGCACGACCGTCACCGACCTCGACCCCGCCACCGTCACCGCCCACCTCGACGCCGTCGACCCGACCGCCGAACTCCGCGCGGCCGCCTTCCTCGCCGTCGCCCGCGAGACGATCGGCGTCCACGACTGCGACGTCGTCCTGCGCGACTTCCAGCCCGTCACCGCCCCCGCGCTCCTCCTCGACAACCGGGAGGCCCGCCACGAGCGGACGAGGTCGAGCATGGCCGCCGACAGCGACGGCCTCTGGGCCGACATCCTCGGCTCCCTGCGCCACGAGACCCCGCGCGCCCAGCTCGTCCTCAACCATCTCAACCCGCTGGTCCGCCAGGCGATCACGATTACCGAACGCGGCCTCGCCGTCACCACCGCCGAGGCCCTCTACGGCCAGGCCCTGCTGCTCAGCCGCCGCCCGCTCCGGGCCGGCGAGAGCGCCCTGCTCAACCGGGCCTTCATCGGCCTGCTCACCCACGCCATGCACCACACCGGCACGGCCGCCGACGGCTCCGGACCCCGGAAGGAACTGTAGATGCTGGACACTCCCGAGGCCGTCGTCGAGGCGCTGCGCGAGAACAACGAACGCCCGCACGGCCTGCAGCGCACCATCACCGCCGAGGAACTCGTCGAGGCCGCCGAGCCCTTCGACCAGAACGACGTCCTCGTCACCGCCCTGCTGGAGCTGATGTCGGCGTACGAGTTCACCGGCGAGCACCGCAAGTCGCCCGTCACCTTCGCCCGCCTGCTCAAACTGTGGGACACCGCCCCCGAGGCCTTCAGCCAGTGGGAGGCCCACCAGGTCTTCTGGCGCTTCAAGTGGGTGACGACGTCCCTGCTGCAGGTGCCCGAGGTCCCCCTGGCTACCCTCCACGGCTGGATCGACCAGATGCGCACCCGCTACGAGAAGGCCGGGCACGGCATGCAGCCCGTCGCGGCGATGCGCTACCACGTGGCCGCGCACACCGGCGTCGGCACCGCCGACGCCTACGACCTGTGGGCCACCCGGCCCCGCACCGAACTGAGCGACTGCGAGGCCTGCGAGACCCGGCACCTCGCCTGGCACCAGGTGGTGTCGGGCGACGACGCCGCCGCGCTCGACAGCTGGCGTCCGGTCCTCGACGGGGCGATGGGCTGCACCGAGGAACCGCAGATGACCCAGGCACGCGCCCTGCTGCCGCTGCTGCGCCTCGGCCGCGAGGACCGGGCCCGGTGGGACGAGGCACGCTCCCACCACCTCACCGGTTACCGCCGGGTCCGCGGCAACACGGGCATGCAGGAAGAGGTCGGTCTGCACCTGGAGTTCTGCGCCCTGTCCCGCAACGAGGGCCGCGGACTGGAGATCCTGGCGGAGAACCGTCCGCTCTTCGAGGCCACCGGCGCCCCGCTGGCCCGGCTGGGCTTCCTCACCGGCGTCGAGGTGCTGCTCGCCCGGCTCCTCGCGGACGGGCACACCGACACCGCGGTCGCCGGGCCGCCAGGACGGAACTGGACGGCCGGCGCGCTCCTCGCCCACGTGCGGACCGAAGCGGACCGGCTCGCCGCCGCGTTCGACGCCCGCAACGGCACGACGGCCGTCGGGGACCACCGACGGACCCGCCTGGACCGGCTCCCGCTGCTCGACGAGCCGCTGCCGCTCGGACTGCGGACCTCCGTCACCCGGCTTCCCGCCGCCACCGCCACGAACGGTGCCGGGGTAGGGGAGCGGACCGGCCCCGCGGCCGCGACCGCCGGGCCCGACGTACCGGAGGATTTCGTCTCCCTGGTGCGGGAGGCACGCCGCCTGTCGGCGCAGGGACACCCCGGCAGCAGCCGGCTCTGGAGCCGTGTCGCCGACCGGCTCGCAGACGACAACACGCCGCACGACGACCGGCTCGGCGCCGAGGATGTCCTCCACGCGGAGCTGGCGGAGCACCGCGCCTACCTCCTCTCCCTGGAGGACGTCGACGCGGAGAGCATCGCCGAACTGAAGCGGGCCGCCGACCTGTTCGAACAGGCCGGCCTTCCCTGGCACGCCCTCTCCGCCCGCACCCGCGCCTTCGCCTGGGAAGCGGCCCCCGACGAGAGCGCGCGGGACGCCGACGGAACCCCGGAGGCGGACGGGCCCACCGAGGGCGGCGCGTCGGACGCGATCCGGGCCGGCATCGATGAGGCGCTGCGCGCGGCGGAACGCCTTGCGGCCGAGGCACCCCTCACCGGCGAGAACCCGGGGAAGTCGGAGGCCGAGTCCACGACCGAGAGGGCGGCGGAGCGGGTACGGGAGTACCTCGCCGTGCTGTACTCCTGCACCTTCGCCGCCTACCAGGAAGCCGTACGGCAGCTTCCCGAGCCGGCCGACGCCGCCGTCGAACGGCTCGAGGAGCAGGCCCGCATGCTCCACCGCGAGGCGGAGCGCCTGTCCGTACCGCACCAGATCGCCAACGCCCGGCAGTTCCTGGCCGACCTGGCGGGCCGGCGCGGTGACGTCCAGACCGCCGAGGCCGAGCTGCGGGCGGCGCTCGAGGACATCGAGGCCTCCGACCGCCCCTGGCGCGGGTCGCGCCCGCGCGCCCTGCTCGCCCAGATCCTGATGTCCAGGAACGAGCCGGCGGAGGCGGCGGAGCTGCTGCACCGGTCCCTCGCCGACGCCGTCCGCTACGACGACACCGAGTTCCCGCTGGCTCCGACGTACGGGCTGCTCGGCCACGCCGCCTCGCACCTCGGGGACGCGGGCGGCGCCGTACGCCATCTCTCGGAGGCCGCCGCGCGCTTCGACCAGGCCGGGGCGCACGAGGAGGCCACCGACATGCGGCTCCAGCTCGCCGACGTCCTGGCGCGCACCGGGCAGCAGGCCGACGCCGTCGCCGTACTGGAGTCCGTCCTCGCCGACGAGGCCTCGGCCGGCCTCGACGAGCGGCTCCTGGCCCAGACGCGGCTGACGCTGGCGCGGGGCCTGCGGGAACTGGAGGAGTACCTTCCGGCAGCCGAGGAGTTCCTGCGCCTCGCGGACACCGTCGCCGGGTGGCAGGACGACGGGGTGATCCACACCCTGGTCGCGGCCGAGGCGGCCACCGCACTGGCCATGGCGGACCGCTGGGACGCGGCGGGCACGGCGTACGACCGCGCCGTCGCGTCCCACGCCGAGGCACCGAACGCCCCCCTGATCACGCAGATGATGTGCGAGTTCGCACGTCTCACCATGCTGTCCCGGGGAGCGGACGGCCTCGACGCGGCCCTGGACCACCTGAAGCAGGCCGACGCCGTCCGGGCCGCGGTCCCGGAGGACACCGAGGGCTTCGTCCCCTGGTACGAGAGCGGCAGCGTGCACTACCGCCGCGCCCGTGTCCTGGCCGAGGCCGAGCGGTTCCCCGAGGCCCTCGCCGAGGCGGAGGCCGCCATCGCCGCCCACGAGCAGGGCGGGGAGCAGGGCGAGGTGCCGCGCGCGGAAGCGGTCCGGATCGCCGCGCTGATCGAGGGCAACGGCCTCGGCCGCTTGAAGGAGGCCATCGCCCGTCTCACGACGGCGGCGGCGCGCTGCCGCAAGGCGGAGCTGCCCGAGGCCGCCGACATCCTGAACGCCCTGCGCCAGGACTATCTGAACCGATGAGGGACGCCCGGCGGTCGACCGCTCCGGTCGGCCGTCGAGGGCGCCCGGCCCTTGGCCCGGGGGACGACCGCGGACCGAGGGCCGGCTGTGCGTGCGCTCCGGCGGTCAGGGCGCCGCCCCTTCGGCATGCGCCGCGTTCCGGGGCTGGTAGGCGGCGGCCTGGAGGGTGAACATGTCGGCGTAGTCGCCGCCCAGCGCCATCAGTTCGGCGTGGGTGCCCGACTCGACGATCCGGCCGGAGTCGAAGACGTGGATGCGGTCGCAGTCGACGACGCTGGCCAGCCGGTGCGAGATGAGGACGGTGATCTGGTCCTCGCGCAGCCGACCGCGCAGCACCGCCTCGTAGACGGCGTGCTCGGAGGGCGGGTCCATGCTCGCGGTCGGCTCGTCGAGCAGGAGCAGGGCGGCGCGCTTGTAGAGTCCGCGGGCGACGGCGATCTTGGCCCACTGGCCGCCGGAGAGCTCCTGCCCGCCACGGAAGCGCTTGGACAGCAGCGCCTCCCATTGCCCGGGAAGCGCCTTGATGACCTGATCGGCGCCCGCCGCCCGTACCGCCGCCAGGACGTGCGCCGGGTCCGCCTCGGTCAGACTGCCGGTCGACACGGTCACGTTGGCCAGCGCGCTGAACGGGAAGTGGACGGGGTCCTGGAGGACACAGGCGACCCGCCGTTGCAGGGACTGCGCGTCCAGGTCGCGTACGTCCACGCCGTCCCAGCACATGCGGCCCTGCTGGACGTCGTGCAGACCGGCGAGGACCTTCGCGCAGGTGCTCTTGCCCGAGCCGTTGAGGCCGACGAAGGCGACGGTCTCGCCGGCGTGGAGCGTGAGGGACACCCCGCTCAGCGCGGGGGTGTCCTTCCCGGCGTAGGTGAAGGAGACATCCTCCAGGGTGATGGTCCGCACCCGGTCCGGCGCCTGGGCTTCGGCGGTACGGAGCTGGAGGCCGCGGCAGCGTTCCTGGACGGCCAGCAGGTCGTCGACCCACAGGGCGTGCTCGTACACGAGGTGCGCGTACTCGACGAGCCGGGTCAGCGAGGTCTGCCCGGCTTGGATGGCGAGCACCGCCCCCGCGCCGGCCGCCAGGGGCAGCCAGTCCGAGACCAGCATGGCGGCGAGCGCGGCGTAGGTGACCCCGGTGCCCAGACCCCCGACGCCGCGCCCGCCCAGGTTGAGCAGGGCCGCCCGCACGCCCAGCCGCGTGTCCTCCTCGGCGATACGGGTGATGAGGCGCCGGTGCTCGTCGAGGAGCGCGCCCTGCGCCGTGTCGGAGCGGAGTTCGGCGGCCGCGTCCTGGTCGAGGAGGAGCCAGGAGAAGACGCGGACCCGGCGCTGCAGGGCGTTCCACCGTTTGAAGGAGTGGAACCGGGACCGCGCGCTGCGCACGGCCGCCAGGCCCACGGGCAGGACCGAGAGCAGGAGGAGGGGCAGCAGAGCGGGGTGCAGGATGCCGAGGACGCCGGCGGTGCCGGCCAGGCTGAGGACCGCGGAGGCGAGGGAGACGACTTGGCCGACGATCTGCCGGGCGTAGAACAGGCCGCGGTCGTTGGCGCGGTAGACCTCGTCGTGCCAGTTGGCGTCCTCCACTACCTCCAGGCGTACGTGTGCGGTCAGCCGGAAGAACTCGCTCTCCAGCGCGGTCCGGATCTTCGGGGTGATCCGCGCCTGCGCCACCGCGACCGCCGCCTCCAGCAGCGCCCGCGCGGCGAGGAACCCGACGACGAGGAGGATCTGCGGGACGGCGCCCCGCACCCGGTCGGGAGTCGGGCCCTGCGCGAACAGCTCCCGCAGCACCGCGACACCGGCGATCAGCCCGAAGGCGCTCATCGCCGCCGAACCCAGCTGGCACACGACGACCCCCGCCGTCGCGCGCCGGTCGGCCCGCCAGGCGAGCTGGCCGATCTGCGCGGTGATGCGTGGCAGCCGGGCGAGGACCTGGCGAACCGTCGCGTCGGCGGCCGCGCCGTCGTGGACGGACCAGTACGCCTCCTCCATCTCCTCGGCGATGTCCCCTTGCCCGGAGCCGGTCGGCAGGGTCCGGGGAGGGGGAGGCAGGGGGAGCGGCGCGGTGCGCGGCGCGGGGACGGTGTCGTCGGGGGCGTTCGCCGGAGTGGGGTCGCTCATGCCGTCCCCCGCGCATCCCGACGAGCGGAGCCCCGGGCGGGAGCCACGGAAGGGGCGGCGGGCGGGATGGCCCCGGGCAGGGCGGGAGGGGGAGAGGATGCGGGCACGGGGCGGGTGGGCAAGGGGCGCATGGGACCTCCGGAAGCGAGCCGTCAGGCTGGTGTGGAGGTCAACGACAGCTCCCCGATGTTCGAACACACGTGTTTCGGTCGGGGTGTGATCCGCCGGGGGAAGCGAGCCGGCGAGGGTGCGCGATACATGGACCCTTGCCGGACAGGGACCGTGCCTGGGTGGGGAGTTGGCCGAAACGCCGAGGGCCGCCCCGCGGGTTACCCGAGCAGCGCCGCCGCCTGTTCGCGGGCTTCGGCCAGCCAGGCCGCGCGTTCCTCCGGGGCCGAGCCCGTGACGGTCCGGAAGACGATCCGGCGGACGTCCGTTACGCCCACGTACGGCAGGACGCACGCCGCCCAGATGCTCTGCAGCGGGTCGCCGAACTCGCGCTCCTCCCGCTCGGCGGGGGTGTCGGAGGTGTTCAGCACCAGGGCGCGCCCGGCCTTCAGCAGCCCGGCCGGTTCGCCTTCCGCCGTCTGCAGTTTGTACGCGACCCCCGGCGCGAGGACGCGCTGGACCCAGCCCGTGAGAACGGCGGGCGGCATTCCCCACCAGTTCGGGTGCACGAACACCAGGCCGTCCAGCGCGGCCAGCTCCGCCTGGTGCCGCGCCACCTGGGCGTCATGGGAGCCCTCCGCCGACTCGACGGTCTCCGTCTCATCGGCGGAGATCAGCGGTGCGAACCCTTCGGCGTAGAGGTCGTGCGCCGTCACCTCGGCGCCCCTTCCGCGCAGCTCCTCCACGACGGCGTCGAACAGGGCGTGGTTGAAGCTGCCCGGGCCCGGGTGGGCGAGATAGACCCCTATGCGCATGTGTTCCCCCAGTGGACACCGACGGCCTCGGCTCCGCCAGGTGCGGGCAGGCCGTAGCCGCACGGGCGGCGGCTGATCGTCATTGTCCGGCAACCGACCGTTCCGGGGTGCGGCCGGGCGCGCCGCCCGGGGGCCCTTGGAAGGGGCCCGGGCGGCGCGCCGGTTCGAACTGCTGTTCCTGTCCGGTTACTTGACGCCGAGGCCGGCGTCGGCGACCTCGGGCCGGCCCTCGGCCTTCAGGATCTTGTTGAGCGGCTTCAGGTCGTAGATGCCGTTCAGGTCGGGCTTCTTGAGGAGTCCGGCCTTCACCGCGTGGTCGGCCTGGGCCTGGAGCGTCGCGGCGAGCGGGTCGTTGATGAACTGGATCGAGGGCCAGGCGGCGTCGATGACCTCGGCGCCGAGGGGCTTGCCGGTGAGGTCCTTGAGCTTGGCGTTCGCCGAGACCTTGGCCTTGTCCGGGTTGGCGTTGATCCACGCGTTGGTCTTCACCGAGCCGCGCAGGACCGCCTCGACGACGTCCGGGTGCTCGGTGAGGAACTTCTGGGACACGATGATGTTCGTGATCACGAACTTCTTGTCGGGCCACAGCGTCGACTCGTCGAGCAGCACCTTCGCGCCTTCGGTGACGAGCTTGGAGGCGGTCGGCTCGGGCACCCAGGCGCCGTCGATGGAGCCTGAGGTGTAGGCGTTGGGGGTGACCTTGTTGTCCGTGCGGACCACGGAGACGTCGCCCTTGCCGCTCTGGGCGTCGACCTTCCAGCCCTTCTCGGAGATCCAGTTGAGGAAGGCCACGTCCTGTGTGTTGCCGAGCTGCGGGGTGGCGATCCTCTTGCCCTTGAGGTCGTCCAGGGTCTTGATCTTCTCGGGGTTGACGACGAGCTTCACGCCGCCGGAGGCCGAGCCGCCGACGATGCGCAGGTTCTTGCCGTGGGACTTGGTGTAGCCGTTGATCGCGGGGGAGGGGCCGATGAAGCCGATGTCGATCGAGTCGGCGTTGAGCGCCTCGATCTCGGAGGGGCCGGCGTTGAACGTCGACGCCTTGATGGCGGTACCGCCCAGCTCCTTCTGGAGAATGCCCTCCTGGATGCCCACCAGGGCCGTGGCGTGCGTGAGGTTGGGGAAGTAGCCGATCCGCACCTCTTCGACGGACAGCTTCTTGGCGTCCGCCGCGATCTTGGGCTGCGTGGTGTCGTCGGCGCCCTCGGAGCCGTAGCCGCACGCGGTCAGCAGAAGGGGGAGCGCGGCGAGGGCGGTGAGGGTACGCACGGTGGCGAGCGGTCTTGCGGCAGACACGGAGGTGTCCTCTCAACGGATGGGCGATCGGCGGGCGATCGGGGGTGAGCGGTGAAGGGGCGGACGGACGACGGCACCGGTGCGGGCACGCGGATCGTCGGAGGAACGCGCGGGAGGAGCAGGCGGCGCGGAACCGGAAGGTGCGCGGCCGAAGCGGTACGTGCAGCGCCGGCGGAGCCTCGCGTCGGCACGGCCGAAGGGCGGGGCGGGACCGGAACGTCAGTGAGGCGGACAGAGGGCGCTGGACGCGCGGCCGAGGTCGATGTGACGACGCGAGGCCAGAAGAGGCGGCGCCGGATGTGCGCGGTCGAGCGGTGCCATGGCCACCTCCCCCAATCCCTAGTTCTCCTACCGGGTTGCTAGGGATCGTGGCAGAAGGAAGCCTTCACCCCAAGAGGGTGTTCGTATGATGGACAATTGCTTCTCGAAGAGTGAGACAAGGGAGGTCGAAGGCGTCGGTTTGGGAAGGTCAACAAGCGCTTTGTGCAGAGGGGTTGGCCCCTTTCCCAGTGGCACGCGCAGCACTGGCCACGCGTCGGCGATCAGGCGCGGAAAGGGCCGGGTCGACGTCGGTCCGGCATCCGGGCAACGGTTGACGAGAAGCGCGAGTAATGCTCAAGTGTTCGCATGATTGCTGAGCAGCGCTTGGTCACCCGTGGCCACATCGACTTCGGTCGGGTGTGGTCCGCGGCGTGTTGCGCCTGACTCGGCAGCGGGCCGTCTGACCGGCCGCTCCTCTCCCTCGGCGCCCGCGTGATGGGCCGAGCCCTCCCCTCGTAGCACCACTCCCGTACGCCCTGAACCCGGGCACGGAACGGTTCCGCGAGCGTGGACACGCAGCCGTACCCCCGTTCCGCCCGGGCCGCTGCCGCCCGGCGTCCCCGCCCCCTCCCGTGTCGCGCTCAGGCTCCGGCCCGCCGCGCCGCGGACCGCCGCCGTGCCCGGCCCCGCCGCGCTCGGCCGGCCCCCGGCGTCCGCCTGTCCCGCCCCCGCCCGAGCTCCGCCGGGCCCATCGCCCCTCAGCACCCGAAGACTTGAGGAAAGGTCATCTCCCATGCCTGTGGAGTTCCTCGGCATCGCCGCCACCCATGACGGGTCGGAAACGACCGCTCGCTCCGGTGACGCGTTCGACAAGCAGTACACCCTCCGGCTCGCCCGGGCCCACGAGGAACACGGCTGGGACCGGGTGCTGTTCGCGTACGGCTCCGGCTCGCCCGACCCGGCGCCGGCCGCCGCCTTCATCGCGAGCAGGCTCGACACCTTGCAGATCCTGCTCGCCCACCGGCCCAACGTCTCGTACCCGACCTTCGCCGCCAAGACGTTCGCCACCCTCGACCGGATCAGCGACGGCAGACTGACGGTCCACTTCATCACCGGCGGCAACGACCACGAGCAGGGCCGCGAGGGCGACACGCTCACCAAGGACGAGCGCTACACCCGCACCCGCGAGTACATCGGGATCGTCAAGAGGATCTGGACCACCCACGAGCCCTTCGACCACGAGGGCGAGCACTACCGCTTCCACGATTTCGTCAGCGATGTCTTCCCCGTCCAGCAGCCCCGGCCGCGGGTCTCCTTCGGCGGCTCGTCTCCGGCGGCGTACGCGGCCGGCGGAGCCGAGGCCGACATCTACTGCCTGTGGGGCGAACCACTGGCGAGGACCGCCGAGCAGATCGAGACCGTGAAGGCCGCGGCGAAGGCCGCGGGCCGCCCCGAAGCGCCCCGCATCCAGGTGGCGTTCCGCCCGATCATCGCCCCGACCGAGGAGTTGGCCTGGGAGAAGGCCCACCGCACGGTCGGCACCATCCGGGCCCGCCGCGAGCAGGGACTCGTACGCCACCACCGCACCGGGGCGCCGGAGAACACCGGTTCGCAGCGGCTGGTCGCCATCGCGGAGGCGGGTGAGCGCTACGACCGGGCCCTGTGGACGCCGACCGCCGCCGCCACCGGCGGCGCGGGCAACTCCAACGCCCTGGTGGGAACCCCGGAAACGGTCGCCCAGGCCCTGCTCGACTACTACGACCTGGGCGTCGACATTCTCTCCGCCCGCGGTTACGACCTGCTCGACGACGCCATCGACTTCGGGCGGTACGTCATCCCGATCGTCCGTGAGGAGGTCGCCAAGCGCGACGCCGAGCGTGCGGCGAAGGCGGAGGCTGAGGCCGGCGGGGAGGCCGGCCGCGGACTCGTCGGCGCAGGCTCCGCCACGGCCCCCGGCGCCGGGCGGGACGCGGCGGGCGTGCCGGAGTCCGGCTCCGAGCGGCGCGTGGCGGTCCGACGATGACCTCGGTGCCCGACGCCCCCGGCCTGACCGTCGTCCAGGTCCCGGTCGCCGACCCGCGCGTCCAGCCGCTGCTGCGTGAGCTGGGGGAGGAGTACGCGGCCCGTTACGGTCAGGACGCCCACACCGAACTCGCCCGCTATCCCGACGAGGAGTTCGCCCCGTCCCATGGCGGCGTCCTGCTCCTGCTGCTGGAGGGCGGTGCCCCGGTCGCGGGCGGCGCCTTCCGCCGGTACGACGACACCACCGCGGAGCTGAAGCGGATCTGGACGCACTCCGCCCACCGCAGACGCGGCCTGGCCCGCCGGGTCGTGGCCGAACTGGAGCGGGAGGCGGCCGACCGGGGCTACCGGCGGATCTATCTCACCACCGGCCCCCGCCAGCCCGAGGCGCGCGGCCTCTACCTGGCCACCGGTTACACCCCGCTGTTCGACACGGACGCCGACCCCGAGACCATCGGCCCCCTGCCCTTCGAGAAGGACCTCGGCCCCCCGGCCGCACCCGAACGCGAGGCAGGGGCGCCCGCCGCCCCGCGTCGCAAGGCCCCCGAAGAACGCGTACCGGAACGAGCGTCCACCGCCCCGCGTCGCAAGGCACCCGCGGAGCGCGGTCTGCCGGACGGGCTCGGGGTCGTCCCGGCCCGCCACTACGGCCGCTGGGCCGTCGCCGCCGTCGTCACCGTGCTCGTCGTGCAGTTCGCGCACGGACTGGCCACCAACCCCGTCTGGGAGTGGTCCGTCTTCGGCGCGTACTTCCTGTCCGAGACCATCGTCCAGGCCGTCGGAACGACCCTCCAGCTCACCGCCTACGCCACCGTCCTCGGCTTCCTCCTCGGCACCGTCCTGGCCTTCATGCGGCTCTCCCACAGCCCGGTGCTCCAGACGGTGGCCTGGTCGTACATCTGGATCTTCCGGTCCATCCCGATGATCGTTCAGCTGGTGTTCTGGTTCAATCTGAGCGCCCTGTACGAACGGCTCGGCGTCGGCATCCCCTTCGGGCCGGTGTTCTGGTCCGTCGACAGCAACAGCCTGATCGGCACGATCGGCGCCGCCCTCATCGGCCTCTCGCTGCACCAGGCCGCATACGCCGCAGAGATCGTGCGCGGCGGCGTCATCTCGGTCGACCCCGGACAGCTGGAGGCCGCCGCCTCCCTCGGCATCCCGCGGTTGCGGCAGATCCGCCGGATCGTGCTCCCGCAGGCCATGCGGGCCATCCTCCCGACGGCCGGCAACGAGATCATCGGCCTCCTCAAGGGCACGTCGGTGGTCTACGTCATGGCGATCGGGGAGCTGTTCTACCAAGTCCAGGTGATCTACGGCCGCAACGGCAGGGTGATCCCGCTGCTCCTGGTCGCCACCGCCTGGTACGTCCTCCTGACCTCGCTCCTCTCCATCGCGCAGTACTACGTCGAGCGCCGCTTCGCCCGGGGCGCCGACCGCACCCCGCCGCCCACCCCGCTCCAGCGCGCCCGGCGCTTCGCACGGAACGTCCGCGCGGCGGCGGCGCGCCACGACCGGCCCGTCGTCCCCCTCAAGACCCTCGGAGAAGCCCGATGAGCGACGTGATGGTGGACGTCCGCGGAGTCCACAAGAGCTTCGGCCCCTTGGAGGTGCTGCGCGGGGTGGACCTGCAGGTCCGCGCCGGAGAGGTCACCGTCGTCCTCGGCCCGTCCGGCTCGGGGAAGTCCACCCTGCTGCGCACCATCAATCACCTGGAGAAGGTGAACCGCGGCTGGATCAGCGTCGACGGCGAACTCATCGGCTACCGCCGCTCCGGCGACAAGCTGCACGAACTGAAGGAGAAGGAGGTCCTGAAGCAGCGCACCCACATCGGGTTCGTCTTCCAGAACTTCAACCTCTTCCCGCATCTCACCGTGCTGGAGAACCTCGTCGAAGCCCCCGTATCCGCCCTGCGCCGCCCGCGCAAGGAGGCGGTCGAGGCGGCGGGCCGTCTGCTGGAGCGGGTCGGCCTCGCCGACAAGGCGGGCACCTACCCCCGGCAATTGTCGGGCGGGCAGCAGCAGCGCGTGGCGATCGCGCGCGCTCTCGCCGTGGAACCGAAGGTGCTGCTCTTCGACGAGCCGACCTCGGCGCTCGACCCGGAGCTGGTCGGCGAAGTCCTCGACGTGATCAAGGACTTGGCCCGCTCCGGGACCACGATGATCGTCGTGACCCATGAGATCGGTTTCGCCCGCGAGGTCGCCGACACCGTGGTCTTCATGGACGAGGGTGTCGTCGTCGAGCAGGGCCCGCCCGCCGCCGTCCTGGACGCCCCGCGTCACGACCGCACCCGCGCCTTCCTCTCCAAGGTCCTCTGACGCGCCCCTCGGCGTCCCCGCACCTCATGGACGACCCCTCACGGGCGTCTCGCCCCGTACGCCCGTCGCACCGTGCCACCCGCTCACGCAAGGAGACCCACCGTGTCCACCTCTCTCACCCGTCGCACGACTCTCACCCGTCGCACGACCGCGGCCGCGCTCGGACTCGCCGCCGGACTGGTCCTCGCCGCCTGCTCCAACCCCTCGGACGGCGGTACGACCGAAGTGGCGGCCGCGTCGGGTGCCCGTACGAAGATCGATCTGAGCCCGGACCAGAAGCGGATCACCACCGGCAAGGTCGAGTCCATCGCCGCCCAGGTCCCCGAGAAGATCCGCGAGAGAGGGACGCTCGAGATCGCCGGCTCCTCCGGTTCGACGGCGCCCCTGACCTTCCGCGCCACCGACAACAAGACCGTCATCGGCGTCGAGCCCGACCTCGCCCGTCTGGTCGCCGACGTCCTCGGCCTCGAGCCGCACCTCAACACCGTCTCCTGGGAGAACGTCTTCGTCGGCCTCGACAGCGCCAAGTACGACGTCGGATTCAGCAACATCACCGTCACCGAGGAGCGCAAGGAGAAGTACGACTTCGCCACCTACCGCAAGGACGACCTGGCCTTCGAGGCGAAGAAGGGCAGCGGCCTGAAGATCACCGGGCCCGCGGACGTGGCGGGCAGGACCGTCGCCGTGGACACCGGCACCAACCAGGAGAAGCTGCTGGTCGAGTGGAGCAAGGAGAACGAGAAGGCCGGCCGCGAGCCGGTGGACATCACGTACTACCAGAACGTCAGCGACACCTACCTCGCGCTCCAGTCCGGCCGCATCGACCTCTACCTCGGCCCCAACCCGACCGCCGCCTACCACGTCGCCGCCGGCGGGAAGACCGAGATCGTCGGCACCCACTCCGGCGCGGGCGCCACCCTCCAGGGCCTGATCGCGGCCACCACCAAGAAGGACAGCGGGCTGGCGAAGCCGCTCGCCGCCGCGCTCGACGAGGTCATCCGCAACGGCACGTACGCGAAGGTGCTGCAGCGCTGGGGGCTCTCCGCCGAGGCCGTGGAGAAGTCGGAGATCAACCCGCCCGGCCTGCCCAAGAACGGCAAGTAGCCCCTCCCGGGCAGTGGCCGGAGCCCATCGTCCGGCGCGCAGCCCCCTCCCGGGCGGCGGCCGGACCCCATCGCCCGGCGCGCAGCCCCTCTCGGGCGGCGGTCGGAGCACATCGCCCGGCGCGCAGCCCCTCCCGGGCAGTGGCCGGAGCGCACCGGCCGCCGCCCGGCCCCGCCCCTCCCGCAACGACGCCCTTCGCTTCCGCAAGCCCAGCAACCCAAGGACTCCTCATGGCCACCGTTCTCTCCGTGTCAGGAAGCCCCTCCGCCACCTCCCGCACCGCCCGCCTCCTGCGTCATCTCGATGCCCGGCTCGCGGACCAAGGCCACGACGTCATCCCCCTGGACGTGCGCACCCTCCCCGCCGAGGCCCTGCTGGGAGCCGACTTCGCCCATCCGGCGATAGCGGAGGCCGCCGCGCTCTTCGCCCGCGCGGACGGCGTCGTGATCGGCACGCCCGTCTACAAAGCCGCCTACTCCGGCCTGCTGAAATCCCTGCTCGACCTCCTCCCGCAGTACGCCCTCGAAGGCAAGACGGTCCTGCCCCTCGCCACCGGCGGCACCACGGCCCACGTCCTCGCCATCGATTACGCCCTGCGTCCGGTCCTGGCCTCGATGGGGGCCGCCCACATCACCCCGGGGTGGTTCACGCTCGACAAGGACATCGCGGTCGGCGACGACGGCACCCTGCTCGTCGCCTCGGGCACGGCCGAAGCGCTGGCGCAGGTCGTCGACCGGTTCTCCGCCGCGCTCGGCGGCGTTCCCCGTACGCCCCTGCTCGCGGCCACCGGCTGAGCGCAGGAGCCGCCGCCCGCCGGGACCGCCGTCCTCCACCTCCTCGCCCTCCGCCGCGCTCCGCCTCGCCGGGTGGACCGGCGACCCGGCGGGCGAGGCCACGACCCGCCGGTCCCTCGTCGGCTCCCCGGCCGCCGTCTCCCGGGCCCTCGACGACCTCGTGCGGGCCGACGCCGCCGGCGGCCACAACCTCGTGCCGTACGTCACCCCCCGAGGCGACCCCGTACCCGATGGCCCGGCCCGGGCCCTGTCCGCGCGCACCGACCACTGAGGAGCACCCCACCCCATGTCCGGCATCCCCCTCGGCGTCCTCGACCTCGTGCCCGTCTCGTCCGGCTCCACCGCCGCGGAGGCGCTGCGCAACTCCATCGACCTGGCCCGGCGGACCGAGCAGTACGGCTACGCCCGCTACTGGTTCGCCGAGCACCACCTCAACCCCGGCGTCGCGGGCGCCTCGCCCGCCGTCGTCCTCGCCCTGACGGCCTCCGCGACCTCGACGATCCGCCTCGGCTCCGGCGCGGTACAGCTCGGCCACCGCACCGCGCTGTCCACCGTCGAGGAGTTCGGCCTGATCGACGCGCTGCACCCCGGCCGCCTCGACCTGGGGCTCGGCCGCTCGGCCGGCCGGCCGAGCACGCCACCCGCCACCCCCGCACCGCCGCACCCCGCCCCGTCGCAGGCCCGGACCCGGACCGTGACGCCCGTCGTCGACGGCCGCACGCCGAACGGGCTGCTGATACCGCCCCCGTTCTCCTTCGAGCACCTCATCGGGTCGCCCCGCGTCGCGCTCCAGCGGAGACTGCTCCAGCAGCCCCACGCCGAAGCGCAGGACTACGGCGAGCAGATCGACGACATCCTCGCCCTGCTCGCCGGAACCTACCGTTCGGCGGACGGCATCGAGGCGCACGCCGTCCCCGGCGAGGGCGCCGACCTCCAGGTGTGGATCCTGGGCAGCAGCGGCGGCCAGAGTGCCGAGGCCGCGGGCCGCAACGGCCTGCGCTTCGCCGCGAACTACCACGTCAGCCCTGCCTCGGTCCTGGAGGCCGCGGAGGGGTACCGCGCCGCCTTCCAGCCCTCCGACGTCCTCGACAAGCCCTACGTCAGCGTCTCCGCCGACGTCGTCGTCGCCGAGGACGACGCGACCGCACGCGAACTCGCCACCGGCTACGCCCCCTGGGTCCGCAGCATCCGTACGGCCGAGGGCGCCATCCCCTACCCGACACCCGAGGAGGCCCGCGCCCACCCCTGGACCGAGGCGGACCGGGCGCTCGTCGCCGACCGGGTCGACACACAGTTCGTCGGCAGCCCCGCACACGTCGCCGACCAGCTGGAACGGCTCCAGGAGGCCACCGGAGCCGACGAGTTGCTGATCACCACCATCACCCACGGCCACGCCGACCGCGTGCGGTCCTACGCACTGCTGGCCGACGAGTGGCAGCGCAGGTGAACGCGCGCCGCCGCCCCGGTCGGCGGCCGTGCGTCCGTACGCTGCCGTCCCCGCCGTCCGTCCGCCGCACCCTCCACCATGTGAGACGGCAAAGGGGATGTCCGAAGGCCCTCTTGACGCGCCGGGGCCGTCGTTCGACACTCCGAAGCAGTATCCCTGGCGAATAGGTAGGAAATGATGGGGCGTCCGGAGCCGGCCACCGACCGAGCGATCCGCTCGGGTCGGCCGTCGCTCCCGCCGGCTCCCCCCGCGACCCCGCTTCTGACCTCCCGCCGCCACATCGATCTGCTGCGTGTCTGCAGCGCGGCGAGCCCTTCGGGCTGAGCCGGCGGGGACGGGCGTACACCGCCCGTCCTCCCCGCGCGGGCGTACACCGCCCGTCCTCCGTCGCCCAGATCATCCCTGAGCACCAGTCACCGGACCCGGGAGTCAGACTCATGTCCGCCACGCCCCTGACAGCCGTGCCGTCCTTCCCCTCCCCGCCCTCCTTCCGGGGCAGGATCGGCTGCGACGCCCGCAGCGGTCACTACGCCGCGCCGCGCCGTTACCGCCTCCACCTCTCCCTGTCCTGCCCCCACTGTCTCCGCATCGCCGTCACCCACAGCCTGCTGGGGCTCGACGGCGAACTGCCCGTGACGCTGCTGCCCGCCGTCCCCGACGGAGCGGACGGCGAACACTCCGCACTACGCCCGCTGTACGAGGCGAGCGCCCACCACTACCCCGGCGCGGCCACGGCCCCGGTGCTCGGCGACGACTGGACGGGCCGGATCGTCAGCACCCACATTCCCGACATCCTGCGCGATCTGGCCCGGCGCTTCGGCGACCTCGGACCCGACCGCCCCGTCCTCTACCCCCCGGGCGCGGAGGCCGAGACACGGGCCCTGGACCAACTCTGCGAACAGGGCGTCAAGGCAGCCGCCCAGCGCGCCGGAGAACCCGGCACGGACCCGGACGCGCGGGGGAGGGCCGTCGCCCGTCTGCTGCGCACGCTGGGCGCGCTGGAGCGCCGGCTCGCCTGCCGGCCCTACGCGCTCGGCGAGGAACTCACGGCCGCCGACGTGCAGTTGTGGGTCACGCTGGTCGGTCTGGACACCGTCCACCGCTGGCACCTGGACGCCGCCGCCGTCCACCGCATCGCCGATCACCCGCACCTTTGGTCCTACGCCCGCCGCCTCTCCGCCCACCCCGCCTTCGGCCGCCACCTCGACCTCGACGGCATCGCCCGCCGCCACCACGCCCACTGCCGCGGCCTCGAAGGCGCCGGAGCGGCGGTCCAGATCCTCGACTGGCAGACGCACGCCACGCCCGCCACATCCACGACACACACCACTCCCGCGACAGACGTGACAGACGGGACGGACGGGACGGCGACGCCGCGGACGCGTGCGACGGAGCGCCCGGGCCCCCGCCCCAGCTGACGCCGGGAAGCCCGCCCGGCGCTCCGTGCCGACAGGCCCTCCCGGCAGTTCCTCGCGGAGGTGCTGAACGGATCTCTTCCGCAGCCCGTATGAAAGGCCGGACGCGTCCCCCGGTCGCCCTCGCGGCGACCTCAGTCCGGAACCATGCTGGAGGCGAAGAGTTGAGTCACAGGCGAATACCCAAGCGGAAGGCCATACTCGCGGGCGCCGGGGCGGTGGGCATCGTCGCCGCGGCGATCCTGCTGCCGCAGGCCAATGCCTCGCAGGACGGCGCGGGGGAGCAGGCGGGCTCGCCGAGAAAGATGAGCGCCGCTTCGGCCACGGAACTCCTGCAGCGGCTGGGCAAGCAACTCGGCGACTCCTACGGCGGCGCCTACTACGACGCGGGCAGGCAGCAGCTCGTCGTCAATGTCGTGGGCGACGGCGACAAGGTCGACGCCGAGGTCCGGAAGGCCGGCGCCGTCGCGCGCCGCGTCGAGAACAGCCTCCCGGCCCTCGCCTCCGCGATGGACTCCCTGCGCGCCAAGGCGACCGTCCCCGGCACCGCCTGGGCCGTCGACCCGCGCACGAACCAGGTGATCGTCACCGCCGACCGCACGGTCACGGGGGAGCGGTGGGACGAGGTCGAGGGAGCGGTCCGCGCGCTGGGCGACGGCGTCGCCCGCATCCAGAAGTCCAAGGGCGAGTTCAAGCCCTTCATCGAGGGCGGCGACGCCATCTTCGGCGGCGGCTCGCGCTGCTCGCTCGGCTTCAACGTCACCACCCAGGACGGCCGGCCCGGCTTCCTCACAGCCGGTCACTGCGGCGTCGCCGTCGAGCAGTGGTCGGAACAGCAGAACGGCGACCCGATCGGGACCGTGCAGGAAGCCGTCTTCCCCGGCGAAGGCGACTTCGCCCTGGTGACGTACGACGACCCGAACACCGACGCCCCGAGCGCCGTGGACGTGGGCGAGAACATCGTGGAGATCGCCCGGGCGTCGGAGGCGGCGGTCGGCCAGCAGGTCTTCCGCATGGGCAGCACGACCGGTCTACGGGACGGCCAGGTGACCGGCCTCGACGCCACCGTCAACTACCCGGAGGGGACGGTGTCGGGGCTCATCCAGACCAACGTCTGCGCCGAGCCCGGGGACAGCGGAGGAGCCCTGTTCACGAGGGAGGGGGACGCCATCGGCCTCACCTCCGGTGGCAGCGGCAACTGCACCTCGGGCGGCGAGACGTTCTTCCAGCCGGTGACCACTGCCCTGAGCGCCGTCGGCGCCCAGATCGGCGCGGGCGACGGCGGTGCCGGTGAAGGCGGAGCCGGGGACGGGGCTGACGGCGGTGCCGGTGAAGGCGGTGCCGAGGAGGGCGCCGACGGCGGGGCCGAGGAAGGTGCCGACGGTGGGGTCGGTGACGGCGGTGCCGAGGACGGTGCGGGCGACGGCGCCGGTGACGGCGGGGCCGGTCAGGGCGAAGGCGTCGGCGACGGAGGGGCCGACGACGGAGGAGCGGGACACGGTGAGGTCGGGGAAGGAGGTGACGGGAACAACGTCGGCTGACCGCGCCGGCCCGGCAGGAAGGCGGCCCCGGACATCGTCGGATGTCCGGGGCCGCCGCCGGTCGCCCCCACGGGCCCGTTCGGCTACCGGATGACTCCGAGGGCGGGCCCGTACCGGGACATCCCCGGGACGGAGGTGACGTTCACGGTGGGGGCCGGGGAGCGCTCGTACCCGTAGTCGCGCAACGTCGTCATAGCGAACGTCTCCCCACTCGGCGAAGGCGACTGGCGCCACCAGTCGGCGCCCCGCACGGCCAGGCACACCTGGGGCAACCCGGTCGTGATCCACGCCGGGCACGTCACCGGGCACATCGCCCGCACCCACGGCCTGGCCTTCACCTACTGAGACGCGACCGACGCAACCGCTCCGCCCGGCGTGCACCCGCAGCCCAGCCCGGCGCACGGAGCGCGGGAGCGCGTGCCGGGCGGCGCCCCCGGTCACCCGTCCGAGGTGACCGGGGGCACCGCCCCCTCGTTGGGCAGGGCATGCAGTCGTACGACACCTCCCACCGCACCGCCATATCCGCCGCGGTCTCCGCGCCCACCCGCCCCCCGAGGAACGTCGCCGAAGCGGCCCTCGTCGAGCACTATCCGCGGCTCGTCCGGCTCGCCCACCTGATCCTCCCGCCCGCACTCGGCCGGCATCGCCGAGTGCGCGCCGCGCACGCCCTGGTGCAGAAGTCCCTCTCGGGAGCAGCCCGTTCACGCCAGGGGCCGACGCTCCCCGCCCAGCGCGGCGAGGAGGATCCGGCGCTCTCCTGGCTGCGCGAGCGGGTGGTGTCCGGCGCGTTGCGCGCCGCCGGGCGCCCCTCGCGCCTCCCCTCCCGGCCCCTGCTTCCCCTGGTCCTCGGGCTGCGCCTCTTCCCCGCGGCCGGCGACGACGGCGAACTCGCCCTGGAGCGCGAGCTGGCGGTCGTCTCCCCGGAGATCCGCGCCGCCTTCGGGCTGCGCGTCCTGGAAGGGCTCCCCGCCCGGGCCGCCGCCGGACTGCTGACCACCGCGGGGGCGAGCGACCCGGCCGCCGCCCTCCGGGCCGCCGAACGCCTCGCCGACACGGCGGGCGCCGCCGCCGCGTCGCTCCTCCAGGGAGCCGAGTTCGACGCCTGCACCGTCCAGACCCGCCCCACCGACCTGCTGCGCCGCCGGCACCGGCGACAACTCGCCGCCTGCGTAGCCGCGTTGCTGCTCATCGCCACCGCGACCGCCGTGCTCACGTCCCGCCCCGAGGACGCCGCGCGCGAGAGCACCGCCCCGGCCTCCCTCGCCCTCGCGGTCGACCCCGCCCGCCTCGTGCGCGCCCCCGGGCAGCTGTGGGCCGACACCGCACGCGTCGACCTCACCGTCTGGCCCGCCCGTGGCGCGCGGACCGGCGACACGGCCCTGCTGTCCCGCGCCCTCGACGCCTGGGCCCGGGCCGCGCTCCCGCGCGCCGCCGGCGACCGGGCCGCCCCGCGACTCACCCACACGCCCGGAACCCCCCTCGCCCCGCCCACGGCCCCCGCCCAGTTGCTCTTCGCCGGGACGGTCGACGACGCGGCCGTCGTGCTCCTCCACGACGGCCGCCGCCTCGTCCGCTACGCCGAGCCGCTCACCGGAGGCGGCACCGCCCTCGTCGACCTGGCCCTCGCCGACGACACCGGTGTCACGGCCGGCGCGGCCGTCGTCGTGGGCCGGACACCCGGCAAGGCCCGCTACCTCCTCGCGCCCTGGATCGACCACAGCGCCGCACGGGACCTCCGCCGGCCCACCGGCCCGGGCTCGCCGCTGGCCGTCGACGGGGACGGCGTCACCGACCCCGTCGCCCACGTGCCGGGGGACTGCGCCCGCGTCCCCGTGCTGGACCTGCGCTCCTCCCGGCGGATCGTCGAGGACCACTCCTTCCTCCTCGCCGACCTCGGGGAACTCGTCCCCGCCCATCTGACCTGGACCCCGCCACCCGGCTCCGGGACGCTCGCCCGCCAGCCGCGCGAGGCCACCTCCGCTGCCGGTCTCGCCGCCTGGGCCCGCTCGGCCTGCGCGCTGCCGGGCCTGAGGGGCGCGGGCGTACGCGCCGTGAACCGCTGGGAGTTCGCCGTACAGCCCCTCCCGGGGAACGCCGGCCGGGCCACGTGGACGTGCACCCGCGCGGAGGACTGGGCGGGCCGCGCCCGCGTGGCGGTGGCCCTGGAGGCACCCACCGGAACCACCCGGCCGGTGCCGGGCCCGACGCCCTCGCCACCGGACACCGCAGCCTGCGGCCGGTTCGGCCAGCACCTGCTCGCCGGCACGTACTGGACGGCTCCGTCGGGAACGCGCTACTACCTCGCGGCCGGCAGCCGCCGCCTGACCGCGGTCACCGCCCGGGGCGCCGTGTCCGCCACCGGACGGGGGCCGTTGCTGGTGGTGCCCACCACCGCGGACGGCCCGGTCCGGCTGACGGGCCGGCTCGCCGACGACGGCGAACTCCGCGGCTGGGGCGAGCCGGAGCCCGGGCCGCGGTGAGCCGGAGGACCTCGCGGCCGACGTACCCCGCCGGCTGGCCCCCGTATCCCGCCGGCCGTTCCCCGTACGCCGTCGGCTGACGGGCCGTCGGTCCGACCGGCCCGTACGGTGGCCGGCACCTCCGTCGGAACGGACCGGGTGCGGTCGCGCGCGTGGCCCCGCGTTCCTTCGCACATACGCGGGGCCATACGCCTCCCACCGCCCGCCGGAGCGGACCCCTGCCCGGCGGACCGCCACCGGGCGCTCGGACGGCCCGACCCGGCACGCCCCGCGCGTGCGCGTCTTGCCGGCGCGGCATACGGTGCTGCTCATGACGCAAGAGGACGGCGAGCTGGACAGCCTGGTACGCACCCGCATCCGTGCCCTGCGCATGGCGCAGGGCTGGTCCCTGGAGGAGCTGGCGTCCCGGGCCAGGCTCAGCCAGTCCACGCTCAGCCGGATCGAGAACGGGAGGCGCCGACTGGCCCTGGACCAGCTCGTGACCCTCGCGCGTGCCCTGGACACCTCACTGGACCAGCTCGTCGAGACGGCCACCGACGATGTCGTCTCCCACCCGATGATCGACGCCGCCCGCGGGTCGAAGCGCTGGCCCATCAAGGCGGAGCCCGGTATGACCGTCGTACGGCAGCGCGTGACCGACCCGCCGCCCGACAACCCGTCCCGCATGCGCGCCCACCCCGGCCGCGAGTGGCTGGTCGTCCTCTCCGGCACCGCGATCCTGCTCCTGGGCAACCGGCGCATCAGGGTGGAGACCGACCAGGCGGCGGAGTTCCCCACGATGCTCCCGCACGCGATCGGCGCCGAAGGCGGACCCTGCGACGTCCTCGGCATCTTCGACCGCGACGCCCGCCGTGGCCACCAGGGCGGCGACGGCAACGGGAAGCCGAACCGTCCGACGAACTGACGGCTTGCGCGTCCGGCAAGGAATCGGATCATCGTCTTGCGCGTTCCGCCACCCCATGGGTTCCCCGGCGGACGGCCGCCTAGCGTGACGGCATGACCCCTCCTTCGGCGCACCCCGCCCCCTCGGCCCACGGCTCCGGCCACGGCCCGGCACACCACCACCCCGACACCGACACCGACCGCGGCCAGGACCACGATCAGACGGAGATCCTCGACCTGGACGCGGAGGTGCTCGCCGCGCACACCGCGTCCCTCATCGCCGAACTGCCCGTACACACCGGCCCCCGCCACATCGTCGACCTGGGCAGCGGGACCGGCGCCGGCGCGCTCGCCCTCCTCGCGCACTTCCCCGGGGCGGAGCTGACCGCCGTCGACTCCTCGGCCGTCCACCTGGACCGCCTGCGCGAGAAGGCGGCCGCCGCCGGGGCGGCCGAGCGGCTGCGCCTCGTCCGGGCCGACCTCGACGCGGCCGTGTGGCCCGACCTCGGCACACCGGAACTCGTCTGGGCGTCGGCCTCCCTGCACCACATGGCCGCACCCGACGACACCCTGCGCCGGGTCCACGGCCTGCTGGCGCCCGGCGGGCTGTTCGCCGTCGTCGAACTCGCCGGCTTCCCCCGCTTCCTGCCCGAGAACGCCCCCGAGGACGCTCCCGGCCTCGAGGAGCGTTGCCACGCCGCCCTCGACCGCCACCACGCCGAACGCCTTCCCCACCGGGGCGCCGACTGGGGAGCCGCGCTGGTCCGGGCCGGTTTCACCGTCGAGCAGGAGCGCGTCCTCCGCGTGGACCTCGGCCCGTCCGCCGCGGACACGGTCGGCCGTTACGCCCTCGCCGGCCTGCGACGTATGCGCGGGGGCGTCGCCGACGCCCTGACGGCCGAGGACCTGGCCGCCTACGACCGGCTGCTCGACACCGAAGGACCGCACAGCCTCCTGCGCCGCGACGATCTGCGGGTGCGCACCGAGCGCACGGTGTGGGCCGCCCGGCGCCCCTGAGACCGCCGCCCCGGGTCGCCGTCCCCGAGCGTGCTCCGGACCGCCGTGCTCCGGAGCGCCGTCAGCGGGGGACGGTGGCGGCGGGCGGAGCCCACCGGTGGGTGCGGGGCACCGCGCCGGAGACGCCGAAGTCCTTCTTGAGCTGTTCGGGAATGGCGTAGTGCATGACCCGCCCCCGGGTGAGGGACGACAGTTCGAGGACGGTGGTGAGATGGCCGAGGCGGTCCAGCGCCCACGCTCCGAGGGGGGAGCGGTCCTCGATGGTCTCCAGGACGCCGAGGAGGTGGGGCACCGCCTTGACGACCGTGTCCCAGGGTGTGCGGGCCACGTCGAGCCAGTCGGCACACGTGTCCCCGACGAGGTGGCGGATGAGCGCGGAGACGATCGGATCGAAGAAGGTCCCGGGCACCACCTCCTCGTAGAGGTCGACGAGTTGCCGCGTCAGGTGCGCCCCCTCCTCGGACGGCCCCATGTGCCGGACCATGTACCGATCGAGGAACGAGCGGGCGTCCTCCAGGGTCGTGGGCACGGCGTCCTGGTCGACACCGAGCATGGCGCCGACCACCCGCCAGGCGTAGTAGTACGCCTCCGCGCCCTCCGTCGACATGTGGATGCCCAGGCGGTGCAGGCTGTCCAGGACCAGCAGGGAGAAGAACATCTGCCCGCCGATCATGTCCTCCTGACAGATCGGCGTCCCGAGCCGCGCGGTGTCCCAGCGGTTCTCCCGGATGAGGTGGTGGCGGATGGCCGCGTGCAGCAGGCGGACCTTCTGGGCGGCGGGGATGAAGCGGCTGCCCGCCTCGAAGGCGCCGGGCTGCATCAGATAGACGGTGAACTGCCCGGTCTCCGCCATCCGCTTGGAGGGGTACTGCAGCCCGTGCGTGGTCGACAGCAGCTTCGCCACGTGCGGGACGACGTAGCACGCGGGCATGGAGGCGAAGGACAACGCGGTGGAGATGTGCACGTTGTTGTCGATGAAGAACAGCCGTGCCCTCTCCATCTCCCCCCAGTCGACCCAGGCCGGCGGGAGGCTGGTGGCGTGGAGGTACTCCCGGGCGACCTCGGGCAGTCCGTCCGGCAGGGGAGCGCCGGCGGTGGAGACGAAGCGCATCAGGGTGTTGAACGCGCCGACCTCCCCGCGCTCGAAGAGGGCGGCGACGGTCGCGTCGGCGAGTTCGTCACCGTCCTGCCGCAGGGCGTCCATCGAGGCCTCGGTACGGGTCATGGCAAGGGCTCCTTCTGATGTGACAGGCCGTCAAAGCAGGCATGTGGGCGGGCCGGTGGCCGGGCCGTTCAGGACAGCCGGACCGCCGCCGCCTGCGCCAGCGCGGAGAGGGCGGCCGTGGCGTGCGCGGGCGCGTTCATGGCGTGCAACGCGCTCAGGGCCTCCTCGACCCGAACGGCGATCATGACTTCGATACGGCCCGGGGCCTTCAGCCGGCGCATCAGCGCGCGGACCGCCTCCAGACCGTCCGCGTCCAGCTCCCGACGGCCGAGGAGGGCGCGCAACCGCTCCCGCTCCTCGCCGTCGGCGGTGCGCCAGGTCTCCGCCAGCAGCGCCGTGGGCCGGTGGCCGCGCAGGTCGTCGGCGTTGTCCTTGCCGGTGCGGTCGGGATCCCCGAACAGGCCGAGCAGGTCGTCCCGCAACTGGAACGCCTCGCCGAGGGGCAGCCCGAACGCGGAGTAGCCCGCGCGCAGCCGCTCACCGGCGCCGGCCAGGGCGCCCCCGATCAGCAGGGGCTGCTCGACGGTGTACTTCGCGGTCTTGTACCGGATCACCTTCAGCGATGCCGTGGTGTCCGGGTCGGCGCCCGTCCGCAGGATCTCCAGGCACTCGCCGGCGATCAGCTCCCGGGCCAGGACCGACCACAGTGGGCGGGCCCGGGCCAGATACGCGGCGGGCAGACCGCTGGTGGCGAACAACTGGCCTGCCAGCGACATCAGCAGGTTCCCGACCAGCATCGCCAGCGAGCGGGCGGCGGCGCCGGCGCGCGGGTTGCGGGGGACGGCGTCGCGCAGGGCGATGTGCGCCGTGGGCCGGCCGTGCCGCAGCGGACTGTCGTCGATCAGGTCGTCGTGGACCACCGCCGCGGCGTGCACCAGCTCGATCGAGGCGGCCGCCCGCAGCAGCGCCTCGCTGTCCGGCTGCCCCGCCGCACGCCATCCCCAGTAACAGAAGGCGGCCCGCAGTCGTTTGCCCTCCGTGACCGCGGCCTCCAGCTGCTCGGCCACCGGGTCCAATGCCCCGTCGACGGCGGCCAGTTGCTCCGCTTCACGGGCGACGAAGTCGTGCAGCACGTCGTCGACGCGGTTCTTGAAGGCGGCCGCCTCCCACCGCTCAGACATCGTCGGCGGCCTGCCACGCCGGGGCCGCGGCGGCGGCCCGGCGGGCCAGGGCGTGCCGGGCGAGGACCTCCAGATGGGCCGGGGGCGCGGACGCGTACCGGTCGAGGACCAGGCGGCCCCGTGCTACGAGATCGTGTTCGGCCTCCGCGGCAAGCTCCGCGGCGTCCGAGCGGCGCAGCAGCCCCCGGACCGTGCCGAGGGCCGTGCCGAGCGTGCTCACCGCCAGATCGGCCAGTCCGGCCGCAAGCAACACGGCCTGCTCGTCCAAGCCCGCGCGTCGGCCCGTTCCCTGTGTCATCCCGTTCCCCCAGCACCGCATGCCTCAAGGCGGCGCCGGTCGGCCGCCGTGCCCCCAGGATCGGCGTCAGCGGGGAGGCGGAGGGGAGGAATTCACGTACGGGTGATCATGTCGCTCGCGCGTACGGCCCGCCGGTGGCACCACCCGTACGAGCGGCCGCCGCGGACCGCCCGTACGGGACCATCGGAGGGGGTGACGGCCTCAGCCGGGGCGGGGGCCGGAGGCGTCGTCGTCGTCGGCGTCCACGCCGGTGAACGCGGAGTCCTTCTTCGTACCGGAGGGGCGCTGCGACCGGCCCTTGCGGCCCGTGTCGTGCATGCCCTTCTCCGAGCCGCCCCGCTTCTCGCCGCGCGCGGTGTCGCTGTGGACGGTGTCGCCGGGAACATCCTGGGTCTCCTCCTCGGAGGCCTTCCGGCCCTTGCCGCGCGAGGGCGCGTGCTTCTCGGGGTGGAAGGAACGCGCGGCGCTCGGGTTGTCCTGCTGCCGGGTCTCGTCGACGTCGGGGGACCAGCCGTGCTGGCCGGCCATGCCGTCGCGCTTCGATCCGCCGCGCGAGGGCCCGGATGACTTCGGTTTCTCGGCCATCGACCGACCTGCCTGTCCGTGCGGGAGGTACGCCTGCGCATACCCGTAGGTATCCGATTTTTCCACGGGCCGTACCCCACGGCACGTCGACGGCCCCCCGTCCCTCGCCGGCACCGCCCGTACCGTCCCGCCCACACCGGCGGCGGGCGGCCTCCCCGTCCGGCGGGGCGCCCCGCCAATCGGTCGGACGGATGCCTCGAACGGGTGAGGCCCGGCTGCGTCGCCCTCGTCCGAGGCTCCCGGTGCCCGAGGATCGCTGGCGGTCGGGTGCCCCACCGTCCCTCGGGGCCGTCACGGCCGCCCCCACCCGGAAGGGCCGCCATGCGCGTTCTGCTCGTCGCCAGCAGCTTCAACAGCCTCACCCAGCGTGTCCTGGTCGAGCTGCGCGACCGCGGGCACACCGTCCCCGTGGAGGTCACGCCGGACGGCCCCGCCCTGCGCGACGCCGTCGCCCGCCACGCCCCCGACCTGGTCGTCGCCCCGATGCTGAAGGCCGTCGTGCCCCGGGACGTGTGGACGGCGCACCGCTGCCTGATCGTGCACCCGGGCCCGGTGGGGGACCGCGGCGCGTCCTCCCTGGACCGGGCGGTCCAGGACGGCGCGGCCGAGTGGGGCGTCACCGTCCTCCAGGCCGACGAGGAGATGGACGCCGGCGACGTCTGGGCATCCGCCGCCTTCCGCGTCCCCGAGGTGGGCAAGAGCGATCTGTACCGCAACGAACTGTCCGACGCCGCCGTCTCCGCCGTGCTCCTCGCCGTCGACCGGGTCGCGGCCGGGGCCGTACCGCGTCCGCAGACCGGCGCGGTCCGGGCGCGTCCCGTGCTCCGCCAGGAACAGCGCCGGATCGTGTGGGAGGAGGACACCACCGCGACCGTGCTGCGGATCCTGCGGGCCGCCGACTCCCAGCCCGGCGTCCGTGACGTCCTGCTCGGCGCCGAGTGGTTCCTGCACGGCGGCCACGCCGAGGACCGTCTGCGCGGCCGGCCCGGCGAACTGCTCGCCACCCGGGCGGGCGCGGTCTGCCGGGCCACGGCCGACGGCGCGGTGTGGATCCCCGAGCTCCGGGCCCGCACCGGCGCCGGCCGGCCGCGCGCCTGCAAGCTCCCCGCCACCCTGGCCCTCGGGGACCGGCTGCCCGAGCTCCCCGACCTCACGGAGCCCGCGACGCTCCCCGAGCCCGGCCGTCCGGCCGGGCGGAGCTGGTCCGACATCCGGTACCGGGAGGAGGGCCCCGTCGGCGTCCTGTCCTTCGCGTTCCCCGGCGGGGCGATGAGCACCGACCAGTGCCGCCGGCTCCTCGACGCCTACCGGACGGCCCGCACCCGCCCCACCTCCGTCCTCGTCCTCGGCGGGCAGCGCGACTTCTTCTCCAACGGCATCCACCTCCACGTCATCGAGGCCGCCGCCGATCCGGCCGCCGAGTCCTGGGCCAACATCAACGCCATGAACGACCTGGTCGAGGCGGTCCTCACCACCTCCGACCGGCTGGTCGTCAGCGCGATCGGCGGCAACGCCGCGGCCGGCGGGGTGATGCTCGCCCTCGCCGCCGACGAGGTCTGGTGCCGCTCGGGCACGGTGCTCAACCCGCACTACCGCCGCATGGGCCTGTACGGGTCGGAGTACTGGACGTACACCTTGCCCCGCAGAGTGGGCCCGGCGCTGGCCGCACGGCTCACCGACGAGGCCCGGCCCGTCTCCGCGCGGGCCTCGCTCGACATGGGCCTCGTGGACCGGGTCGTCGCCTGCCCGCCCGGGGAGTTCACCGCCGAGGTCACCCGGTTGGCCGCCCACCTGGCATCCCGTCCCGGTCTCCCGGCCCGCGTCGCGGCGAAGAAGGCCGAACACGAGCGCCGGGAAGCCCACACCCCCCTTGCGTCCCACCGCGAGCGGGAACTCGCCCGCATGCGGGCGATCTTCGACGATCCCGCCGCGCCCTACCACGCACTGCGCCGGGCCTTCGCCCGGAAGGAGGCTCCGCGCACGCCGTCCCCGGACGGCCCAGGTGCGGGCGCGGGCCTCCCGGCCGACTGTTAAGCAAGACGTGGGCCCGCGACAGGCGGCCCCGCCCCATCCCTCCTCAGGAGGCGACTCATGAGTGCAGCAACGCCGGCCCCGGTCGAGGAACAGGGCGCCGCTCCGGGCAGCGAAGAGAAACCGATCCACATCCTCTGGATCAACGCGGGTCTGAGCTGTGACGGCGACTCGGTGGCCCTGACGGCCGCCATGCAGCCCAGCATCGAGGAGATCGCCCTGGCCGGGCTGCCGGGACTCCCCAGGATCGCGGTCCACTGGCCGCTGATCGACTTCGAGTGCGGCCCGGTCGGCGGCGCGGACACCTTCATCGAGTGGTTCTTCAAGGGCGAACGGGGCGAGATCGACCCGTTCGTGCTCGTCGTCGAGGGGTCGATCCCGAACGAGGCCATCAAGCAGGAGGGGTACTGGTGCGGCTTCGGCGACAACCCGGAGACCGGTCAGCCCATCACCACCAGCGAGTGGATCGACCGACTGGCGCCCAAGGCGCTCGCGGTGGTCGCCATCGGCACCTGCGCCACCTACGGCGGCATCCACGCGATGGCCGGCAACCCGACCGGCGCCATGGGCGTACCGGACTATCTCGGCTGGGACTGGAAGTCGCACGCCGGCATCCCGATCGTGTGCGTCCCCGGCTGTCCCATCCAGCCGGACAACTTCGCGGAGACCCTGACCTACCTGCTCTACCAGGCCGTCGGCTCCGCGCCGATGATCCCGCTGGACGACAAGCTCCGTCCCACCTGGCTGTTCGGGGCGACCGTCCACGAGGGCTGCGACCGGGCCGGCTACTACGAGCAGGGCCAGTTCGCCACGACGTACGACTCGCCCAAGTGCCTGGTCAAGCTGGGCTGCTGGGGGCCGGTCGTCAAGTGCAACGTCCCCAAGCGCGGCTGGATGAACGGCATCGGCGGCTGCCCCAACGTCGGCGGCATCTGCATCGCCTGCACCATGCCCGGCTTCCCGGACAAGTTCATGCCGTTCATGGACGAGCCTCCCGGCGGCAAGGTCTCCAGCACCGCCAGCGGAGTGTACGGCTCCGTCATCCGCCGCCTGCGGACCATCACGGCCAGGACCGTGGACAAGGAGCCGAAGTGGCGGCACACCGGCGAGCGCATCACCACCGGCTACCGGCCGCCCTGGTAGCCGTCGCGGCCCCCGCTCGCCAACGCACCACCCCGCACACCCCCCATCCACACCGCTGTTCGCGCGATCGAAGAGCTCACGAAGGGCATCACGACGACCATGGCATCTCCGGCGAAGACGACGGGTGACGGCTCCGGCCTTGTGGAGATGGCGTGGGACCCCATCACCCGGATCGTGGGCAGTCTCGGCATCCACACCAAGATCGATTTCAAGCAGAAGCGCGTCGCGGAGTGCTACAGCACGTCCTCCGTCTTCCGCGGCTACAGCGTCTTCATGCGGGGCAAGGACCCCCGCGACGCGCACTTCATCACCAGCCGCATCTGCGGCATCTGCGGTGACAACCACGCCACCTGCTCCGTGTACGCGCAGAACATGGCGTACGGCGTGAAGCCCCCGCACCTCGCCGAGTGGATCATCAACCTCGGCGAGTCGGCGGAGTACATGTTCGACCACAACATCTTCCAGGAGAACCTGGTAGGGGTCGACTACTGCGAGAAGATGGTCCGCGAGACCAACCCCGGGGTCCTGGAGCTCGCCGAGCGCACCGAGGCCCCGCACGCCGCCGACCACGGCTACCGCACCATCGCCGACATCATGCGCTCCCTCAACCCCCTCGAGGGTGAGTTCTACCGCGAGGCGCTCCAGGTCAGCCGCTACACCCGCGAGATGTTCTGCCTGATGGAGGGACGGCACGTCCACCCCTCCACGCTCTACCCGGGCGGTGTCGGCACCATCGCGTCGGTGCAGCTCTTCACCGACTACATGAGCCGTCTCATGCGCTACGTGGAGTTCATGAAGCGGGTCGTCCCCCTCCACGACGACCTCTTCGACTTCTTCTACGAAGCGCTGCCCGGCTACGAGGAGGTCGGCCGCCGCCGGGTGCTGCTCGGCTGCTGGGGCGCGCTCAACGACCCCGAGCACTGCGACTTCACCTACGCCAACATGACCGATTGGGGCCGGCGGATGTTCGTCACTCCCGGCGTCGTCGTCGACGGCAAGCTCGTGACCAACGACCTCACCGAGATCAACCTCGGCATCCGCATCCTGCTCGGCAGCTCGTACTACGAGGACTGGCAGGGCCAGGAGCAATTCGTCACCCACGACCCGCTCGGCAACCCCGTCGACCCGCGCCACCCGTGGAACCAGCACACCATCCCGGCCCCGCAGAAGCGGAACTTCGACGACAAGTACAGCTGGGTGATGTCCCCGCGCTGGTTCGACGGCAAGGACCACCTGGCCCTGGACACCGGCGGCGGCCCCATCGCCCGCCTCTGGTCCACCGCCCTCTCCGGCCTCGTCGACATCGGCTACGTCAAGGCCACCGGACACAGCGTCGTCATCAACCTGCCCCGCACGATGACCAAGCCGGAGACCACCTTCGAGTGGAAGATCCCGCAGTGGAGCAACGCCCTGGAGCGCAACCGCGCCCGGACCTACTTCCAGGCGTACGCGGCGGCCGTCGCCCTGCACTGCGCCGAGAAGGGGCTGGAGGAGGTCCGCGCCGGACGCACCCAGACGTGGGAGAAGTTCGAGGTCCCCGACGAGTCCATCGGCGTCGGCTTCACCGAGGCCGTCCGGGGCGTCCTCTCCCACCACATGGTCATCCGGGACGGCAAGATCGCCAACTACCACCCGTACCCGCCCACGCCGTGGAACGCCTCCACCCGGGACACCTTCGGCACCCCCGGCCCGTACGAGGACGCCGTGCAGAACACCCCGATCTTCGAGGAGAACACCCCCGAGAACTTCAAGGGCATCGACATCATGCGCGCCGTGCGCAGCTTCGACCCCTGCCTGCCGTGCGGCGTCCACATGTACACCGGCAACGGCAGGACCGTGAAGCAGATGCACGTCCCCACCGGCCTGAGCGGGCTGGCCGGATGAGCGCGACCACCGCCGAAGAGGCGGGCCGACGGGTCGAGGAGGTCCTGGACCGCCTCGCGCGGACCGGCGACGCCGACGCCTGCGCGGCGGCCGAGGACGTCGTGCGCGTCCTCATGGAGTTCTACGGCAGCGGGCTCGCCCGCGTCGTCGACCTCCTGGGCCGTCCCGCCGCCCGGCCGCCCGCCGACCCGCTCCGCACGCTGGTCGCCGACGAACTCGTCGCGAGCCTGCTCAACCTGCACGGCCTGAACCCCGAGTCCGTGCAGGACCGCATCGACCGGGCCCTCTCCGGACTGCCGCAGCCCGTGGAGAACACCGGCTTCGACGCGGCGACCGGAGTGCTGCGGCTGCGCCCGGCCGCCTCGTCCGGCGGCTGCGGGTGCTCCGGCACCCAGGAGTCCGTCCGCCAGGCGGCCGTGGACGCCCTCGCCTGCTTCGCCCCGGAGGTGACCGGCGTAGAGCTGGAGCCCGCCGCCCCGCGCGAACCGGCGCTGCTCCAGATCGGCACCCGTCCGCCGCTCACCGGCGCGGACGGCCGCTCCCCGGCCACGGCCTCGTGACCGGCTCCGCGACCGGCGCCTTGACCGGCCGGATCAGCGAGCCCCGGCCCACGGGCCTGCGCCGGTTCACCACCCCGCGCCCGCCCCGCGAGGAACGCTGCGAACTGTGCGGGGTGCCGCTCGCCGGCGAGCGGCACCGCCACCTCGTCGACATCGACCGGCGGGCCATGGTCTGCGCGTGCGGCCCGTGCTCGCAGCTCATGGACCGCTCGGGCACCGACCGGGGACGCTTCCGGGCGGTCCCCGACCGGCACCTGAGCGACCCGGAACACCGGATCGACGACCGGGCGTGGGAGTCCCTGCGCATCCCCGTCTCGGTCGCGTTCTTCTTCCGCAACTCCGCCCTCGACCGGCCCGTGGCGCTCTACCCGAGCCCCGCCGGAGCCACCGAGAGCGAACTGGAGGAAGAGTCCTGGCGGCGCGTCCTCGACGCCACCCGGCTCGCCGCGCTGCTCGAACCCGACGTGGAGGCCCTGCTGCTGCGCCGCCACGACGGCCGCACCGAGTGCTTCCTCGTGCCCATCGATCTCTGCTACGAACTGGTGGGCCGCATGCGACTGCTCTGGCAGGGCTTCGACGGCGGGGCGGAGGCGCGGGCCGACCTCGACGCCCTCTTCACCCACGTACGCGGCCTGGCACGCGCACCGCGGGAAGGCCGGCCGTGACCGAGTTCTCCTTCGGCTGCACCGACGTCCGCGCCGACCCGTACGCGGCCGGCCCCACGCTCGTCTTCCGACTCCGGATCACCGCCTCCGGCGGGGCCCGCGTCCACGCCCTCGCCCTGCGCTGCCAGATCCGCATCGAACCCGCCCGGCGGGGCTACGACGACACCGAGGCCGCCGCCCTCGGCGACCTCTTCGGCGAACGCTCCCGCTGGGGCAGCAGCCTCAACCCGGTCCAGTTCGCCCAGGTCTCCGTGATGGTTCCCGGCTTCACCGGGGAGATCGAGACCGACCTCGTCGTGCCCTGCACCTACGACACCGACATCGCCGCGTCCCGCTACCTCCGGTCGCTCTCCGACGGCGACGTCCCCCTCCTCCTGCTCTTCTCCGGCACCGCCTTCACCGGCGCCGGCGGCTTCCAGGTCGAGCCCGTGCCCTGGGACAAGGAGGTCTCCCACCGGATGCCGGTGAAGACCTGGCGGGAGATGATCGACCAGCACTTCCCCGGCTGCGGCTGGCTCCGGCTCCCGGCCGACACCATGGACGCCCTGCTCGCCTACCGGTCACGGCGGGCCCTGCCGTCCTGGCAGGCGACCGTCGAGACCCTGCTCGAAGAGGCGGGGGAGAGGACACCATGACGACCGTCGCCTTCAACCCCGGCACCGAGGCACGGTTCGCCGTCGCCCGGCACGTCGCCGACGCCGTCCTCTTCGAGGGGTACGTGCTCTACCCGTACCGCGCGTCGGCCGCGAAGAACCGGCTCCGCTGGCAGTTCGGCGTCCTGGTGCCGCCGACGTGGAGCGCCGCCGCAGAGGAGCACGACTTCCAGCACACCGAGTGCCTGATGGAGCCCAGGACCGGCGCCGAACTCGCCGTGGAGGTCCGCTTCCTGCGCGCGCAACGACGCACCGTCGAGGAGCTCCGCCCGGACGGCACCTTCGCCCCCACCGGCGAACTCCGGCTCACCGACCGGGTCCTGGTCGCCTGGGACGAAGGCGTCGAGGAACGGGTCGCCCTCGTCGTCCCCGTCGGTGAACTCGCGGGCGACGGCACCTCCCTGCCCTTCACCCGCCCGGCCGCCGAAGAGGTGGAAGAGGTCACCGACACCGACGGACGCGTCATCGGCCGGATGCTGCGCCGCCGTGAGGAGATCAGCGGCACCCTGCGGATCTCGGCGGCCGACCTCGACGGCCCGTACCGCGTCCAGCGCCTGACGGTCACGGTGGAGAACACCAGCACCTGGACCGCCGAACCGGGCGCTGACCGGCACGCGGCGCTGCCCTACTCCCTGGTCGCCACGCACACGCTGCTCCGCCTCGACGGCGGATCGTTCCTGTCCATGACCGATCCGCCGGAGTGGGCCAAGGGCGCCGTCGCGGCCTGCCGCAACCTCCACACCTGGCCCGTCCTGGCCGGCGAGCCGGGCCGCGGCGACCTGATGCTCTCCTCCCCGATCATCCTCGACGACCACCCGGCCATCGCCCCGGAGAGCCCCGGCGCCCTCTACGACGCCACCGAGATCGACGAGATCCTCGCCCTGCGCACCGCGGCCCTCACGGACGAGGAGAAGCGCGAGGCCCGGGGCACCGACGCCCGCGCCGCCGCCGTCATCGACCTCGCGGACACCATGCCGCCCGAGGTCCTGGAGCGCCTGCACGGAGCGGTACGGAGCCTGCGCGAGGTCACCGGGGCGCGGGAGCCTGCCCCGGACGTCCTCCGGCCGGACACCCCCTGGTGGGACCCGGGCGGCGACACCGGCGTCGATCCGGGACGCGACCACGTCCTCGTCGACGGCCGCCCCGTCCGCGCCGGCAGCCGGGTCCTGCTGCGCCCCCGGCTGCACCGCAGCGACGCCCAGGACCTGTTCCTCGACGGCCGCGCCGCCCTCGTCGAGGCCGTCCTGCACGACGTCGACGGCGGGGTCCACATCGCCGTGACCGTGGAGGACGACCCCGGCGCCGACATCCGCCGCGAACAGGGCCGCTTCCTCTACTTCCAGCCCGACGAGGTCGCCACCCCGGAGGACCGGTGACCGGCCCCGAGGCGGGTGCGGGCGGCGAGCGCGCGGCCGGTGCATCAGCGCCCGGAGCCGCGGCGCCCGTGACCGGAGTCGCCCCGGAGGCCGCCGCCACACCCGGTCCGGCCCGCACGCTCGTGGCCGGGGTCGGCAACATCTTCCTCGGCGACGACGGATTCGGCGTCGAGACCGTACGGCGCCTCGGTCGCGAGGAACTCCCCCCTCTCGTCGACGTGGCCGACGTCGGCATCCGCGGCGTCCACCTCGCCTACCAGCTCCTCGACGGCTGGGACACCCTCGTCCTCATCGACGTCACCGCCCGCGGCGGCGAACCGGGAACGCTGTACCTGATCGACGCCTCGGCGCCCGAGGACCGCGGCGCCGACCCGCACCCCGCACCGCTCGACGGCCATCGCATGACACCCGACGCCGTCCTGGCCCTGCTCGACACGCTGTGCGCGGGGACCGGGGCGGCGCCGCCGCGGCGGATCCTCGTCGTCGGCTGCGAACCGGCCTGCCTCGACGAAGGCATCGGGCTCAGCCCGAGCGTCGCCGCCGCGGTACCCGAGGCGGTGCGCATGGTGACCGAACTGGTCCGCCAGGAAGCCGCTGTCCGAAGCCTCTGAAGCCCCCAGGGAGAGAACGTGACCAAGCACAGGCACAAGCACACGAACAAGAACGTCGTCGGCACCGCCGCCGCCGTGGGCACGGCCGCACTGGCGGTCGTCGCCGTCGTCCGGGGAGTCCTGCCCGACGTCCGGCGCTACCTGCGCATCAGCAGGATGTGACACCCCGAGGCCGCTCGCCCGGACCCGATGCGGCGACAGGGGAGCGCCGTCCGGAACCGGCCGTGTTGCGATTCCGCCAAGACCGCCCGCCACTCCGGCGCTCCGTGCCAAGGTGCGTGCCTTCGGGACAGAAGGAGGGGCTTTGCCGGGAATCTCGTACGAAAAGAGGTCCGCCGCGACGCGGGGCGGACGGGGTGGGTCGACGACGACCCGGAGGCTGCTCGTCCTCGGTCTGCTCATGGCCCTCGCGGCCTGCTCGCCGGGCAACGGAGCCGACGGCGACGGGACATCGGGCGACAAGCCCGCGTCCGCCACGGCCTCGGCGTCGGCGTCCGCCGTGTCCGGGACCGTCGCGGCGGACGGGCTGACGCTGAAGGGCCCGCGCGGGCTCGGTGTCCGGGTGGCCGGCGGAGCGCTGCCCGTCGGCATGCGCGTGGCCGTCGCCGAGGCGTCGGGCGCGCCCGTGGAGCAGTTGGGCGCGCTCGCCCGCTCCGCACCGGTGTGGGACGTGCACGCGGACGCGCCGCCGTCCGGGGACGTGACGCTGACGATGCCGTACGACCCGTCGGCGGTGCCCGAGGGGGCCACGGCGCGGGTCGTCACGTACGACCCGGAGACGAAGCGGTGGTACCCGGTCGAGACCGAGGCCGACGCACAGGCGCGGGTCCTGACGGCGACCCTGGAGGGCTTCTCCTGGAAGACCTGGATCGTCGACCGCGCCGACGACGTGGCCGGCGCGGCCTCCTGGGCCGAGTACCAGGCGGGACGGCTGTTCGGGACCCGCGCAGCCAAGCCGGACTGCTCGGGGCGGCCGAAGGTCCCCGGGTGGGTCAAGGACGTGACGACCGTGCCCGACGACAACGCGCAGATCTTCGCCTGCGGCTACGGGCGGGACGACCAGCTGGTGCTGGAGATCGCCAACAACCGCGGCTATCCGGTGTCGGTCGTCTTCGACCGTCCGTACGCCGACATGCGGTCCTCGATGTGGACGGACGGGGTCTCCGGCGTCTTCCAGCGGTTCGGGGCGGTCCGCGCCGGCAACCGTGTCCCGCTGATCAGCGGCGGCTCGGCGACCGTCGTCTTCGACCGGCCCGCGCGGCAGGCCGGTGTCATCCAGGGGTGGGCCCGGCGCGACACCGCCGCCCTCGCCGCGTGGCTGACGACGGAGGTGTTCCTCGCCGCGGGCGGTGACATTCCGCTGGGCGGCGGCAAGAGCCTGGGCCTCGCCCACGTGGACTGCCTCGGCAAGACGTCCTCGTCGGTGTGGGCGGCCGCCGACCGCACGGCGAACGCCGACGCGAGCGGCACCGTGGCCGAACTCTCCGGTCTGCGCGAGTGCCTGGCGCAGTCGCTGGAGACCGGCGTCAAGGCCTGGGGCGTGGACCCGTCACGGGCCATCCACCAGTCCGCCGACAGCCTGCGGCTGCCACAGGACCAGCTGGCGGCCGTGAAGGCGCTCCGCTACCTGTACTTCCTCGGCGTGGCCGAATGGTCCCTGCAGGCCGGCGACCTCCTCGTGAACGACGCCACCCCCGAGGCCGGACTCGTGGACCTCTCCGTGCGGTGGCGCCACGATGCCGTGGTGAACAGCATGCCGCTGTTCGATCTCACGCCGACCGACCGCGAGGGCGGCTCCTCCGGGCAGCACATCGACGCCGTCCTGGCGGGCGACGCCTTTCCCCGGTCCACCGGGGCCTGGGTCGGCTGCGAGGGCGAACCGGCGGGGGTGACCTACGCGTTGAACGGCCGGTTCTCGGCGCTCATCGCGAAGGCCGGGCTCCAGCCGCACACGCCGGACGACATCACGGCCGAGATGGTGGTCGTGGCCGACGGGAAGACCCGGACCACGGTCCGGGTCACCAAGGCCGGCACGGCGAGCATCGAGATCGACCTGACCGGAGTGGAGACCTTGCGGCTGACCGCCGAGAAGGTCGAGGGCACGTGCGGGGCGTCGGGGACTCCGTACGGCGCCTGGGGCGACGCGGTCCTGCTCGCGGCCCGCTGACCCCACCACCCGGGCGATGGGCACCCCGGCCCGCACGCGGCTTCGCGGGCCGGGCACCCGGGCGGCCGCCCCGCCGTCCGGCCGGAAGAGCCGAACGGAGCGTCGCCGCCGACACCGGCCGGCGTCACGGAGAGCGTGACGTCGACGGGGCGGCGACGCCGACGCGGGGCGGGTGCCACACGGAACGGGGTCCCGCGCAGGACCTCGCGGCCCGCACGGGTCGCACGAGAACCCGCCGGCCCGCTGACCCCACCACCCGGGCGACGGACACCCCGGCCCGCACGCCGCTTCGCGGGCCGGGCGCCCGGGCCGGCCGCCCCGAGTGCTCCACCGAACGGACGACACCACCGCCCGGCCCGGCGTGCCGGGCCGGCCGCACCCGCCCGCCCGTCCTCTAATGGCGCCCGAGAGCCCCCGCGCGCCCAGGACGGAGACCGATGCACGAGATGTCCGTCGCGGTGGCCGTCGTCGACCAGGTCGAGACGGCCGCGCGGTCCCGGGGAGCCTCCGGTGTCACCAGCATCCGGCTGGACGTGGGCGAGCTGGCCGGCGTCGTCGGCGACGCGCTCGCCTTCTGCTTCGAACTCGCCTGCGCAGGAACCGTCGTCGAGGGCGCCGAGCTGATCACCCGTACCGTCCCGGGCACCGCGCGCTGTGCCCCGTGCGCCGAGGACTGGGCGGTCGGCATGCCGCCGACGCTGCTCTGCCCCGGCTGCGGCGCCGCGGCCGACGAGCTCGTCTCCGGCCGCGAACTCCGCATCCGCGAGGTCCGCTGGGCCGACCCCGCGACGGCGCGCGCACACGATCGCCGCCCCATCCCCGAGGAGAGCTGAGCATGTGCCGAGCCGTCGACCTCCAGCGTGCCGTCCTCGCCAAGAACGAGGCCGCGGCGCAGATCCTCCGTACCGAACTCACCGCCCGCGGCACCACCGTCGTCAACCTGCTCTCCAGCCCCGGAAGCGGCAAGACCGCCCTGCTGGAGAGCGAACTGCGCCTCGCCCGCGAGCGGGACGTCAGCGTCGCCGCGCTCACCGCCGACCTGGCCACGGAGAACGACGCCCTCCGGCTCGCCCGCGCGGGCGTCCCGGTCAAGCAGGTCCTCACCGACGGCCTGTGCCACCTGGAGGCCGACATGGTCGCCCGGCACCTGCACGACTGGCTGCCCGAACACACCCGGCTGCTCTTCGTCGAGAACGTCGGCAACCTCGTCTGCCCCGCCGGCTACGACCTCGGCGAGTCCCTCCGGGTCGTGCTCGCCTCCGTCACCGAGGGGGAGGACAAGCCCCTCAAGTACCCCACGGCCTTCGGCCTCGCGCAGCTGGTGATCGTCACGAAGACCGACATGGCCGAGGCCGCCGCCTTCGACGAGCCGGCCTTCCGTGCCCACGTCCAGCAGGTCAACCCCGGGGTGGAGGTCGTCCTCACCTCGGTGCGCGACGGCCGCGGCGCCGGCGTCCTGCTCGACCGGGCCCTGGCCGCCGCCGAGGGGAACACCGTCCACAGCCCGGTGATGGCCCAGGTCGGCGCGTGACCACCGCGCGGCCCGCCGACGCCACCGAGACGGCCCCGCGGCGCAGCCGCGTGGTCGTCCGCGGTGTCGTCCAGGGTGTGGGCTTTCGGCCCTACGTCCACGCCCTCGCCACCGGGCTGCGCCTGTCGGGCCACGTCACCAACACGGCGGAGGGCGTCGTCGCGGAGGTGGAGGGCGCCCCGGCGGACGTGGCTGCCTTCTGCGCCCGCCTCGCTCCCGACGCGCCGCCCCTGGCCCGGGTGGAATCCGTCGAGGCGGCCGACGTGGCCGCGAGCGGCGGCCGCGGCTTCACCATCGTGCCCTCCCTCCAGGGCGGCGCCGTCCGCACCCTCGTCCCCCCGGACACGGCCACCTGCGCCGACTGCCTCGCGGAACTCGCGGACCCGGCCGACCGGCGGTACCTGCACCCGTTCATCACGTGCACCCACTGCGGGCCACGGTTCACCATCGTCACCGGCCTGCCCTACGACCGGGCCCACACCACGATGGCCGGCTTCCCGATGTGCGGGGACTGCGCCCGGGAGTACGCCGACCCGACGGACCGCCGCTTCCACGCCCAGCCGGTCGCCTGCCCCCACTGCGGCCCCCGCCTCCGCCTGCTCCCGGGGAACCCGGACAGCCGGGACGCCGACCAGGAGAGCGCTCCCGACGCTGACGCGGACTCGGGCCGTGCTTCCGGGGCCGACACGGACGACCGCGACCCCGACCCCGTCGCCGGCGCGCGCCGGATGCTGGCCGCCGGGGCGATCCTCGCCGTCAAGGGCCTGGGGGGCTACCACCTGGCCTGTGACGCGACGAACGCCGACGCGGTGGCCGAACTGCGCCGCCGCAAGGCGCGCGGCGACAAGCCGTTCGCGATGATGGCGGCCGACCTCGCCGACATGGAGCCCCTCGTCCACCTCGGCCCGCTCGAACGCGAACTCCTCTCCGGCAGCGCCCGCCCCGTCGTCCTGCTGCGGCGCCGTGACGATGCCGCACCGCGCCCCGGGGCCGCCCCGGCCCCGGCGGTGGCGCCGGGCAGCCCGGACCTCGGCTTCATGCTCCCGTACACCCCCGTGCACCATCTGCTCCTCGGCCTGGGCGCACCGGACCGGGAGGGGCCACGACTGCTGGTCATGACCAGCGGCAACCTCTCGGGCGAACCGATCGTCACGGACGACACGGAGGCGCTGACCAGGCTCGCCGGTCTGGCGGACGCCTGGCTGCTGCACGACCGCCCCATCCACGTCCCCTGCGACGACTCCGTCGTCCGCGTCTGCGACGGCGAGGAGCTGACCCTGCGCCGCTCGCGCGGCTACGCCCCGCTGCCCGTCACCCTGCCCGTCGAGGTCGCCCCCGCCCTCGCCGTCGGAGGCGATCTGAAGAACACCTTCTGCCTCGGCGAGGGACACCGGGCATGGCTCTCCGCCCACATCGGCGACATGGACGACCTCTCCACCCAGCTCGCCCTCGTGATCGCCGAGCGGCAGCTGGAGTCCGTCACGGGCGTACGCCCCGGGCTGCTGGCCGCGGACCGCCACCCCGGCTACCGCTCCACCGACTGGGCCCGGCGGCAGGCGGCCGGGCGGCCCGTCGTCCCGGTGCAGCACCACCACGCGCACATCGCCTCCGCCATGGCCGAGCACGGTCTCGACGGCGCCCGGCCGGTGATCGGTGTCGCCTTCGACGGCACCGGCCACGGTCTCGACGGCGCCGTGTGGGGCGGGGAGTTCCTCATCGCCGACTACGCCGGGTTCGCGCGGTTCGCGCACCTCGCCTACGTCCCCCTGCCCGGCGGCGACGCGGCCGTACGACGCCCCTACCGCATGGCGCTCTCCCATCTGCGGGCCGCGGGGATCGCTCCCGACCCCGGACTGCCGTGCACCCGCGCCTGCCCGCCCGATGAACTTCCCTTGCTGCAGCAGCAGTTGGAGCGCGGACTGAACTGCGTGCCCACGTCCAGCATGGGCCGGCTCTTCGACGCCGTCTCCTCCCTCGCCGGCATCCGCCACCACGCCGGATACGAGGCTCAGGCCGCGATCGAGCTGGAGGCGGCGGCGCTGCGGGCGCCGGCGGTGGCGGAGGACGAACGCTATGCCTTCCGGCTGGAGCCGGGGCGGGCCGGCGATCCGCTCACGGCCGACCCCGCGCCCCTGCTGGCGGCGGTGGTCGACGACGTGCTCGACGGCGCCCCCGCACCCGTCGTCGCGGCCCGCTTCCACCGGGCGGTGGCCCGACTGGTCCGTACCGTCTGCGCCGCCGCCCGCAGCGAGACCGGTGTGGAGACGGTCGCGCTGAGCGGGGGAGTCTTCGCCAACGCGGTGCTCTCCTCCGCCTGCGCCCACGGTCTGCGCGAGGACGGCTTCACCGTGCTGCGCCATCGCCGGATCCCGCCGAACGACGGCGGTCTGGCGCTCGGCCAGCTCGTCGTGGCCGCCCGTGTCACGGACCGGGCGGCCGTCCCCGGCACGCCACGACGAGAGCGACAGTGAGGAGACACCCATGTGCCTGGCGGTACCCGGAAAAGTGCTGGACGTCGAGGACCGGGACGGCACCCGGATGGCCACGGTCGACTTCGGAGGCGTGGTCAAGGAGGTGTGCCTGGAGTACCTGCCGGACCTGAAGCCCGGCGAGTACGCCATCGTCCACGTCGGGTTCGCCCTGCAGCGGCTCGACGAGGAGTCGGCCAGAAGGACGCTGGAGCTGTTCGAGACCCTCGGCATGCTCCAGGAGGAGTTCGGCGACCCGTGGGAATCGGCCGCCGAAGTGACGCGAGACGAGCGGCCGCCGACCGAGGGCGTGGCCGGAGAGGTGCGGCGGTGAAGTACATCGACGAGTTCCAGGACCCCGAGCTGGCCCGGCGGCTGCTCGACGAGATCCGGGCGACGGTGACCCGGCCCTGGGCGCTGATGGAGGTCTGCGGCGGTCAGACCCACACCATCATCCGGCACGGGATCGACCAACTGCTGCCGCCAGAGGTGGAGTTGATCCACGGGCCGGGCTGCCCGGTGTGCGTGACGCCGCTGGAAGTGATCGACAAGGCGCTGGAGATCGCCTCCCGGCCCGGGGTGATCTTCTGCTCCTTCGGGGACATGCTGCGGGTCCCCGGCACCGGCCGTGACCTGTTCCAGGTCCGCGGACAGGGCGGCGACGTACGCGTCGTCTACTCCCCGCTCGACGCGCTGCGGATCGCCGAGCAGAACCCCGACCGCGAAGTGGTCTTCTTCGGCATCGGCTTCGAGACGACGGCGCCGCCCAACGCCATGACGGTCCACCAGGCGCGCAAGCTCGGCATCCGCAACTTCAGCCTGCTCGTCTCCCACGTACGCGTACCCCCGGCGATCGAGGCGATCATGAGGTCCCCGGACTGCCGCGTCCAGGGGTTCCTCGCCGCAGGGCACGTGTGCAGTGTGATGGGGACGGCGGAGTACCCCGACCTCGCCGCACGGCACCGGGTGCCCATCGTCGTCACCGGTTTCGAGCCGCTGGACATCCTCGAAGGCGTGCGACGGACCGTGCTCCAACTGGAGCGGGGGGAGCACACCGTCGAGAACGCCTATCCGCGCGCGGTGCCGCCCGAGGGGAACCCGGCCGCGCAGGCGATGCTGGACGACGTCTTCGAGGTCACCGACCGCGCGTGGCGCGGGATCGGCGTCATCCCGGACAGCGGCTGGCGGCTGTCGGAGCGGTACCGGGCGTACGACGCCGAGCACCGGTTCTCCGTCGAGGGGATCGACACCCGCGAGCCGGCCGAGTGCCGCAGCGGCGAGGTCCTGCAGGGGCTGCTGAAGCCCCACGAGTGCGAGGCGTTCGGCACGACCTGCACGCCCCGCTCCCCGCTGGGCGCCACCATGGTCTCCAGCGAGGGGGCGTGCGCCGCGTACTACCTGTACCGGCGGCTCGACCTCGGCGCCCCGGCGCAGAAATCCCCCGCGCGGCAGGCCCCGGCCCCGTCCGCGGATCGGGCCCCGGCCACGTCCGCCGCCCTGGAGGGGAGTTCCGTTGTCTGAGCTCACCCGCGTCACGCCTGCGGAGCAGGCACCCGACATGCTCGCCTGGACCTGTCCGGCACCCCTGCGGGACCAGCCGCGCGTGGTGATGGGTCACGGCGGAGGCGGCGCCCTCTCCGCCGAACTCGTCGAGCAGATCTTCGCGCCCGCCTTCGGCGGACCCGCGCTCTCGGTCACCACCGACGCGGCGACCGTCGAACTCGGGGGCGCCCGGCTGGCCTTCTCCACCGACTCCTACGTCGTCCGCCCCCTCTTCTTCCCCGGGGGCAGCATCGGCGACCTGGCCGTGAACGGCACCGTCAACGACCTCGCCATGAGCGGCGCCCGCGCGGCCTACCTGTCCTGCGGGTTCATTCTGGAGGAAGGGGTGGAGACCGAGGTCGTGACCCGGGTGGCGAACGCGCTCGGCGCGGCGGCCCGCGCGGCGGGCGTGGAGGTGGCGACGGGCGACACGAAGGTGGTGGAGGCCGGCCACGGCGACGGCGTGTACATCAACACCTCCGGCATCGGTCTCGTCCCGCCCGGTGTCGACCTCCGGCCGCAGCGCGTCGTCCCCGGCGACGTGGTCATCGTGAGCGGGCCCATCGGCGTCCACGGCGTGGCGATCATGAGCGTGCGCGAGGGACTGGAGTTCGGCGTCGAGATCGAGAGCGACTGCGCTCCGCTCGGCGGCCTGGTGGAGGCGATGCTCGCCGTCACACCGGACCTGCACGTGCTCCGCGACCCCACGCGCGGGGGGCTCGCCGCCTCGCTCAACGAGATCGCGGCCGCGTCGGGAGCCGGTGTCGTCGTCCAGGAGCGGGCCGTCCCCGTCCCCGCCCCGGTGGCCGGCGCCTGCGCGATGCTCGGCCTCGACCCGATGTACGTCGCGAACGAGGGAAAGCTCGTGGCCTTCGTCCCGCGTGAGCACGCCGACGCCGTCCTCGCCGCGATGCGGGCCCATCCGCTGGGAGCCGGGGCGGCCGTGATCGGGGAGGCCGTCGAGGCGCACCCGGGCATGGTGGTGGCGCGTACGGGCCTCGGTGGTACGCGGGTGGTCGACATGCCGCTCGGCGAGCAGCTGCCGCGGATCTGCTGAGCGTCGGCCCCCGGGAGCGTCAGCCCTGGGGGCCCCGGTCGCGGCGGCGCTCGCGAGCGGTGTCGAGGGTCCATGTGTGGGTGCAGTTCGGGCACTGCAGATGGACCCTCGGCCCCTTGTTGGCGATCAGATAGCGCCAGTGGTCCGCACAGTTGCGGCGGTCCGCGCAGGTCGCGCAGTCACGGGCGTCGTCGCACCCCGGACAGGCGACCCAGGCGCGGCGGGCCCGGTCGGCGTGGGGGTCAATGGGCAGCCGCACGGCCGGGCTCCTCTCCCGGCAGCACGCCCGCCGCCACCAGCATGGCGTGGATCCGCCGCTGCTCGGCGTCCAGACCCGAGTAGAGCAGGGCGTGCGCCGCCTCTTCTCCCCGGAGCACCGCCACCGGGTCCCAGTCGGGTCCCAGAGCCGCGACGACTTCGGCCCGCCGGCGCGCCTCCTCGGCGGTGAGGTCGATGGTGAAGGTGACGTGGTCGGGATCGGAGCCCTGGTTCATGGCGGTGCTTTCGGCGTAATCGAACAGGTTTCGCCACGTCTACCAGAGGGGGCCGGGGGCGCGGAAGAGGGGCGTGAGCGGACGAAACGTGATCATGCGCCCGCCCGGAGGGGCGGACGGCGCGCGGACAACGGCGGCCGGAAACCGAATTGAGGCGCACGCGCGACCGTGGAGCGGGGCCGGGAGGCTCGGAGCTCGGGGGCCCGCTGTGGCGCACCTCACGCGAGAGCGGCCAAGGGGCGGTCGTACGGACCGGCGGCGTGCTCCGGTCGGCACGACCGGGCCGGCCCCGCGCGCCGGAGCATCTCCGAGGGGCGGCGGAGACCCGGGCCGGCGCCTCGGGCGGGTCGGAGTGAATCTCGCGCTGTCGATCGGCGGCCTCGCCCAGCGGATCGACGGGTGCTTCGCCGCGCGGGGCGGCCGTCGGAGCGGCGAGCGCGGGCCCGAACGGCCCGCGTCCGTGAAGGACCTGTGAACGCAGGGGTGTTGTCAGGTGTGCGTACGGGAGACGGTCTTGTGTGCGACTGCGACGCGTCGGAATAGTTCGACGGGTCATCCTCCGTATCCGGACACCCCACATCGTCCGGGCACGGCCCCCCACAGGAGGTCATTTTGAAGCACCGTCGCATAGCCAGGCGCAAGACCGCCGTCGCGGGTGGTGCGGTCGCCGCACTGGTCATCGCGGGCATCTCGTTCCAGAGTGCGAACGCCACCGACGCCACGGAGCAGTTCACCGTCAAGGCGCTCAGCGCGCCGGCCGCCGGCACGCTCGCCCTCTCCCTCAAGGCGGACCTCGGCACGGACGAGGCGGGCGCCTACTACGACGCCGCCACCAAGGCGCTGGTGGTGAACGTGGTGTCCGAGGACGCCGCGCGGACCGTGCGCGAGGCGGGCGGCAAGGCCCGCGTCGTCGAGAACACCCTCGCCGAGCTGACCGGAGCCCGGAAGGCGCTGACCGAGAAGGCGGCCATCCCCGGCACCGCCTGGGCCACCGACCCGGTCACCAACAAGGTCGTCGTCACCGCCGACCGTACGGTCACCGGCGCGAAGCTCACCAAGCTCCAGGAGGTCGTGAAGAACCTCGGTGGCAAGGCCGAACTCAAGCGCACCGCAGGCGAGTTCAAGCCCTTCGCCGCCGGCGGCGACGCGATCCACTCCGGCGGGGGCCGTTGCTCCCTCGGCTTCAACGTGGTGAAGGACGGCGCGCCGCACTTCATCACCGCCGGACACTGCGGCGAGACCGGCAGCGAGTGGTCGGACTCGGCGGGCGGCGCGGCCATCGGCTCGATGGTCGACTCCCAGTTCCCGGGCAACGACTTCGCGCTGGTGAAGTACAGCGGCGACACCGCGCACCCGAGCGAGGTCAACCTGTACAACGGCAGCGCCCAGGCCATCACCAAGGCGGGCGACGCCACGGTCGGCATGCAGGTGCAGCGCAGCGGTTCGACCACCCAGGTCCACGACGGTGAGGTCACCGGCCTCGACGCGACCGTGAACTACGGCAACGGCGACGTCGTCGAGGGCCTCATCCAGACCTCGGTCTGCGCCGAGCCCGGCGACAGCGGCGGCTCGCTCTTCGCCGGCGACACGGCGATCGGCCTCACCTCCGGCGGCAGCGGCGACTGCTCCTCGGGTGGAGAGACGTTCTTCCAGCCGGTGACCGAGGCGCTCGCGACCTTCGGCGCCGAGATCGGCTGACGACCGGATCCTGTGAGCGGCGGGACCGCCCCGGACAAGGGGCGGTCCCGCCGTGCTTTTCCGGAGCCGGCCGGCCCTGCTGCCGGCCTCATCGCTCACCCCGGTCCGGGCCCCGCCCGCGGAGCTGCTGCACCCGCCTGAGGCGAAAGGCATGGCTGCCTGCGGCGGTACGGGTTTCTCTCCGGCCGAGCATCTCGGTCCCACGGCCCGGTGGCGCTTGAGGCGTATCACAGGGCCCAGGACCTGGGCAGCTCCGGCAGGGGATCGCCTTCGATCAACCGCGGTCGCCGGGAGTGCCAACGCCTCCCACGCCTCCATCATGGCGTTGAGCGTCACGCTCCCGTACCGCGCCGCCAGACCTCGGATCGCCCGGTGTACCGACTCGTAGTCATCTGTGCTCAGCGCCTCCGTGTCCATGAAGCCAGCCTGCCAGGTGTGACACGCCGGATGGACGCGTTGGCGGCTGGCCGGTCCAAGGGGCGCCATGGGGGCGAACGTCGACTGGCCCCCTCAGCAGGCGAAGACGGTTACCTCCGCTTCATCGCGGACGATCCCTATCGCTGTCACGGTGACGCCACGCCCTAGGTGAGCAGGTGAAAGTCGGGATGCTCCAGCCAGGCGGACAGGAACGCGCGGTCGCCCACGTGGGTGTACCAGCGGCCGCCGTCGTACGTGGTGTAGGGCACCTCCCGGACGCGGCCCGGGAGTGTCGAGACGAGACGCCGGGCCTCGGCCAGGCGCACGGTCTCCTCCTCGGCGGGGAGGTCGTCGAGGGAATGGCCGTACCCCAGCAGGCCGCCGAAGTCGATCAGTGCGTCGAAGCGTTCCGCGAGGAACAGCGCGAGGCGGCCGAGAAGCAGATGGTTCTCCCGCGCCCCGGAGGAGGCGAGCAGGGCCAGTTCCGCCACGGGCGGCCGGTCGAGGCCGGGAAAGCCCAGCTCCTGGTAGTCCTCCAGGGTCTCCGGGCCGAGCTGGAACCGTGCGGACGAGGCGTGTGCGAGCCCGCCGAGGCCGATCGCGGCGGGTTCACGGACCCAGAACGTGATCCAGGCGTCGTCCTCGGCCCGCACGTCACAGAAGCCCTCCAGCCACGGTACGGCGTCGCGCGCCCCGCGCGCCTCCGCCAACCACAGCCCGGCCGTGGGTCCGCTCACCACACCCCCCTCGCCCGGGAGGTGCCGCCCGGCCTGCCGTAAGGTGGCGCACCCGAAACGCGCGGAGGTGAGGGCACGTCATGATCCTTCCGAAGGTGCGGGATCCCCGCTTCGTGACAATCCGCCGTGGCGGGACCCTCACCGACGCCGATCACCATCTCCTGGCTCTCTGGGCGGCCACATGTGCGGAACACGTCCTGGGACTCTTCGAAGCGGTCCGGCCGGAGGACCCCCGACCGCGCGAGGCGATCGAGCACGCCCGGGCCTGGGTGCGTGGCGAGGTCACGATGATGCGGGCCCGTGCGGCGGGCGGCCATGCGATGGGGGCGGCGCGACCTCTGCAGGGCGCCGCACGGCACGCCGCGTACGCAGCCGGCCAGGCCGGGGCCGTCGCACACGTCGCCGCGCACGAACTCGGCGCGGCCGCCTACGCGATCAAGGCCGTCCGGGCGGCGGCACCGAAGGACGAGAGCGAGGCCGCGGGACGCCTCGAGTGCCAGTGGCAGCGCGACCGGCTCCCGGAGGCGATCAGGGAACTCGTCCTCGACGACCAGAGGCTGCGCAACGACATCTGCTGGTCGGTGTTCGACTGCTGACCGGGCGCCCCCCGAACCCGGCGCTCCCACGGCGTCCGGCCCGCTCAACGGCGAGCGGACGCGGAGGAGGACACGGCCGGTGCGGAGTCCCGCGCGGCTTCCTCGAGCGCGTCGAGCAGTCCGCGCAGGGCCGGTTGGGACAAGGTCCCCTCGCGGACGGCCGCGTGGATGGTGCGGATCGGTTCCGGGCGCCGGACCCGGCGCAGCGCGACGCCCGTCCGGCGGCCGGCTGCCCCCAGGCGGGGGACGAGCCCGACGCCCAGGCCGGCGGCGACGAAGCCGAGGGCGGTGGCGTAGTCCTCGCTGCTCGCGACGAAGTCGGGGGCGAAACCCGCCGCGGCGCACGACTCCAGCATCACGTCGAGACAGGGCCCCGGCGGTTCGCTGCCGATCCACGGCTCCCCGGCGAGGTCGGCGAGGTCGACGACGCGCTGCGCGGCGAGCGGATGGCCGGCGGGGAGCGCGGCGAGGTAGGCGTCGTCGAGGAGGTGGACCAGCCGGACGCCCTCCTGGCCCCCGTGCCGGGGCCTGACGACGATCGCCAGGTCCGCCTCGCCCCGCTCCACCTCCGCCAGCGGGTCCTCGGGATCGATCAGCCGGAGGTCGATCCGTACGTCCGGGTGCTCGCGGCGGAGCCTGGCCAGGGCCGACGCGACGAGCGTGGGGCCGACCGAGGTGAAGTACCGGACGGAGAGCCTGCCGGTGCGTCCGGCGCGCAGATCGGCCAGCGCCGTCTCCGCCTCGGCGAGGCTCTCGCTGATGACCGCCGTGCGCTGCGCGAGGAGCCGGCCCGCCGCCGTCGGTCGCACGCCCCGCCCCACGCGTTCGAGCAGGGCGATGCCGGCCTCCTTCTCCAGCGCCGCCACCTGCTGGCTCACCGCCGAGGGCGTGTACCCCAGGTGGGCCGCGGCCGCGGTCACCGATCCGCTGGTGACGACCGCCCTCAGCACCTGCATCCGTCTCACGTCGAGCATGTAGACCAGCTTAACCATGATGCAGAATCTTTTGATTGTGCTTACGTGTAGTCGACGGCATCGTTCCTTCCCGTGGCAGCAACCCGGGAGGCGAACGTGAACGGTGCGGGCAGGACGTGGGCGACGGTCCGGATGGGGGTGCTCGCCCTGCTCTGGGGGTCCACCTTCCTCTGGATCGAACTGGCCCTGACAGGCCTCTCCCCGGTCCAGGTCACCCTCGCCCGCTGCGTGTTGGGCACCGGCACTCTCCTGGTGCTCTGCCTGAAGACCGGGCAGCGGCTCCCCCGGGAGCGCGCCGTCTGGGGCAGGGTCCTCGTGGCCGCCTTCTGGTGCAACGCCTTCCCGTTCGCGATGTTCAGCCTCGGCCAGCGGACCGTCGACTCCGGGGTGGCGGGGGTCCTCAACGCGACCACCCCGCTGTGGTCCCTCCTCGTCGGCATCGCCATCGGCACGGAGCGCGGCGTCCGCCCGGTGCGCCTCGTCGGGCTGTTGCTCGGGTTCGGCGGGGTGGTGCTCATCTTCGCCCCGTGGCAGCAGGACGGGATCGTGAGTGGGGGCGCCCTCGCCATCGTCGCCGCAGCGGCCGGTTACGCCCTCGCCTTCGCCTACATGGGACGGCACCTCGTCGGCAGGGGGTACGCGACCCTCTCCCTCTCTACGGCCCAGCTCCTCGCCGCGTCCGGGCTCACCACGCTGAGCCTGCCCGCCGGGGGCCTGACACCGCCGCGCATCGACCTGACCGTCCTCGTCGCGGTGGTGGTCCTGGGAGTCTTCGCCACCGGCGTCACCTTCCACCTCACCTACCGGATCATCGCGGACGAGGGCGCCACCGACGCGGCCACCGTCGGCTATCTGCTGCCCGTGGTCTCCGTCGGCCTCGGCGCGCTCGTCCTCGACGAACCGTTCGGCCTCCGCATCGCCCTCGGCATGGCCGTGGTCCTCGTCGGAGTCGGCATGACACGACGGAGGAAACCGGCTGCGGAGGCGACCGCCCGCGCCGAGGGCCCGGTCACGGGCGAGTCGGCGAAGGGCGCGGGGATAGCCTGAGGAGATGGACCACATCGACGGGGTGGAGATCATCGCCTGCGCGGACGGAGCGGCGTTCGAAGGCTGGCTCGCCGAGCACCACGGCCGCCACGAGGGCGTGTGGATCAAGGTGGCGAAGAGGAGTTCGGGCATCCCCTCGGTCACCGCTGACGAGTTGGTCGACATCGGCCTGTGCTACGGCTGGATCTCCGGTCAACGCCGGTCCCTCGACACGCGCCACTACCTGCAGAAGTACGTGCCCCGCCGGCCCCGCAGCCTCTGGTCCCAGGTGAACGTCGAGAAGGTCGAGGCGCTGACCGCCGCCGGCCGGATGCGCGAACCGGGCCTCGCGGAAGTACGCAAGGCCCGGGCGGACGGCCGGTGGGAGGCCGCGTACGCCTCGCAGCGTGCGGCCACGGTGCCACCTGACCTCGCGGCGGCGCTCGCCGCCGACCCGGACGCCGGCCGGGCGTTCGAGGCGCTCGACAGGACCGGCCGCTACCAGGTGATCCTGCCGCTGCTCACGGCCGTCACGCCCAAGAGCCGGCAGGCCCGGCTCGCCCGGGCGGTGGAAGCCCTGCGAGCGGCGGGCACCACACCGTCGTAGCCCTCGCGCGGCCCGCCGGGCAGCCGAGACCGAGGCCGGCCCGCCGGGCGGGCCGGCCGCCCATGTGGCGCGCGAGCCGGGGGAGTCAGGTCCGGGGGAGTCAGGTCAGGGAGTCGCGCGTGAAGTGCCGGACCCGCAGCGGTGCGAGGAGGTACTCCTCTTCCCCGGGCAGCACCACGGGCTGGTCCCGCCAGTCCTCGCCGGCGTAGGCGACCAGGTCCTCCTCGCCGCGCCAACGGCTGACGTACAGCAGCGAGTCGGGCGGCGCGAGCAGGACCTCGTGGTCCACCAGGCCCGCATAGCGGCCGGGGAACTCGCGGACCGCGGAGACGATCAGGCGGTGGAACGCGTCGAAACGCTCGGGCCGGACGCGCGCCTCGCTCACTCGGATGATCACGGCCGCCAGCGTGCCACACGGGTGCGGGGCGTGTCTTCACCCTTGCGGCCCGTTCCGCACCGCGCCGGCGGAAGATACCGAGCGCGAGTGACAATCCGGGCATACCCCTGTGGTGGGTGCCGGACTGGTGGCACGATGGCCGGACAGACCGGTCGACGGTCGGTTCCACCATCTTCTGGGGCACTCATGAACATCTCGCTCCCGTTCCGACTCTTCGCCTCGGCGGCCGCCCTGGGCCTGTCGCTCACCGCGTGCGGTGGTTCCGGCGGGACATCTCCCAGCGCCTCGAGAGCGACGACCGCCGCACCCGCGCCCAGCGCGCACTCCGAGAGCGCGCCACCCCCGTCCGTCTCCGCGACACCCTCGGCCCCCTCGTCCGCCGACGCGTCGGCCACGAAGAGCCCCACCGTCCCCGCGCCGCGCGGTACGCCCCCGCCGGGCACCCGGGGCCTCCACCCGATGTGGCCGTTCGCCACCCCGGCCCAGGCGCGTGCCTGGGAACGCTCCTACCGCTCGGGCGGCCACCAGCCCTGGCACCGCGACCCGGAGGCGACCGCCCTGGGCTTCACCTGGGACTACCTCGGCTTCGCGGATATCGACAAGGTCACCTCGCGTACGGTCAGCGGCCGCCACGCCCACATCGGCGTCGCGCCCAGCGGCCCGGAGGGCGGCACCGCGGCCGTGATCCACCTCGTGCGGTTCGGCACCGGTGCCGACGCCCCCTGGGAGGTCGTCGGCACCGACGACACGACCTTCTCCCTGACCGTGCCCGCGTACGGCGCGCTCGCGCGCTCCCCGCTGAACGTCGGCGGCACGATCACGGGCGTGGACGAGAGCATCCGCGTCGAGGTGCGGCAGCCCTCGTCCGAAGCCCCCTTGGGCACCTCGCCGTGCTGCACCCCCGGCGGCGGCACCGACCAGCCGTGGAACGCGCGGGTCTCCTTCTCCGGAGCCCGCGACTCGGTGCTCACCGTCGTCGCGTCGACGGGCGGCCACGTCGCCGAGGTCGAACGCTTCACCGTCACGGCCCTGCGCGTCCGCTGAACCCGCCCCGGCAAGGGGAGCCGCCGGCCCCGCCCCGCCCCGCTCATGGGGCGGGCGGGGCCGGCGGCCGTATATGCGAGAACGTCATGGAAAAGCCTTCTCCGCGTTACGCCCGATTCCCCGCCCCCGTGCCACTCTCCCGATGACACGACGTCAACACGCGTAGAGCGCCGTGCCGTCCCCGCGGCACGGCGTTCCGCTGCGTGCAGTCCCCGGGAAAGGGCCCCCCATGTCCGTTGCGCAGATTGGCAGATGGAAGGCGTGGACGGCCGGCATAGCCGCTGTCCTCGTCGGCCTCACCCTTCCTTCGGTCACCGCGACCCCCGCGAGCGCCACGACCACCGCCTACGACAGCACGTACTACAAGAACGCGATCGGCAAGACCGGGACCAGCCTCAAGAGCTCGCTGCACACGATCATCAGCAGCCAGACCAGGATCTCGTACGACGCCGTCTGGAACGCGCTGAAGGTCACCGACCAGGACCCCCGCAACAGCGCCAACGTCGTCCTGCTGTACAGCGGCACCTCACGGAGCAAGTCCCTCAACGGCGGCGACGTGGGCGACTGGAACCGCGAGCACGTCTGGGCCCAGTCGCACGGCGGCTTCGGCACCTCGGCCGGCCCCGGCACCGACCTGCACCACCTTCGGGCGGCTGACGTGCAGGTCAACGGCGTCCGCGGCAACAAGGACTTCGACCGGGGCGGCAGCCCGGTCAGCGGCGCCTCCGGCAGCTACACCGACAGCAACTCCTTCGAGCCGCGCGACGCCGACAAGGGCGACGTCGCGCGCATGATCCTCTATATGGCCGTCCGTTACGAAGGCGACGACGCCTGGGCCGACCTGGAGCCCAACGACTCGACCACCAACGGCAGCGTGCCTTACCACGGCCGCCTCTCCGTCCTGAAGCAGTGGAACGAGCAGGATCCGCCGAGCGCCTTCGAGGAGCGCCGCAACGACATCGTGTACTCCACGTACCAGGGCAACCGGAACCCGTTCATCGACCACCCGGAGTGGGTCGAGGCGATCTGGTAGACCCCGCGGGACGTACGCTGGGCTCCCCGCCGACCGGGGAGCCCGGCCGCAGGCCACGAGCCCGCCGAAGGCCCCCGGCTTGACTGCCGTGCGCCGCGACGGGTAGTCAATGGCCTGACCCTCGTGAAGGGGGCGGAACGGGGGACATACGCATGAAGCCACTGGAACCGGGGGATCCCACCTCGGTCGGCGACGGCAGATACCAGCTGACCCACCGGCTCGGCCAGGGTGGCATGGGCGTGGTCTACCTCGGCCGTTCCCCCTCGGGGCGCGCGGTGGCCGTGAAGGTCGTACGGCCCGAGCTGAGCACCGAACCCGGCTTCCGGCGCCGGTTCGCCGACGAGGTGGCGGCCGCGCGCCGGGTGGGCGGCTTCCACACGGCCTCGGTGGTGGACGCCGATCCCGAGGGCGACCCGGCCTGGCTGGTGACCGCGTTCGTGCCGGGCCCCACGCTGGCCGCCGTCCTCGCGCGCGTCGGCTCCCTGCCGGAGGACACCCTCACCGTCCTGGCCGCCGGGCTCGCCGAGGCCCTGGAGGCGATCCACCGGGCCGGTGTGATCCACCGCGACCTCAAGCCGGCGAACATCATCGTCGCCGAGGACGGCCCCCGGGTCATCGACTTCGGCATCGCGCGTGCCCTCGACGGGACGACGCTGACGCGCACCGGGTTCCAGGTGGGCACCCCCGGCTTCCTCTCTCCCGAGCAGCTCACCCGGGGCACGGTCACCCCGGCCGTCGACGTCTTCGCGCTGGGTGTGGTGCTCGCGCAGGCCGCGGGCGGCTCGCCGTTCGGCGACGGGCCGTCCGCGGCCCGTCTGTACCAGGTCGTCCACGAGGACCCTGACCTGACCGCCGTGCCCGACGCGCTGCGGGAGCTGGTCGCCGACTGCCTGTCCAAGGACCCGGCGGCCCGGCCCACCCCGACGGACTGCCTCCGGCGTCTGACGGTCCGGCACCGGGACGGCGGCGACTGGCTCCCGGACGCGGCCACGGCGCTGCTGCCCCGGCGCGATCCGGCGCCCGTCGACCCGCGGACGCCCGCCGCCCCGGAGGATGCGCGGACGCCGGTCGCCCCGCAGGACCCGCGCGCCTCCCTCGCGGCCGCCGCACCCGTACGGACCGGGCCGCCGCGTCCGGAGACGGCACGGCCGGGGCCCGTACGGCAGGAATCCGAGCCGGCCGAGCCCGTACCGACGGAGAACGGAGCGGCCGGACCCGTACCGACAGGGCACGGAGCGCCCGCTCCCAAAGCGATGGCCCCTTCCGGCCGGAGCGCTGCCGCACCGACAGTTACCGTACCGACCGCTTCCGCCTCGAGCGTCGCCGAACGGACCGTTCCCGGACCGGCCGGGAACGAGTCCGTGCGGGTCGAGGCTCCGCGGACCGACGCTCTGCCGGCCGAGCCCGTACGGACCGTCGACGGACCCGCCGGACAGCGGCGGACGGGTCGGCGCCGGGTCGGTCCGGTCGTGGTCGGCGTGGTCGTGGCGCTGGCCACGGCCGGGGTACTGGTCTGGCAGCCCTGGTACGGCCAGGCGGGGCGGAGCGACAAGGGCGCCGGAACCGGCGGACCGTCCCCCTCCGCGACCCCCGCCCCCTTCCCCACGCAGCCGATGCTGATCCGCCAGGACACCGCCCCGGGCTGGCCGGGCACGTGTCACGGCGTCATCGCCCGCCGCGACCCGGGGGCCGACGCGCCCGTCCGTCTGATCGCCGACGACGACACCTGCTCGGTCCTGCCGCAGTGGTCCCCGGACCGGCGCTTCATCGCCTACACGCGGATCACCCCGGAAGGCCAGGCCGTCTGGACGGCGCGCGCCGACGGCAGCGAGCCGCGGCGGCGCGCGTCCATCGCCGGCGGCCGGGTCTCCTGGTCACCCGACGGCACGCGGCTCGCGGTGCTCCGGAAGGCGAACGGCGTCCAGCAGCTGTTCACGATCGACCTCGCCACCGGGACCGCCGAGCAGGTGACCACCGGAACCGCGCGCGTCGAGGACCCCGCCTGGTCGCCGGACGGCAAGCGGATCGCCGTCTGTCTGGAGGCCGGCAAGGGCAACTGGCAGATCCACGTGGTGGATCCGGCCGCCCCGGGCACCGCCCCCCGGCAGGTGACCCGGCTGCCGCACCAGGCGCTGGACCCGGTCTGGTCGCCCGACGGGCGCTCGTTCGCCTACACCGCGGGCCGGTACGGCAAGGGCTCGCAGGGCGACATCCACGTGGTCGCCGCCGACGGCACGGGCGACCGCGCCGTGGTGGCGACCGGCGTCCACGAGATGGACCCGACGTGGTCCCCGGACGGCGCCTGGCTCGCCTTCGTCCGTGGGCCCTACGAGCAGCCCTGGATCTGGGCCGTCCGCCGGGACGGCACCGAACCGCGCTCGCTGACCGCCGGCACCACCGCCGAGGGACACCCCAACTGGCGTTGACGCCCCCGCCCTCGGCGGTATCCCACCGCCCGGGCAGGCGCGCTCTCTGCACGCCGATCGTCCGACCGCGCATTTGGTCTGGACCTATGGGGGGAGCGGGGTCAAGCTCTGCGTATGGATTTGGAGCTGCGGCACCTCAAGACGATCCGGGCCATCGCGGAGGCCGGCAGTCTCACCCGCGCCGCCACCGCGCTCGGCCTGGCGCAGCCCGCGCTCAGTGCCCAGCTCAAACGGATCGAGCGGGCGCTCGGCGGGGTGCTGTTCGAGCGCGGACGGGAGGGGGTGCGGGCCACCGCCCTCGGCGACCTGGTGCTCGACCGGGCCCGGGTGGTGCTCCCCGCCGTCTGCGAACTGCAGGAGGAGGCGGTGCGGTTCGCCCGGGACGGGGCGGACGGCTACCGCCTCGGCGGCACGCACGGACCGCTGCTCGGCGGGCTGGTCGACCGGCTCGCGCGGACCGAGCCCGAGGCGTCGGTCAGCACGCACACGTCCTGGTCGGAACGGGAGATCGCGCGGGGAGTGGCCGTGGGGCGGCTCGACTTCGCCCTCCTCGGGGTCTGCGGCGAGAGCGGCCCCTTCGACGCGGACCGGCTGGCCTGGGCGGAGGTCGCGCGCGATCCGGTGTACGTGATGCTTCCCACCGCCCACCCGCTGGCCCGCAGGACCGAACTCCCGCTGGCCGAACTGGCCGGGGAGGCGTGGACCGACGTGCCGGGTGACGGCTGCTTCGGGGACTGCTTCGCCGCCGCGTGCGTACGGGCGGGCTTCACCCCGGCCCGGGTCTACGAGACGGACACCGCGTCCTGCGTCCACCTGGTGCAAGTCGGCCGCGCCGTCGGCCTCTGCCGCGCCACCTTCCCCGCCACCCCCGGCCTCGTGACCCGCCCGCTGGCCGGGGCCCCGCTCGTCTGGCGCCACCTGCTGGGCTGGCACCCCGAAGGCCGCGCGGCCGGCCGGGCCCCCACCGTCCTCCAGCACGCCCGGGACGCCCATAGCGAGGCACTGACCCGCAGCGCGGGCCGTGCGACCGGCGCGAAGTGACTTTTCCCGCCGACGCCAGCCTGCTCACGGGCGACGCCGTGCACGGTTCGGCCGATAGACCTTGCGATGACGCCGGTCGTGTGGAGGGCTCGGGCGAGCTGGCAGCAGGTCTGGTGGAAGCGGGCCTCGATCTGCGCGGCGAGGGGCCCGATGACTGAATCCCAGTCGGCGAGGTCGGTCGGCTCGTCGTACCAAAGTCCGAGTTCGGCGATCCACTCCTGGCGAGCTGTGGCCCCCCGGCGGGGTGGCTGGTCAGGTCGCCGACCAGTCAGCTCGTTCTGGATCCAGAAAGCGTAGTGCCAGCGGGTTCCTGCCTGGTCAGAGGCGTCCTGGATGCTACGTCGGGCCTTGTCGGCCAGAGTCATGAGTCCCACTGGTCGCAGTATTCGATGTGGATCTCGCGCGCGTTGCCGAGAATGCCGTCGTTGGAGTGGAGCTCGGTGCAGAAGTGCGGGTAGCTCGGATGGACGGGGACGTATCCGGGGCCGTTTCGGGCGACGTCGAAGAAGTGCCGGGCGGAGTCCTTGAACACCTTCGCGCTTCCGGTCATGAACAGGGTCTCGGCATGGAGATGCTGGTGGAACAGATCCCGGTTCTCCTTGTAGTGCCGTGCCTCGTGATCAATCACGGCTTCGTCGGTGTGCCCTGGGCCGGGCAGCGTCACGGTCTGCTGACGCCCGCGGCCGAGCCGTCCTCGTATTTCCTTCCAGCGTGAGGGGGCGAACTGGAGCGAGTGGTGCAGCAGCACGAGATCAAGCTGCCGTGTGCTGTCTTCTGGCAGCTCGCGGGAGGGGCCACGATTCCCCCGCATCGGCAGATGGACCAGCGAGCGCGGTGAAGAGGCAGCGAGCTTCCATAGCCCACCCATTCGCTGGGCGGCGTCCTGACCGAGATAGGTGTCCAGGTGCCGATCGTGGTCGATGAGCACGGCGTGGACCAGGGGCTGGGCTGGTCGGATGACCTTGAATTCCGTGGATCCGAGCCGTGCTTGATGGATGGTGATGGGTAGCTTCATTGGTTCTCCGGGACGCGCATCGGCGGCGTAAGAGGTCCAGTCGCCGGCTGATGCATTCTGCCATTGACGGCTACTTGGATGCGGACGCCGAGTACCCGGGCGAGGACGGCGGCGGGCAGTTCAGCGGCGAGGGTGAACAGTGCGGTGGAGCGGTTCTTCTGAGGCGGATTCCGATCTTGTGGAAACGCTGGCCGTTCCGCGAGGCTCGGCGGCCTGTCCATCGACTTTGACGACGGCACTCGACTCAGCAGCAATCCAGACCCTGACTACGAGTCCTGGAGCCTCACCGGCTCAGGACTCGAACCAGTGCTGACAGGCCCAGGCGGCGAAACCGACTGGCAGCACTGACCGTTTCACCTGTCTGGCAACGATCCTGCAATCCGCCCCAGGCGGAGGGGCCGGGCGCCGTCGAGGTATTCAGCCCGCCCCGCTGACCGCTCCCCGCGACCTGCCGGCTACCCGGCGGGGAGCTGGCGGGCCAGGTCGGAGGGGAGCTGCCCGGCGACCTGACCCAGGGGCGTGGGTCGAGCGTTTCCAGCAGGCTCATGTACCCGACAGCAGCCCGCGCCTCCTAGGCGTCAGGCGGGGCTGGTGGGGCTCGTCGAGGCAGTCGCCGGGCACCGGCTCGTCAGTCTCCACACAGGGATCAACCCCGGGCGACGACGTCAGGACACGCCCCTGACTCAGGAGACTCGCGTTGCGGGAGGCCATCCTCGGCTTCGGCATCTCGTGCACCGTCGCGTCGCCGCTGGAGCTCTCGCCGCGGGACTTCTTCGCCTTCGCCACCGACTCTTGGGGCAGGACGTCGCAGACCAGCTCCCAGAGGCTCGGGCTCGTTGTTGGGCACCCGGCGCGTAAGCACCTTCGTCCCGTCCGTGTCGATCACCGTGCGATGCGAGGCCTTGCCGGTGCCCGTCCCCGCACAGAGCTCGGGCACCCGAGCCTCCCTCGTCGATCGGTTGACTGGGCCCTGCAGACGACCACGCCGACGTGTCCTTACGAAGCGATCTTGGTTCGTTCCACCCAATGAGTGGCCGTCTCGTCGCGGGGCACTAGGCGGCCGATCAGCTAAAGCCACACCTACGCCATGAGCGCGCTAAAGCCCCCGCCCAGGCCCCTGGGTCTCCCGATCGTACGAAGGACCGGAATCAGCCCGTCAACAGGTAAGGAGCGCCGTAGTGGGCACCGATGGACAACTACGGTGCTCTGCCCGACAGCGCTGCCTGGATCAGTGGCAACTCCGTCCTTTCAACCTCTTAGTTGCGGCGGTGCGGGAGCCAAGGGAACGCGCGACCAGCGGACGGGGTTGCCCTCGGGGCCCCCGGTGAGCCAGGAGCCGTTGCCGAGAGGCACCACTTCGTACGGGTTGGTCGTCTCGACGGCGATCTCGCCCTCGAGCGTGCCTGTGCGCACGTTGATCAGGTGGTACCGGAACCACTCCTCCTCGTTCTGGTCCGCACCGCCCAAGGTGACAACGGCCAGGTCCGGAGTCAGGTAGCCGCCGCTCCATTCCACGAACGTCTCCTCCGGGTCGTACCCAAAGGCTTCGACAGGCACGGTGAAGAGCACGTCTCCGCTGGGGTGTTGGTGGAAGGCAACATCCGCTTGGCCGTGGTCGACAGTCATGAACTGCTCCCCATCCGGCGAAAGGTCAACAAGGCACCGGTCACCCCACGGGTAGGCCACGAATTCCGGCTCGCCGCCGGTACCGGTCGTAGCTCTGAGAGTGACGGAGCCGTCCTGGCCCTCACCGATGTCGAGGTAGATACTGCCGTCCACCGGGTGCACGTGGTGGACGGCACCGTGCCCTGCTGTGTCCAGCTCGCTGCAAGCAATCACCGCCCCGCTGTCGGCTTCGTACATGACCCACCGGTCCCCGCCCCCACGTCCTGCCATCGCATCGGGCCGGTAGACCCACACACTTCGGCCGTCCAGCGACAGTGCACAGCCAGGACGGTGGCCGTGGGGCTGATCCGAGTGCGGTTCGAAGGTCGATGTCCACACCAGGTCACCAGCCCGTGTGAGGCATACGACGTTATGCAGCGTCGTGTACACGACGCGCTCCAGATTGGGCCAGACCGCTGACTCCACGACCTCGTCGCCGGGCCGGGGGTGGAACACCGTGACGGGCTCCAGCGTGCCCGGTGTTTCGGACGTCGTCGTAAAGTACGCATGGATCGCCCCGTCGCGATGGCGCGTGATCACCTTCGGAGGCAGCACAGGAATCATGCGCCGAGGCTAACGCCCAAATCGAACTGCCTGACAGGCAGGATCGGGCTTACGCGACAAACAATCGGACTAGCCGATCGTTTCAGATTGCGGCACGGAGCCGTCTCAAGTAGATGATGCTGCAGGCGAGTTCGAGGAGGCCCTGGTGCAGGTCGGCTCATATCTCGTACCGGTTGCGGAGGCGCTTGGCCTGTAAGGCCAGGCGAAGGCGCCTTCTACCACCCAGTGGGTCTTGCCCAGTCCGGAGCCGTGCGGGGTGCCGCGTCGGGCGATCTTCGGGGAATCCCTCGGCTGCGCAGGAGTCGGCGGTACTTGTCGAAGTCGTAGCCGCGGTCGGCGAACAGCGGCCGGGGGCGATGGCGGCGACGGCCGCGCAGGCCGCGGATGCAGGGAATGGCATCCAGTAGCCGCATGAGCTGGGTGTCATCGTGCCGGTTCTCACCGGTCAGCGACACCGTGAGCGGGATGCTGTGCCGGTCGACGATCAGGTGATGTGGCTGCCGGCGCCTCCAGGAGCGCGAATCATATTCCTCGCTCTGGTGTGTCACGGCCGCCGCCTCTTTTGACGCGGCGGGGGTGGCCCCTTCCGGGCTCCGGCCGCATGTTAGTGGGCGCGGATTGCGGTGGAGTCAACCGAGACGTCACAGTCGATCCCACCGGCGGCATCGGCCTGGGCCTGCATGCGCTGAAGCAACCGTTCCCAGGTTCCGTCGGCGCAGCGCCGATGCCGTTCGTAGACGGTCTTCCACGGCCTACAGCGTTCAGGCACGTCACGCTACTGCACCCCAGTCCGTACGTGGGGCAGGATGCCGTTGACCACCTGGCGATGATCATGTCACCGCCCACATCGGTTATTGCCTGTCGCAGAAGCGGCTCCAGTCGTCGCCACTCCGCCTCTGTCAGATCCCCCCCGGCGAGTCATACAAGAGCCGATAAATCAGTGGGAGGCGTGGGTGCGGTCAGCACCTGCGATGCCACCACGCCAACTCCGGGTCTGCCATCGACTCGTGATGCGTTCGCCCAAGGAGCACCATGTCCAGGCGCTCCACCTGCACCCGTAGTTCGCCGGCGGCCCCTGACGGAAGCATGTACAGAGCGTCTCGCAGCTTGTCCCGGGCCCACCCCGCACCGCAGCACGGACAGGTGAACTCAGCCTCCCATTGCCTCCACCGGCGCTTGGTGCCGTGGACACGCACGGACCACACACTCAGCGCCACTGCCACGATGCCCGGAGACAATCGCTCCCGTTCGAGGACACGGACGGCGGCATTCGCCGCTCCCGACAAACCTGGGACATCGCGATACCGCACCCAGGGTCTTCCCCAGCCGCGTTCCCGCGACCGAAGTGAAGCTGGTGTTCTACGCGGCACGGCCCCTTCGGATGCAAGTCATGGATGGCATCCTCCCACAGTCCAAGATCGGCCGGACAGAACATAGTACGGTTCCTCGAGTGGATGATCAGCGTCTTCAGGATGGAGCGGGTCTCCAACTGGGCAGCGAGCAGGCTGCCGTGCGTGACGCCGCCATGGCCGAGAGGGCCCCGCAGGAGAGGACCGTGTTCGCGTGCGCTGCCTGCGGCGCTGTGCTGACAGGGCCGTTGAAGCGTCTGCCGGCGATGCCGGAGGCTCCCGACTACGCCTGGTGGGAGGCGGAGGAAATGGGGCCGTCGCCGGCCACTGTGCCGTCCGGCTGCTACGCGATCGAGACGGAACCGTACGGCCCGCCTCTCGTCGTTGCCGAGGTACCCGGCCCGGTGATGCCACGGCACGGAACTCGCTACAACAGCGACGGGCAGCCACTGGTCTCGCAGGGGCCACAAGGCAATATCGTCATGAACCCGGACGACTGCCGCGGGTTGACGACGCGGCACGCCTCCGCCGCCTGCTGCGGAGCGACCCCCGATGGGGGACTGAATCAGATCTGCGCGTGCGGGACGCTAGTCGCGACCCTCTGCTCTGACTGCTGCCTGCCCTATGAGCTGCACCTCTCGCCTGACCACGTGCGGGCTTTGTCATCTGCCCCGCATCCGGACGCGACGGTCACTACCGCGCAGGAGACGCTCGCCGGTCTAACCCAAGGCGGCCTGACCCTCTGCAAAAGCGATAAAGGCCGTGCCGCGACGGCGGCCGGCGACCGCGAGGCTCTGCGCAGGCTGCCGGGCCGCTGCCGGCCCTGCGTGCCCGTGAGGCAGACTGACCTGTGCGCACGTACGCGTACGCGAGTCAGCCCACCATGGGTTCCGGATCGCCTGGCCGCGCGCGGATCCCTACGATGGGCGGGGCCGCCTGGCGCACAGACCTCCTGCGGCGCCTGCGGGTGAGGATGCCGCCGGGGGCGGCGGACACGCTGTGTTTGGGGTGCCGTTCGGGGCTGATCTTGCATGACCGTTAGACCCTGCGTCCAAGGCGTGCTCGGCAACGGGCCGTTCGCCGAGCTGGGGCACCCGGAAGTGGCCATCGCCGACGATCACTCACTGTTGGTCGCTGCCGGTTGGGACCTTGGGGATCTCCACTGGAGCGGCAGTCCGACCGCAGACTGGACGTGGACTGGGTACCGCATAGGGATCTACCAGCGGGACAGCCTGCGATGCCTGCAACTGGTCCGATCTCAGTACCCCGTGCGGTCTCTCGCCTTTCACCCCGCATTGCCCCTGCTGGCTGTCGGAACGGGACGCTACGACGGTGGTCACTCTTAGGATGGTGAACTGCTGCTCATCCGCCTGGATGCCGGCACCATCGTGTCCGCATTGCCGTCCGGGCGGGAAGTTCTCACGGTCGAATGGCTCAGCCGGACGGAACTGCGTCTACTCCTCGCGCCATGCGACGACTCGAGCAACCCGCTCGCGCACGAGCAAGGGCATGCAGCCGTTGTCACGCGCACCGACCGGTACGACGTCGGACAGGGGGCCATCACCTCCAAGGAACTGGCCGCACCTGCAGAGCCGGTTGTCCGGTTGGACCACAGTCGTGAGGCACGCCGCCTCCTGGCGGATCTTGCCGCGGCGGCTGGTCAACGCTGGTACGCACGTCGACGGGTATGGGATGTCAAGGGGCTGGAGGACGGCCGGGTGCTGGCCGCTCTCGACGGGACCCTGGTGGAGGTGGGGCCCCGGCGCCCGTACGCCTTGGTCGCCACTGATCCGGACGAGCGTCAGGACACGTGGGTCACCGCCTTGGGAGCCGGTGGGACACGGTGCCGGCTCCTTCCCCACTCCTGGGAGCCAGCGGAACACTATTGCGGCGGTCCGGCGGTCGAGGTCGGACGGTCCCTGGTGTACGCCGGCACCGCGCACCCTGGACGTGAGTCGCAACCCGGTGGCGTCTACGTCGTTCGACGATTCCTGAGCGGCGCCCGGCAGTGGGAACACCGCTCCGATCACCCTGCCATCCATACCGACGGCGAAACGGTCTGCGTGGCCTACAGCTCCGGTGCCCTCGCGGCGCTGGACGCCGACGACGGCTCGCTGCTCTGGCGCACGAATATCGAGGTTGATGGCGTGCCCACGGTTGCCCTGTCGCTTGCCGTTGTGCCCCGAGACCATTTGCTCGTGGGGACCGTCGACGGCCGAATCCTGTAGTACGCGGTCGGGCTCTGATCCGGTCGCCACGCACACGGACCGCTGTGGGCGCGGCAGTGTCCCCCGGCCGGAGGGAAGAACGGAATACCGCGCAGGTAGCTCCCTCTTGGACTAGTCATACTTCCCGAGTGGAGAAGCGAGCTGGGGAGGCGGCGCGGCGCTGGCTGGCCGATCAGGGTGTCATTCAGGTGCGCGACGGGTGGGTGAGCGACGAGAAACCGGACGTGGTGCTCACGGCCGGCCAGGTGGCGCACTCCTATGCCGCCGATGTGTTCGCCGAGGACGTGGGGGCTGCCGACCAGGTTCAGCTGGCCTTCGGACTGCTGGACCTCCTCGACGAATACTGGGTCACCTATGAGATCCGAATCGCGGACGACAGTGAGGAAGGCCCCCTGCCGGCCGACGCGCTGTGGAACGGCTACCGGCAGCGGTTGGAGGCGGAGTCGGACGCCGAGACCGTCACCTACTCACTGTGGGTGGACTGGTTCGAGGACCACACAACCTCGGACACGGCCTTCGCCGAGGTACTCGGCAGAGACATCGAGCGCGTCGTGGCCGACCGGTCGGAACCCCTGATCCGGCGAGCCCGTCGTGTCCTGGAGTGCTCAGGCCCGGTGCGCTGGGCCGTGAAGGAGCCGACGTACCGCACCGCCATGCGGATCCCTGCCCTGCACCATGCCGTCTTCAGGGGCCTTCTGACGAGCTTCCACGACCTCTACGGCGATCTGGAGCCGGTCGCCGCGCTGGCTCTCCTTGACCAATTGGACCTGCCGACGAACACCCAGCACCGCGCCGAACTGCACCATGTGCTCACCGCGGGGCACAGGAACCACTACCGGAGCTCCGGCGCCTGGGAGACTGCGGTGCGCTCCTGCTTCTGAGTCGGGGCTGGCGTGCCACAGGAACACCGGCCATGCCGATTCCGCTGGCTACGGTGCAACGGAAGATGCGATCGCGGAACGTGCGCCCGCGTGACTCGGGATCGGGGCGAGCGACGGAGCCATAACGCGGTGCCAGGGGAGGAACGGCATCTGCCGCGCGCCTCCCGTCCTCCCTACGGTTCCGGCAGAACCCCCACCGAGACCGAGGAGACATCCCCATGCTCCGACGACACGCGCGCACGGCGTGTACCGCCCTGGTCGCCGCCGGCTTGATGCTGGCCGGCCTCCAGGCCGGGTCCGCCACGGCCGCGCCGCCGCCGAGACCGCACGACACCGGGGCCGCCGCCCCGGGCCAGGGACAAGAAGCCGGCGTCCGGTCCGCCGCGGAAGCGCTCGGCGCCGGCTCCGCCCGGCCGGAGCTCCTTCGCGCCCTGGAGCGGGACCTCGGCCTGACACCCGCTCAGGCCCGGGCCCGGCTCGCCAACGAAGCCGAGGCGGGGGCGACCGCCGCCGGGCTCCGCCAGGCACTGGGCACCGCGTTCGCCGGGGCGTGGGTCGACGGCGCCGAGGCCGGCCGCCTGACCGTGGCCACCACCCGGGCGGCGGACGCGGCCGCGATACGGGCGGCCGGGGCCGAAGCCCGGCTCGTGACGCGCGGCCTGGCCGACCTCGAACGGGCCAGGGCGTCCCTGGACCGCGCGGCGACCGCCGCGACCCCGGTCCGCTATGTCGACGTCCGCGCCAACCTCCTGGTCATGGAAGAGGTCCGGCCCGGAGCCGGCGCGCGCCTCCTCGCGGACACCGGTGTGCGCCGGGACCTCGTACGGGTCGTCGGTGCCTCCGCCGCACCCCGCCCGCTGTACGACATCCGAGGCGGCGACGCGTACTACATGGGCGGTGGAGGCCGCTGCTCCGTCGGCTTCGCCGTCACCCGGGGCACCACGCAGGGCTTCGCGACCGCCGGCCACTGCGGCCGCGCCGGCACCAGCACCAGCGGATACAACCAGGTCGCCCAGGGCAGCTTCCAGGGCTCCGTCTTCCCCGGCAACGACATGGCCTGGGTCGCCACCAACGCCAACTGGACCGCCACGCCGTACGTCAAGGGCTCCGGCGGGGCGAACACCCAGGTCACCGGGTCCGTCCTGCAGCCCGTCGGCGCGTCGGTGTGCCGCTCGGGGTCGACCACCGGCTGGCACTGCGGCACGATCCAACAGCACAACACCAGCGTCACCTACCCCGAGGGCACCATCTCGGGCGTGACCCGCACGACCGTCTGCGCCGAGCCCGGCGACTCCGGCGGCGCGTACATCTCGGGCAGCCAGGCGCAGGGGGTGACCTCCGGCGGATCCGGAAACTGCTCCAGCGGAGGCACGACCTTCTTCCAGCCGCTGAACCCGCTGCTGCAGAACTACGGCCTGACGCTGAAGACCACCGGTACCGATCCCGGTCCCGGCCCGGGGCCCGGCGAGCCGGAGCCGGGCGGCACCTGGGCGGCCGGCAAGGTCTACGCGGCGGGGGCCGTCGTCACGTACGGCGGCGCGAGCTACCGCTGCCTCCAGGGCCACCAGGCCCGGACCGGGTGGGAACCGCCCGTGGTCCCCGCCCTGTGGCAGCGCGTCTGACGGTGACCGAAGCCCGCCGTGGCGGGACCCGGACCCCGGGCCCCGCCACCGGGCCCCGCCACCGGGTCCTGCCACCGGGGCGCGCCCGCCGAGGGCCGGTCCGGCACCGTCAGGGGCCGCCGCCCAGCAGGTGGGTCGCCCGTTCCGTGCGCAGGTGGAGGGCGGTGCGGCCGCTGCGCTGCGTCGACACCAGGCCCGCCCCGCGGAGCGCGCCGAGGTGCTGGGAGACCGCGCTCGGGGTGATGCCGAGGCGGCCGGCCAGGGCGGGCGTCGTCAGGGGTTCGGCCAGGGCGGTGAGCAGAGCCGTCCGCGTACGGCCGAGGACCGGGGCGAGGCCCGCCAGGGTCGGTGGGGGCGCCTCCCAGAGCAGTCCGACGCCGACCGCCGGGTAGCGGATCGACGCGGCCGCGACCGGTGCCTTGTCGACGCCCACGTGCGGCCAGTTGAAGACGCTGGGCAGCAGGACCAGGCCGTGCCCGCGGGTGTCCACCGTGTGCGCCGGGTGTCCGGTGCGCCGGCCGTGCACCACCAACTGGTCGCCGTCCCAGGCGATGTCCGGGTGCAGCTCGGCGAACAGGGCCTGCACCCCGCCGTCCACGAGCGTGAGCGCCCGCCGGCCGAGGTCGGCTTCCAGCACCGCGCGCATCCGCTCCCACTGGGGCGCGATCAGCGCGTCGTGGCAGCGGCGCAGCGCCTCCGCCAGCCGGGGCAGCACCGCCGCCGGTTCGGGGGTCTCCTCGGCGGACAGACCCAGGACCGCGCCGTACTCCCGCCGAAAGAAGCCCTCTTCCGTCGCCCGTAGCCGCTCCAGCTCCGCCTCCGCCGACGGCAGCCGCTCGGCCGGCACCGGGAAGAGGAACGAGGGCATCGGCCCGGCGATGAGCGCTCGCAGCAGCGGCAGGTCACGCTCGTCCGCGAGCGTCGGACGCGCCCGGCGCGCCCACGGCCGATGGACGGCGTGGCCGCCCGTGCCCAGGAGGATCCGCAGCGCCAGCACCGTCTCGCCCAGCGGCGAGAGGGCGAACCGCACCTTCGCGACCGCCTCCGCCGTGAACCTGATCCCGACCGCCATCCCACCCCGTCATGTAGCTGTGGCTCAACGATAGGCCGGTCGCGCGGCCTCGCCCAGGCTGGCCCGCATGGAACTCTTCACCGCGTACGACGGAACCGAACTCGCCTGCCACGTGCGCGGCGAGGGCCCCGCCCTGCTCTGCCTGCCCGGCGGGCCGATGCAGGACTCCGTCTATCTCGGCGACCTTGGCGGCCTGACCGCCCACCGTCGGCTGATCATGCCGGACCTGCGGGGCACCGGGCGTTCCGCGCGGCCGGCGGACCCGGGGACGTACCGCTGCGACCGGCTCGTCGACGACGTGGAAGCCCTGCGCGCCCACCTCGGGCTCGACCGGATGGACGTCCTCGCGCATTCGGCCGGCGCGAACCTGGCGGCGCTCTACGCGAGCCGTCACCCGGAGCGCGTCGACCGGCTCCTGCTGATCACGCCGAGCGTCATGGCCGCCGGGGTGACGATCACGGGCGAGGACCGGCTCCGGGCCGCACGGCTCCGCGAGGGCGAGCCGTGGTTCCCGCGCGCGTTCGCCGCTCTGGAGTCGATCGTGGCCGGTCGGGCGGCCGCCGACGCCTGGGAGGCGGTCGCACCGTTCTGGTACGGACGCTGGGACGCGGCGGCGGCCGCCCATCGGGCCGCCGAGGACGGGCAGCGGAACGCCGAGGCCGCGGCGGTCTTCGCTTCCGACGGGGCCTTCGACCCGGACGCCACCCGCGCGGCGCTCGGGCGCCTCGCGTCGCCGGTGCTGGTCCTCGCGGGCGAGGCGGACCCGGCGGCCCCTCCCCGGGCCCTGGCCGAGCTCGTCGCCCTCTTCCCGTACGCGGAGCCGGCCGTCCAGCCGAAGGCCGGTCACTTCCCGTGGCTCGACGACCCGGAGCGGTTCGTGGCGACGATCACCGCCTTCCTGGCGCGGGCCGACGCCGACCGCTGACGCCGCCGATCCGGGCGTGGCGTCGGTCGGTGCGGCGGGGAGGCGGAGGGCGACGGGCCGGGACGCGCCGCGCTCCCGACTTGATAGGCAAGTGAATGTTTGCCTATCGTGGAGTCGTGGCCGACGACGTGTTCAAAGCCCTGGCCGACCCGACCCGTCGCACCATCCTCGACGAGCTGACCGAGAAGTCCGGGCAGACACTGTTCGAGATCTGCTCGCGACTGACCATGAAGCACCGGCTCGGCCTCTCGCGCCAGGCGATCTCCCAGCACCTCGCCGTGCTGGAGGCCGCCGGGCTCGTCGAAACCAGGCGGGAGGGCCGCTACAAATTCCACGACCTCAACACGGCCCCGCTGCGCCGGATCACCGAGCGGTGGCTCAAGACCGACGTACCCGGACCGGAAGAGAGCACCCCATGAGAATCCATATGACCAGCGTCTTCGTCGACGACCAGGCCAAGGCCCTGCGCTTCTACACCGAGATCCTCGGCTTCGTGAAGAAGTACGACGTCCCGATCGGCGAGAAGGACCGGTGGCTGACCGTCGTCTCGCCCGAGAACCCCGGCGGCACCGAGCTCCTGCTGGAGCCCGTCGGCCACCCGGTCGCCAAGATCTACCGCGACACGCTCGTCGCGGACGGCATCCCGCTCGCCCAGTTCGCCGTCGACGACGTGACAGCGGAGTACGAGCGCCTGAGCGGCCTCGGCGTGCGCTTCCTCCAGGAGCCTCAGGAGATGGGCCCCGTCACCACCGCCGTCTTCGACGACACCTGCGGCAACCTCATCCAGATCGCCACACAGCCGGAGTAGTCCGGCACGCCGATCGGCAGTTCACCCGTACACCTGAACGGCCGCGTCCCCGCGTGTTACCTATGGGTAAGTCATGGTGACGAGAGACGATCGACACGGCTGGGGCTGAGAAGACGGTGACGACTTTCGAGGAACGGACCACGGTGCACGCCTTCCGGGACGACGCCCTGGGGGAGCACGACGCCGTCGGTCTCGCCGAGGCGATCCGCCGGGGCGAGGTCGGCGCCGCCGAGGCGGCCCGGGACGCCGCCGAGCGGGTGCGGAGTGTGGAGGAGCGCCTCCACGCCGTCCAGACCCACGTCGACGCCCCGGCGCCCGCCCAGGGAGCGGGCGGCGTCTTCTCCGGCGTGCCGACCTTCGTCAAGGACAACACCGACTTTCTCGGCCTGCCCACCGGCCACGGCAGCGCGGCCTTCACCCCGAAGGCCGCGCGCCGGCACGCGCCGTTCGCCCGGCAGCTCCTGAGCAGCGGCGTCACCGTCCTCGGCAAGACCCGGCTGCCGGAGTTCGGGTTCAGCCCGACGACGGAGTACGAGGGCGCCGAGCCGGTCCGCAACCCGTGGAACACCGGTTATTCGGCCGGTGGTTCGTCGGGCGGCAGCGCCGCGCTCGTCGCCGCCGGAGCGGTGCCGATCGCGCACGCCAACGACGGCGGCGGCTCGATCCGCATTCCCGCCGCCTGCTGCGGACTCGTCGGCCTCAAGCCGACCCGGGGTCGGGTCGTGCCGAACGCGCAGAGCCGGCAGCTTCCGCTCGACATCGTCACCGACGGCATCGTCAGCCGCTCCGTGCGGGACACCGCCGCCTTCCTCGCCGCCGCCGAGACCCACTGGCGCAATCCGAAGCTGCCGCCCCTGGGCCTGGTCGAAGGGCCCTCGCAGCGACGGCTGCGCATCGGGTTCCTCGTCGACTCCCCGAACGGCGTCCCCACCGACGCCGCCACCCGGGCGGCGGTCACGGAGACCGTCACGACGCTCGAACGGCTCGGGCACACCGTGGAACCCGTCGAGCTGGACCTGGACTCCCGCTTCACCGAGGACTTCCTCGTCTACTGGGGCATGCTGTCCTTCCTCCTCGGCGTCACCGGCCGCACCCTCGGCGCCGATTTCGACCGCCGCCGCATGGACGGCCTCAGCCGGGGACTGCGCGAGGCGTACGTGCGGGAGTGGCGGCGCACCCCCGGCGTGCTGCGGAGGCTGAAGCGTACGAGCCAGGCGTACGCGGCGGCGTTCCGCGGGCTCGACCTCGTGCTGACCCCCGTGCTCGCCCACACCACGCCGCCGATCGGCCACCTCGGACCGGACGTCCCCTACGCGACGCTCATCGAGCGGATCCTCGCCTATGTGGCGTTCACGCCGGTCAACAACGTCGTCGGCAATCCGTCGCTCTCCCTGCCCGCCCCGGGCGCCACGGAAGACGGGCTGCCCGTCGGCGTCCTGTTCTCCGGCCGCCCCGGCAAGGAGCGGACGCTCCTTGAGCTCGCCTTCGAGCTGGAGGCCGACCGGCCCTTCCGACGCATCCAAGACGTGTGACCCGCGCCGCGACACTCCACGCGGAGCCGTCGCGGCGCGGCCGTCACCTCCCGCGGGCGGGTGGGGAGGCGGCCGGTCGCCGCGCCGGCGACACGGAACGACGAGGGCGCTCCGCCGCCGGCAGGAGGAGCGGCCCCGCCCGCTTGGCGCGGCGCTGGACGAGGGCGGTCTCCACCCGGCCGATGCCCGGCAGCGCCGCCAGGTCGCCCGCCAGGTAGGCGTAGAGGGCGGCCGTGTCACGGCACTGGACCATGGCGAAGACCGACGCCCGGCCCGTCGTGACGGCGGCGAAGGCGACCGCGGTGTGCCGGGACAGCGCCTCGGTCACCTCGGCCATCGCGGCCGGCGCCACCTCCAGCCACAGCAGCGCCTCCACCGGGAAACCGAAGTGGGACGGGCTCACGTCCACTTCGAAGTGCAGCACCCCGGCGGCCCGCAGGCCGGCCACGCGGCGGCGCACGGTCGAGGCCGACCATCCGGTGACGGCGGCCAGCCGTGCCACCTCCGCCCGGCCGTCCAGCGCCAGTTCGCCCGCCAGCCGCGCCTCCGCCTCACCCCAGGAGCCGGGAGCCTCACCCGGGCCGGTCGCCTCACTGCCGCCGGAAGGCTCACGCGAGTCTGTTCCGCCGCCGGGGCTTGGCCCGTCGCCGAGGGCCGGTGCTTCGGCCGAGCCGAGGAGGGCTGCCCGTTCGGACGCGTCCAGCGCGCTCGTACGGCCCGTCCAGCCGCCGACCCCGGCGACCGGACGCAGCACGCAGCCGGCCTCGACGTCCCGGATCCCCGGCGTCCGGAGCAGATCGTCGAAGAGTCCGCGTCCGTCCGCCGATCCGGCGCCGGGGGTGCGGACCATGCACGTCAGCCGCGTCCCGCCGGCGAGCGGGGCGATCCACGACGTGTCGTCCCGCTGCGCGAGGGCCGCGGTCAGCGCGTCGGCGGCGTCCGGCGCGCAGTCGATACGGACGAACCAGTCGAGCATCCCGATCCGCCCGCTGTCGACCAGCCCGACCACCCGCACCACCAGGGCCGACCGCAGCCGGTGGTAGCGGCGGGCGGCGGTCCGCTCCGGGACCCCCAGGACGGCGCCGATCCTGCTGAACGAGGCCCGCCCGTCGATCTGCAGAGCGTGGATCAGACGACGGTCCAGCACGTCGAGCGTGACGGATCGCGTCACCAGGTCCCCCTCCGATGTCCGATCCCGTGCATCCCGGGGACTGTACAGCGCGCGGGGGAGCACCGGGCAGGACGCTGGCGGCGACCACCGCAGAAAGGCAGATCATGTTGACCGTCCTTCCCATCAGATACGTGGCCGACGTCGAAGCGTCCCGGGACTTCTACGCCGGTCTTGGGCTGACGTTCCGGCAGGAGCCCGGAGCCGCCGTCTGGGTCCGGCTGGCCGCCGGGGGCGGCGCCGTCGGGATCCACGCCGCCGCCGTCTCGAAGGGGCGGCGGCCGGGGGCCACCGAACTGGGCTTCACGACCGACGAGCCGCTGGAGGAGGTGGCGAAGCGTCTCGAACGCGACGGCTACCCCTACGAGCTCTTCGAGGAGGACTTCGGCCACAGCATCCGGGTGACCGACCCGGACGGGGTCGTCGTGCAGATCCAGCACATCGACCCGGACACCGTGCGGAGGTCGGCCGCGGCCCTGGCCGGCGACTCCGTCTGACCGGCGGGCGAGGGGGATCCCCCTGGTACGGCCCCGCCCCCCTCGCCCGCCCCTCCCGCCCACCCCGTACCCACCGGTCGCGGAGCCCCGACACCTCGGCGAGCCCGTCGGCACCTCCACGCCGCGGGTCCGACCGCCGCCCCTTCGTCATCGCAGGAAGACCTCGACATGGAACCGCTCGTCACACTCGTCGCCGTCACCGGCCTGCTGCTGCTCGCCGGGGCGACACACGTCCCATGGGCCGCCCGCCTCCGCGGGCCGGTCGTCGCCCTGCGGGGCGGGCTGGCCGCCATGTTCACCCTCACCGCGGGCGCGCACTTCGTCGGCATGCGCGACGAACTGATCGCCATGGTGCCGCCCGCCCTGCCCGCGCCGGGCCTCCTCGTCACCCTGACCGGCATCGCCGAACTCGGCTGCGCCCTGGCCTTGTTGTGGTCCCGGACCGCCCGGGCGTCGGCCGCCGTGCTCACCGCGATGCTGATCGGGATGTTCCCCGCCAATGTGTACGCCGCCGGCGGCGACGTGCCCTGGTGGGACGAGCTCGGCCCGCGCACGGCCACGCAGCTCGTCTTCCTCGCGGCCACCGTCACCGTCCTCGTCCGCCACCGCCATCGCCACCGCCCTCGCCGGACGGTCGCGGCGACGGCGGCGGAACCCCCGGCCGGCACTGCGCCGCCCGCCCCGGGCCGGAACACCCCCTGAGGGACCTCACGGTCAAACGGGGTGACGGGGGGTCAGGCGGGGCGCAGGGGATCGATGAGGGCGCCGGGGTTGAGGATGCCCGCCGGGTCCAGGGTCGCCTTGCCGGCGCGGAGCGCGGCGGCGAACAGGTCCGGGCGCTGCCGGTCGTACCACGGTCGGTGGTCGCGGCCCACCGCGTGGTGGTGCGTGATGGTGGCCCCGGACGTGATCAGGGCGTCGGAGACCGCCGCCTTGATCTCGTCCCACTGCTCCACCGTCCTGCCCCAGACACCGGTGGCATAGATCCCGAAGTACGGCGCGGGTCCATCGGGATAGACGTGGGTGAAGCGGCAGGTGACCACGCCCGTGGCGCCGACCTGCCGCATGGCGTCGTGGGCCGCCTCCTCGACGGCCGCCCGCACGCCGTCGAACCGGTCCCAGGTGCAGGCCGTCTCGAAGGTCTCCACGATCATGCTCTGCGCGGCGAGCGCGTCGCGCTGGTACGGCATCCGCAGGAACGACGCCCGCCAGGTGTCCGCGGCCCCGCCGTGCGCGGAGCCGCCGGCCGCGTCGGTGTGGCGCGGCGGTTCGGACAGGGAGCCGCCGTGGTCACGGCAGAGCTCCACGGCCCGGTCCATCCGGGCGGTGACCGGGTGATCCGCGGACTCGAAGCCGAGCACCAGCACGGACGTCGGGGAGCCGGCGTTGACGAACGCCTCCACCGGGTCCAGGAGACGGCAGTTCGAGGGATGGAGCCCCGACTGGGACAGCGCGCGGACCGCCCGCACGCCGTCGGCCGGGTCCGCGAAGGCCACGGACGCCCCGGCGCGCCACCGCGGGCGGTCCTGGAGCCGTACCCACGCCTGGGTGATGACCCCGAGGGACCCTTCGGAGCCGAGGAACATCCGGTCGGGGGAAGGGCCCGCGCCCGAGGCGGGCAGCCGGCGCGACTCGACGACGCCGGCGGGCGTGACGACCCGGAGCGACTCGGTGAGGTCGTCGATATGCGTGAGCACCGTCGAGAAGTGGCCTCCGGCGCGGGTGGCCAGCCAGCCGCCGAGCGTGGAGAACTCGAAGGACTGCGGGAAGAACCGCAGGGTGTAGCCCTCCGGCCGCAGCCGGTCCTCCAGGGCCGGACCGAGCACCCCGGCCTGGACCAGCGCGGCCCGGCTGGTGCGGTCCACCTCCAGGACCCGGTCCATCGACGTGAGGTCCAGGCTGACCGTACCGGCGTAGTCGCCGCCCACGCGCGGCTCGACCCCGCCGACGACCGACGTGCCGCCCCCGAAGGGGATCACGGCGATGCCGGCGTCGCCGCACCAGTCGAGCACCTGGACGACCTCGGCCTCGGAGGTGGGGCGGACGACGAGGTCGGGCACGTGCGGCAGCCGGCCCAGCAACGCCCGGACCACGTCGCGGAACGCCTGCCCGTGGCTGTGTGCCAGCCGGTCGCGCGCGTTCTCGGAGACGAGCGGTGCCAACGCCGGGGGAGCCACGACCTTGCCGGGTGCGATGGCGAACGACTCGACCGGCGGCGCCTCGTGCACGGTCAGGTCCGCGCCCGGCAGCAGCTCGGCGACCCTGCGGGTGAGCGCCTCCCGCTCCCGGCCCACCACCGCGTCCTCGACCCTGCCCCAACCCCACCACGAGCGCGTCGTGCTCTGCATCGTCCGAAACCACCGATCTGAACGAAGGGTAAATTACCTCCGGGTAAGATTGCATAGGATGAGGGCATGGGCAAGCAGGAGAAGGACACGCGCGACGCGAGCACCCCGCCCGCCGGACGAGCGCCGGGCGGCACAGGCGCGACGGGGGGCGCCGGCGCGAAGCGCGGCGCGGGCACCAAGGGCATGCCGCGCAGGGACCGCGAACGGCTCATCCTCGACGCGGCCGCCGAGGAGTTCGGGAACCACGGCTACGCCCGCGGCTCCACCGCGACCGTGGCGGCGCGGGCCGGGATCAGCAAACCCATGATCTACGAGTACTTCGGGTCCAAGGACGGCCTCTATCTGGCCTGCCTCGACCGCGCGGGCTCCCGCCTCGTCACCGCCGTCGCGGCCGCGCAGGACGGGCCACCGGACCTCTCGCGGGCCGCCCGCACCATGGAGGCCATCTTCCGCGCCCTCGAAGCACGCCTGTACGACTGGGAGTTGGTCTACGACACCACCGTGCCGGCCGACGGCGACCTGGACGCGGCGGCCGCCGTCCACCGACGGGAACTCAACCGCATAGGGGCGGCCGGCGTGGCCGACATGCTCGGCGCATCCCCGGCCGTCGAACCGCTCGACGCCGACCTCCTCACCCACCTCTGGTACGGAACGGTCGGCTCCGTCGTCCGCTGGTGGCGCCACCACCCCGAGCAGACCGCCGAGGCGATGAACGCGCGGTTCCACCGCGTCCTCGGTGCCCTGTTCGCCCACGGCGGCCGAGCGGGCCGCGCGTAGCCGGGCGAGGGCCCGTGCCGCGCGTGCGGAAACGGCGGACGCCGTCCTGCCTCTCGGGGGCGAGATGCAGGACGGCGCGGGTGCCGAAATCCCGAGCCCGGCGACGGCCCGCGGCTACAACGGCGAACGGGTCGGTCGGGTCCGCCAGAAGGAACGGGCCGGCCGCGGCCGAGGGTGTCGACGCGAGCAGGGCGAACAGGGCGAGGCCGTACCGAACAGGGGCCTTGCCGATGAGGGCCGTCGTCCGGGCCGCTTCATCCGTCCTCCTGACGCAGCTGGGGGGGTAGGGCCGTGGTCAGGGGCGCAGACCGGCCAGGAGGGCGGCGGTGACGGCCTGAGCGGCCGGGCCGGTGTTCCAGTCGGCGTTCACCGGGCTGACGGCGATCCGGCCCTTGGCGACGGCCTCCACGTCCCCGCCCCGCGCCGGCGGACGCAGGTCCACCGCCACGCCGACCTTCCAGGTGCCGTCCCCGGCATCGGTGAAGTCCGCCTTGAGGAGCGTCTGCGGGTCCTGGAAGGTGGTGGTCACGCCCGCGGCGGTGCCCTTGCCCTCGGAGCCGACCACGGGGTGGTTCACGTTCAGGCCGACGCCCTTGGGCAGCAGCGGCCCGGACCTCGCCCGTGCCCGCAGTCGGTCGATGAGCTTGACGGCGAAGTCGACCGTCGGGCCCATGGCGTTGACGGTGGCGACGGGATCGGGCACGGAGAGCCCGCCCGTGCTCAGCGCGATGGCGGGCACGCCGGCCTCCACCGCCGCGATCGCGCCGCCGACCGTGCCGGAGTGGTTGGCCAGACCGGCGACGTTCGGACCGAAGTTCGTGCCCGACACGACCAGGTCGGGAGCGCGGTCCTCGAACACCTCGGAGAGACCGAAGGCGACCGAGTCGCCGGGGGTGCCGTCGACGGCCCAGACCTTCGGCTCCGGGTGCTTCACCGTGATCGTGGGGGCGCTCGAGATCTTCGTACCGGTACCGCTCTGGTTGGTCAGCGGCGCGACGATCGTGACGTCGTGCCCGGCAGCGGTCAGCCGCTCGAACGCCTTCCGGATGCCCGGGGCGTTGTAGCCGTCGTCGTTGGTGAGCAGGATCCGCAGAGGCGCCGTCGGCGCCGGGGCCGCCTGCGGTGAGGCGACGGCCGGCGCCGTGCCGGTGAGGGTGGCGGTGCACAGGAGCAGCATGGCCGGCGGCAGGACTCGCGTACGTCTCACAGAAGACTCCTCGGGAGGTGGAGGGGGGACGGAGGGCGGTGCGGTGAGGGGTGGTGGAGCGCCAGGCGCGCGGGGGAGCGGTGGTGCCCCCCGGTGCGTGAGGGCCGGGTGCCGTGCGGTCGGGAACCCGGCGGATGCGCGACCCTCGACGCGCACCCGCCGGAGCGGGGTGGGCCGGGCCCTGCCGGCGCCAGGGGCGGCCGACGGGCCTCGGCGGATCAGCGCACGCTGCGGATCGGGAGGATGGCGAGCGCGCCGATCAGCGACAGGGCGCCGCCGACCAGGAACAACGGGGTGTACCCGCCCAGGGCGGTGACGACGGCGGAGGCGACGAACGGGGCGATGATCTGGGGGCCGGCGTTCGCGATGTTGAGGACGCCCATGTCCCGGGCCGCGTCCTCCGCTCGGGGCAGGACCAGGGTGACGAGGGCGGTGTCGACCGCCATGAAGCAGCCGAAGGCGAGGCCGTTGAGCGCGCTGAACACGAGCATGCCGGTCCAGGTCGGACTGACCACGGGCACGACCATCACCAGCCCGGCCAGCGCGGCCGAGACGCCGACGAAGACCTTGCGGCGGTTCCAGCGGTCGGACAGCAGGCCGCCCACGATGGTGGAGAGCGCCACGGCGACCATCGACACCGGCGTCAGGATCGCCATCGCCTCGGGCGGGGTCAGCCCGCCGGGGAGTGTGATGTGATCGCCCAGGATGTACAGCTGGTAGCCGACGACGGCGAAGTATCCCAGCACCATCAGTGCGCGGCCGATGAAGGCCCAGCGGAAGTCGTGGTTCGCCAACGCCGAGAGGAACGCGGCCATCTGGCCGCCCTTCGGCGTCTTGGTGACGGTTGCCGCCCGCGCGGTGTCACGGCAGAAGACGGAGAGGAGCACCGCGGCCAGGGCCACGATGGCGCCGAAGACGAGATAGCCGGTGCGCACCTGCGTCGCGGTCTGTGAGGCGAGCAGGACACCGACGGTGCCGCCGATCGGCATGCCGAGACCCACCAGCGCGGACGCCGTGCCGCGGCGGGCGGCGGGGACGCGGTCGGGCACGATCGCGGTGACCGCCGCCTGATAGGTGTTCATCGTCGCCTGGACCAGGCACCAGCCGATGCCGACGAGCAGGGCGGTGGTCACACTGCCCAGGAAGGCCAGCGCGATCAACGCGCCGAAGGCCCCGCCCAGGATCCAGGGATTGCGGCGGCCGCTGCGGTCGGAGAGGGCGCCGGCGATCGGGTTGAAGGCGGTTGCGAAGATGGCGCTGATGCCACCGATCAGGCCGAGGACGGCGACCTTGTCGTCGGGGGCGATCGCGGCGACCTGGGTGGGCAGGAGGACGGAGCCGACGCCCATGTACACGGCCATCATGGCGGAGTTGGCGATCAGCAGGAGGAGCATGAGCCCGCGCTGACGGGGTGCTCCCGCCTCCTCGGCGGCCTTCGCGGCGGCGGTGCCCGCCGAAACGGACTCCGCGGCGGCTTCCGAGGCGGATTCCTGGGCGGCTTTCGCGGCGGCTTCAGGGGCGGCTTCAGGGGCGGGTGGGTCGATCGGATCGGTGAGTTCGTTCGTGGCCATGACGACTCCTCGGGGGACGGGGCGGGGAGGTGGCGGGGTACGGGACGGGTCGGGGGTCGGGTGCGGAGCGGTGGAGCACTGTCCCGGTACGCGGGTGGTGGTACGCGGATGAGGGAGACGCCGCACGAGCGGACGCGGGGGCGGCGGTGTCACCGGAAGCCACCGCGAACGACTGCGGCACACGATGTTGTTACACGTGTCACCCGCAGTGCTTGGAGACTGTGTAGCACCCATTTCCGGCCTCCGCCAGGCCTCGCGCGGGGTCGGTGCGCAGATCGTGACCGGAGAGAGAACCCCACGTCGATCACGTGTAACCAGGAAAATGGGTGGGCTGAGCAGGGCGAACGTGTCCGGAAACCCGCGTGCACTTGTGGCGGCGGTCACGCGTCCGCCATACTCCGTGCCGCACCGTGGCCCCGGCGGCCCCGGCGGCCCCGGTGCGCGCCTCGGCCGGTACGGCCGCAGGTCGTCGAGGCCGTGCACACCTCGTGCACCACCCTCGTGCACACCCTCTTCGCCGCTTCCCCCGCGCCGGCGCGACGTCCCCGCGCCCGCTCGCCCCTGCGTGCCCCCACCGCCTCGGGTGAAGACCGTGAAAGGCCCCGTCATGCCTCATGCGCCCGATGCCCTCGTGCCTCCGCGCCCCGCTCGTCCTCCCCACCACCCCGTCCCCGCCGCCCCTCCGCGCCGCGCGCTCGCCTCCGGGAGCGCGCTCCTGGCCGCCGCTCTGCTCACGGGGCTGCTGCTGCGCACCACCAACCGCCCGTTCTTCCAGGGCGCCGACGAGCGTTGGGCGGTCTTCACGGGGGATTCGCGCGCCGGCGCGGCGACCGCCTTCGCCACCGTCCTCGACCGGCTCGGTGGCCCGATCGGCCTGATCCTGCCGTTGATGCTGATCGGTGGCCTCTGCGTCTACGGCCGTTGGCGCTCGGCGCTGTACGTCGCCGCGGCCGCCATCCTCGCCAACGTCGTCGTGGTGCTGCCGCTCAAGCAGTTCGTCGACCGCCCCCGGCCGCCGCACCCCTGGGTCCTGGTCAACGACGGCTCGTACCCCTCCGGGCAGGTCTTCAGCGCGGTCACCCTGGTGATCGTGGTGGCGGTGGTGCTCTGTCCGCCGCGTGCGCGACGCTGGTGGTGGCTGTTCGGCGCCGCGTACGTCCTCGCCATGGCGTGGAGTCGCACCTGGCTGCATGCCCAGTGGCTCAGCGACACCCTGGCCGGCGCGCTGGCCGGCGCCGGAGTCTGCCTCCTGCTGTGGCGGGCCTTCGCCCCCCTGCTGAGGACGGAGGCGGAGCGGACGGCCGACGGCAGCCTCTGGCTGTGACGAGTCCGCCCTCCGTGCGGCGCTTCACTGACGGTCGATAAACGCGATAATCGTGCACGATCCGGTCGGCGCGTCCCGGCGCGTGGCCCAGGAAGGAGCCCCATGGCTCTCCCCGGGGACGCGGACCGCACCCTCGTCGACCTCCCCCTCGGCCGCCTGCGGGGCGCCGACGAGGGAGGGCTCGCGGTGTTCCGTACGCCGAGCCCCGCTCGGTGACCTGCGTTGGCGTCCCGCACGGGCACCCGGGCTGGTGCGGAACGAGGGGCGCGGCGCCCGGTCTTCCCCCGCAGGAGGGAGGGTGGGCACGCCGCCCGGTGATCTAACTCGTGTAACCTCGTGGTGAAAGAAGGCCCGCACGCCGGCACGACCGACCATCACAAGGAGCGTCGAGGGACGACATGGCAGAAGAAACCCCCGTCCCCGCCTCGATCACCAGCGCCGACGTGGCGCGCCTCGCCGGAGTGTCGCGTGCCACGGTCTCCTTCGTCCTGAACAACACCCAGGGGCACCGGGTCAGCGAGGGCACCCGCGTCCGCGTCCTCGACGCGGCCGCGCAGCTGGGCTACGTCCCGCACGCCGCCGCCCGCTCCCTTCGCGCCGGCCGCAGCAACCTCGTCCTGATGCCCTCGTCGATCTCCGCGATCGGCCGGCTCGTCAGCGACTGGGTCGACGAGCTGCAGAGCGAACTCGACCGGCACGGCTACACCGCCGTCCTTCACGCCGGTCGCTTCGCCGACCCTCTGGACGCCGCCCGGGCCTGGGCGGAGCTCCGTCCCGCCGCGGTCGTCGCCCTCGACGGCGACCGGCTCACCGCACAGGCGGCCGAGCTGCTGCGCCGGGCCGGGGTGCGCGGGCTGCTCGCCTTCGCGTCCCGGCCCATGCCGGGCGTCCACACCATCGGCCTCGACCACGCCCGCATCGGCGCCACGGCCGCCGAGCACCTCATCGCGCGCGGCCGGACCCGGATCGGCGTCGTCATGCCCCCCGAGCGCGGCCTCGACGCCTTCGCCCGGCCGCGCCTCGCCGGAGCCGAGTCGGTCGCCGCCCGGCACATGGCCACCGTCACCCCGCTGGAACTCGCCTACACCCGGGAGTCGGCGACCGCGCTGGCCCGGCGCTGGACGAGCCTGGGCCTGGACTCCGTCTTCGCCTACAACGACGAGTACGCCGCCCTGCTCCTGCACGCGCTCCAGGCCGAGGGCGTCACGGTCCCCGACGAGGTGGCGATCGTGGGCTCCGACGACCTGGTCCTCTCGGCGTTCCAGCAGCCCGCGCTCACCACGATCCGCCTGGACTTCGCCTCGCCGGCGCAGATCGCGGACGCGCTGCACGAGCTGGTCGAGACGGGCTCGGCCCCACGGCTCCCGACGGTGGAGGCCGTCCTCGTCCAGCGTCAGAGCTCCTGAGGCGCGCAGGCCCCTCCGCACACGGACGCAGGGGCTCGGCCGCTGCGCGGAGCGGGCCCTGCGCGGAGCGGTCGCGCGCCGGAACGCTCCGACGCGGGCCCGTCCCTGCGCGGGGCAACCGCCGCGCGCGGGAACGGTGGTGGCCCAACCCGTGATCCGTACGGACCGGGGGTCACCGCCGTCGCCTCCGCCGGGTCAGGCGACGGCCGGCGCCGTCTCCGGTACCTCCGGGGCGACGGGAGCGTCCACGGCCGGCGCGGCCGCCGGCTCGGCCCCGCGGCGGCGGCCCGCGGCTTCAGCGGCGAGCGCGGGGGCGCAGAGCCACCACGCCACCAGCCCCGCGCCCGCGCCGGCGGCCGCGCCGGCCGCCGTGTCGGTGAGCCAGTGCGCGTGCAGCCACGTACGGCTCCACATCATCGCCAGCGTGAAGACCGCGCCCCCGAGCCACCAGGTCCGGCGCCGCGCCGCCGGGACCAGCAGCGCCCCGACGAGCACCACGAGCAGCGCGGCCCCGGCCACGTGACCGGAAGGGAAGGAGCCGTGGTCCACCCGGACCAGCGGGTTCTCCGGGCGGGGCCGGTCCACCAGGTGCTTGAGCCCTTGGACGACGAGGAGATTGCCGGCGAGATAGACGCCGAGCAGGAAGCCGGCCGACACCCAGCGCCGGCGCAGGAGCAGAAAGAAGAGCAGACCGAGCGGGACGACGATGCCGAGCGGGCCGCCGAACCAGTTCAGGGCCGCGGCCAGGACGGCGTACGGTCCGTCGTGCGGGCCGCCCATCCAGGTCAGCCACCGGTCGTCGAGCGCCTGGAACGGCGGGTCGGCCGGGTCCGGACGGACCGCGAAGGCGGGCAGCGTGGCCAGGGTGAGCAGGAGGAGTCCGGCCGCGAGCACCCCGGGGCGGCGCGCGGACGCCGTGCCGGTGGGTCTCGCGGTCGGGGGAGGAGGGGGAGCCGGTTGCGTGGACATGGGTGCCTCTCGCGACCGCGGGGCTGAGGCCCGCGGTCGTTGGGGTGGGTGACGTACGGCCGGGGCCGGTCGGTCCGGACCCGGAGGGAATCGAAGGGTCAGGCCCCCGCGCCCAGGTGCCGGGCCAGGAAGGCGACGCTCTCCGCCACGATCCCCGGGATGTCGGGGCAGCCCAGGAAGATGTGGTCGGCGCCGTCGACGGGACGCAGGGTCGCCTCGCCGCCCGCGGCGGTCAGGGCCTTGGCGAGCGCCTCGCTCTGGCTGAACGGGACCAGGCCGTCCCGGGTCCCGTGAACGAGCAGGAAGGGCGGCGGAGTCGGTCCGTCCGCGTACGTGACGGGGCTCGCCGCCCGGGCGAGCGCCGGGCGCTCCGCCTCGGTGCCGCCGAGGAGGGCGTCGTACGGATCGGGGAAGTCGGTGCCGGGAGGCAGGCCGGGGAGGGGGTGACCGGCGAGGGCGACGAGGTCGGAGACCCCGTACCAGTCGACGACCGCCCGGACGCCGGTGTCGCCCGACCCCACCCCGTGCGCGCCTTCCAGCGCCTCGGCGTCCGGGCTCCCGGGGCCGACGAGCCCGGCCAGCGCCGCCAGGTGCCCTCCGGCCGACTCGCCCCAGACGGCCATCCGGTCCGGATCGATCCCGAAGGCGTCGGCGAAGCGGCGAACGTAGCGGATCGCGGCCTTCACGTCGTGCAGTTGGGCCGGGAAGGGGGCTTCGAGGCTGTGCCGGTAGTCGACGGAGACGAGCGCGAGCCCGGCGGAGAGGACCGACCCCCGCAGCAGATCGGCGGGCACCGTCGGCGGGGGATAGCGGCGGTCGCCGTCCAGCCAGCCGCCGCCGTGGATCCACACGACGGCCGGGAACGGGCCCTCGCCCGCCGGGACGAGCACGTCGAGCAGCCGGGGACGGTAGCCGGGAGTGGTGGCGTACGTGACCCCGTCGAAGCGGCGGACGCCGTGCTCGTCCGTCACGGACGGCACCGGGTGCTGGTACGGCGGAGGCGGCCACGGCATGTCGGCCGGGCCGGGCTCGGCCGGGAGGGAGCGGGTCATTGCGGCCCTTCTGTCGACCCCGGGCTTCGTAGCGCTTTGTCCGAAATGCTTGCGCGCGACACCGGGGGAGGCTTAGCGTGTTACACGTGTTATCAAAACTCTAGCGACGGATTTCCGCCCACAGCAAGCACCTCGGCTCTCGAAATTCCGACAGCGGTTACACGAGCCAGCGGCGGGGCCGTCGCCCACCTCCTCTGGGAGCACGTCATGCTCACCGCCGCCACCCCCGCCGCGCCCCCTGTCGCCGCTCGCGCCGACGGCCCCTCCCTCCCCGCTGCGCGCATCCGCCCCTCCGCGCCCTCCCGGGCCTTCGCCCGCTGGGCCGTCGAGCCCACCGCGTCGACGGTTCCGCTGGTCCGTGCCCGCGTCCGCACCCTCCTGGAGAGCTGGCGGATCACCGCCGACCTTGTGGACACGCTCCTGCTGGCCGTCAGCGAACTCGTCGGCAACGTCGTCCGGCACGCCTCCGCCGCCGGCCGTATGCGCGTCGCCGTCTTCTGCGGGGCCGGCTGGCTGCGCCTGGAAGTCGCCGACGGTACGGCCGCCCTGCCACGGCTCCCTACGCCGGCCGTCGAAGCCGACCCCGAGGCCGAGGGTGGGCGGGGCCTGCTCCTCGTCCAGCTGCTGGCGGCCGAAGCCGGTGGCGAACTGGCTGTCGTAACGGCCGAGTTCGGGAAGTCCGTACGGCTGCGCGTCCCGCTCGCCTGACCCGCCCGACGGCGTACTCCTGACCCTCCCCGGGGCAGGAGGGGCCCTCGATATGATCGCGACCGCGGACAACGGAAGGCGATCATGTCGGACAGCCCCCGCAGGCCCAGTTCGTTGATCAACACGGTCTTCGGCGCGTTCCTGCGCCGCCTCGGCGGCTGGATCTCCATCGCGGACCTGATCACGCTGATGGCGGAGCTGGACGTGGACGGCCCGGCGGTGCGCTCGGCGATCTCCCGGCTCAAGAAGCGCGGAGTCCTCGAACCGGAACGCCGGGGCGCCCCCGGCTACCGCCTCAGCCCCGCCGTCCTGCCCGTCTTCGACGAAGGAGACCGCCGCATCTTCGCCGGCCTGGAACCCGCCGACCTGGCCGACGGCTGGGCCATGGCGGTGTTCTCCGTACCGGAGTCGGAACGCTCCCACCGCTACCAGCTGCGCACCCGGCTGACCTGGCTCGGCTTCGGCAACATCGCCCCGGGCGTGTGGCTGGCGCCGGGCCGGCTGCTCGACGACGCCCGGAGCATGCTCGTACGCCTCGGGCTCAGCGACTACGTCCATCTGTTCCACGCCGAGTACGCGGCCTTCAGCGACCTGCCGGGGACGGTGAGTTCCTGGTGGGACTTCCCGGCGATCCAGACGCAGTACGCCGCCTTCACCGACGCCCACGCCCCGCTGGCCGCCCTCCTGGCGACGGCCGGGGCGCCCCCCGAACCCGCCGAGGCCTTCTGCCACTACGCCCCGCTGCTCACCCAGTGGCGCCGGCTGCCCTATCTGGACCCGGGCCTGCCCACCGAACTCCTGCCCCCGGACTGGAACGCGGTGGCGGCCCGTCAGGTCTTCCAGAGCCTCCACGGCGTCCTGCAGGCCCCCAGCCTGCGCCACGTCGGCGAGATCACCGGCCTGCGCGCCTGAGCCGGCAGGCGCGTGACGGCGCGCTGCCGGTGGCCACCCGGCGCCCGTGCCCGCGCCTCACGCCCCGGGCCCTCCCGGGACCGCTCCGGCCGCGTGGGCGGCGAGTGCCTCCTCGGCGGCCCGTTCCGCGGCGTCGCGGTGGTCGGTGCCGAGGTTGATGCGGGTGCGGCGGTCGAGCAGGTCGGAGGTGGTGAGGGCGCCCTCGTGGTGCACGGCCCAGTGCAGCTCGGCCACGGTCGTCGGGTGGTCGGGGGTGACGGGCTGCGCCAGGTGCGGGTGCTGTCGCATCAGGGCGTGCAGGGCCGGGGCCTCGGTGCCGTACCGCTGGACGAGGCGCTGCGGCGCGTCGAGGTGGGCGAGGCGCCGGGGATGCGTGGCGCCGACCAGCGGTACGGACGCGGTGCGGCATGCGCCGGCGGGCAGCCCGTGGGTGGCGACGGCCTGGTCGAGGGCGTCCTGCGCCATGCGGCGGTAGGTGGTGAGCTTGCCGCCGACGATGGTGGTGACGCCGTCGGGCGAGGTCAGCACGGCGTGCTTGCGGGAGATGTCGGCCGTCCGGCCGTCGGCCTGCGCGGTGTCCAGCAGCGGCCGCAGACCGGCGAAGGCGCCGATGACGTCACCGCGGTCGATCGAGGTCTCCAGAGCCGTGCCGAGCACGTCGAGGAGGAAGCCGATGTCGGTCTCGGGGGCTTCCGGAACGTCGGGCACATCCCCGTCGAGGGGCTCGTCGGTGAGGCCGACGTAGGTGCGCCCGTCGTGCTGGGGGAGGACGAGGGCGAAGCGGTTGGACTCGCCGGGGATGGGGATGTGCAGGCCGGCGGTGAGGTGGCCGAGGTCGGCCGAGCGCAGCACGAGATGGGTGCCGCGGGAGGGGCGCAGGCGGATGTCGCCGACGAGGCCCCCGGCCCAGACGCCGGTGGCGTTGACCACCGCCCGGGCGTGGATGCGCAGCTCCCGGCCGGTCGTCTCGTCCCGGACGAGCGCGCCGTCGCCGGTGAGGCTCAGGGCCCGGGTGTGGGTGAGCACGCGGGCGCCGTGCGCGGCGGCGGTACGGGCGACGGCGGTGACCAGACGGGCGTCGTCGGACAACTGCCCGTCCCAGGAGAGCAGTCCGCCGCGCAGCCCGGTCGCCCGCAGGGACGGGGCCAGGTGGCGCGTCTCGACGGCGGTCAGCGCGCGGGGCGCGGGCAGCGTGGTGCGTGAGGTGCGGGCGGAGGCGCGCAGCAGATCCCCGGCGAGGAGACCGGCCCGGGTGAGGGCGGCCTGACGCCGGCTGACCAGCGGGGTCAGCGGCAGCACGAACGGCTGGGCGTGGACCAGGTGCGGCGCGGTGCGCTCCATGAGGACGCCGCGCTCGACGGCGCTCTCGTGGGCGACGTCGAGCTGCCCGGAGGCGAGGTAGCGCAGGCCGCCGTGGATGAGCTTGGAGCTCCAGCGGGAGGTGCCGAAGGCCAGGTCGTGGGCGTCGACGGCCGCGACGCTCAGGCCGCGGGTGGCCGCGTCGAGGGCGACGCCGGCGCCGGTGGCGCCGAGGCCGACGACCAGGACGTCGACGCGGGCGCCGTCGGCGAGTTCGGCCAGCTCGCGGTCGCGCCGCAGGGCGGTGAGGGAGGAGCCGGTCAGGGCGGGGCTGCCGGTGGGGGCGGTGGCGTTCACGGGGTGAGGGTCCTCTCCAGAAGGGTGCGCAGTTCGCCGAGGAAGGCGCTCTCGTCCAGCCCGGGGTCGTCCTCGTCGGCCATGGTGCGCAGCGAGAGGGTGAACGACTGGACGACGAGGAGGAGGGACCGGGCCTGGAGGTCCGGTCCGACGGGGCGCACCGAACCGTCCTCGTGGCCCTGGGCGAGCGCGGTGCGCAGCAGGTCCAGCAGGGCGTTCTGGGTGGCTCCGCGCCGGTCGAGGATGTACGGCAGGAGCAGCTCGGGGTCGACGTCGAGGATCTTGTGGAAGAGCGGGTGCGCGCGGAACGCGGCGGCGCCCGCGGTGAGCCCCTCGACGATCCGGGTGCGTGCCGGGCGGCCGTCGTCCGGGGGCGGCATCGCCCCGGCCGCGACGCCGATCCACTCACGGGTCATCAGGTCGCCGACCAGGGTGCGGACGTCGGGCCAGCGCCGGTACAGCGTCATGCGTGACACGCCCGCACGGCGGGCGACGTCGGTCAGGGTCGTGCGTCGGACGCCGACGGCGAGGACGCAGTCGCGGGCGGCGTCGAGGACGGAATCCGTGTCCGAGTGGTTGTGACGAATGGGCGTCATCTGTCACAGTGTAATGCCAGAGCGGGGAAGCGTCAGCGCCATCCCGGAAACACACCGTGAGGAACGACTCAACGTGGACATGTTGTGGAGCGGCTGGGGCGACCCGGCCAAGGCGGCCCCCCTGCCCGACTCGGTGACCGGCCTCCTGCGGGACCTGCTCGGCGTGACACCCGCCGAGAGCGGCCCCCCGGCCCTGGCCGACATCGACGTGGCCGCCCCGGCCCTGGACGACAGCGCCCGCAAGGCGCTCGTGACCGCCCTCGGCGCCGAGGACCGGCTCCGCGAGGACGCCGAGAGCCGCGTCCGTCACACCCGGGGCAAGTCCACCCCGGACCTTCTGCGCATCCGCGCCGGCGAGACCGACGCCCTGCCGGCCGCCGTCGCGCTGCCCGCCGACCACGACCAGGTCCTCGCCGTCCTGGCCGCCTGCGCCGCGCACGGCCTCGCCGCCGTGCCGTTCGGCGGCGGCACCTCCGTCGTCGGCGGCCTTGCGCCCACCACCGAGCGGCCCTTCGTCGCCCTCGACCTGAGGCTGCTCGACCGCCTGCTCGACCTCGACGAGGTGTCCCGCACCGCCACCCTGGAGCCCGGCCTGCGCGGCCCGCAGGTCGAGGCCCTCCTCAACGCGCGGGGCTGGACCCTCGGCCACTTCCCGCAGTCCTTCGAGTGGGCGACCGTCGGCGGGTTCGCCGCCGCGCGCTCCAGCGGCCAGGCCTCGGCCGGCTACGGCCGCTTCGACGAGATGGTCCTCGCGCTCACCGTCGCCACCCCCGAGGGCACCCTCCGGGTCGGCCGCGCCCCCCGTTCGGCCGCCGGCCCCGACCTGCGCCAGCTGATCCTCGGCTCCGAGGGCGCCCTCGGCGTCATCACCTCGGTGACCGTCCGGATCCGCCCCCTGCCCGCCGAACGGATCTATGAGGGCTGGCGGTTCCCCTCGTTCGACGCCGGCACCGCCGCCCTGCGCCGCCTCGCCCAGGACGGCCCGCGCCCCACGGTCCTGCGGCTCTCCGACGAGACCGAGACCTTCATCGGGCTCGCCCAGCCGGACGCCATCGGCGCCGCCGACGCCCCGCCCGCCTCCGGCTGCATGGCGATCGTCGGCTACGAAGGCACCGCCGAGGACACCGGGGCCCGCCGCGCCGCCGCCCGCGACATCCTGCTGGCCTGCGGCGGCGAGTACGCCGGCGAGGAGCCCGGCGACCGCTGGGAACACGGCCGCTACAACGCCCCCTACCTCCGCGACGCCCTGCTGGACGCGGGCGCGTTCGCCGAGACGCTGGAGACCGCCGCGTTCTGGTCGGCGCTCCCCGGCCTCTACACCGCCGTCCGCACCGCGCTCACCACCACCCTCACCGAGGCCGGCACCCCGCCGCTGGTGATGTGCCACATCTCGCACACGTACGAGAACGGCGCCTCGCTCTACTTCACCGTCGTCTCCGCCCAGGGCGCCGACCCGATCGCCCACTGGGAGCCCGTGAAGCGGGCCGCCAACGACGCCATCCTGGCGGCCGGCGGCACGATCAGCCACCACCACGGCGTCGGCACCGACCACCGCGAGGCCTACCTCGAGGAGGTCGGCCCGCTCGGCATCCGTATGCTCCAGGCCGTCAAGGCCGAGGTGGACCCCGCCGGCATCCTCAACCCCGGTGTCCTCGTCCCCATCCGCTGACCACCGTCACCGCCGCCCGGAGGCCGATCGATGCGCCACTTCACCGCCATCGTCAACCCCACCGCTGGGGGTTCCAGCGGGACGGCGGGCCTGCTCCCGCTCGCCCGGCTGCTGCGGGAGAGGGGCGCCCGGCTCGACACCGTCTACAGCCGCAGCCTCGACCACGCCCAGGAACTCGCCCACGCCGCCGGAGCCGAGGGCCGCGTCGTGCTCGCCGTCGGAGGCGACGGCATGGCCGGGCGGGTGGGCGGCGCGCTCTCCGGCACGGACACCCTCTTCGGACTCGTCCCCGCGGGCCGCGGCAACGACTTCGCCCGCGCCCTCGGACTGCCCTCCGACACCGCCGCACTCGCGGACCTCCTGCTCGACGGCGCCCCACGGGCCGTCGACACCATCGAGGTACGGTCCGCCGTGCACCACGGCACCCACGTACTCGGCAGCGTGTACGCGGGCGTCGACGCCGTCGCCAACCGCCACGCCAACGCCTCCCGTCTGCTGCGCGGCGCCGCCTCCTACTACGCCGGCGGCCTGCGCGCGGTCGTCGCCTGGAAGCCGGCCGCGTACCGCATCACCGTCGACGGGGAGACGCACGAGCGCTCCGGCTACACCGTCGTGGCCGCCAACTCCGGCTACTACGGCTTCGGCCGCCAGGTCGCTCCCGGCGCCCGCCTGGACGACGGGGTCCTGGACGTCGTGATCATCAAGACCGCCCCGAAGCGGCACTTCTTCGCCACCATGAACGAGCTGAAGACCGGCGCCCACGTGCACCGGCCCGAGGTCGAGATCCTGCGCGGCGCGGAGATACGCATCGAGGCGGACCGGCCCCTGCCGTACGGCGCGGACGGCGAGGTCGACGCGACCCTGCCCGTGACGGTCCGGGTGTGCCCCGGCGCCCTGAACGTCCTGGCCTGACCCCCGGGGCGGGAGCCGGGTCCCCCATGGCCGGCTCCCGCCCCGGTGTCACCGCCCCGGCCGCCCGGTGCCCTCCGCGGCATCCGGGCGTACGGGGCGGGCCGACGTCTCCCGCTACATCCGGGCGTACGAGCCGCCCGGCGTCACCTGGTCGAACGGGAGGCGGACCACCGTGGCCGGCCCGGCGGCGGGCACGTGACCCTCCCCGCGCATCGCGTCCAGCTCGTCGTCCGACACGCCGCGCCGCACCAGCAGGAACTCGTCCATCGAGCCCGTGAACCGGTCGACCGCCCCGCCGTCGGGCCGGGCACCCAACTGGAGACCCCGCACGGCGAACGCGTCCCCGTATGTCACCGACCCGGTCACGGCCTTTCCCGGCGGGCGCACCCCGTCGACCGACAGCGTCAGCTCGCCGTTCAGGCGGCGCAGGACCACATGCCGCCAGGTGTCGTCGCCGAAGACCGTTCCCGCGGGGGCCCGCACCTCGAGCGTCGTCGTCGCCGTGTCGGTCTGGACATGGGCGACGACCTTGTTCTCCCGGGGCACGGCGCGGATCCACAACTGGCGTTCGGCGGTCCCGTACCCGTACGCCCAGGCCAGCACCGGCGTGGTGTTCTCCTCGGCCCGGTAGCGCACCCAGGTCGCGAGGGTGAAGTCCCGCGCCCCCAGCGCCTTGCCGGCACCGTACGGCAGCTCGACGGCGTCGTCGACGCCGTCGAAGCGGATGCCGCCGCCGAACTTTCCTCCGGTGGCGTCGAAGGCCGCCCCGCCTCGCACATAGGCATGGCCGCAGTGGTCCGAGGCATCGGGGGTGGCCGGAGTGGCCGCGTCCGCGGCCGCCCGCATGACGAGGTGGTTCTCGGTGTTGCCAGGCTCCATCGACCACCACACCGAGGGGTCGTTCGGCGGGCTCCACCCGCCCGGGGACGTCTTGCGGATGGTCTCGACCTCGGCCGCGCCCTGCGCCCGCTTGTAGAAGCGGAAGTCGTCGAGGGCGCCGGTCAGGACGTCGGTGCCGTCCGGCTTCGAGCCGATCCGCAGGCCGCCGGGCGAGGGGTTCCCGGCGGTGAAGGCGCCCGCCGGACCGTCCTTCGTCGTGAGCCGGGCCTGCGGGGCCGCGGGATCGATGCCGTCGACGCCGAGTGTGAGCCTGTCGTTCTGACGGGTCAGGGTCAGCAGGTGCCACTGGCCGTCGCCGAACGCGGCCCGGTCGCTCTCGCCCGCGGCCTGGGTGTCCACCACATCGAGCGCGACCGACCCCTGGGGGGTCTCGACCCGCGCCGTCAGCCGGTCGGTGGCCGGCTTGGCCCGCACCCACACGGTTGGCTTCCCCGACGTGTGTCCGTACGCCCAGATCAGCGCCGCGTCCTTGGTCGACCGCGTGGCGGCGTACCGGAACCAGACGGTGAAGGTGAAGTCGCCCGCGCCGTTGTCGACGGCCGGGACGTACGGCACCTCCATGCCTGGCAGGGTGCTGGAGAAGGCGAGCGCGCCCTTGCCGATCCGGGGATTCCTGGCCGGGGCCTCCGTCTCCAGGTCGGCGGTGCCGAGGATGGTGGCGTCCGCGCAGTGTCCGGCGACATCGTCCTGGACGCGGCGGCCGCTCAGCTCCACCGGATCGGCGGTGTCGACGACCTGGAAGGCGAGGTGCGCGCCCAGCGCGTCCTCGGCGACCCCGGCGGCGCCGGGCCCGCGCAGCGCCTCGCGCTCCGGCTGCTCCAGCGCGGTCCGGTACATCCGGAACTCGTCGATCGTGCCCGTGAAACCGTCGTTCAGGTCGGTGACCGGGTCGACGGGCGGCTTGTCGCCGAGCCGGACGCCCAGCGGGTGGTCGAGCGGTTCCTCGGCGAGCGCGCCCAGCGTCGGAGCGCCCCCGACGGCCGGTTCGTACGCCTTTGTGACGACCCGGTCGTCGACCTGGAGCGTGACGGTCTCCTTCGGCTGCGTCGGCGTCGGGAGGCGCCGGGTGAGGGTCAGATGGTGCCAAGCGCCGTCACCGAACGCGGGGCGCGCGGCGTGTGGTCCCGGGACGACGGCCGTCACATGCCCGTTGACGCCCTCGACCCGTGCCATGATCCGGTTCTCTCCGGGCTGTGCGCGCACCCACACCTGTGGCGTGTTCGCACCGACGCCGTACGCCCACAGCAGCGCCTGCTGCTCGGTGGCGGCCGTCGCGTCGTAGCGGAAGAACAGGGAGTAGGTGACGTCGCCCGCGCCGGGGGTGAGCGACCGGCTGTACGGCAGCTCGGCGTGGCCGGTGGCGCCGTCGAGGCGGAGGCCCTGCCCGAAGTCGACGGTGTCGGCGGGCGTCGTCCCGAACGAGGCGCCGTCGGCGAGGGCCGCACTCGCGGACAGGTAACCGTCGTTCGCCTCCGGGCTCGCGTCCGGTGTGGTCCGGCCGGGGGCGGGGGAGGGATGCGGCAGCGCGGTGCCCCGCGTCCGAACCTCCGCCGGGAGGTTCAGGCGGGCGGCCGCCGGAACGTTCCTGTCGTCCGGGGCGAACCGGTTGAAGTAGATGTACTGCGCGGAGAAGACGGTGCCGCCTTCGTAGACGAGGCCGATCTCGCCCGAGGACAGCTCCGCCATGGAGGAGTAGCTCGCGCGGTCCTCCGGCTTCGCGCTGACGAGTCCGCCGGCCACGTTCTGCCAGCTGGGCACCGGGTGCGCGGGATCCCGCAGCCGCGCGTACTGCAGCCGCATCTCCTGCCGCCTGCCGTTCGCGTCGGAGGGCGCGGACATCAGCAGGAAGTCGCCCGGGTCCTGCTCGTACGTCTTGGCGGGCGCCAGGACCGACACCTGGACGTCGGCGCCCTGCCAGCCGGCCGTGAAGTCGAGCGCCGGGACGCTCGACCCGCCGGCCGGGGTGATGGCGTGCATCCGGCGCACGTCGCCGTACGGCGTCCGGGCGCTGACGTAGACCCTGCCCCCGGGCAGCTCCGCCACCACCGGCTCACCCGGCTTGGCGGTCGGGTTCCCCGCGGCGTCCTTGCGGAGGGAGTTCTGGGTGGCGCTCGCCTGCCAGGAGCCTCCGCCGTCGTCGCTGTAGAGCAGCCCGATCCGCTGCTCCTTCCCGTCCGCGGAGGTCTCGTACGCCCCGACGACCAGGCGGCCGGGGTGCGGGCCCCCGCGCAGCTGGATGCCGGCGGACGGGCCCGTGCCGAACCAGCCCCTGCCGCCGGAGAGGAGGCGTGGGGCGGGCTGCGGCGTCTCGAAGGAGAGCCCGTCGTCGGTGCTCCGCTGCACCCACGACCGCCGGTACTCGCCCGTCTTGGGGATGTGGCTCTCGGAGTTGGAGAACAGGAAGACATGACCGGTCTCGTGGTCCACGACGGGGGAGCCGTTGCCCCGGACGTGCGGCGCGTACGGATCCTTCTCGTCCCCGGACAGGACCACGCGTATCGGGCTCCAGGTCCGCCCGTCGTTGGTGGAGCGGCGTACGACGATGTCGATCGGCCCGCGGTCGGCGCAGGTGGGGGAGGTGCGCGCCTCGGCGAACGCCAGCAGCGTGTCCTTGCGCGTGCGCACGAGGGTGGGGATCCGGAAGCAGCCGTAACCGGCGGTGCCCGACCGGAAGAGGACCTGCTGGGTCCCGAGCCGCTGGGCGCCGGACAGCTCGGTCCCGCTCGCGACGGCGTCCGGCGCCCCGGCGCCGACCCCGAGGAGCGAGACGACGGACACGAGCCCGGCCAGCAGCGCGACACCGCGCCGGCCCGGTCTTGATCTTGAAGTAGCCATGCCGGGACGGTACCTGACGCCCTTTCGGCTGCGGCCGTACGCCCCGACGAGCACCGGCCGGCGGGAGCGGACGCCTCGGGGACCCGCCCGGGACGGCCGCACCCAGCCCGGGCCCGCCCGCCGCACCCGGAGGGCGCGACCCGCGACCCGCGGGGAAGCCTCAGGCCGCCGAACCGGCCTCCGGCTGACCGAACATGGCCCGCTCCAGGGCCGCGTAGGTGGCTCCGTGCTCCGCCAGGACCTCGGCGACGACGCCGTCCTGCGCGGTGAGGGCCAGCAGGATGTGTTCCGCGCCGATGAACCGGTCCCGCCTGCCCAGCGCGATCCGCAGCGACTTCTCCAAGGTCGTCTTCGCCTCGCGGGCGAAGGAGGGCCCGCCGGACCACCGGCGCCGCTCCTTGCGGCCGCCGACGAGCGCGCCGGCTCCGTGCGTCTGCTCGACCCGGGCGACGATACCGGCCACGTCGATCCCCAGCGCCGCGAGCGCCTTCTGGTCGGCCTGGGTCATGCCCCCGTGCCGTCGCGCGTCGTCGAGGGAGGCCTCCAGCGAGGCCCGCCGGTCCAGCACTCCCAGCGCGTGGAAGGCGAAGCCGGTCCGCGCCGCTCCCTCGAGGTCCAGGAGGGCCAGCAGCAGGTGCTCGTTGGTGACCTCGGACGCGGCGGCCCGCGTGGAGCAGGCCCTGGCGCCGATCACGACGGCCCGGGCGTCCTCGGTGAACCGTTCGAACATCACGACCTCCCGTGCTTCTTGTGTACGGCCTGGCGGCTCACGCCCAGCTCGGCGGCGATCTCCTGCCACGACCAGCCCTGATTGCGCGCGCTTCTGACCTGAACGGCTTCCAGCTGCTCCAGCAGCCTGCGCAGTGCGGCGACCGCCCGCAGCCCCACCCGGGGGTCGCGGTCGCCCGCCCGTTCGGCCAGGTCCGTTGCTTCCGTCATGACGTCAATCTACGTTGACATCGGAGGCCCTGTCAATGTGGGTTGACAGTCAGGGGTGGGGTGGTCACGCCGCTCCGCGGAATCGGCGCCTCATGTCCCGGTGACGGGCGCCGCGGACACGGCTCAGGACTTGTCCCGTCGCCGCCGGCTGACCGCCATCCAGACCAGGACGAGCACCACGACGATCAGGAGCACCCAGGTCGGAACGCCGTCCAGACCCTTGTAGGACAGGCTGACCGAGTCTGCGGTGACGTTCATGGCAACTCCTCGCGGTCCGCGGGGGGATGAGAGCACGCCGTCGCGGTCGTGTCGGTGGACCGGAGCCCGCCGCGCTCCCAGCCGGTACGGAGACCGAGTGCCCTCGCAGCCCTGACCGAACCCCGGGGAACGCGGCCGGGTCGGCACCCGACCGCCTTCGCGTCCCGGTCCGCCTCGGACCGCCGGCCGTCCCGCAGGGCGTGCGCCGACAACCGTCCTCCGCGCCGTACAGCGGGCTAGAGAGGCTGCAGCCTGCGGTGTAGGAGGCAGAACTCGTTGCCCTCCGGGTCGGCCAGGACGTGCCAGTTCTCCTCGCCCGTCTGTCCGACGTCGGCCGGCTTGGCGCCGAGGGCGAGCAAGCGCTCCAACTCGGCCTCCTGGTCACGGTCGGTGGGGTTCACGTCGAGGTGCAGCGGGAGCTTCCCGCGCCGGGGCTCGCTGCTGGGACTGAGGATGAGGGTCGGCTGCGGCCCGCCGAAACCGGCGTCGGGCGGCCCGATTTCGATACTTCCGTCGTCTTCCCGGCCGAGTTCCACATAGCCGAGGACCTCGCTCCAGAAGGCGGCGAGGCGCTCGGGGTCGGCGGCGTCGATGACCAGCTCACTGATGCGGCATGCCATGTCCGGCATTGTACGCAGCGACTCCGGAAACCGATCGTCGAATGTCACCCGGCCCACGTCGGGCGGTGTCGCGCACCCCGGTCCGCCGCCTGCGAGGCGGCGGCCGCCGCGCCCCCGTAGCGCCCCGGCTAGGGAGCCGAACCGTCCGCGCGCAGCGCCGCGAGGCGCGCCTCCGCGCTCGTCAGCAGCATGTCCAGCGCCACCGGGTACGCGCTGTGGGTCATCCGGGCGGAGAGCAGCCGCGCGGTCGCCGCGATGTGCGGGTACGTCTCCGCCGGCAGGCGGGCGTACGTCGACTCCCACTGCCGCTCGTCGGAGGCCCGGGACGTCTCGCTCAGGGCCAGGGAACCGGCGTCGAGGGCCGCGAAGGCCAGGCTCTGGTCGATGAAGGCGTGGTAGATCGGCACCGCGTCGGCGTCGGGGAAGCCGACGGTGCGCAGGATGCCGAGGACGGCCTCGTCCGCGGCGATCTCGCGCGGCCGGCCCGTCACACGGCTGGCCGTCAACAACGCCGCCTGAGGATGCGCGAGATAGGCGCCGTGGATCCGCAGGCCGAGCTCCCGCAGATCGCGCCGCCACTCGCCGGTCGCGGCCCATCCGTCCAGGGCCCGGCCGATCAGCTCCTCGCCGATGGCGAGCGTGAGCCCGTCCATGCCCTGGAAATAGCGGTAGAGCGTGCTCGGATCCGCGCCGAGGGCGGCGCCGAGGCGACGGGCGGACAGCCCGTCGCTGCCGTGCTCGCGCAACATCCGCAGGGCCGTCTCGACGATCAGCCGCTCGGACAGGACGGTGCCCTGCCGGGTCGGACGCCGCCTCCTGCGCGCCCCCTCGGGGACCACCTGCTTCGCCATCCCGTACCTCCCGCACTCCGTCCGAGCGACCGCCGGACCCCACCGGAATCCGCCGCGCCGGTTCGTCCTCCGGCGCCCCGCACCTTATGCCAACACCATTGACCTTAATCCGCCCGCCCGGCTTTCATCCCCTCCCAGGAGGCGCGGACCTGCGCCTCCCCGCACCGAGAGAGGGTTTCGTCATGCGTGTTCTGCTCGTGGGGGCCGGCGGCGTCGGCACCGCGATCACCCGGATCGCGGCCCGCCGGGACTTCTTCGACCACTTCGTGGTCGCCGACTACGACCTCGCCCGCGCCGAGGCCGCCGTGGCCGCGCTCGACGACGCCGCCGGCCGGTTCGTCGCACGCCGCGTCGACGCCTCCGACGAGACCGCGGTCGCCGCGCTCCTCGCCGACGAGCGGTGCGACCTCCTGCTCAACGCCACCGATCCGCGCTTCGTGATGCCACTGTTCGAGGCCTCGCTCGCCTCGCGCAGCCACTACCTCGACATGGCGATGTCCCTGTCCCGGCCGCACCCCGACCTGCCCCACCGGGAGTGCGGGGTCAAGCTCGGCGACGAACAGTTCGCCCGCGCCGACGCGTGGGAGAAGACGGGCCGGATCGCACTGGTCGGCATGGGGGTCGAGCCGGGGCTCTCGGACGTCTTCGCCCGGTACGCCGCCGACGAACTCTTCGATGACATCGAGGAGATCGGCATCCGCGACGGAGCGAACCTCACCGTCGAGGGATACGACTTCGCGCCGTCCTTCAACATCTGGACGACCATCGAGGAGTGCCTCAACCCGCCGGTGGTCTACGAGCGGGAGCGCGGATGGTTCACCACGGAGCCGTTCAGCGAGCCCGAGGTCTTCGACTTCCCGGAAGGCATCGGCCCGGTCGAGTGCGTCAACGTCGAGCACGAGGAAGTGCTGCTGGTCCCGCGCTGGGTGGACGCCCGCCGGGTCACCTTCAAGTACGGCCTGGGCGACGACTTCATCGGCAAACTGAAGACCCTGCACGCGCTCGGCCTCGACGCGACCGAGCCGGTCGCCGTCCGCGGTGCCGACGGCACCTCCGTACGCGTCTCCCCGCGTGACGTGGTCGCCGCCTGCCTGCCGGACCCGGCCACCCTGGGGGAGCGCATGACCGGCAAGACCTGCGCGGGCACCTGGGTGAAGGGCACCAAGGACGGCAGGCCGCGCGAGGTGTACCTCTACCACGTGGTGGACAACCAGTGGTCCATGCGCGAGTACGGCTCCCAGGCCGTCGTCTGGCAGACCGCCGTCAACCCGGTCGTGGCCCTGGAACTCATCGCCACCGGCGCATGGTCGGGCGCCGGAGTGCTGGGCCCCGAAGCCCTCCCGCCGCGCCCCTTCCTCGACCTGCTGACCGCGTACGGGAGCCCGTGGGGCGTCCGGGACCAGAGCCGCTGACCTCGCGGTCAGGCCGGGTCGGCGGCCCACGGCCACGCGGCCCCGCGCCCGGACTCGAGGAGGTCCACCATCCGGAACGCGGCGTCCGAGAGGCCGCCGAAGGTGTGCCGGCGCGGGCCCGTGGGCCCGTGCGCCGGCCGGTACCCGGCCAGGTTCCAGGTGTAGACCGGCACCTCGGCCGGTACCGGCTCCGGCACCCCGGCGCGGCCGGGTTCCGCCGCCTGTTCGTCGGTGACGATGAGGACCCGGTCGTGCCCCTGGTAGCGGGTGCGCAGCGCCTTCGTCGTGTACGTGCCCCCGAGGCGGTGGAACCGCGACAGCACGTCGAGCACCGGTTCCCCCGCCCGGAACGGCACTACCGGGCTGGTCCAGCCGAACTCCACCAGATCCGCCTGCTCGGCGCGCATCGCCAGCGCGACCCCGAACACGGCCGCCGCGTCCGCCCGGGTCAGCGTGGACCGCTCGGAGACGGTGTCCCAGAACATCGAGTCGGACCGGTCCACCATGATCAGCGTCCGCCCGGGCAGCGCGGGCACGTGGGCCAGCGAGTGGCCGAGGGCCCGCTCCAGCGGGGCCGCCCAGCGCGAGGAGGGCGCATGCCGGTGGGCGGCCAGATAGCGGAAGGGGAACTGCCGGGACCGGGCGACCTCGTCGGCGTCCGAGATCCGTGCGGCGACCCGGGCCGCCACCTCGTCACTGACGCCCGCCTCGTCGAAGTTCCGCAGGTTCCGCAGGAGCGCCGTCGGCGGCATCGACGGGATCACCGCTTCCCAGACGGCGGCGTCCAGCGGACCCTGGAGCCAGCCCGCCAGCGCCTCCCACGTCATGCCCGCCGCCGCCAGCCGCTCGGCACCGTCCGGCCCGGTGACCACGGACCGCCGTTCGGCGCGGGGCAGCTCCATGAGCGCCCGGTGCGCGGCCAGCAGCCGGTCGGAGGGCGGCGGAACCGCCCGCTCGGGGTGGTGGCGGCGGTCCAGGGCGTACCGGAAGAGGGCGCCCTGCCACGGCTTGTCGGGGTCGGGGGAGGCGTGCACCAGGTTGAGCACGTCACCGAAGCGGAGGCCTTTGGACGCGGTGTCGTACTTCAGCAGGGACCGGGACGTGTACAAGCGGCGTACGGCATCGGCGATGCCCCGCTTCACGGGCTGCGGCACGTTCCGGCCGTACGCCGACATCCAGTACGCGAGCAGTTCGCCGGGCTCGTCCGGCCGTTGGAGGACCGAATCGATCACTGCGCGGTGGGAAGGGCCCGGGCTCGGGGGCGAGCCGGCCAGCAGGCGGGCCCGGACGTACGCGGCGGCGCCCATCAGGGGCGCCGTGCGCAGATGGCCCTCCTGGCGAAGCCAGCCCAGCAGACCGGCGGTCCACACCGGGTCCTCGACCGCGAGTTCCCCGACGAGCCGGAGGTACCGGTCGTCGCGTTCCCGGCCGCTTTCGTAGAAGGTCTGCTGGGTGACGAGGTTTCCGACGGCCAGCAGGAAGAGCTCTTCCCGCGGCTCACGTACGAAAGCCGGGCCTCCTTCATAGGTGTGGGAGCTCTGGGCCGTGGGCCGAAGAACGCGCGCGGCGGGGCTGGTGGAGGCGGGCATACGGGCGGCGGCCGCCGAGACGTGCGGGGCCACGAGCATCTCCGGCCAGACCTTGGAGACACGTCGGGTGAAGCGAGGCAGTGAATCCCCCCGGATCCGGACGATCGGACGGCCCCGGCCACCACGAGAGGCGGTGGGCCGGGGCGAGGGCGACCGCGCCGTCCGAGATCCAAGGAGGCCGCGGCGTCACTTGGTTGTCAGATGAAGTAGCCGCAGCCGAGCGCATCGGGGGCGCGGTCGCGCCGCCACGATAGGCGGGCCGTCGGACCGCACACCACTCTTTTTCACCGCCCGCCCGCCCCGCCCCTGCCCGTGGACGCCGGGCCGGGCGGGACCTTCCGGACACGCCCTAGCGGAAGAACGCCAGGTAGTAGTCCGCGAACTTCATGCGGTGGTCGTCGTCCTTCCCGGTCGGGTCGGGGACGAACTCGGGGGCGTCCTTGACCTGTTCCCGGGTGCGGCTGACGTGGACGGTCCTGGTCGCGGTGTCGACGGCGGTGACGATGCCCGCCGGGATCACGACCTGCTTGCCGAGGATCCACGGGCCGGTGTCCACCACGAGGTGGCAGCTGCCGACGTCCGCGGAGTGCTTGTCGACCTTTCCGATACCGCCGTCCGTCGCCTCGACCTGGTAGCCGGTCAGGTTCATGTCCGCCGCGTGGATCGCGGTCTCGGAGTAGGACCAGATGTCGGGGAGCATGGAGGCTTCCTTCCTGCGGGGCCCCACGGGGGCCTTGTGCGGACCTTCCTTGTTGCCCGGCACGGCCGGTTCACACCGCCCCCGTGGGAGTCGCCCGGAGCTGCGGCGAAAACCGCAGGAGGGTTCGAGGGATCATGGGTTACGATCCCCGCGATGATGAACTTCGCCTCGTACCGATGGGGGGACTCGTTCGCGCAAGGTGAGTGCTGATGGCACATCACTTCGCCGACGAGCTTCCGCCCCGCCTGTCCATGTGGGCGCGCGTACGCCGGTACGCCGTACCACCGTCCATGATCGAGACCGCCACCGCGCGGCGTACGGTCGGTGACTGGGCGGGCGCCTGCGCCGCCGCCCGGATCGACGTCGATCTCGATCTGCGCGCCGTGGCCATCCGCCACGGCACCGACATCGCCACCCGCGTCCGTGCGGACCTGCGCCGACTGGCGCCGGACCTGCTGCGCTGGCACATGCCCCGGATCGCCCCCGACGGGCGCCTCCGCCCCGGCCTCACCCTCGCCCTGGCCGCGTACCACCGCTCCGCCGACGACCCGCTCCAACTGGTCGTACGGACACCTCCGGCCTGGGCGGACGCCGGACAACGCCTCTCCCTGACCCTCTGGGAAGGATCCGGAAAGGCCGCCGCAGGCCGTCTTCCGCGCACCTACGCCTCCTCCCACCCGCACCCGCACCCCGACCGGCGGTTCCGGCTCGACCTGCACCGGCACCTGTGGGACGCCGGACAGGCCGGCGAACTGGCGCGGCGGTGCGGCCTCACCGGCGGCGCTCGGCCCGCGGTGCCGCCCCCCGGTCTCACCGGTGACCTCGACGGGGCGTGGGCGGTGACGCGTTGGGCCGCCGAGGCGGAGCTGCTGTTGCGCGCCGAGGGACGCCCCCGCGGAGCCTTCGTCGTACGCCTCGGAGCGGGACGACGCGCCGTCCTCGAACTCGTCGCCCCCGACGCCGGCCATGTCCCGGTCTGCGGACCGCCGCGAGAGCCACTCCCGCCGCGGGAGGCGGCGGCGCTCCCGGTGCTGCCGGAGGCGGCGGCCCGGACCCTGCCCGACCTGGAGCTGCTACGCGCCGGGCTGGTCGCCGTCGACCGGCTCCACCCCCTCGTCGCGACGGCACTGGCACCCGCCGCCCGCGCACCCGTGCCCGGCGGCATCCCGGGGCTCGCCCCCGAACCCGGTGATCCGCACCGGGTGGAGTGCCGGGGCGAGGTCCACCGGATCGCCCTGCGCGACGGGGTGCTGTCGGCGATCGACCATGATCCGACCACCCTGCGCCGGGAGGAGCTGCTGGTCGCCCTCGGCGGTCCGGCGCTGCCCTGCCTGCGGGCTATCGACGCCGTGCACCGCGACCCGCAGGCCCTGCCGGCGGTACGGGAACGGCTCGGCCACGGCGACGTGGCCGGCGCGCTGGCCGTGGTCGAGGGCCTGCTCGGGCCCGGCGCGGTCCTGCGCGACGGGCCGCTCCGGGAGGAGCTGATGTCGGCCGCGGCCCGCCGCGTCGACCACGGCCTCTTCCGCTCGGGGCTGCCGGCCGAACACCCCGCCGCCGCGACGGCTTCGGCCGGGAGCGGCCAGGCATCGGACGCGGGACGCACCGCGGCCGGCCACCGTCCCCGGCTCGACCGCCACACGCCTCTCGATTGGCGCCGCAAGCGGAGCAGCCGGTCCCGGCCCCGCACCGGCCTGTCCCCATGACCCGCTCCCCTTCCTGAACCGCCCTGTACCTGAACCGCCCTGTACGCGCCGCACCTCTGCGCGCCCGTCCCCATGCCCTTCCGCCTTCCGCGACGGGTCGTCCCGTCCCCTCAGCCACCCAGGTGATGCCCATGACGCCCAGCACCAGCACCCTCGCCCCCCTCGCCGCGCCCGACTCGGCCCCCGCCCCGGCGCCCGCCTCCGGGGCGCGCCCCCACCCCCCGGCGGACGCCTCCCCGACCCCGTCCCGTCTCGGGGTCGCCGCCGACCTCCTGTCCCTGCTGCGGACGACGACCACCGAGCCGCGCCCCGACGAGCAGCTCGAAGCCCTCACCCTCGCCGTCGCGGCCGACCTGCCCGTCCTGCTCTGGGGCGAACCGGGCATCGGCAAGACCGCGGCCCTCACCCAGCTCGCCACCTCCCTCGACCTGCCGCTGACGACCGTCATCGCCAGCGTCCACGAGCCGTCCGACTTCTCCGGACTCCCCATCGTGGGCGACGACCCTGCCGTCCAGGGCGTGCCGATGGCGCCGCCGCAGTGGGCCGTCGAACTCGTACGCGCGGGGCGCGGCCTGCTCTTCCTGGACGAGCTCTCCACCGCCACGCCCGCGGTCCAGGCCGCACTGCTCCGGGTGGTCCTGGAGCGGAAGGTGGGTGCGCTGCAACTCCCGCCGGGCGTACGGATCGTGGCCGCCGCGAACCCCCGCGCGTCGGCGGCGGACGGCTGGGAGCTGAGCCCCCCGCTGGCCAACCGGTTCGTGCACCTCTACTGGGTCCACGACCGGGAGGTGGTGGTGCGCGGCCTGGGCGGCGTCTGGCCCCGGGCGGAGCTGCCCCGGCTGATGCCGGAGAAGCTGCCGGAGGCGGTGGCCTTCGCCCGCCGCGCGGTCTGCGGCTTCCTCAAGGCCCGGCCGACGATGATCCACCGGCTGCCGACCACCGAGACGCGACGCGGCGGCGCCTGGCCCTCGCCCCGCAGCTGGGAGGCCGCCCTGACCCTGCTGGCCTTCGGGACGGCGGCCGCCGCCTCCCGCGAGGTCCTCGCGCTGCTGGTGCGCGGAGCGGTGGGGGACGGGCCGGGCCTCGAACTCCTCGCCCATCTCGACCGGATGGACCTGCCCGACCCGGAGACGCTGCTGGCCGACCCGGCCTCCGCCGACCTGCCCGAGCGCGGCGATCTGCGCCAGGCGACGCTGGAGGCGGTGGTGGCCGCCGTCGGGGCACGCCCGGAACGGCAGCGGTGGGAGGCCGGATGGGCGGTTCTGGTCCGGGCGCTGGAGACCGGCGCCCCCGACCTCCTCGTCGCACCGGCGACGGCGCTCGCCGGGCTGCGGCGCGACGACTGGGAGATTCCGGAGGCGGTGGAACGGCTGACCGGGGTCGTCGGCCTGGCCCGCCGCGCGGACCGGTCCGTGGGCCGGGCCGTGGCGGCCGCCGAGGCCGACCGCGCGCCGGGGACCCGCCGATGACGGGGCCGGCGAAGCCCGCGCGGCGGCCGCACCGCGAGACCCCCGCCCCGCTCCCGCGGCCGATGTCCCCGCCGCCCCCGCCCCGCCCGGTGCGGGCCACCGTACCGCCGCCGGCGGGCTACGGCGGACGGCCCGCCGCGTCCGGCGCCGCCGGCCCCTCGGGCGGCACGGACCAGGCGCGCGGAACGGATTCGTCAGGCCCCTCGGGTCGAGCCACCCCGCCCGGACTCCCGCTGGACAGCGAGAAGTTGCTGGCCGCCCGGCTGCACGCGGTGAAGGTACGCCCCTATCTGGCCGGCGCGCTCTTCGCCCTGCACGTGGTGGAGGACCGGTCGGTGCCGACGATGGCGGTGGACGCCCACTGGCGCTGTTACGTCTCCCCGGCCTTCGTGGCGTGCACCCCGGTCGAGGAACTGGCGGGCGTCTGGGTGCACGAGGTGTCCCATCTGCTCCGCGACCACCACGGGCGGAGCGAGCGGTACGCGAAGGAGCACGACGAGCACGGGCCGGGGGAGCGGCTGCGGCGCAACATCGCCGCCGACTTCGAGATCAACGACGACATCTACGGCGACGGTCTGCCCCGGCCCACCGGGGCGGTGCTGCCGTCGATGCTGCGGTTGCCGGACGACCAGCTGATGGAGGAGTACCTGCGCACCGCGTCGATGTCCGGGCTCGCCGCGGACCTGGCCTGGCTGGACTGCGGCGGCGGCGCGGACGGCCAGGACCGGCCGTGGGAGCTGGGACCGGACGGGGCGCACGGCCTGAGCAGACAACAGCAGGACGCGGTCCGCTTCCGGGTCGCGGAGGGGATCAAAGGACGGCCGGGCGACGCGCCGGAGGGATGGCGCCGATGGGCGGAGGAGGCGTTCCATCCGCCGCAGCCGTGGCGGCGGTTGCTGGGGGCCGCGATCCGGTCGGCGGCGGGTGCGCCGGGGGTGGGTGAGAACCACAGCTACCGTCGCCCCTCGCGGCGCTCGGCCGGTGTTCCCCGGGTGATCCTGCCGAGCCTGCGCCGTACACCGCCCCGGGTCTGTGTCGTGATCGACACCTCAGGGTCGGTCAGCGACGCCGAACTGGGCAGCGCGCTGCTGGAGGTGACGGCGATCTCCCGGGCGGTGGGCGGGCGGCGCGACCTGGTCTCGGTGATCTCCTGCGACGCGGCTGCCGGCGTCGCCGTCCCGCTGTGCCGCGCCGAGAACATCGACCTGGTCGGCGGCGGCGGGACGGACCTGCGCTCCGGCTTCGCCCGGGCCCTGCGCTCCCCGGCCCGCCCGGACGTCATCGTCGCCCTGACGGACGGCCAGACCCCCTGGCCTTCGGCGCCACCGCCCTGCCGCACCGTCGTCGGCCTCTTCCCCCGGCCCGCCCGCGTGGTCGAGGACAACCCCGACTACACCCCGGACACGCCACCGGCGTGGGCGCACGTGGTCACCATCGGCTGATCCCGCCGAGCCGGCCCACAGACGGGACCTGCTCGGCCGGACCGCCGAGGGGGGAGCGCCCGGCCGGCGGCGCGGCCGGTCACGCAGGGCCACGGCGTGTACGGACATGCTCCGGCATATGCCGAAGGTTCTTTCGTGCACGACCCTGTCGCAGCCGGGCCGTCGGTGGCAAGGTGGCGGTGCGCGGTCCTCCAGCTCACCCCCGGAGACGGGGCCGCGCCCCGGCCCCGCCTGCCCCGAGCCGGCGGGGCCGCGTCCCTCTTCCCGGTCGCCTCGGCGCGCCCGGCCCGAGCGCCGCGGACGCCGGGCCCCCGGCCCCCGGCGGCGACGCCCGCGGCCCCCTTCCCGAAGACGCACGAGCCGTGCGACACGGCCTCCCGCACCGCCGGCGGACACGCACGGCACGCCGTGCGCCCCCTCTGCATATTTTCGGTCTCCGGACCGTACGACTTCACGTGCGATCGGGCGGCTTCCGGTGCAGACTGTGCACCACATGACGTCCATTCCTGTCAGGGGGCCGAAAGAGTGAACGGCGGCAGCGGCAGACGGCGCCTGACCGGCCGTGGCTCGGCCGGAGGGGACCCGTCGGCGCACCGCGCGGCCGGCGCCCGGTTCCGCCGGAGCAGGGGCCTCCTGCCGCCGGACCGGATCACCACCCGCAGCCGGCTCGCCTGGCTGAATTCGGCCACGTCCCGGATCGGCACGACCCTCGACCTCGAACGCACCGCCCAGGAGCTCGCCGAGTTCACCGTGCCCCGGTTCGCCGACGGAGCCGCCGTGGACATCCTGGAAAGCGTCTTCCGAGGCGACGAGGGCTCCCGCTGGACCGGGACGGGCCTGCCCGCCATGCGGGCCACGGCCCTGTGCGCCATCGAGGAGCTGTCCTCCCTGGAGCCGACACCGGTCGGCGAGACCTTCGTCCACGCCGAGATCCCGCACGAGACCCTGCTCCACCGCTACTGCCTGCGGCAGGGCAAGCCGGTCCTCGTCAGCCGGATCCGCGACGACGACTTCGCCCGCGTCGCCCCCACCGAGAGCGCCGCCGCGAAGATGCGCGCCGCCGGAGTGCACAGTTATCTGGCCGTGCCCCTGATCGCCCGCGGACTGCTGCTCGGCAGCGCCGACTTCGTCCGCGGCCCGGGAACGCCGCCGTTCTCCTCCACCGACCTGGCCCTGGCGGAACAACTCGCCTCCACCGCCGCCGTCTTCATCGACAACGCCCGGCTGTACGGACGCGAGCGCGAGCACGTCGTGTCGTTGCAGCGCAGTCTGCTGCCGCGCGTGACGCCGGTGACCCCGGGACTGCGGGTGCACGCCGAATACGCGCCGTCCTCGGCCCACCACGGCGTGGGCGGGGACTGGTACGACGTCATGGCCCTGCCCAGCGGACGCACCGCCCTCATGGTGGGCGACGTCATGGGGCACGGTCTGCCCGCCGCCGCCACCATGGGGCGTCTGCGCACGGTGGCCCGCACCCTCATGACCCTGGACATGGCCCCCGAACGGATCCTCGCCCGGCTCGACCTCGCCACCCGCGACCTGGAGGACGAACAGGTCGCCACCTGCCTCTGCGCTGTCTACGACCCCGCCGACTCCACGTACACCCTGGCCAGTGCCGGGCACCTGCCGCCCCTGCTCGTCGACGGGCGGGGCTCGGCCGACTTCGTCCCCGTGCCGACCGGCGCGCCTCTCGGAGCGGGAGTGATCCCGTACGACCCGCTGCGGCTGCGGGTCCCGGAGGGCGGCCATCTGGTCATGTACACCGACGGCCTCGTCAAGTCGAGGGACGCGGGCCTGGAGGAGCAGCTGGAGCGTCTGCGCTCACTGGCGCGAGGCCTCCCGCCGGCGGCGCTGGAGGCGGGCGGCCTGGTGGAGGGGGCTCCCGCCGGCGCCGACCGGTTCGACGAGGCCGTGCTCCTCATCGGCCGCGGCATGTCGTTCCCGCCCTCCGATCTGCGGGTGTGGGAGCTGCCCCAGGACGGGCGGGCCGCCTCCGCCGCACGCAGCCTCGTCACCGGTCAACTCGCCGACTGGGGCCTGACGGAGCTGGCCGACGTCTGTGAACTCGTCGTCTCCGAACTCGTCGGCAACGCCCTGCGCTACGGCAACGGCCCCGGCGAACTGCGGTTGCTGCGCGGCGAACGCCTCGTCGTGGAGGTCTCCGACACCGGCCCCGACCTGCCCCAGATCCAGCACGCGGACGTCAGCGACGAGGGCGGGCGAGGGCTTCAGCTCATCAACATGCTGTGCCGCAGGTGGGGTTCGTGCCGCACGGTCACCGGCAAGGTGGTGTGGGCGGAACAGAACATGCCGTCCTGACGGGTCGGCGCCCGGTGTCCGTACGGGCCTCGCGGCCGTCGGCTCCGGGGGCGTCCGGGCCCTCGCGCCCGGCGGGTCGGCGCCCGGTGTCCGTACGGGCCTCCAGCGCGTGGAGCACGGCCACCATGTCCTCGGCGCCATGCCCCTGGGCCACCGTCTCGTCGAAGAGGGCGTGGCAGACGTCGAGGAGCGGGGAGGCCACGCCGGCGGCGCGGGCGGCCCCCGCGACCAGCCGGTTGTTCTTCAGGACGTCCGCTGCCGCCGCCTGGACGGCGAAGTCCCGGGCCAGCAGCTTCGGCGCCTTCATGCGGGCGACCGCACTGGCCATCGGCCCGGCCTCCACCACCTCCAGGAACAGGCGCCGGTCGAGCCCGTGCCGGTCGGCGAAGTGGAACGCCTCGGTCAGGCCGGTGACGAGGGTGATCAGGAACAGATTGACCGAGAGCTTCATGAGCAGGGCGTCGCCCGGCCCGGTGCCACAGCGGAAGGTCTCGCGGCACATGAGGGCGAGCAGCGGACGAACCGGCTCGACGGCCTGGTCGTCGCCGGCCACCATCGCCACCAACTGCCCCTGCTCCGCCGGAACGCGGGAGCCCGAGACCGGCGCCTCCACGTAACGGCCCCCCGCGGCCCGGATCTCGCCTGCCAGCCCCCGCGCGTACTCCGGCGAGGTCGTCCCCATGTGGACGACGGTGTTCCCGGCGACGTGGGCGGCGAAGTCCGGCGTGCCGCGACCCAGGACGGAGTGCATGGCGTCCTCGTCGGCCAGCATCACGACCACGACACCGGCACGGTCGAAGACCTCGGCCGGGCTCGCCGCGACCTCGGCCCCGAGGGCGCGCAGGGGTGCGCACCGGGCGGGGCTCCGGTTCCAGACGACGAGGGGCGTACGGGCACGGGCCAGGTTGAGGGCCATGGGCTGCCCCATGACTCCGAGGCCCAGGAATCCGACGTACATCGGGCACCTCCGTCTTCTCGGGACGAGACCGGGCCCCGGAACGCCCGACTATGACAGTGGTCATAATAGGCGCACCTATGACCGCTGTCATAGGATGGGTTTCCCGCTCGTGGGGGAGGGGGCCGCCGGTACGACCCGGCCCGAGACGGCAGGGAGACACGACATGGCAGCGCCCGAACGGGGCCCGCGGGAGCGCATGGTCTTCAGCGCGGCACAGCTCATCCGGCGGGACGGCGCCGCCTCCACCGGGATGCGCGATGTCGCCGCCCACGCCGAGGCGCCCCGCGGGTCACTCCAGCACTACTTCCCCGGCGGCAAGGAACAGCTCGTCAACGAGGCGGTGGACTGGGCGGGCCGCTACGCCGCCGGGCGCGTGGCCCGCTTCCTCGCCGCACTGCCGGAGCCGACCCCCAGCGGTCTGTTCACGGCGATGCTGCGCCAGTGGACCGACGAGTACGAGGCGATCGGCTACGGCGGCGGCTGCCCGGTGGCGGCGGCCACCGTCGATCTCGCGCAGTCCACCGCCTCCACGCGCGAGGCGGCGACCGCCGCCTTCCGCACCTGGAACGCCGCCGTGGCCGACGCCCTGGCGGGCATGGGCGTGCCCGAGGCCAGGGCCCGGCCACTCGCCACGCTGATGATCAGCACGCTGGAGGGGGCGATCCTCATCGCCCGTGCGGAGCGGGACGTCCGCGCGCTGACGACCGTCGCCGAGGAGCTCGGACCCCTCCTCGACGCGGCGGTGAGCACGGGAACCGACGGCTCCGTCCCGCACCCGCACGCCGGCAGGTGACGGACGGGGCGGTGTGCGGGCCGAAGCAGAGGGGGTGGAGGGTGGCCGGGTGCCACACCTAGGCTCTTCCCCGTGACCGACACCCACGCGCACCTCCGCGTCACCGCGGATGCCTACGACGCCATGGCCGTTCTCTACGCCGACCTCGCGCGCGAGGCGCTCGACGCTCTCCCGCTGGACCGCGCCGTGATCGCCGCCTTCGCCGATCTCACCCGCGCCACGGGCGCGGGGCCCGTCGCCGAGCTTGGGTGCGGCCCCGGATACGTGACGGCCCACCTTCGGGACCTGGGCCTGGACGTCCGCGGCATCGACCTGTCGCCGGTGATGATCGACCTCGCCCGCGCGGCCCACCCCGACCTGCGCTTCGACCTCGGTTCCATGGACGCCCTGGACCTGGCCGACGGCGCACTGGGCGGCATCGTCTCCTGGTACTCGGTCATCCACACGCCGCCGTCGGAACTCCCCGCGTACTTCGCCGAGTTCAGCCGGGTCCTGGCTCCCCGGGGCACCCTCCTGCTCGGCTTCTTCGAGTCCGAGGGAGGGCCGGTGGAGGCGTTCGACCACAAGGTGACGACGGCCTACCGCTGGCCGATCGACGATCTCGCCGCCCTCGCCCGCGAGGCCGGGTTCGTCGAGATCGGCCGGATGCTGCGCGAGCCCGGCGAGGAGGAGCGGTTCCGCCGCGGGCACCTGCTGATGCGGGCCGCCGACCGGCCGCGGCCGCCCGCCCCCGCGGCGTAACCCCCGCCCCGGCGCCCCGCCCGGGCGCCGGCACGGGTACCGCCGGACTCCCGCGCCCTCACTCCCGGCTCACGGACGGGCCAGCTTGTCTATGTGGGCCAGCTCCTCCGGATCGAAGTCGAGGTTGCCGATCGCGGCCACACTGTCCTCCAGCTGACGGGCGCTGCTCGCGCCGATCAGGGCCGACGTCACCCGGCCGCCGCGCAGCACCCAGGCGAGGGCGAGCTGGGCGAGGCTCTGGCCCCGGGACTCGGCGACGTCGTGCAGCGCGCGCAGGCGCGCCACCAGATCCGCCGTGAGGACGTCCCGGTTCAGGAACGGACTGTCGCTCGCCGCCCGCGAGTCCTCGGGGATGCCGTCCAGGTACCGCCCGGTGAGCAGCCCCTGCTCCAGCGGCGAGTACGCGATGGAGCCGACCTGCAGCTCGTCGAGCGCGTCCAGCAGGCCCTCGTCCTCGGGGCGTCGGTCGAGCATCGAGTAGCGGGGCTGGTGGATGAGCAGCGGGGTGCCCAGCTCGCCGAGGATGCGGGCGGCCTCACGGGTCTGCTCGGCCGAGTAGTTGGAGACGCCGACGTACAGCGCCTTGCCCTGCCGCACCGCGGAGTGCAGGGCGCCCATCGTCTCCTCCAGGGGAGTCTCCGGGTCGAAGCGGTGCGAGTAGAAGACGTCGACGTAGTCCAGCCCGAGCCGCCGCAGGCTCTGGTCCAGCGACGACAGCACGGACTTGCGCGAGCCCCACTCGCCGTACGGACCCGGCCACATGAGGTACCCGGCCTTCGTCGAGATGATCAGTTCGTCCCGGTACGGCGCGAAGTCCGTCTTCAGGAAGCCGCCGAGGGCGGACTCGGCGGAGCCGGGCGGCGGACCGTAGTTGTTCGCCAGGTCGAAGTGGGTGATCCCGAGGTCGAAGGCGCGGCGCAGGATCGAGCGCTGGGTCTCGGCCGTACGGTCCGGGCCGAAGTTGTGCCAGAGCCCCAGCGACAGGGCGGGCAGCTTCAGGCCACTGCGGCCGGCGCGCCGGTAGGGCATGGCGGCATAGCGGTCGGTGTGTGCGGTGTACAACGCGACTCCATGGCGAGAGGGGTGCGATCCGGGATCCCGGCGCCCGGGATCCCCGGGAGGGGCCACACCCAATCTGCCCTCATCCGCGCCCATCGGTCCAACAGAAGAATCCGATGGGATTCAGCGGATACGCTGCTCAATCATGGAACTGCGCCACCTCCAGCACTTCGTCGCCGTCGCCGAGGACCGGCACTTCACCCGGGCCGCCGATCGGCTCATGGTCTCCCAGTCGGGCCTGTCGGCGTCGATCCGGGCGCTGGAGCGCGAACTGCAGGCGCCGCTGTTCGTGCGGACGACCCGCCGGGTGACGCTGACCGAGGCCGGGCGGGCCCTGCTGGGCGAGGCGGAGCGGATCCTGGCGCAGGTGCGGGCCGCCCACGAGGCGGTGGCGGCGGTGCAGGGCGTGCTGCGCGGCACGCTCGCGCTGGGCACGGAGCAGTGCATCGCCGGCGTGTACGCGGCGGGGCTGCTGGCCGCCTTCCGGCGCCGCCACCCGGACGTGGAGATACGGCTGCGCCAGTCGGGCTCCCTCGACCTGGCGGAGGAGGTCGCCGCCGGACGTCTCGACCTCGCGTTCGCCTACCGCACGCGGGCCGACTCCGACCGCCTGCGCTCGGTGCCGCTCGCGGCCGAACCGATGTCGCTGCTGTGCCATCCCGAGCACCCGCTCGCGACGGCCGGCCAGGTCGCGCCCGAGGACCTCGCCGACGAGGTCTTCGTCGACTTCCACCCCGACTGGGGGCCGCGGCGGGCCACGGACGCCGCGTTCGCCGCCGCGGGGGTCGTGCGCACGGTCGCCCTGGAGGTGAACGACGTCCACAGCCTGCTGGACCTGGTGGACGAGAACCTGGGGGTCGCCGCCGTTCCGCGCCACTTCCGGCGCAAGCGCGAGGCCCTGGCCGCCCTCCCCGTGAAGGGCGCGGACGAGGCGGTCTACGAGACCGTGGCTCTTCTGCCACCCGTACAGGCCACGAGCCCCGCCGCCCGCGCGCTCATGACGCTCCTGCAGTCGGGGCATTGAGGGAGTGTCCGAAGCCGGACGGTGAGGCACCTGCGTTCGACGGCCGCACCTGGGCGGACGCGCCCTGGTCCCACGGACGTACCCCGGACACGACCTACGGCGTCGGTGTCGCCGCCCGAGGAGCGGGCGCCGCGCCGGCGACCGTCCAGGCGGCCGTGGCCCACAGGGAGAGCGCGGCGGCGACACCGACCACGAGGCGCACGGTCTCGTCCGGTCCTCCGGTCGCCCACACGGCGAGACCGGCCGCCGCCGCCAGGATCAGGAGCGCGGCGGGTACGCGCAGCCGCGGCTGCTCGAAGACCACCGCGAGAGGGAGGAAGTGCAGGCCGACGACGAGCGCGACCAGCGGTGGGATCAGCACCGGGGTACCGCTGACGCCGCACACGACGGCGACGGCGATGATGAGCAGCCACTGCACGGCGTTGATCCGGTTGAACCGCCGCCGTTGCTCGGCCGGGAAGAGGCCTCCCGCCGACGCCGGCAGGAACCGCTTCGCGGCCAGCATCAGGCCGAGCGCGAGTAAGCACCCGACGACGATCGACACGGGGCGGACCCACCCGTCGAAGGCGCTCGTCCCCAGCAGCCACCAGCCGACACCGAACAACGCGAGGAACCCCACCCCTGACTTGAACATGACCGCACTGTAGTGCGCCTTCCGTCCCCGCGGGGGTGGATGCCGACCTTGACCCGGGCCACGGCGAACGAGGGGCCGCCGCCCGGGCGCCCGCCGCAGCGGAGCCGTCACGCCCCCTGCTGCCTGCGCACCATCTCCGTGATCCAGACCGGCGCGAACGGGGACGTACAGCCCGGCGATGTGGGGTAATCCTTCAGCACCTCCAGGCGTTCGCCGATGGCGAGCGCACGGGGGCGGAGCTCCGCGTGGTCGATCCCGATCCGGGCCAGGCAGTGGTTCATCGCCCACTGCAGACGGTCCGGGGCGTCCTTCATCTCCGCCTCGATGACGTCGAGCAGCGCGGGCAGGTCGAGACCCTCCGGCTTCTTCGCGACCCGCTCCGTGGTGAGCGCCCACCCGGCGCTCGCGACCACGGGATCCGGATCATCGGTCCAGGTCAGGCGGAGCTCTTCGGCGTGCGGATTCTTCTTCACCACGTAGTTCACCAGCCAGTCGTGCACCTTGGGGGTGCGCGCCTCGCGCAGCATGGAGTCCAGCTCGTCCCGCTCGAAGGCCTTCGGGCGGCAGATCAGGGTGGCCAGCAGCCTCGCCGCGGTGTCACCCGTCACCCACAGCCCGCGCGCGAGGTCCTGCTGCGTCCTGAGCCGTTTCGCGAGCGCCCGCAGCCTGCCGAGGTTCACACCGTGGTCGTCACCGTGCTTCTCGTTGACCGCTCGGGCCTTCGGGTCCTCCAGCTCGGCCAGCTCGGCCATCACCCCGTCCACGGTCGCCTCGACCGGCGTCGTCCCAGCCACCCTGTCCTCCTCTTCCTCGCGCGCGGCGTTCAGCCTACGACGGAGGCCCGGGCGGCCCTGATACGCGCCGGTCAGGTCACCAGGAACAGCGTGTCGAACCAGACCAGGTCCAGCTCCACGTGCAGGAGGAAGCGCCCGCTCGCCCGCTCACCGCCCGGGGACCCCGCCCCCGCCCCCGGCCCCGTCCCCGTCCCCGATGCCGCCGAGGCCGGCGCGAGGACCCGGAGGTCGTACGCCGTACTGGCCTGCCAGCCCGATCGCGTCGGCAGATACGGCACGAGGGGGTCCGGCAGGTCGGCGGGCAGCGCCGCCGGAGCGAACCGTTCGGCCGGCGGCACGGAGCGCACGATCTCCGCCGCGCCCCGCACCGGCCGTGCCACCCCGACCACCCGGATCCGCGCGTCCGGGCTCGGGATCGTCTCGCGCTGCCCCACCGTGTCGATGTCGTAGCCGAGCCAGTGGGCGTCGGTCAGCCGACCCAGCGCGACGAACCGCTTGTGCAGGGGCCCGGTGTCGGTCCGCACCCGCAGAGGGTCCGGCGGCGCACCGCTCCCGCTCCCGTCGCGCGGCCCGTCTCCGGCCCTGCCCCCGTGGTCGGCCCCCGCCCGGCCCGTCGGCGAGGTGCAGGCGGTCGCGGCGAACGACGGGACGAGTACCGAGACGCCTGCCAGCGCGAGGAAGCCCCGCCGCCCCGGCCGGCCGACGTTCCCCATGTGTCCCCCCCGAGCCGTCCGCGCGCCGCCATCTCGCCGGGACTCTACCGGGAGTGCGGGGACGCCCCGGGCCCTGCGCGCCAGGCACGCGGAGGACCCGGGCCGGACGAGGACGGGTCAGACTCCGGGGTCCGGCTGGGCCGGCTCCGGCACTCCCGCCCGTACGGCTTCCAACTGCGCGGCGAACGCCACGCCGATGAAGAGGGCCAGGGAGGTGAGGTAGGACCACAGCAACAGCGCCATGATGGCGCTGAGGGGCCCGTACACGCTCGTGAAGGAGCTGCTGGCGCTGACGTAGAGGCTCAAGCCCCAGGTCGCCGCGTTCCAGAGCACCAGATAGAGGACGGCGCCGAAGGCGAGCCAGGTGTAGCCGGGCTGGTCGCGGCGGGGGGAGAGCCGGAAGATGGCGCTGGTGGCCAGCACGGCCAGCAGGACTCCGGCCGGCCAGCGCAGGGCCTCCCAGGCCTGGATGGCGCCCGGCCCGAGGTGGTAGACCTCCGCGAACGCCTGGGTGAGGTGCGAGCCGAGGACCGTGAGGAGGAAGCTCAACCCCAGGGGCAGGCCCGCGAGGACGGCCATCAGCGCGCCCCGGAGGTACTTGTGCAGAAAGGGGCGGTCCCGCTCGGTGCCGTAGATGCGGTTGGCGCCGCGCTCGACCTGGCACAGACTCGTGGTGACGTTGGACAGCGAGAACAGCAGGCCGAGCCAGAGGGCCGCCTGCCCGCCGTCGCCCGCGTGTTGCCGGCTCAGCCGCAACGCCTCGTCGACCATCTGCTGGCTGGGGCCGCTGGTGATCCGGCGGATCGTCAGTTCGGCGACCCGTCCGATGCCCTCCGTGTGGAGAGCGCCCGACAGGCCGATGGCCGCGATGGCGAGCGGCACGAGGGAGAGGACCGTCTGCAGCGCCAGGGCGCGCGAGTGGCTGAAGCCGTCGGCATAGCGGAAGCGTATGAACGAGTCCCGTGCCAGGCTCCACCTTCCGTACCGGCGCAGGGCGGTCCACGCCTCGTCGCCGGACAGTTCCTCTCCGAGGACGTCACGCCTCTGGGGTACGCGGGTGGCGGTGCCCATCATCGTCCTTCCTGCTGGGGCCCGGGCGGGCGGGATGTGTAGGCGTGCGGCGGCGGCGCGAGGGGACGTGGCGCGCGAACCTCGAACGGGCGGCGGGCCGCGAGGAGCACGGCGTACGCCACGAGGAGGGTGAGGCCGCCGTTGAGCAGGCCGCCCACCACGTCGGTGGGGTAGTGCATGCCCCGGTGGATCCGCGAAAGGCCCACGGCCGCGGGAATCAGCAGCAGGACCACCGAGGCGTAGCGCCACGGGCCGCGGCCGCGGGTCAGCGCCAGCACGAACAGCCCGCCGTACAGCGCGACGGACGCGCCGACATGTCCTGAGGGGAAGCTCGACGTCGGCGGCGCCATGTCCAGATGGGGGACATCCGGACGCGGCCGCTCCACGCACGCGGTGACCACGAGGAAGACCGCCGACTGGCCGGCGACCGCCGCGCCGAGGAACAGCGCCTCCCTCCACCGCCGCCCGCCGGACAGCAGCAGAAGCGCGGCGACGAGGACCAGCGTCAGGCCGACGACGGTCTCCGTACGGGCCAGCGTCGACAGCCAGTCCGAGACCGTGTCCGCCCCCGCTCCGCGAGAGGCGACCATCGCGTGAACGATCCGTTCCTCCGCGGAGGGCAGCCGGTCGCCCACCCCCTCGGAGGTCACGGCGAGTCCCAGACCCGCCAGCAAGGCCACTTGCACGGGCACCAGAACGACGAGCCATGTCGCTCTCCCGGCCGTCCCACACCCCGTCGTCATGGAGTTCTCGATGCCCCGTCGTCGCCGGATGATGTGCCCACGGCCGCGCTCGACCTCGGAGCCGTACCCGGCGCTCGTCGGGCGAGCGGAGCTTCGGCGGAGGAGACGGAGCCCCGAAGGGCAAGGCGAAGCCCCGACCGGGAAGGGGGAGCCCGGTCGGGGCGGCAGGGGGTCGGTTCAGGAGGTCAGTTCTCGGGGCACTCCTTCCAGGCGAGGTGGTAGACGGTGTTGATGTCACCGTCGGTGGAGTCCATGGTCATGTAGCTGGTGGAAGCCGGGTTCGACGTGCCGGCGCTCACCCGGAGTTCGGTGTTGATGTTGAAGTTGCGCTGCACACCGCAGGGCGCCCACACGAGCTGAGCCCAGTCGGTGTCGTCGGTGGCCTGCCAGTTGTCCTCGTACGGTCCCCGGAAGGTGTGCGTCCGGGACGCGGTACTCGGCGAGCCCTGGAAGTAGTACGACGCCTTCTCGGTGCTGCTCGCGCCGGGGCGGAGCGACGCGTAGCCGCGGTAGTCGGCGCTGGCGATCGCGTACGTGAACCCTTGCGGCACGTGGACCAGGAGGTTGAGCTGGCAGTTCCTGCGGGCCGCCGTGGGGGAGGAGCCCCCGCCCACCTGCGCCATGTACTCGCTGTAGGTGACGGTGAAGGCGGTGTTGTCCTCGGAGACGGCGATGGCCGCGGTGCCCAGGGGACAGCCGGAGCCGTTCACGGTCGCGATGTCGATGACGATCCGGTCCGGCGGCGGGTCGACGATGGACGACGGGCCGGCCTGCGCGGGCAGCGCGGAGGCGAACAGAGCGGCGATCGCTCCGCTGACCAGCAGGGGGGCTCTCATGGTTCTCCCATCCAGTGCTTCGGTGCCGGGCGGGTGCGGGCGCACGGATGCGTCCGGCCGCGGGGCGGGGGGTGCGGCGCGCCACGGAGGCGGGCGGCCGTCACGGACCTGGTGCGGTGGATCGGTGAATCGGTGGATCGGTGGATCGGTGGATCGGGGGTTCGGTGGAGCGGCGCGAGGCGCGGGGGTGGTGCAACCGACAACGGTTGAAGCATCATGGACATGCCATGTGCGTCTCCGGTGCTCCCCACCGGTGCGGGCGGGGGTGGTCGAATGCTAGAAGCCGCGCCGCCGAAGGACAGGGGGGAGCCCGGCCAACAATGGCCCTTCGGCCGGCCCCTTCTTTGGCTCGGAACAGCGGCTGCCGCAACAGCAGCCCTCACGCGACGCACAGACCCCTTGCGTCACGGCTCCGAGCGGCAGGGCGGGCGAGGACCGGCGGGGTACCGAGGCTTCTGGTCGGCCCGGCCCCGTCGCCACCGACGGCACACGTGCCCGCGGGGCACCGGTCGACTGCCGGTGGGACACTGGCCGAGTGAGGGACAGCGAACGGCAGACGAACCGGCGCCTGGAACGAACCATCCTGGAGCTGCTGGAGCGGCGCGGTCCGACGGCGACGATCTGCCCCTCCGACGCGGCGCGGGCGGCGTACGAAGGAGACGACGACGGCTGGCGCTCCCTGATGGAGCCCGCCCGCCGCGCGGCCCGGCACCTCGTCGCGGCAGGGGAGGTCGAGATCACTCAGGGCGGCCGGCCGGTCGAGCCGACCCAGGCCCGCGGCCCGATCCGCATCCGCCGCGTCCGCTGAGACCCCCGCGTCCGCTGAGGCCCCCGCGTCCGCCGAGACGATCCGGAGCGCCTGTGCGCGCCTCGGCCTGCCCTACGCGATCACCTGCCGAACGTGAAACTCCGGGCCGGGACGAATACCTCGTGGTCGGTACGGAACAGGACGCGGACCCCCGACTCCGTCCACGTGGTGGAGTGGATCCCCTCGGCGCCCAGGGCGGCGTCGACGTCCAGCCAGTGTCCGTAGGAAAGGCTGGGGTCACGGCCGATGATCAGTCGGTAGGAGTGCCGCCCGGACGGCGTGTGCTCGTGCACCAACCCCAGAAAGTGCGGGGACCGATCGGCGTAGGCCACGGATGAGGGTGCCGTGCTCCGGTAGACCACGTCGCTCTGCGGCCACCACAGCACGGTCAGGAACGCGCCGGTCAGCAGCGCTCCGGCCACCCCGCCCAGCAGGATCCTGGCCAGCCCGGCGGCCCGGCCGGAGGGTGCGATCGGATTCTCGGGCGTGTGCGTGGCGATGATGCCCCTCCAGGACGATGGCGCTCCTCCGTACCGGACGGCCGGAGACGACTCGGAGGGAAGGACGCCGCCGGGGGCCTTCCGGTTGTGGTCGACGGCTGGGGCCGCCCGGGGTGATCGGTTCCGGTCGGGGCAGCGGTGTGTGACGGCCGAGGGGTGGGGCACTCGATGCTGTGTACGACGTGTGGACGCGAGACTCGAGTGAGGAGTCGATGATGCAGGGTGCCCCTGAGCCGGAGCTGCCGGACCGAGTTCCGGTGAGCGATGACGCCGTCACGCCCGACCTGCCCGCGGCAGGTCCCAGCGCCCCGGAGATCCGGATCCCGGGGACGGGGAAGTCCGGCGAGGACGGCGAGGACGGCTCCAAGGAGCAGGACGAGAAGAAGCGCGGAGGCGAAGAGGGCAGCGACGGCCGGCCGGCCGCCGGCCCGGGCACGCCCGCCCCGCAGGAGCCGACCGGCTGACGCGACGCCGCACCTTCCCCCGGATCGAAGCCTCCGGCCCCTTGCCGGGCCTAGCCTGCCCTGCCCGCCGTTCGCGCGCCGCGCCACCGACGCGGTACGTGCGGTCAGTCCGGAGCCGCTGTCTCGCCGTCGACGGCGACACCCAGCCCCTCGGCCACGGCGGTCAGGGCCGCCCCCAGGGGGAGCGCGACCCGCGCGGCGGCATGCCGGTCGCCTCGCGTGGGATCCCGGTTGACGATCATGACCGGCTTGCCCGCCTCGGCCGCCTGGCGGACGAAACGGAGACCGGACATGACGGTCAGCGAGGATCCCAGCACCAGGAGGGCGGCCGCCTGACGCACCAGCTCGCGGCAGTGCTCGACGCGTGCGGGCGGCACGGCCTCGCCGAAGAACACGACGTCCGGTTTGAGGATGCCTCCACAGGCCGCGCAGGGCACCACCTGGAAGTCTCCGACCTGCTCGTCGGTGAGGTCGGCGTCCCCGTCGGGGTTGATCCCGGCAGCGACCGGCCGGAAGCCCGCATTGGCCTCCGCCAGCCGCCGGGCGAGTTCACGGCGCGGACTCAGGGCGCCGCAGGACAGGCAGACGACCCGGTCCAGGCCCCCGTGGAGCTCCACGACACCGTCACTGCCGGCCGCCTGGTGCAGACCGTCCACGTTCTGCGTGATCAGCCCCGAAAGCAGCCCGTGCCGTCCGAACGCGGCAACGGCCCGGTGCCCGGCATTCGGTCGGGCGCGCCGGAACGTCCGCCAGCCGAGGTGGCTGCGCGCCCAGTACCTGCGCCGGGCCTGGTCGCCGGCGGTGAAGTCCTGGTAGGTCATCGGCGTGTGCCGGCTCAGGCTCCCGCCCACACCCCGGTAGTCGGGAATGCCCGACTCGGTGGAGATCCCGGCCCCGCTGAGCACCAGCACCCCGCCACCCTCCAGGACCCCGGCGACCGGCGCCAGGTCCGTGGTGCCCGGCGGCAGGTCCTCGGTGGAGCTCCAGCTCAATGTGGGCCGCATGCGCATGCCGCCAGGGTACGTAGGAGACGGCCTTCCGTCCTCATCACGGGCGGGTAGCCTCGCGCCATGACGGTGGACTGGCGCACGGACCGGATCGGCTCCGCGCTGCGCGGCGAGAACCCGACCGTGCTCCGGCGACTCGAGTCCGGCTTCGCGGTGATCGGCGACGTCCAGTTCCTCCCCGGCTACTCCGTCCTCCTGGCGGACGACCCGGGCGTCCAACGACTCTCCGACCTGCCGAGGCCCCGCCGGCTGTCGTTCCTCTCCGACATGGACCGACTCGGTGAAGCTGTCGAGCGAGCCTGCCGCCGGCTGGACCGAGACTTCCGCCGCGTCAACCTGGAAATCCTCGGCAACACGGACCCCTTCTTGCACGCATATGTCTGGCCGCGGTTCGCATGGGAGCCGGCCGAGCTGGCGTGCATGCCGGTGTGGCTGTATCCGCGCGACCGCTGGAAGGACGAGGCGACCCGGCTCGGACCGCGGCACGCCGTCCTGCGGGATGCGATCGGCGGTGAACTGGACCGACTCGGTTCGACGGCCTGACGGGGCCGCCCGCAGGGCCTGGAGCGCGCGCGGGATTCCCGGCTGCGAAGGGACCACGGCCGGTCGATGCGAAGATGGGGCGGGTCGGTAGAGCTGATGTGGGACGGGGAGAGGTCGAGGTGGGCGAGAAGGAGGCCGTGGCTGCCACGGTCGGGGAGCTGATCGCGGCGGCTCCGGACGGGCAGAGCGGCGCTTTGTGGCGGCTGGGCGCGGCCGGGCGGCAGTTGGACGCCAACCTGGTACGTCTCCTGCCGGGCACGGACGTCGCCGCTCACACCGAGGCCGAGGTCGACGTCCTCCTCCTCGCCGTCGCCGGCGGAGGCTCCCTCACCGTGGACGGTACGGAGCACGAGATCGTGCCCGGTGCCTTCCGGCACGTGCCGCGGGGCGCGGCCCGGGCACTGCGGGCCGGCCCCAAGGGGCTGGTCTACCTCACCGCCCACCGCAGACGTGCGGGGATGACCATCGGGAGGCCCCCCCGTTCCGAACCGCTCACGGAGCACTGCACCATGCACCTGGTGTGCGGCCAGTGCCGTCGCCACGCGATAGAGGCGGACGCGCAATTCTGCAGCAGATGCGGCACCCCCCTGACGCCCCGCCCGGTTGCCGACTGACGTCGCCCCCCGAGCGGGGCCGAGGGGGGAGACCCCCTCAGGACAGCAGGCCCTGCCCTTCCAGCTCCGTAAGACGCACGGTGCACAGCCCTCCGCGTTCCGCCTTCACCTCCGTCACCTGAAGCCGGGTCCCCGGCGCGAGGATGTACTCCTCCTCGCCCGTGAACGCGGAGAACCTCCGGATGCCGACCGCCCGCGCCGGCGTCACCTCGAACAGGGTCCGTTTGCCGCGGCTCCCGAGGAACGCCCGGGCCACGCTCAACTCCGACGTGCACGACGACACGCCCCACCACGTCACCGTCCTGCCCAGCGGATACTGCGACCGCAGGTCCAACGCCACTCCTCGCCACAGTGGCCGCGTGTGCGCCGGCAACGCCTCCATCGCGGAGCACAGCAGGCGCAGATAGGGGAGGTACGGCTCCAGCCGCTGCCGGTCCGGGGAACGCAGCACTGCGTTAATCTCGCGGTAGAACGCCGACTCGCACGTGTACAGGTACAGCGCCGAGATCGCGTCGGCGGACAAGGCGGACCCGTCCGCCGCCTCCGCGCCCCCTGCCACGAGGGCGGTCTCACCGAACCGCCTCGACCGCTCGATGTGCGGATCCAGGTTCGCCAGGACGTGCGACACCGGTTCGAGGGCCTTCGCGAAGTCCATCAGGGGCGTGTCGAACACCCCCGTGATCGGCGGCAGGACGAGGCCCTCGTCCTTGACGCTCGTGAGCCGTTCCAGATAGAGCTGGTGGAGCTCCATCGTCGACGCGATGAACGCCCCCATCCGCTCGGCGACCGCCCCGCCCTTCGCCCCGTCGGCGCCCGCCGTCCCCTCGTCCCAGCCCTTCCGGGGCAGCCAGTCGACCGGCTCGGCCCCCACCGCGGCCAGGGCGTCGTTCACCTGAGCGAAGTGGTCTCCCTCGCAGAAGATGTCCCCCTGCGCCGCGGGATTGGCGTGGTCGACGTGGCGGACCTCGACCCCCGGGTACTTCTTCTCCAGCCGCTGGACGACCCTCTTCAGGCTCCGGGCGTGCGCCCCCCACCAGGCGAAGACCACACCCCGGTCCTCCTCCTCGGCGTCCTGCTTCGCCCGCAGGATCTCCTCGACGATCTGCTCGGCCACGGGCCGCCAGAAGGAGGTGTGGCGCTGGGTGGGCACCGCCCCGTCCGCGCTGGCGGTCAGGGACGCGTTCAGGAGCAGTACACCCTGGGTGAGCATCGCCTGGAACCACTCGGGCGGCTGAACCGTGTCCTCCTTCCGCAACAGGGCCCGCACATCGGCGATCGGGGTCTTCTTGACGATGCCGTGCTTCCACATCGCGGCGGCCTTGATGAGGCAGCGGATGCTGACCACCCGGCCGAACTGGCTGTCCTTCCAGTCGTTGAAGGTGTTGTCGAACATCGCGATGCCGGTCGCGCTCTCCGGCCGCGGATACGGGTTCTGCCCGAAGACGACCACCTTCCACTTCTCGGGCGGATGCGGCTTCAGCGCCTGGAAGGTCAACTCCCGCACCGGAACCACCTCCGGGCTGCGCTGGGGCCCGATGAACCCGGCGGCCCCCGCCTGCGCCTCGATCACCGGCGCCAGCAGCGGCAGCCACGGCTCCCCACCACCGGTGAACAGCTCGGCCAGCCCCAACGGGTCCCCGGCCGAGGCCCCTGCCCCGCCCGGCTTCGCAGCACCCGCATCGCTCATGTGGACTCCCCCGGAAAGTGGTTCGGATGGGACAGGGCCGTCACCTGCGTCCGCCCCCTGGGCGGGGCCGGCCTGCGGCAGGCTCGTGTCAGCGACGAAAGGAAGGCCGCTGCGGCACGTTGATCCGGACCCGCCGCGCGGACCCCGCTCCCTCGATGTCGTCGAGCTGGCCCAGCACCGCGGCGCGCAGCTCGTCGTAGTCCGCGAACCCGTGGTCGTGGAACAGGGTGTAGCCCGTCCACATCAGATTGGCGCACACCCCCGCGGGGACCCGCCCCGTCCGCGCGCCCATCCCCACGAGCGCCACCGACCGGATGCTGCCGGGCTTCACCCGGTTCTGCAGGTGCACGGCCTGGAACGCGGCCGCACACGCCAGCGCCACGTTCACGGTCTCGCTGACGTTCTGCGACGACTCGCGCATCGTGGGAGTCGAGATCAGGAAGCGCGGCACGGACGCCCCGGACGGCACGCATACCGCGCTGCCGATCGGCAGGCTCCCCCCGAACCGGTCCCGGATCGCCCGCTGCACCCGCACCTGGATGCCCGCCCCGAGGCGCCGCTTGACGAGGGCGTCGACGCCACCGTCCATCCGACCGCGCGCGTTCGTGGGGGAGACCCATGCGTCGACGTCCACGTCGAGAAGGGAGCCCCGCCGGATCTCCACCTCGGGCGTGTCCGCGAACGCGGACCGCCAGGCCGCCACCACCTCCTCGTTCACATCGACGAGGACGACCCTCAACGCACGCTCGTTCGCCACGAATTCCCCTCTCTCGCACAACCTCTCGAACGCATCCGAAGCTACAGCGCACCACTGACAACGCCCCTGTTCCGCCCACGGACAGCCGGGGCCTACGGGCGCTGCGTGGCGCGGAGGAGACGTACGAGAACGTCGAGGGGCCGACGAGCCGCGGGGGAGCGGAGGGCGGCTTACGCGGCCTCGGCGCAAGGGTCGGGCGTCTGCGGGCGCCGCTCCCGGTCCCGGTCCAGCTCCGCGTTGAACTGCGCACCGGCGAGAAGCACCACGTGCGAGACCCACAGCCAGACGAGGAACGCGACCACACCCGCGAGGGAGCCGTACAGGCGGTCGTACGTCGCCACATGCGCCGCGTAGAACGCGAACCCCAGCGACGCGAGCAGCCAGAGCAGCACCGCCAGGGCCCCGCCGGCCACGGTCTTCCGCACGCCGCGCCCCTCGGGCGGCCCGGACCGGAAGAGCAGCAGCACCAGGGCGACGACCACGAGCAGCAACAGCGGCCACTTCAACCCGGCCCACACGAGAGCGGCCTGATGGTCCGTCCCCGTGCCCCGCCCGATGGCCCGCGCGACCCGCTCGGCGGCCGTCAGGGTCAGGACGCCGCTGACCAGCAGGGCCAGCACGGCCAACGCCCTGAGCAGGACGGCGGGCAGCGTCCGCCACGCGGGACGGCAGTCGGGAACGCCGTACATCGCGTGCAGCGCACGGCGGAACACGGCGAGATAGCTGGTGGAGGACCAGAGGGCGGCGCCACCCGTGAGCACGACCAGCATCCACCGGACCGACGGATCCTCCTGCGGGCCGCCCAGTGCCTGCGCCAGCACGGGACGGGCCGCCTCCGGCACGAAGGCCTCCACCTGCGCGATGACCTCCTGCGGCGAGCCCGTGCCGAGCAGCGCCATGGAGAAGACGAGCACCAGAAGCGCCGGGAAGACCGCCAGGACCGCGTAGTAGGTGAGGGCGGCGGCCCAGTCCGTGAGGTCGTCCGCCCAGACGGCGACCGGCGTACGGGCCAGTGCACGGGCGTACGCCCGGCGCCCGCCCCGATCGCGCGCCGCGCCGCTCACCGGAACTCCGATCGTCATGAACCCACCGCTCCGTTCCGGCCCGCGCCCCCCGGGCCGCCGCCTCCCGAGCGTAGACCGACAGGCCCTCCTCCCTGCTGCCCTGAGACGGCGCGCTCACGCCACACAGAGGGCACGAGACCATGGGATACGGGCAGGTGAGGACGCGTCGGTGAGGCGACGCGCGGGCGCGGCGCGGAGGTCTCCCGTCGCGGGCCGCGTACCTTTCGATCTTCGGGGGCCGGCTGCGACGGTCGGGCGCTCGTCGGGGTAGGGGGCGTACATGATGACGCCCGAGACCCGCGCCCGGCTCCTGGCCGTGGAACAGCAGCTCGCCGCCCCGACGCCCCGCCCGTTGACCGGGCAGACGGCCCTCCCGATCCGACCGTCAGGAGCAGCTCCGATGCCCCACCGCGTGCAACGACGGCGAACCAAGGGGTGGAGGAAGCCCGCCGACTGCGTCATCGTCGACCGGACCTCCCGATTCGGCAATCCCTTCGGCATCGCCGACGCCGTCCGCGACTTCGGCTACACCCGGGACGAGGCACGCGCTCACGTCGTCGCCGCATTCCGGTCATGGCTGAGCGGCCATCGCGACCACTGGCTCGGCGACGAGGGCGACCGGGCACGGGAGCGCATCCTGGCGGGTCTCGACGAGTTGGCCGGCAAGGACCTGGCGTGTGTCTGCGCCCTCGACGAGAAGTGCCACGCGGACGTACTGCTCGAGTGGGCCGCCGCCCCGGACCTTCCCCGACGCGTCGCGGACGCCCGCGCTCAGGTCGACGCGTCGCGGGCCGAGCGCGGCGAAGAGCCTCTGTACGGCGCATAGCCGTCCTGCCCGACGGACGGAACCGGCGAGGCACCACAGAGGAAAGCCCGGGACCGCTCGGTCCCGGGCGTTCGTTCTCGGCCGGTTCGCCCCAGGGGGCGACAAGACACCCCCTACCGCGCGGCGGCCGCCACCTCCTCGGCCATGTGCTGGAACTGCCCCAGGTCGTAGTTGGCCAGCACCTTGTCCAGGTTGGTCAGGGCTCCGAGGTGTTCGATGAAACCTTCCGGGTCGTAGTCGATGTGGAGCGTCACCCGGCTCGTCGTGTCGCTCAGCTGTTGGAAGACGACGACGCCCGTGTGGTGCACGCCGGCCGTGGTCTTCCAGGCGATCCGCTCCTCGGCCACGGCCTCGGTCAGCTCCGCGGCGAAGTACTTGTCCGCGCCGGGGAGGGACAGCCACCACGTGAACCGCTTCTCGTCGATCCGGTCCACGCGCTCGACATGGCGGAGGAAGGTGGGCCAGCGGGTCACATCGCTCCACAGCTGCCAGCTGACGGAGACAGGGGCGTTCACGTCCACCGTTTCGAGGATCTTCGACGACATCGTTCGCGACGACCTTTCCGAGTCATGTCCGTACGGCACGCGGGGCCGAGCGCGGTCGGCGGCTCCGCGCCCGGCCCGCCTCTCCGCCGGCGGCGGGGAGACGGGCGCCCGGCACGCGCGTACCCGCGTAGGGAGTGCTCGTCTGCCCCCTCGCGCTGCGGGTACACCGTCGCCGGCGCGGTGCGGCCGTCCGCTACGGCGACCTCACCGGGCCGGCCCCCGGCCACCCTCGTGTGAGCGTTGCGCTGCGCACGTCCCCGGCCCCGGCCCGATCGCGCGAGGTCGTCGACGCGGTGTCACGATGGTGATCCCCAGCAGCGGTGACCGGGAGACGGGGCGGTCACCACCGCACCGGTCGCGATCGTCGAGGAGCGCGTGCGCCGCATGGACAGGTCCGGCATCACCCAGCCTTCGTCGACGACCGGGCCGGCGAGGACGCGATGGCGGTCCTGACGCTGCGGGCCACGGGCCCGGCCCCCGCCGAGGACGTGTGGTCGTGCTACATCGCCCCGGCCCGCTGGCCGACGTGGTCGCCGCAGATCAGAGCGGTACGGGTCGCGGGCGAGCGGATCACGCCCGGCATGCGGGGCGAGGTCGTCTCCCTCTTCGGTGTCACCGCGGGCTTCGTCGTGGAATCCGTCGACGAGCGACGGCGGCGATGGGTGTGGCGGGTCGCCCTCGGTCCGGTGCGTCTCCGGCTGCACCACGCGGTGCTCTCCCGGCCCGGCGGCTCGGCCACGACCCTGCGCATGGAGGGCCCGGCCGTCGCCCTCGCCGCGTACGCCGGTCCCGCTCGCTGGGCCCTGGGCCGCCTGGTCCGCGGACGCCGCGCCCGGGCTCCCCGCCCACCGCACCCGTAAGACGAAGCGCCGGGCGCACCGGGCGCGCATCGCCGCGGGTGCGTCGTGCGCCCCCCCGGGGCCGCGCGCTCCGACGTCACCCTCTTGGCCCAGATTCCAGCGCCCCCGCGAGCGTTAGATATAAGGACATGACCAACGAGAATGCCGCACCCGACGCCGTGAAGGCGAAACACCGTGCGATGTGGGCGCTGGGCGACTATCCCTCCGTGGCGTCACAGGTCATCCACGAGTTGGGTGGCGAGCTGGTACGAGGGTGCGGCGTCCGCCAGGGCGACCGCGTCCTCGACGTCGCGGCGGGCTCCGGGAACGCCGCCATCCCCGCCGCCCTCCTCGGCGCCGAAGTCGTCGCCTCCGACCTGACGCCCGAGCTCCTGGAGGCCGGACGGGACCTCGCCGGGGTGCGCGGCGCCCGACTCGAGTGGCGGGAAGCGGACGCGGAAGCGCTGCCCTTCACCGACGGCGAGTTCGACACGGTGATGTCCTGCGTCGGCGTCATGTTCGCCCCGCACCACCAGCAGGCCGCCGACGAACTGGTCCGCGTCTGCCGCCCGGGCGGCACGATCGGCCTCATCAACTGGACCCCCGCGGGGTTCATCGGGCAGATGTTCGCGACGATGCGCCCCTACGCCCCACCGCCGCCGCCCGGTGCGCAGCCGCCGCCGCTGTGGGGCGACCCGGACCACGTGCGCACCCTGTTCGGGGACCGCGTGACCGACGTCGACGCCCGCAGGCAGCCGCTGCACGTCGACCGGTTCTCGCGGCCGGAGGAGTTCCGGGAGTTCTTCAAGACCTGCTACGGACCGACCATCGCTACGTACCGCTTCATCGGCGAGGACCCGGAGCGCGTCGCCGAACTCGACGCGGCCCTCGACGACCTGGCCGCGAAGCACCTCTCCGACGGGGCGATGGACTGGGAGTACCTCCTGATCACGGCCCGCCGCAGCGCCACGTAGGAACACCGGCCGGGGCGGACGCTCCGAAGGGGTCCGCCGACAGGCCGGGAAGCGCAGTAGGCCGGCCCGAGGCGCCGAACGGCCACACGGCGGACGCGCGGACGCGGCGAAGGCGGGTTCCGGGCGGCTGCGTAGGATCGCGGGCATGGCACTTCGACCGGTCAATGTGAACATCAAGGCTCTCGACGACTCGGCGGTCGGCCGGTTCTGGGCGGAGGCGCTCGGCTGGGGCGTGTCCAGCGAGGGACCGGGCGTGACCAACGTCGAACCGGGCGACGGATTCGTCTGGCCCGACCCGACGGCCGTCTGCATCGACGTGGTCACCGTCCCGGAGCCCAAGACGGCGACGAAGAACCGCGTGCACCTCGATCTCGCCACCACCTCGGCCGCCCATCAGGCGGAGCTGGTCGCGCGCCTCCGGGCGCTCGGCGCGACGCCCGCCGACATCGGCCAGGTCGACGTGGAGTGGACCGTCCTCGCCGATCCCGAGGGCAACGAGTTCTGCGTCCTGGAGCCCCGGGAGATCTACCGGGACACCGGCCCGATCGCCGCGGTGGCGGTCGACTGCGAGGACCCCCGCGCCATGGCCCGGTTCTGGGGCGAGGCGGTGGACTGGACGCTGCTCGAAGTGACGGACGATCGCGCCGTGTTGCGCTCGGCGAAGGGCGTCGGCCCGTATCTCGAGTTCTTCCGCACGCCCGGCGGGAAGACCGTGCCGGACCGCGTCCATGTGGACCTGCTGCCGTACCCCGGTGACGATCAGGAGGCGGAGGTGGCCCGGCTGCGCGCCCTCGGCGCCACCGACGTCGACCTCGGCCAGGGCGACGTCCCGTGGAGGTGCCTGGCCGACCCGGAGGGCCACGAGTTCTGCGTCCTCGCCCCGTCGTCCTGACGGGGTGCCCCCCCGCGGCCCCCGGTGCGGGCTCACCTCACCGGGGGCGGACCGGGGGTCAGTGCGTGAGGTTCCAGTGCGGGACGGAGGGCATGTCCGGGGCGAGTGAGCGGGCCCGCTGCCACACACCGTGCACCTGTTCGGCGGGGCGCTGCTGCTCACCGTGCAGGGCGTTGAGGATCACCAGGCCGCCGGTGAGCGCGGGGACCGCCCACTGCATGCAGGCCAGGTGCCTGCGCGCCTTGTCCGTGTCGAGGGGGTGTTCGGCCGCCTTGGCGGCGTCCTCGGGGTCCGAGGAGGCGGCGAGCTCGATCTTCTTGCCCAGCACACGGCTGTAGGCGGTGGCCGCCAGAGCGGCACCGGTCAGGACCGTCTTGGCGAGGGTGGAGGAAGCGACGCCCTGCTGGGCGGCGACGCGAGGGGCGTTCACGGCCAGCAGACCGCCGGAGCCGAAGAGGTGCGCGGCGATCGCCGCCGCGTTGACCGGCGTCCACTTCGTCCATCCCGCGCCGGCGATCCGTACGCTCGTCGCCCATGTGCCGCCCTCGTCGCGGGCGGCGCCGTTCAGGCCGACAGCGCCCATGAGGGAGCCGCCGAACCAGGCGGCCAGCCCCACATCGTGCAGACTGCGCAGCATCGTGTTGCGTTCGGACATGACAGGCTCCCTTTGCCCAGGCGGAAGACGTGCCGGCAGAGCGGCCGGCATCACCTTCACCGTCGCCGACCTTCCATCCGGCCGCCATCGCGACTGGTACGAACGGACGCGGCTTCCGCCGGGCTCGCGCATCATGACCGCCCCTAGCCCGAGGATGATTACCTCACCGTCGAGGCCGCGAAAATCTATGTTCGCCAGAGTAGACATTCGGCGGCTGCTTCATTATGGTTTCTCTCGTAGCTCAGAGAGACAGAGGGCCCGACAGAGACGACCTGCCGGGCATGCACAACCGCAGTCGACGAAGTGGATCACCGAGGAAGAACGGAGGGACGAGCACGCCATCAGGATCGCCCGGGCGGGCAGTCTCGCGCCCGGGTACCGCAGGACATCGATAGTGAGGTGGTCTCCGGTCAAGCAACCGCGATCCCCGCGGCCCCGAACCCACAGCGATCGGGGCGGCGGAAACAGAAGGCCGGCGCAGTAAGAGAGCCGGCAGATGGTGTAGCAGTTCCCTCGGGGCCTTGGTGCCGTATGGCACCAAGGCCCCTCCACACGTTCCCGACAGAAGTACCGGAGAGGTGCAGATGACAGCAGACGACTCGTACGGCCGACTCGACGACGACGACTACCCCGCCTACACCATGGGCCGGGCCGCCGACATGCTCGGCACCACCCCCGCCTTCCTGCGCGCCATCGGCGAAGCCCGCCTCATCACCCCGCTCCGGTCCGAGGGCGGCCACCGCCGCTACTCCCGCTACCAGCTGCGGATCGCCGCCCGCGCGCGCGAACTGGTCGACCAGGGCACCCCGATCGAGGCCGCCTGCCGCATCATCATCCTCGAAGACCAGCTCGAAGAAGCCCAGCGCATCAACGCCGAACACCGCCGCGCCGCCGCGTCGGCGCAGCCGATGACCGCGAGCTGACACGGCGGTACGAGGCATGAACGCTCCCGGGAGGAGCGCGGCGGAGGTGGGTCCGCGCGGACGCCGTGCCACGCGGACCCGGAGGACGCTCCGCAGCGCTCCCCGACGCCACCGCCCCGTCCCGGGGCCGGGTCAAGGTGCGAGAGCCATGGCGAAGACGTGGATGTTGGCGTTGCCGGGCAGGACCACGAAGGCGACCTCCTTGGCGGGATCGAGCGGCACGGAGTGGGCGAACACGCGGTACGCGATCCCCGCGTTGCCGTAACCGCTGGGGCGGTTGCGACCGTCGGACGACGCCACCAGCGTCGCTCCATGGGCGTTCGCCGGGTCGAACGACCAGTTCGGGAAGCCGAAGGTGCCCGACGTCGTCGTCCCGTCCGTGTAATGGACGGTGGCACGTCCGGTCGCGCCGCTGGTGACCCCGGACCCGAGGAACACCAGCTTGCCGCCCGAGCCGGTCAGCGAGATGGCCTGACCGGCGCTGGAGACGTTGTCCTTGGTGCCGGGCGCGACGTCCGGCCAGGTCAGGCGGGCGCCGAGAGCGGTCACCGTGGTCCCTCGGGCAAGGCCGGCGGCGGCGAGCCTCTGCGCCGAGAAACTGTTGCCCTCCCCGTCGTAGTCGCCGGGTGCGGTGTCCGTCTCGTCGGTGACCCCCACGTTGTTGTACGCGGCGGCGAGGTTCGCCACCGGGGTGCCGCTGATCTCGGAGCGCGTGCCGATGGCGGTGCCCGCGCCGTCGCCTCCGCGGTAGCTCGCGGTCGCGGTGAAGGTCCGTACCGTGAACCCCGGGCGGCGTTCCGGCACCTGGATACGGAAGGTCGCGTGGGCCGTCGCACCGGCGGCGACGCTCCCGTCGACCCCCTGGACGGAGGGCTGTACGGCCCAGCCCACCGGCCCGGCGAACGCGATCCGCAAGGACCGGAGGCGATCGGGGCCGGCGTTCCTGACCGTCACCTTCACGGCGGCGATGACGGGACCGTCCAGGTCCACGGGCGAGAGGGTCACCTCCGTCCTGGTCTCGGTCGCCGAGCCCGCGGCCGAGCCCACGGCCGGGGCCGCGGAGGCGTGGGTGGGGACGAGGAGGACGACGGCGGCCGCGGCGGCGGCCCCGGCTCTGCGGACGATGCGCCACGCGCTGGGACGTGTCATGACTGCTCCTGGGGAAGGGGTGGGGTGCTGCTGCGGGCAGGTCAGCCGACCGGCGGCATGTCCGAGGCGCGGGAGTCCAGGCCGGGCCGGAGGTTGACCCAGTCACCGCGGGTGAAATCGGGGACGGCCACCGGGCGCCCACCGGCGGCGAGCGAGGCCGCGCTCAGCGGCACCGGGGCGCACCACGCGGCCGAGTCGTACACGTCGATGTCCGGCACGAGTCCGGCGCGCATCTGCTGGACGGTGCGCCACTGCAGGACGTAGTCCATCCCGCCGTGACCACCGTTGTTCTCGGCGTCGTCACCGATCTTCTTCCACAGCCAGTGGTCGAACTCCTTGCGGTACGAGGCGAAGTCCCGCCAGCTGTGGCCGGAATGGTCCGGTTCGACGTACACGCGCCCGCCGGAGGACGAGGTGACGCCGGCGTAGTCCTCGAAGATGCCGCGGCTGCCCGCGAGGGTGTTGATGCGGCTGTAGGGCCGCGGGGAGCTGACGTCGTGCTCGGCGCGGATGACGCGGCCCTGCGCGGTGTCGATCAGACAGGTGACGAGGTCGCCGTTGATGTACGTCTCCTTCCACGACGGATGCGACCGGTCGACGAAACGGGCCCGGTAGTCGGCGAGGCCCTTGGGCTCGGTCGCGGTGGCGCGCAGGGTGGTCATCCGGTCCCCGCGGTTGATGTCCATGGCGGCGGCGATCGGGGCGAGACCGTGCATCGCGTAGAAGCTGGCGGTGCTGCGGGTGTGCCAGAGGCGCCGCCAGGCGTCGGTGTAGTACGTGTCGGAGAACAGCAGCTCGCGCAGATCGTGCAGGTAGCCGCCGTGGCCGTTGGTGACCTCTCCGAAGAGGCCCTCGTGGGCCATCTTGAGCATGGCCAGTTCGTTACGGCCGTAGCTGCAGTTCTCGGCGAGCATGAGGTGCCTGCGGGTGCGCTCGGAGGTGTCGACGAGGTCCCAGAGTTCGTCCAGCTCCGTGGCGACGGGAAGCTCGACGATGACGTGCTTCCCGGCGAGGAGCGCCGCCTTGCCCTGCGAGTGATGGAACTCCCAGGGCGTGGCGATGTACACGAGGTCGATGTCGTCGCGCTTCAGCAGCTCGCGGAACGAGGCGTCGGAGCCGCCGAGTTCGGCGGGCCGGGGCTTGCCCGCCGCGACGAGCTGGTCGGCGGTCCGCTTGGCGCGGTCGGAGCGGATGTCACAGACGGCGGTCACGACGCAGCCCGGCACCGCCGCCCAGCCCAGCGTCATGCCCGACCCCCGGTTGCCGAGGCCGATCACCCCGACGCGGACGGTCCGGTGGGCGTCGTAGGGGGTGTTGATCATGGACTTCTGTCCGGGTCGCCGTCGAGGAGTGACGGTCGCGGGTGCCGCCGACGCGGTCGGTGCCGCCGCACCGACACCGGCCAGGGCCGCTCCGGTCGCGACCGCTCCTCCCATCAGTGAACGACGTGACAGCGAAGGGAACATGGGCATGACACTCCTCGGTCCAGAGGCGGGCTCGTGTGCCGCCTGACTCTGTCGGGCCGCCAGCGGTGTGTCAATACATGCTCGAAAAGCATCAGCTTCAAGTGTTCTCAAGCAAAGATGATGCATGCATCGCTCACTGCGGGGAAAGCATGACGACGCCGGCCGGCACCGACGAGAGCGGGACGGCGAGAGGGGGCGGGGCGGGGGAGTGCTGCCCCCCGACGACGGGCCCCGGTCGCCGGCCCGGTCGCCGGCCCGTCCGCTGGCCCGTTCGGACGTGGCCAGGGGCGCGTTCGGGTGGTGTACGGCGCGGCCCGTGTCCGCCCGCGCGCGGGCGGGTGAAGCGTGGCGGCCATGAAGACACCCTCGCGACTCCGCGGCCTGGCCGTCTGCCTCGCCGTCACGTCCACGCTGCTCGCCGGCGCCTGCGGCGGCGCAACGGCACCCGTCACCGCCGCGCCTGACGCCCCGTCCTCCCCGGCGGCCAGCCCCTCGGGCGGCGCCGGGCTCACCGAGGACCAGCGCGAGCGCGAAGCTCTGGTGCCCGCCGCGAAGATCACGTGGAACAAGGCCGGGGACACCGCGGTCGCCGAGGTGCCGGACGGCCGGCTCGTCGACATCGAACTGACCACCGCTCGCGGCACCGCCTCGGGCACTCCGGCGCCGACGGGCCCCGCCGCCCCCGGACCGCCGGTGTGGGACGTCACGGTCGCGGCGAAGGACGGCACGCTCCATGACGTCCAGGTCGACGCCGTCACGGGGAAGGTCACCCGCTCACGGGTCGAGCCCGGACAGGACGCGGACGACAAGAGCGAGGTGACCGAACAGCTGGCGGCGGCGACCGTCCCCGCCCCGCAGGCGGTGAAGACGGCCACGGCCCGCAAGGCCGGCACCGTCACCGCCGTGGAACTCGACGACACCGTGTGGTCCGTCGACATCGTCACCCGGGACTGGAACAAGACCACCTACGACATCGACTCCGCCAAGGGAACCGTCGTACGCGAACACACGGACCGCGACTGACCGACCGCGCGGCCCCGCCCGGCACGCCGCGGGCGGGGCCGGCCCGGCCCGGGCCCCAGCACGCGGGGCCCCGACGGCGTCCCGTAAATCGGGTTGTCGCCGGCCGGACCGGTCGGATACAAAGCTCCCATGCTGACGGGCGACAAGGTCGGGCTCAGAGCCCGCCACGAGGACGACATCCCGATCCTGCGGGCCGGGCTCCACGACGACGTGGCCACCTACTCGCGGTCCGAAGTCCAGCCCTGGCGCCCGGTCTCGCCCGGCTCGAAGGACTCACCGTTCGCCGTGGACGACACGAACGAGCGACTCGTCCCGTTCTCCGTGGTGGAACTGGACGGCGGCACGCTCGTCGGTACCGCCGAGCTGTGGCGCGTCGACCCCCACAACCGCTCCGCGCACCTCGGCCTCGCGCTGCTGCCGTCGGCCCGGGGCAAGGGCTACAGCACCGACGCGGTCGCGGTGTTGTGCCACTACGGCTTCACCGTGCGCGGGCTGCACCGGCTGCAGGTCGAGACCCTGTCGGACAACCCCGCGATGCTGCGCTCCGCCGAGCGCAACGGCTTCGTCCGCGAGGGAGTGCTGCGCTCCTCGGCGTGGGTGATGGGCGAGTTCCTGGACGAGGTCCTCCTCGGGCTCCTCGTCCACGACTGGAAGCCGGTCACTTCCCAGGGCGTGCTCCGAACGTAGCGCCGTCCGCCGCGCGTACGGTCAGAAGCGGAACACCCCGAGGTCTCGTACCGTGTCGGCCAGGGCGCGGATGAGGTCGTTCTCCGCCTCCGTCCGCCAGACCAGGGCGAACTGCATGGCCGGCATGTCGGGGAGGGGAAGCCACCGGATGTTCGACATGCCCCAATACCTGGTCACATGGCCGGGGAAGGCGTGGATGATCTCGCCCATGCCGACATGAGCGATTAGCTCGTCGGCGGTGTCCGAGGCCGCGTACGCCATGCGCTCGATCGCCCGGCCCCGCGGGGTGTGGAAGGGCAGGTAGCTGTCCTCCCAGTAGTCCGGCATGCCCAGGGCGGAGGCGTGCGGGAAGTCGGCGAGCAGTTCCAACGGCACCGAGTCCCGCGCCGCCAGCCGGTGTTCGCGGGCCACCGCGAGGATCCGGGAGTCGGAGCAGAGGGTCGGCCCGACGGTGAAGTCGGGCTCCTCCACCGGCAGCCAGGCGACGATGACGTCCATGTCGCCGTTGCGGAGCTGGCCGAACACATCGGTGAAGGTCGCCTGCCGGATCTGGAGTCCCCAGTGCGGATACCGCCCGCGGAACGCCTTCCAGTAGTGGTGCAGATCGGCGACGTTGAAGGGCATGAGGCTGACGCGGAGCTGTGCGGTGATGCCGCGGGCCGCCAACTGCGCCCGCTCCAGGGAATCGTGCAGACCCGCGTAGACCGGCTGCAGGTCGTCACGGAACTGCCGGCCCACCTCGGTCAGGGACACCGTGCGGCTGGTGCGGCTGAAGAGCTCGGCACCGATGCGCCGCTCCTGCTTCTTGATGGCCTGGCTGACGCGTGCCTGGGAGACGTGCAGCCGTTGCGCGGTCCGGCCGAAATGCAGCTCCTCGGCCAGCACAAGAAAGATCTCGATGTCCCGTAGTTCCACCGGCCCCCCGGCCCTCCGTCGATAACCCAGCGGTTATCGAACCGCACACAAGTCGGCGTTGATCATACGTGCGAACCGCACGATCGTGAGAGGCATGCAGTCACGCGCGCACAACCCCCCGTTCGTACGGCCGGCCGAGACGAAGTGTCCGGCCGACGCCGTCGTCCCGTCAGCGGTGGGGCTCGGATCCGGCCACGTCGACGCCGCGGCCGCCGAGCGCACCGGAACGCCCCCGCACCGCCCATGAGCCACGCCTTCGACCTGACCGTGATGTACGCGATGCATGACGCCCTGCGCCGGGAACTGGTCCATCTGGACCGGGTCACCACCGCCGCGGACCGTGACGCGCGCCAGGTACTGGCCGGCGCCGCCGGATGGTCGCTGTTCAAGAAGGCCCTCCGCGCCCACCACGCGGCCGAGGACGCGGCTCTGTGGCCGCCGCTGCGGCGGAACCTGGCCGGCCGGCCGAGGGACCTGGCGCTCCTGGAGGTGATGGAGGTCGAACACGCCGCCCTCGCCACGGTGATCAGAGCCGTCGACGACGCGCTGACCGACCCCTGGGCCGACTCGGGGACGGACGTAAGTCAGCTCACCGACGCACTGACCCGCGGCCTCGCCGGACACCTCCGGCACGAGGAGGAGGCGGCGCTCCCGTTGATCCGGCAAGCGCTCACCTACGAGCAGTGGAGCCACTTCACCCGGGTCCACGCCCACCACATCGACCGCGACGCGCCCCTGCTGCTGCCCTGGCTGCTGGACGGGGCCGACGAACCCACCACGCGGCGGCTCCTCTCCCGACTGCCCGCACCCGTGTACGCCGCCTGCACCGCCCGATGGATCCCGGCGTACGCCCTTCTCGACCGCTGGAGTCCGGTCCCCGCGGCCTGACACCACCCATGACCCACCGCGCCGGGCGCCCCACCGCCCGTGCGCCGCCACCGACGCGACGGCCCGTCCGCCGAAGCGGACCCACCCGCGCGGCACTCCCGCGTACCACCGACCTGACACGACCCGATCTGACCCGACCCGACCACGAAAGACATCGCCTTGTCCTCATCTGTACGTGTCCTTCCGCTCCCGCGCGTCTCGGCCGACGAGGCCGCCGCGTGGCATCGGGTCGTCGCGGCCTCGATGGCCCACGACCTGCCCGGAGTACCGGCCCCTGACCCCGGACAGATCCACGCCCAGCTCACCCAGCCCGCCCTGAGCAGCCGCCGGCTGAGCTGGCTGGCCACCGGCGCGGACGGCGTCCCCGTCGGCGTCGCCGGCCTGCGGGTGTTCACGTCCCCGGGTCAGGAGCACCTGTCCGAACTGGAACTGCACGTCGACCCCGCACACCGGCGCCTGGGCACCGGATCGCTCCTGCTGGCCGTCGCCGTGGAGGCCTGCCGCACCGAGAACCGGCGCAGCCTCATCGCGGCAGCCCCGGCCGACGGCCCGGGCGAGGCCTTCGGCGTACGGCGGGGCTTCCGCCCGGCGCTCACCCTCGACCATCTCCTGCTGCGCCTGGACGAACTGCCCGAGGCCGACCTGCGACGGACCGCCGAGGCCGAGCACCCCGGCTACCGGCTGACCGGCTGGACCGGCGCGGTCCCCGACGAACTCGCCGACGCCTTCGCCGCGGCCAAGAACGCGATGAACGACATGCCCGTCGGAGACCTGGACTACGGCAGCGTGGCGTGGGACGCCGACCGCGTCCGCGCCATGGCCCAGGTGATCGCCGACCGCGGCGACGCCCTGCTGACCATCGCGGCGGTCCACGACGACGGCACGATGGCCGGCTACACCGAGATCCTGCTCCCGCAGGGCTCCGGGCCGCGCGCCCAGCAGTACGACACGGCCGTCGTGCCCGCGCACCGCGGCCACGGCCTCGGCGTGTGGGTCAAGACCGCCATGGTGCGGCGCCTGCGCGCCGAGTACCCCGACGTCGTCGAGATCGAGACGGACAACGCCGACGACAACGCCCACATGCTGGCCGTCAACCACCGACTGGGATTCCGCTCCTACCGGCGCACCCGCGAGTTCCAGCTCGACGTGCCCGCGACCTGACCCGCCCCACCCGCAGGCCACCTTCCTCCCGCCCCGCACGCAATCGAGGAGCACCCCGCATGCACATCATCACTCCGTCGGACGACAACGTCACCGTCTCCCCGAACGCCACCATGACCGGCCTGGCCGCTCCCAGCCGCGGCAGCACCGAACTCAGCACCTGGACGGTCGGCATGGACGCCGGTGCGACCGGCCCCGAGCACTCCGTGACCCGTGAGCAGGTCTGGACGGTCACCGAGGGGGCCCTCGAAGTGACCTGCGAGGGCCACACCCACAAGGTCCAGGCCGGGCAGAGCTTCATCCTGTCCGCCGGCCACCTGCGCCGGATCCACGCTCCGGAGCGGACCGAGGCCCACGTCGCCATGTGCTGCGACGGGCGCGCCTCCGTGCCCGGGACCGAAGGGACCCGCGAACTGCCCTGGGCCCGCTGATCCCGCCCCCCACCACCGCCCGGACGCCCCCGCCCCCGGGTTGCCCGAGGCAGGACCCGGACGACCGGATCCTGCCGTACCGCCGCCGGCCCGTCCGGCATGCACAGGAACGAGAAGAACACGACATGCGTGTGCTGTTGATGGCGTACGGATCCCGCGGTGACATCGCGCCGCTGGCGGGAGTGGCGGCGCAGTTGCGGAGACTCGGGGCGGAGGTGCGCGTGTGCGCACCGCCGGACGAGGAGTTCGCGGAACTGCTCGCCGGTGTCGGCGCGGAAATGGTGCCCTTCGGGCGGGACGTACGCGCGCTGCGGACGGGAGCGCCGCCGTCGGACGCGGGCGCGTTCGCGGCCGAGCTCGTCGCCGCTCACTTCGAGACGGTCGGCAAGGCGGCCGAGGACTGCGACGTGCTGGTCGCGAGCGGCCTGATGCCGGCCGGCGCCCGCTCGGTGGCCGAGAAGCTGGGCATCCGCTACGTCTACGCGGCCTTCCACCCCTTCGAGATGCCCTCCGCGCACTACCTGCCGTCGGCGCGGCCCGGCCCGCCGCCTCCGCCGGACATGACCGATCACCAGGCCCTGTGGGACCTGGACGCCCAGAAGGTCAACGCCCTCTACCTCCAGCCCCTCAACGCCCACCGCGAGGCGATCGGTCTCGCACCGGTGGACAACGTCCGCGAGCACGTCCTCACCGACCGTCCGTGGCTGGCGGTGGACCCGGTCCTGGGCCCGTGGCAGGACCTGACCGACCTCGACCTCGTGCAGACCGGCGCGTGGATCCTGCCCGACGAACGCCCCCTGCCCGCCGATCTGGAGGCCTTCCTGGACGCCGGCACCCCACCCGTGTACGTCGGCTTCGGCAGCATGCCGATGAGCACGGCCACCGACATCGCCCGGACGGCCGTCGAGGCCGCCCGCGCGCAGGGCCGCCGCGTACTCGTCTCCCGAGGCTGGGCGGACCTGGGCCCGGTGGACGACGCGGACGACTGCTTCGCCGTCGGCGACGTCAGTCACCAGGCCCTCTTCCGCCGGGTGGCGGCCGTCGTCCACCACGGCGGCGCGGGCACCACGACCACCGCCGCCCGGGCCGGCGCGCCCCAGGTGGTGGTACCCCAGTTCGTGGACCAGCCGCACTGGGCCGCCCGCGTCGCCGACCTGGGCATCGGCGCGGCACACGACGGGCCGACCCCGACCTTCGCATCCCTGTCGGCCGCGCTCAGGACGGCCCTGACCCCCGAGACGGAAGCGCGGGCGAAGGCCGTCGCCGGCACGATCCGCACCGACGGGGCGGCGGTGGCCGCGCGGCTGCTCCTCGACGCGGGGCACACCGCGCCGATGAGCCGCGAGGAGATCTCCATGATCGCCCACGCAGACCACCCCATCAAAGCCCCGCTCGACGACGACTCGGTCGACCAGCTGCTCGGACACGGCCTCCCGCGCGGCGACGAGCGCGTGCTCGACCTCGGATGCGGTACGGCGGAGTGGCTCCTGCGCGCCCTGACGGCGCGCCCGAGCCTGTACGCCGAGGGCGTCGACGTCTCCCAGGTCTCTCTGGCGCGGGCCCGCAGGGCAGCGGGCGAACGGGGAGTCGACGAGCGTCTGGTCCTCCACCGGCAGGAGGCGGCGGACTACGTCTCGACCCAGCCGTTCGACCTGGTGGTCAGCGTCGGTGCCACGCACGCCTTCGGCGGCCTGCTGCCGACCCTCGCGGCGGCCCGCGAGCACCTGGCTCCCGGAGGGCGTGTACTGATCGGCGAGTCCTTCTGGGACAGCGCCCCGTCGCCGGCGGCCGTCGAGATGTTCGGTGACCTCGCCGATCTGGCGACCACCGTGGACAGTGTCGTCGCCGACGGCTGGACCCCGGTCCACGGGCACGTCAGCACCCGCGGCGAGCTGGACGCCTACGAGTGGGCCTGCTGGGGCTCGCTGGCCTTGTGGGCTCTGGACCACCCCGCCCATCCGGGCGCCGCGCAGGCCCTGGAGACGGCCACCGCCCAGCGCTCGCAGTGGCTGCACGGGTACCGGGACAGCTTCGGCTTCCTCTGCCTCGTCCTGCGCCGGACCTCCGAGTGACCGAGGGCGGGGGACCCCCGCCCCGGCACGGATGATCTTCCTCCCCACCCCCTGATCCCGGACACCACACGGATGTCCCCGGAGTAGGCTCGCCCACCCCGGCGCCCGCCCTGGCCGGCGCCGAACCGCGGCGGCCGGAAAGTGAGTACACGTGAGTACACAGAAGCAGCCGACGTTCGTACTGGTCCACGGAGCCTTCGCGAACTCCTTCTCCTTCGCTCCCCTCCAGGCCGAACTGGGCCTCCTCGGGCACCGCTCGATCGCCGTCGACCTGCCCGGCCACGGCTTCCAGGCGACCTTCACCCGCGCCTACCAGACGCCCCAGGACCCCGAAGGGCTCGCCACCGCGCCCGGTGCGATCAAGGGCGTCACGCTCGCCGACAACGCCGCGCACCTGATCGGGAACCTGGAGCGGGCCAAGCGGAACGGCCCCGTCATCCTCGTCTCCCACAGCCGCGGCGGCATCACGGCCACCGCCGCGGCCAACGCCCGCCCGGACCTGATCGACCGCATCGTCTACGTCTCCGCCTGGTGCCCGGTCCGTCTCGAGATCGGCGCCTACTACGCCGAGCCGGAGATGGCCGGGGTCGACCCCGCCGCCTTCGCCTCGGCGCTGGCCGGGAACCCCGCCGACCTCGGCCTGCTCCGGGTCAACTTCCGCACGGCGAACCCGGACGCGCTCGCGGCCTTCAAGGAGGCCTTCTTCGCGGACGGCACCGACGAGCAGTTCCTCACCTTCCTGAACACCTTCCAGCCCGACGAGAACCTCGACGCCGGCGGCTCCGCCGACCGGGCGCAGGCGGCGACCTGGGGCCGCATCCCCAAGACGTACATCCGCCTGACCGACGACAGGAGCCTGCCCCTCGCCCTTCAGGACCGCCTCATCCGCGAGGGCGACGAGCTGACGCCCGACAACCCGTACGACGTCCGCACCCTGGAGGGCAGCCACCTGAAGTGGCTCGTCGACCCCGCCCCGGCGGCCCGCACCCTGGCCGACCTCGCCACGCTTGCGGCCCCCTCCGCCCACGCCTGAGGGGAACCGACCGACGTGCGGGGGCGGTGGTGGGGGACGAGGAACGACTCGCCCGTAGCGGCCCCTGCCACCGCCCCCGGTACCCGAGGTCCGACGCCGCTTCCGGGTGAGGCGTCAATGCTCCATCCGGGAGCGGTACCGGCCACTCCGGAGGGTTTTACGCCCCTCGGAACCGCCGACGGCATATCGGAAGACACCACTCGCAACCGCCGCGATTGGAGCAAGGGCCACAACCTCCGAGCAGGGGGCGCATTTCGGCCCCAGCCGGGAGAGGATTCCGGACGCACTGTCCAGAAAGAGCAAGAGGAACGATCCGTGCGACCAAGACTCTCCGGCGCCACCGCCTCCGTGGCTGCACTCGGACTCCTAGGCCCCCTCCTCACCGCCTGCGGTTCGTCCGACCGCCACGACGGGACGACTCTGCGCCTGGTGGCCGCCGAATACGGCACCAGCCCGGCCACCAGCTCCCAGGCGTACTGGGACAAACTGGCCGCCACCTTCTCCGCCGCCCACCCCGGCAAGAAGGTCGAGGTGACCCTCTACCCCTGGGCGGACGTCGACCGCGAGGTCACCCGCATGGTCGACGAGGGCAACGCCCCGGACGTGGCGCTGATGGGCGCGTACTCCGACTTCGCCGCGCAGGGCCGCCTCTACGCCGCCAGTGACCTGCTGTCGATCAGGGCGGAGGCGAACTTCCTGCGGCCGCTCGCCGAGGCGGGTTCGGTGGACGACACCCTCTACGGCCTGCCCTTCGTGGCCAGCAGCCGTCTCCTCTTCTACAACGAGGAGCTGTTCGACCAGGCCGGAGCGAAGCCGCCGAAGACCTGGTCCGACCTGAAGGACGCGGCCGAGGCGCTGAAGGACGAGGGCGTGCTGTACCCGTACGCCCTGCCGCTCGGCCCCGAGGAGGCGCACGCCGAGGCGCTGATTTGGGAACTGAGCAACGGAGGAGGGTACTCCGGCAACACCGGTGGCTACGCCATCGCCTCCGAGCAGAACACCCAGACGTTCCGCTGGATCAAGGACAACCTGGTGTCGCCCGGCCTGACCGGCCCGATCGCACCGGCCGAGCTCAACCGGCAGGACGCCTTCGCGGCGTTCCTGCGCGGCGATGTCGGCATGCTCAACGGCTACCCCTCGCTCCTCCACGAGGCGAGGGCGAAGGGCCTGAAGGTCGGCACCCTGAGCATGCCGGTGTCGGACACGCTGAGAGTCGGCCAGACCTTGCCGTCGGCCGGCGTCGCCGACTGGATGATGGCCTTCAAGCACGACGGCAATCGTGAACTGGTCGGCTCGTTCCTGGAATTCGTCTACGAGGACAAGAACCTCAACGAGTTCGCCGGCCGCTACCACCTGCTGCCCTCCACGGTGTCCGCGACCCAGTCGTCCAAGGACGCGGCGGCGGACCCCAGCGGCGCGCAGTTCCTGAACGCCCTGCGCGGCGCCGAGCTCTACCCCGTCAACGAACCCTCCTGGCTCCAGGTCAGCAACACCATCAAGCGGAACATCGGCAAGGCCGTGGCGCCCTCCGCCGACCCGAAGGCCGTCCTGGAGGACATCGCCCGGCAGGCCAGGGACGCGGAGCAGCAGCGGTAGGGCCCAGCGGGCCGCGTGATCAGACCGCGGTGGTGATCAGGTCGCTCAGGGGCTGGGCGGAGTCCGTCCCGGAGTGGCCGAGGGGGGCGTCGAAGCTCCAGACGAGGAAGAGCAGGAAGACCACGAGTGCGCTGAAGGTGGTGGCGAGCAGCAACTCCCGCGCGGAGCGGCGGATCTGCAGGGTGTACAGCAGGCCGAGGGTCACCAGGGCGCCCGCGACGAGACCGAACCAGAGTGCGGCGGGCAGCGTGGTGCCGGACGTGTCCAGGCGCTGGTGGCGGGCGTCGTCCGCGGCCGCCACCTGGTCCAGCAGGGGCTGGTAGGCCTGCGCCTGCAGTTCGTCGGCGGGAGTGCGGTGAGCGATGTCGCTCCGGATGCGGCCCAGCAGCTCGGCGCCGGTGCCGTCGACGGGCGCGCCGTCCTTCAGGGCGGGCCACTCGGCGGTGACGGCGTGCCGGGCGTAGGCGTCGATGTGCTCCTTGATCTGCGTCCGGAAGGCGGCCGGGTAGACGTCGAGGCGCTGGTCGATCTCGTACAGGGCCTGGGCCTCGCGCTGGACCGTGTCCTCGGCCGCGCTACGGGCCTCCCACACTCCGGCGATGGCGAGGCCGAGCACGATGGCGTAGACGACGCCGACCATCATGACCATGTACTCCAGCACGTCCGGAGTCTGGGAGGTGTCCTCGTCGACGTCGACGCGGCGGTGCCGCACGACGGTCGCCGTGACGACGAGAACGCAGACCATGACCGAGGCCAGGGTGTAGACGAGCCATTCCGGCATTGCACAACTCCAGGACAGGCGATGCGAGGTGAACGAGACGGGGAAGGACGGGGCGGGCCGGACGCGGACGCGCCGGCCCACCGGGAGAACGAAGGTCAGCCACGGCCCCGGCGACGGGACCCCGGCCGCAGGGCGGCCGCGGCCAGCACGGCCGGCAGGGTGATCACGACCGTGGACATGGTCATCGGGATCCCGGCCGGAGCCGGACGCGACGGACCGCCGGTGTAGTGGTCGCGTGCCACCCACCGGAACGCGACGGGCGCTTGTGCGGGTGGCGACGAGGGCGCGGCCGCGGGCGTACTCGGCACCGGGCTCGCCGGTGGTGGGGGCGTCGGAGCGGGAGCGGGGTTCGCCGGTACGGCGGGGAGGGGGGCCACCTGCCGTGGGGCGGGGGCCTCGGCCGCGTGCGGTGGAGCCGCCGTCGGCGACGGCTCGGGGGCCGGGGAAGCCGAGGGGGACGGGGGCGGTGGAGACGGCACCGGCGTCGGCGGGGACGGTGAGGTGCACGGGGAAGGTGCGGCGGCGGGCGCCTGATCGCCGTAGCCCATGTCGACCCACACGTCCGGGGCGCACACGGTCAGGCGCGGGCTCGTGGGGGTGTGGTCCATGAGCACGGCGACGTCCCCGTGCTGCGGCAGCGGGCACAGGGCCGCCGCTGCCCCCAGGCCCACACTGATCCAGCCACCCACGCGTCATTCCTCTCGTCGCGCTCGGACTCCGTCCGCGCGTCCGGGAATCGAGGAGTGAGGATGCCGCAGCCCTCACGCCCTGCCACAGCGGTAACGATCATGCGCGGGGGCGGTCACGGACAGCGGAGGGCGACGCCTGCCATCGGGGTGAACGGCCCGGGCGGGCGCGGCGCTGCCGTGGATGATGACAGGGCCGCCGCCGGGCGCCCACGCTGTACGTCATCTCACAGCAAGCCGACGGCCGCCGGCAGGCGTCCGCCCCGGCGGACGCCCTTGGGCCGCGGATGTGGATCCCGCGATCGTCCAGGGCGGCGTTCAGGCCACCGCGGTGCGAAAGGCGCTGGGACTTCGGCCCTTGTGGCGTTTGAACGCGGCGCTGAAGCCGAAAGCGTCGGCGTAGCCCACCGACCGTCCGATCTGGGCGATGCTGAGATCGGTGTCGGCCAGAAGCGCCTGGGCCTCGTCCATGCGGCACTCGGTGAGGTAGGCGAGGGGCGGACGGCCCATCAGCTGGGTGAAGCGCCTGGCGAACAGCGCCCGGGAGACACCGGCCCGAGTGGCCAGGGACGCCACCGTCCACGCCTCGGCGGGCCGGTCGTGAAAGGCCTGCAGGGCGGGGGCGAGGACGGGGTCGGCGAGGCCCCGGTACCAGCTGGGCGCGTCGGCGCCGGCCTGGTCGAACCAGGTGCGCAACGTGCACACCAGGGCCCAGTCGAGAAGCCGGTCCATCAGCGCCTGCGAACCGGCCGAGAGTTGGGCGGCGTCGGCGGCGGCCGTCTCCAGCCAGGCGCACACCTCGACGTCCTCCTTGACCACCAGGACGGGCGGCAGGGCACGCAGGAGCCCCTCGTGACGGTGCCCGGAAGCGCGGTAGGCACCCACGATCAGCGCGGTCGCCTCCTCCGAGTCGGTGCCCCATCGGATACCGCCCAGCTCCTGGCCGGTGCACTCGGCGTCGGTGGCGAAGCAGGCGATCTCGTACGGGACATGGGAACCGTGGACACTGCCGGGCCGGTCCGCGAGATGGAACGGTGCGGGGCCGTTCACGATGGCCGTATCGCCCGCGCCGACCGCTCGCTCGGTGCCGTCGGGCAGCATCAGGGTGCCCCCGCCGCGCAGCACGCTGATCATGGTGAGCGGTGCGCCGTCGGCGAAACGGATGGTCCAGGGCGCCGTCAGTACGGCGTGGCTGACGACCGAGCCCTCTGCCCGGATGCCGCTCAGTAACGAACTCAAAGGATCCACGGCACCCAGCGTAGACGATCTCCTATGTTCCGGAGCGCTTCTCCCATGGATCATCTACGTCACGGCGGTTGTACTGGATCCATCGAACCGACCGACATCAGCCGGGAGAGACCGTGACGCAGCACGACAGCCGTGCCAGGACAGCCCTTGTGGTCATTGCGCACCACCGCTCCGATTCCCTCACCGCTCACACGGCCCGCCGTGCCGCCGCCCGGCTCGAAGCCGCCGGATACCGCATCGACACGCTCGACCTGCACGCCGAAGGGTTCGACCCGCGGATGAACACGTCCGACCAGCCGGACTGGGGCAACAGGGAGAAGCCGTACTCGGACGAAGCGCACGCCCATATGCGGCGCATCCTCGATGCCGATGTCGTCGTCGCCGTCTTCCCGGTGTACTGGCAGAGCGTGCCGGCCATCCTCAAGGGCTGGATCGACCGCGTGTGGAACTACGGGTTCGCCTACGGCCGCAGCAAGCCCCGCCTCGCCGGCAAGCGCATCCTGTGGCTGGGCCTGGCCGGCGCCACCGGCGACGACCCCATCGTGGCGGGGATGCAGACCGTCCTCGAAACCAATCTGAGCGAAGGCATCGCCTACTACTGCGGCTTCTCCCGTTCCACCGTCGGCCTGCTCACCGACGCGGAGGAGCGCCCGCAGCTCGTCGACGCCGACGGCAACCTCCTGGTCGGAGAAGCGGTCTCGGGCGCCGAGCGAGAGGCCCAGTACACCGACCTCGACCGGCGTGCCGGGGAGTTCGTGGAGAAGTTCATCGCCGACGAACTCGTGACGGCCTGACAGTCGGCCGGGCCTGTGCGGTCGCCGGGGGTGCGCGTGGAGGTGCGGCGCGCGCCTCGGCGTGCGCCTGGGCGCCGTTCGGGCGGGGGGTCGCCGTGGGCAGGATCGCCGGGAACGACCCCGACCGAAAGGCCGCCCGTGGCCAGTGAATTCCAGCGCGACAAGCTGGTGAACATGTTCCGCGCGTTCGACGCCGACGGCAACGGCTACCTCGACCAGCGCGACTTCCAGGCGCTCGCGGAACGCTGGAGAGGCCTGCCCGCCGTCCGACCGGGGTCCGAACTGGCCGACCGCGTGGACACGGTCATGCTGGGCTGGTGGGATCTCCTCGCGGCCCACGTGGACACGGACAAGGACGGCAAGGTCGACCTGGACGAGATCCTCGCCATGGTGGACCGGCTGCCCGCGATGCGCGAGGTCGTCGCCGCGACCGCCGAGACCGTGTTCGACGCCGTCGACGAGAACGGTGACGGGCGTATCTCCGCCGCCGAGCACCAGCGGCTGGTCGACACCTGGCATGGCGAGAGCGTCGACGTCGCCGACGTCTTCGACCGCCTCGACCAGGACGGGGACGGCTACCTCGGCCGCCCCCGGTTCACCGAGCTGTGGATCCAGTTCTGGATCAGCGACGACCCGGCCGAGCCGGGTAACGAGCTGTGCGGCCCCCTGTCGGCCCGCACCTGACGCCCGCGGCGCTCGCCGGAGGGCCGGACCCCGTGCGGAGGGTCCGGCCCTCCGGCGAACCGGGCCCGGAACCGTGCGATCCGTGTCCTCCACCGGCGCCGACTCAAGAAGCGTGCAGGACCGGGGTGTCGAAGGGGTCGTGATGGATACGCTCCGGCGGCGTGCCGTCGTACACCAGTCTCTCCTTGGCCGACGCGACCATCGCGGCCGGCCCGCTGAGGAAGACGTCGTGCTGGTACCACGGCCCGTACTCGGCCAGGACCTCCGGCAGGGAGCCCCGGATCCCGGCGATGTACTCGTCGGAGACCGCGCCCCTGACCGTCAGCCAGTGATGCCGCTGGGCCATGCGCAGCATGTCGTCCACCCCGTACAGCTCGGCGCCGGTGCGGGCCCCGATGAAAAGGTTCACCTGGTGCCGGCCGCCGCGCCGCGCCACCTCTTCGATCAGCGCGCGGATGGGGGCGAATCCGGTGCCGCCGGCCACACAGAGCAGATCGCCGTGCACGGCGGCGTCCAGCACCATGTCACCCATCGGGGCGCCCAGCCGGACCACGTCGCCCACCACGGCGCGGTGCACCAGCGCGTTGCTGACCGCGCCACCCGGCACCGCCCGTACGTGGAAGGTCAGGGTGCCGTCCTCGCGCGGCGCGTGGGCGGGGGAGTAGGAACGCCATTGGAGGGGGTGCCAGGGGGTCTCGATGGCGGCGTACTGACCGGCGGCGTAGTCGTACGGCAGGTGCGGGCGCAGGGTGAGCTCGGCGATGCCCGGCGCCCGGGAGACGCGGTGCACGAGGGTCGCGGGCCAGACGGCGGGCCGTACGCGCGCGTCCTGCTCGGCGGCGCCGATCATCACGTCAGCGACCGTCTGGTACGCCTTCGTCCAGGCGGCGGCGATCTCCTCGGTCCAGGCGGAACCGGCGTAGCGGGCCAGGGAGGCGAGGAGGCACTCGCCGACGGCGGGGAAGTGGGCCTCGAGGGCGCCGAACTTGCGGTGGTCCCGCCCGAGATGCCCGCAGAAGCGGACGAGGTTCTCCGGATCGTCGACCAGGTCGACGATCCGGAGCAGGGCGCGCAGCAGCCGGCCGCGCTGGACGTCCATTCCCGGCGGGAACAGGGGCCGGACTGCGGGATACCGGGCGAAGAGGATCGCGTAGAAATAGACCGTCATGTCGGCGGCGAGCGGCTCGACGAGCGACGCGGAAGCGCGGATGAGCTCGATCTCGCGGGGCGACAGGGGCGCCTGGGGCGCTTCCGGCTCGACCGTGTCCATGGCCGGGGCGAGGGACGGGTCCTCCGGGAAGGAGTCGGCAGGCGTGTTCGCCGGGCGTCTGATCCGGAATCTCAAGGGAGCAGCGCTCCGCCGGATATGCGGGCCTGCTGGACCCGGACGGGCCGGAGTACGGCTCCGCTGGACGGACGGCGCCGCAGAGGGGCGCGACGGGCGGCGACGTGACGGGCAGGCATAGGTCCTCAAGGTGGGGGGAACACACAAGCGGATTCAGCAGCTCCGGACGCTACCCGATCCCTGCGGTGACTCAGAAGTAACCCCCAGACCGCGCGAACAGGGACACCGGCCTGACCGGCCTCCCGAGTCGGCTCCCCTGCCCCGCCGCCGGAGCCCTCGACCGGCACGTCTCCGACTCCCGCATGCCCTCTCGGGCGAGGCCGACCGGGGTCGTGCGGCAGCTGCCGCACGGCGAACGGGGGCGACGCGGCGTGCGTCGCCCCCGTCCGCCGGGCGGCCGCAGTCTCAGCGTCGGGTCGTCGCCGAGCCCGCGGTGGCGCCCTCGCGGGGGTGCCGGGCCGTGTCGGCGCGGACCGCGTCGGGGTCGGCGCCGCTGTGCCGCTCGGCCCATGTCTCCAACGCCGCCCGGCAGGCGTGGTCGAGATGGTGGACCCCGGAGAGGTCCAGGACCACCCGGCGGTCACCGGGCAAGGCTTCCAGGCTGTCGAGTATCTGCGGGAGCCGCAGGAACGTGACCGTCCCCTGGAGCCGTACGCGGACCGCGTCGCTCCCGTCGTCGCTGTGCTCGATCCGCAGGTGCGAGGCCTCCCAGGCCGCCTTCGCCACCGACAGCACGAGGCCGATCAGGACACCCTCGAACATGCCGACCGCGACGATCGCCGTCGCCGTCGCCACGAGGACGACCGCCTCGCCCCGGTGCCGGCGCCAGAGCGTCCGGACACCCTTGAACGGGATGAGCTTCCATCCGGCGTGCACCAGGATCCCGGCCAGCGCCGCCAGCGGGATGTACGCGAGTACGGCGGGCAGCAGGGCGACGAAGAGCAGCAGCCAGACGCCGTGGAGAACCCGGGACGCCTTCGTCCGGGCGCCCGCCTCGACGTTGGCCGAACTGCGCACGATGACCGCGGTGAGCGGCAGGGCGCCGAGCAGGCCGCACAGGGTGTTGCCCGCGCCCTGGGCGACGAGTTCCCTGTCGTAGTCCGTGCGCGGTCCCGAGTGCAGCCGGTCGACCGCCGCCGCGCTGAACAGCGATTCGGCGGAGGCGATCAGGGCGAACGCGAGGACGGTGCCGAGGAGGGCCGGCTCGGCGAGGGAGGAGAGGGCTTCGGAGCCCGGCAGGTGGACGGCCTCCAGCACGCCGCTCACGCGTACGGTCTCCACCGGGAGGCCGAGCACGGCGGTCGCGAGGGCGGCCAGAAGGACCGCGACCAGGGCGCCGGGCACCGCCCGGGCCCTGCGGGGCATCCATCGCCAGCCGACGACGAGGAGGACGGTGCCGGCCCCGAGGGCGAGCGACACGAGGGCCGTCCCGCTGCCCAGGGCCTCGACCAGCGCGCCCGGCAGGCCGGTGAGCTTGTCGAGACCGGAGTCCGGTGCGGGAATCCCCGCCGCGGCGTAGAGCTGCCCGGCGATGATGACCAGCCCGATGCCCGCGAGCATGCCCTCGACGACCGAGAGCGAGATCGCACGGAACCAGCGGCCCCACCGGAGAAGGCCCATGGCGATCTGCAGGACGCCCGCCGACAGCACGATGACTCCGAGCGCGGCGAGGCCGAAGGCCCGGACCGCCTCCAGGACGAGCACGGTGAGACCGGCGGCCGGGCCGGAGACCTGGAGGCTGCTGCCCCGCATCAGGCCGGTGACGATCCCGCCGACGATGCCGGTGATGAGGCCCAGTTCGGCGGGGACGCCCGAGGCGACGGCGACACCGAGGCAGAGCGGAAGGGCGACGAGGAAGACGACGAGCGAGGCGGCGACGTCCTGCCGCGGGAAGGCGAAGGACCGAGGCATCCGGACGCCCCCGCTCACAGCGCCTCGAAGGCGTCGGCTCCGGAGCGGTACTCCAGGACGGCACCGGTGTGCACCTCGTAGTACCAGCCGCGCAGACGGAGCCGGCCGTCCGCCAGCCTCCGCGCGACGCAGGGATAGGACCGCAGGCGGAGCAGTTGGGCGAGGACGTGGCCGTGGACGGCATCGGCGACGGCCGGGTCGTCGGCGCGCCCCGGGACGCCGCCCGGGGCGGCGTGGGCGAGCCAGTCCCGTACGGCGGGCACGGCGCTCAAGTCGTCGCCGCGGACGAGGGCGCCCACGGCGCCGCAGTGGGAGTGACCGCAGACGACGACGTCCTTGACGCCGAGGACCTCGACCGCGTACTCGATCGTGGCGGCCTCCCCGCTGGGGGTGCCGGGGCCGTACGGGGGCACGATGCCGCCCGCCGTGCGGAGCTCGAAGAGCTGGCCGGGCCGGGCGCCGGTGATCAGGGCGGGGACCACCCGGGAGTCGGAGCAGGTGACGAACAGGACGTCGGGGGACTGGCCCGCGGCGTACCGGGCGAACTCCTCAGGGCGCTGTCCGAACCGGCGGGCGTTGTCGATGAGGGGCTGCATGAATGTTTCCTCCTGGCGCGCCACGAGGGCGCGTCGGGCTGACAGGTCGGCGCGAGGCGGTGCCGGCCTGTCAGCAGAGGAACACCTGGAGGGTGGAGACGTCAGGGGCGGTGAGCGGTCTGCGCCGGGGGTCCGGGCCGCCGCCGCGGCCGGCCGGCGGGTCCGTGAGCGGGGCGGCGCGGGTGACGAGCGGCGGCGGGCCGGAAGGCCCCGCGGGCGCGGTCACGGTCCGCCGCCGGTCGCGGTGGAGGACGGAGGATCCGGTGGGGGCCTCCGCTTCGCCGCCCCCGGCATGCGCGGACTCGTAGGCCGGGGCCGGCGCGGCCTGTCGTACGGAGAGCTGCTGGAGCCGGGGCGCGGACCCGGCGGGGCCGGGCGGGACGCTGGTGCCGCAGGTGAGGGCGAGGACGAGGAGGAGGATCAGGCGGGCCGCGGACGCGCGGACGGACGGCATGGTGACGGCCCCTCCCTCCGGTCACGCCCTCGACGGAATTCACCAAGGCAAGCTCAAGGATGAGTCAACGAAGAGTAATGCGCGCACGTGAACGGAGCCTTGCAACACCCTTGCCGTACGAAGGTTTTCGAAGGGAATCAGCCGGATGTTGACGCGAACAGCAGCGTCGAAGGGGGCCGTGGGCGCGCGGTGGCGGGGGCGAGTGGCTTCCGGGTCGCGGCCGGGGAGCCGTCTGCGAGGATGACCACGTGGACGCAGACCGCAGACGTCACGTGACGGTGACCGGCCGGGCCGACCGGCCGGCGGGGACGCCCGCGGGCCAGGCGGGACTTTCCGGACACGGCCTAGGGCGTGTTTCGAAAGTCCCGTCTGGCCAGGAACGCCTGGCACGCACGCTCGCTGCGTTGTCGGTCGTCGGCGCAGCCCGCTGCGCTCTCTCCCCCTGCGCCTGGCGGCGCGGGAGGTGCCCCCACCCTCCGCCTTGCGATCGCACGCACCAGACGCCTCCGGCCCCGCCCTGCGGGCGGACGACGCTACTTTCGAAACACGCCCTAGGGCCTGTGCCGGGCATTCCGGGCCGGACGGGACGCTCGGCGCACGCCCTGGGGCGATCGCCCGCGCCGGGGCGCGTCACCGCCCCGGGGAAGACCGCCGCGGCCGTCGCCGCGTACCGGGAGACCCCCGCATGATGTGCGCGACCGGCGACGACCACGGACACCCGGGCCCGGGAGGCGGGGGACCGGCGCCGGACGACGAGCAGGCGCGGTTCTCCGCTCTGCTGGAGGACAGCGCCGAGGACCTCTACGAACATGCGCCCTGCGGCTACCTGACCACCCTGCTGGACGGCCGGATCGCGAAGATCAACACGACCCTGCTGGACTGGCTCGGCTACGAGCGCGGTGAGGTGGTGGGCCGCAAGCACCTCTCCGACCTCCTCACCGTCGGCGGCCGCCTCTATTACGAGACCCACTTCGCCCCGCTGCTGCGCATGCAGGGTGAGATCAGCGGCATCGCCCTGGAACTGCTGGCCGCGGACGGCTCCCGCCTGCCGGTGATGGTCACCTCGACGCTGAAAGCCGACGCGGGCGGGCAGCCCCTGCTGATCCGCACCACCGTCTTCGACGCCCGCGACCGCCGCGCCTACGAAATCGAGCTGCTGCGTGCCCGCAAGGAAGCCGACCGGGAACGCGACCGCCTCCGCGTCCTGGCCACCACCCTGCAGAAGTCCCTGCTCCCACCGACACTGGTGAACGTCCCTGGTCTGGACGTCTCCGCGTACTACCACGTGGCCTCCGTCGACGAGGTCGGCGGCGACTTCTACGACCTGTTCCCCCTGGCCTCCGGCACCTGGGGCCTCTTCCTCGGCGACGTGTGCGGCAAGGGCGCCGCAGCGGCGGCGGTCACCTCCCTCGCCCGCTACACCCTGCGTGCCGCCGCCGTCTACGATCCCGACCCGGTGGCCGTCCTGGACAACCTCAACACGGTCCTGAACCACGAGTACAACGGCACCGACCCCCGGTTCTGCACGGTCGTCTTCGGCCTGCTCACCCCCGACACCGAGCGGGGCGGTTTCCGTGTCACCCTGGCCAGTGGCGGCCATCCTCCGGCCCTGCTCATGCGGGCCGACGGCACCGCCGACTTCCTGCCCACCCCCGGCGGCCAGCTCATCGGCGTCCTGCTCGACGCGCACATCGCCACCACCACCGTCCACCTCGCCCCCGGCGACAGCCTCCTCCTGCACACCGACGGCCTCACCGAGGCGCATACCAACGCCACCGCGGGCGGTGCCGAACGCTACGGGGACGACGCCCTCCTGGACTTCGGCCGCGCACTCGCTCCCACCACCGCCTCCGCCACCATCGACGCGGTCCGCGAACTACTCGACACCTTCGGCACCGGCGTGGACGACGACACGGCCGTCCTGGCCATCCACGTGCCCCGGCCCACCGGCGACGAGCAACGGTGACCACGCATCCGGCCCTCCCCACGCGTACCACATCCCAGGCGCCCCAGCCTCCAGGCCGCCGAAGCCGCCCGGCGCCCCCCGGAACGGTGACCGGGCGCAGTCCGGGGCGGGCACGTGAGGTGCGCGGGCGCCACTGGCGAACGGGCCGGCCCGGGAGTTCGAGCCCCGTCGCCAAAACTCCCCGAAGGTAAGGCATTTCCTCGATTATGATGATCGTTCCCGTGTCGCCGGCGATGCCTGTCACGACCGCACCCGCGACACGCCGGAGCGCGACCGAGTGCGGAGCGGTGGCGCCGACGCGACGGCGAACGCCCAACGACGGCCGTGGAGCTGGATCCCGCGGGACACCAGCGCCTTGGGGCCCCGCGTCACCCTCCGGCGGTGGCGGGCCCCGCGACCGTCCCCGATCCGACCGGAAAGACAGCCCATGCTCCGTACCACCTCCAGATCCGCCCGGACCAGAGCCGCAGCCGCGGCGCTCGTCCTGGGGCTCGTCACCGCCGGGCTCTCGGCGACGCGGGCGACGGCCGACGAGGTCGTCCCGGCCCCGTTCGCCGAGGCCTTCGACAACGCCGGCATCGCCCCTCAGGCGTCGCCAGGCCTCGCGAACCTCGACGGGACGGGCGACAGCCTGTCCGCCGAAGCGCTCGACGCCGCGGGCTGGACCCGCGGAGCGCGCGTCACCGTCAGCGGCACGACCTACACCCTGCCCGACGTGGCCCCCGGCCAGAAGGACAACATCGTCGCCGACGGGCAGCGCGTGGCCGTCTCCGGGTCCGGCAACGCCCTCGGCTTTCTGCTGACCGCCACCGGCGGTCCGGCGAGCGGCTCCGGCACCGTGCACTACGGCGACGGCACCACCAGCGCGTACACCCTCGAGAACGTGGGCGACTGGGAAGGCGGCAACACCGTCGCCGCGGCCGTCGTCCTCGGCCGCTCCGCACGGGGCACGGCGCCGGTGAAGCTGTTCGCGCTCACCGTCCCCCTCACCCCCGGCAAGACGGTCTCCTCCGTCACGCTGCCCACCCTGCCCGCGGGCGGTCCCCGACTGCACGTCTTCTCCGCCGCCGTGCGCGCCACCCCGGCCGCGCCCGGCGGCGCCTCCTGGACGGGAAGCTGGGCCACCGCCTTCGGCTACGGGCGGTCCACCTCCATGGGAACCGGGTACCCGGACTGGACGAACCAGACCTTCCGCATGGTCGTCAACCCGCACTCCAGCGGCTCCACGGTCCGCCTCCGCTTCGCCAACACCTTCTCCCCGCACCCCGTGAAGCTCGGCCACGTCACCCTCGCCACCCAGGCAGACCAGGCCACCGCCACCGGGACGCCCGCCACCGTGACCTTCGACCAGAGCCGGCAGACCACTCTGCCGGCGGGCGGCGAAGTGGTCAGCGACCCGATCGACTTCCCCGTCACCGCGGGACGGAACCTACTGGTCAGCTACCACCTGCCCGGCACCGTGAAGGTGGCTCCGCACCACGGGTACGCCCTGACCACCTCCTACACCACCGCCCGACTCGCCGGTGACCGGACCGCCGACGTGCGGAAGGACGCCTACACCCAACCGGTCTCCTTCTGGGGGCTCGTCAGCGGTGTCGACGTCGCGAGGGACGGCACCGCCGGAACCGTCGTGACCATCGGCGACTCACAGACCGACGGTGGTCACAGCACCGCGAACGCCAACAAGCGCTACCCCGACCACTACGCCTCCTTCCTCGGCGACGGAGCCTCGTCCCCCGGCGTCCTCAACGCCGGCATCAGCTCCAACCGGATAGCCACGGACTACGCCACCGGTGCGGGACCCAGCGCCGTCACCCGCCTGGACCGTGACGTCTTCGCCCAGCCCAACGTCCGTGAAGTCGTCCTCTACGAAGGCGTCAACGACATCGTCCAGGACAACGCCTCGGCCGCGACCGTCACGAACGCCATCCGGACGATCGCCGCCCAGGCCCGAGCCCGCGGCATCCGCGTCACCGTCGCCACCATCCCCGGCTTCTCCGGGTACACCGGAGGCAACGGCCCCTTCCGGCTCCACGAGGCCGTGCGGCAGCAGGTGAACGCTTACATCCGCTCTACCGCCGACATCGACGCGTACATCGACTTCGACGTGGCCACCAAGGACCTCGACGACCCCTACGCCCTCCGGCCCGCGGTGGCGAGCGCGGACAAGCTGCACTTCGACGACGCCGGTACGGAACTCCTTGGCCGCACCCTGGCCGAGCGAGCGCCCCGGGCGGCGCTGCCGATGGGGGAGACCACCGCGGCCGACTTCGACGGCGACTCGATCACCGACCTGATGGCCCGCCACGACCCCACGGGCACCCTGAAGGTGTGGTTCGGCCGAGGCGACGGCACCTTCGACAAGGCGAAGGACCTCACCCTCGGCTGGCAGAACTACTCCCAGACCACCGCGGCCGACTTCAACGGCGACGGCAAGGCCGACATCCTGGCCCGCTACGAAGGTCCCGCCACCGCGGACGTTCCCCGGAACACACTCCGCATGTGGCTCAACCGGGGCGACGGCACCTTCCACACCCCGCACAACGTGACCGGCGGGTGGGACTTCACCCAGACAGCGACCGCCGACTTCGACGGCAACGGCGCGGCCGACCTCATCGCCCGCGACCCGGACGGCGATCTGAGGATCTGGGCGGGCCGGGGCGACGGCACCTTCCGGGCCTCCGTCCCGCTCACCGCAGGGTGGACGTTCACGCAGACCACCACCGCGGACTTCGACGGCGACGGCGAAGCGGACATCCTCGCCCGCGACCCCGCCACGAACAGCCTGAAGATGTGGATCCACAACGCGGCCGGCTACTTCGACGAGCCCGTCCACGTCACCGGGGGATGGGCCTTCTCCCAGACCACCGCAGCCCAGGACATCGACGGCGACGGCAAGGCGGACATCCTCGCCAGGGACGACTCCACCGGCACGCTCAAGGCCTGGCCGGGACGGGGCGACGGCACCTTCGGGGCCGCCCGTGACGTGACGCGGGGCTGGTAACACCGCGAGCGGGGCCCCCGGACGCCCCGACGGCGGACGGCACACCGACGGCCCGTCCCCCTCCGGCAGCGGAAGGGGACGGGCCGTCGGCGTTCCCACGCCTACGCGGTCGCCGGCGCGGGCGCGGGTACGGGCACGGGTGACATCCAGGTGCCCACGGCGGCGGCCGCGCGCGCCAGGGGCGTGGTCATGATGCCGGCGACGCTGGTGCGGCCGGCGATGTACCGGTCCAGGCTGCGCCACGCCGGCGGCACGCGGGTCAGCGCGGTGTGGACCAGACCGGGGTTGAGGGTGAAGAGGTCCATGAGGGTGCGGCTGGCACGCATCTCGGCGCCGAGGGCGGCGTCGACCTGCCGCCCGTACCGCCCGACGGCCGCCTCGGCCTCCGCCGTATCGGAGGCGGAGACGACACCGGCCGCGGCATCTCCCGCGAGCCTGCCGGAGCGCAGGGCGTAGGAGATGCCCTCGCGTGACCAGTGGTCGAGGAGCGCCGCCGCGTCTCCGGCGACCAGGACCCGGCCGCGGGCGAGGGGGGAGTCCGGGAAGCGGCACCGCGTGAGGTGGCCGGTGTCGTGGAGCGGGCGGGGCCCGAGGAGTCCGTGGCGCGTGAGGAAGTCCTCCTTGTAGGCGCGCAGCGCCTGCGGGTTGCCGCGGGCGGCGACCACGCCGGCGGTGCACACGTCGCCCTTGGGGAAGACCCAGCCGAAGGAGCCGGGCAGGGGGCCCCACTCCATCAGCATGCGGCCCCGCCAGCGGTCGGCCGTCCGCTCGTCGACCGGTACTTCGGCCTCCAGCGCGAGGTCGACCTGGGCGCACCGGACCCCGACGTAGCGGGCGACACGGCTGGCGCTTCCGTCGGCGCCGATGACGACGCGCGCGTGCAGGGATTCGCCGCGGTTCGTCCTGACGGTGACGGTGTCGCCCTCCTGGTCCAGGCTGTTCAGGGCGGTCGTGTCCTGGACCTCGGCGCCCGCCGCTGCGGCTGCTTCGGTCAGCGCCTGGTCGAGTTCGCTGCGGTAGACCATGGCGCAGGTCGGTGACGCGGAGGTGAGGGTGCGCTCCCTGCGTCCGTTGTGGCTGAAGGTGAACCGGCCCGCGGTGTCGTAGGTGCGCAGGGGCAGGCCGGGAGGCAGCGCGGCGAGCGAGGCACCGATGAGGCCTCCGCCGCAGGTCTTGTAGCGGGGGATGGCCGCACGCTCCAGGAGCAGGGTGCGCAGGCCGTGTTCGGCGCAGACGCGGGCGGCGGTGGCGCCGGCGGGGCCGGCACCGACGACGATCACGTCCCGGACGGACGAGTCGGGGATCGGCGGTCGGGGCATACGAGGCTCACCTCGGGGTCGGTAGGGGTACGGATGGTCAGCCGCGGGCGTCCGCGGCGGCGGTGGAGGCCGCCCCGGCGAGGCGGTCGTCCTGTTCCTGCTCCGGGTGGAGGCGTGCCAGGAGGTAGCGGGTGAGCGCGGAGGCCGTGGGGTGGGTCCACATCACGGTCGTGGGGATGGCCAGGGCCAGGTCGCGCTGGAGCCGATTGCGCAGGGCCATGGCCATGAGGGAGTCCAGACCGAGCGTGACGAGGGAGGTGGCGGCGTCGAACCGGTCGGCCGGCAGCCGCAGGACCGTGGCGATGTGCTCGAGGACGCGCGCTTCCAGCAGCTGGTGGCGCTGCCGGGGACCGTCGCTCTCGCGCAGCGACCGCAGCAGGGCGTTGCCGCCGTCGGCCTGGTCCACCGCCCCGGTGCCCGAGGCGAGTTCGGCGAAGAAGGCGGTGCGCCCGGTGGCGGGGAACGACTCCAGCCAGCGCGGCACGTCGGCCGGGGTGTAGGCGGTGCGGCCACGGTCGTGGGAGAGGACGCGTTCCAGGGCGTCGATGCCCTCCTCGGGCGAGATCATGGCGTAGCCGCGCTGCTCCATCGCGGCGCCGCGGCCGACCTCGGCCCAGGGCCCCCAGTTGACGCAGGTGGCGGGGAACCCGTGGGACCGGCGCCACGAGGTGAACTCGTCGAGCCAGGCGTTGGCCGCCGCGTAGGCGCCCTGCCCGGGGTTCCCGAGGAGGGAGGCGGCGGAGGAGAAGCCGACCCACCAGTCCAGCTCCTGGCCGGCCGTGGCGTGGTGCAGCCGCCAGGCTCCCGTGGCCTTGGGTCGCCAGACCCGCTCCAGGAGGTCGGGGGAGAGGTTGGCCACCGTCGCGTCCTCCACGACGGCCGCGGCGTGGACGACACCGCGCAGGGGGTGGCCCGTGGCCAGGGCCGTCGCCACCAGGGTGTCGGCGGCGCCCGGTTCGGCGAGGTCGGCGCGGACGACGTCGACACGGGTGCCGTGCGCGGCGGTGAGGGCGTCGAGCGCGGTGCGGGCGGCCGCGGTGGGGGCGCCGCGGGAGGTGAGGATCACCGCCGCGGCGCCGCGGCGGGCCAGCCAGCCGGCGACCAGCAGTCCGAGACCGCCGAGGCCCCCGGTCACCAGGTAACTGCCGTCGGCCCGGACGACGGGGACGTCGTCGGGACGTACCGGAAGGGTCTCGGTGCCCGCGGCGGGCCAGGTGAGGACGAGCTTGCCGGTGTGCCGGGCGGAGGCCATGGTGTGGAAGGCGGAGGACGCCTCGTGCACAGGGTACGGGGTGACGGGAAGCAGCGGCAGGGTGCCGGCCGCGAGCACGGCGCCGAGCTCGCGGTAGCCGTCGGCGAGCAGGTCGGGATCCTGCCGCATCATCATCAGGACGTCGACGGCGGCGAAGCTGGCGTTGCGCCGGAAGGGCAGCAGCCCGAGCCGGGTGTTGGCGTAGATGTCCCTCTTGCCGAGCTCGAGGAACCGGCCGCGATGTGCCAGCAGCTCCAGGCCGGCCGCTTGCGCCGGGCCGGTGAGGGAGTTGAGGACGACATCGACCCCGCGGCCCTGGGTGAGGTCGCGTACGCGGTCGGCGAAGGCGAGGGTACGGGAGTCCATCACGTGCTCGATGCCGAGGCCGCGCAGGTACTCCCGCTTGGCCTCGCTGCCCGCGGTGGCCAGGACCTCCGCACCGCGGGCCCGGGCGAGGTTCACCGCCGCGAGGCCGGTGCCGCCGCTCGCCGAGTGGATGAGCACCTTCTCGCCCGGCTTGAGGCGGGCGAGGTGCCGCAGGGTGTACCAGGCGGTCAGATAGGCGCAGGGCAGGGCGGAGGCGTCCCGCGCGCTCACCTCCTCCGGCACGGGCAGGAGGCAGTCGGCCCGGACCGTCGCGAAGGAGGACATGAGGGCCGTCTGCCCGGCGTCGACGAACATGGCGGCGACACGGTCGCCCGGGCGTACCGTCCGCACGCTGTCCCCGACCGCGGTGACGACGCCGGCGCCGTCGAAGGCGCAGACGTCCGCGGTCTCCTCGCCGTCCGCGTCGAAGCGCTGGTAGACGCCCATGGCCTGGAGGACGTTGATGAAGTTGACGCTGGTCGCCTCGAGCCGGACCTCGACCTCGTCCGGGCCGGGCCGGCGGCGGGGCTGGGCGACGAGTTCGAGGGAATCGAGGTCGCCGGGGCGGGCGAGGTGGAGGGCGACGCGGTCGTGTCCGTGGTCGACGGGGACGCGCCGGCGCTCGGCGGCGTCGAGCGGCATGTTGCGCAGGCGGGCGAGGTGCCGGGTGCCGGCGCGGTAGGCGATCTCGTCCTGTTCCACGGGGCAGGACAGCAGCTCCGCGGCGACGTCGGCGACCGGGGTACGGGAGTCGGTGTCCAGGATGCCGGGGCGCAGTTCGGGATGTTCGTAGCTCAGCACCCGTACGAGTCCGCGCAGTCCGGCCTGGGCGAGGTCCGGCCGGTCCGCCTCGGCGACGTGCTGCGCTCCGGACGTGACGGTCCACAGCCGTGGTCCGCCGGAGTCGGCGGCACCGTCGGCGAGGCCCCGGGCCGTGTCGGCGAGGCGTGCGACCTGCCGGCGCGCCTGATGGTCGGGGGACGCCTCGGTGGATCCGGCGGTGGCTGCCGGCAGGTACACCACGGCCTGCGGGGCCGGTGTCCTGCGGGCGGGGACGGAGGGCGCCACCGGTGCGGTGGGGTCGGGCGTCAGCGTGCGGAGTTCGACCGTGGCGCCGTGCTCCTCCAGGGCGCGACCGAGGTCGGCGGCGTACGTCTCACGGCCGGGTTCGGCGAGGAGGAGCCAGGCCCCGGGCACGGCGGCGGGCGCGGAGCGTTCGCTCGGCTCCCAGACGGTCTGCAGCAGCCGGTCGGCGAAGCGCTCCTCGGCGCTCTGCGCGGGTACGTGCGTGAAGTCCACGCCGGTGGCGTCGGCGGCCACCGTCCCGTCGTCGGCCCAGAGGCGGAAGTCGGCGGTGTAGCGGCCGTCGGCGATCCGCCGGAGCGTGACCTCGCAGTGGCCGCTCAAGGGGAGCTGTCGGTAGAGCCGGAGTCCGTCGATGCGCCGGGGCAGGATGCCTCCGGCGGGGACGTCGCCGCTGCGCAGCACGACGGCCGCGACGGCTTGGAGGCAGGCGTCCAGCATGACGGGGTGGCAGTGCAGGGACTGCGCTCCCGCGCGGCCCTCGTCCGGTACCCGCAGGCGGGCGAGGAGCCGGGTCCCCGGACGGTCCGGCGGCGTGCCGTCCGCGGCGAGCGTCTGCAGGCCTTGGAAGGGCGGGCCGTGGTGCACCCCCCGCTCCTCACGCATCTGACGGTAGACGTCCTCGGTGTCCACCCGGTGCGGGAACTCGGCGAGCAGACGGGGATCGAAGTCCTCCGGGACGGGGTCGCCCTCGGGCACGACGTGCAGCCGCGCCTCCGCGTGCCGGACGGAGGTGCCGTCCCCGGCCGCGCTGGTGACGTACCAGCGGGCGCTCTCCGGCCCCGTCGTCTCGGCGGTGGCGGTGACGCGGGTGCCTTCGGGGGCGGTCAGCAGGAGCCGCTGCAGGTCGACGTCGGTGAGGCGCAGCCGCTGCGGACCGCACCCGTAGAGGTCGGCGGCGGCGGCGACCGCCATCTCGCACAGCGCGGCGCCGGGGACGACGGCGACGTCGTCGACCCGGTGGGTGTCCAGCCAGGGCAGGGTGGAGGGGCTGAGGCCGGTCTGCCAGAGGTGACGGCCCTCGCCGTCCGGATCCGCCGTGTGCGGTCCGGTGAGGGGATGGGTGGAGACGGAGGGGCGGGCTCCGGTCGACTGCCGCAGGGGCGAGGGGGGAAGGACGTGGCGGGTGCGCTCCCAGGTGGTGGGCGGGAGCTCGGCCAGCGCGCCGTCGCCGTAGCGCTCGGCCCAGTCGAGGGGGTGACCGGCGCAGTGCAGCGCCGCCACGTGGGTGTGGAAGGCCAGCAGGTCGTCGGTGTCGCGCAGCAGGGAGGGCACGACCGCGGTGCCGGTGTGGCCGTGGGCGGTGAGGGTCGCCTGCACGGGGTGGGTCATCACGGGGTGGGGGCCGAGCTCGACGAACAGCCGGTGACCGTCCTCGGCGGCGGCCCGCACCGCGTCGGCGAAGCGGACCACACGGCGCAGGTTGTCCGACCAGTAGTCGGCGTCGAAGGCGGCGTCCGCGCGGGGGTCGTCGGTGACGGTGCTGTAGAAGGTGGTGTGCGCCGTCCGGCCGGTGACGTCGGCGAGTGCGCGGCCGAGGTCGGGCAGGATGGCGTCCATGTGGGCGGTGTGCGAGGCGACGTCCACCTCGACCACGCGGATGCCGACGCCGTCCGCCTCCCACGCCTCGGCGAGCCGGCGGATGCGGTCCGCGTCGCCGCCGATGACGGTGTGGTCCGGCGAGGCGACGACCGCGACGGTCACTCCCGTGACGGCCTGCTCGGCGAGGAGCCGCTCCACCTCTGCCCGGCCCAGGGCCACCGACGCCATGAGACCCTGTCCGGCAGCTCGCAGGATCAGCCGCGAGCGGCGGCAGATGACCCGTACCCCGTCCTCGACGCTGAGCGCGCCCGCGGCCACGGCGGCGGCGACCTCGCCCATGGAGTGGCCGATCACGGCCGCCGGTTCGACCCCGTGGGACCGCCACATCGCCGCCAGGCCGAGCTGGATGGCGAAGATCACCGGCTGGACGCGGTCGAAGCCCGTCACCACGTCAGGACACCGCAGCGTCCGGCGCAGCGAGAAGCCGGACTCCTCGGCGACCAGCGGCTCCAGCTCGTCGATGACCCGGGTGAACTCCGGGTCCTTGTCCAGCAGCTGTCGGCACATCCCGGCCCACTGGGAGCCGTGGCCGGAGAAGACCCACACCACGCGCTGCCCTGCCTCGGGCAGTGCCCGGCCGGTCGCCGCCCCGGCCTGCGGTACGGCTCCTGACGCCAACTCCCGCAGGCGCGCCACGAGTTCCGTACGGTCGACGGCGACGACCGCGGCCCGTTCGCGGGCCGGCGAGCGGCGTAGCGCCAGGGTGTGCGCGACATCGCCCAGGGGGGTACGCGCTCCCTCCTCCGTCAGCCAGCGGGCCAGCCCCTCGGCGGCGGAGCGCAGGGCGCCGGGGGTGCCGGCGGAGAGGGGGAAGACGCGCAGGGTCTCCTCCTCGCCTCCGTCCCCGGCCGATCCCGGCGGCGCGGGCGTCCGGACGGCGTTCCGTACGCGCGAGGACGTCGGCGGCTGCTCCAGGACCACGTGGACGTTGGTGCCGCTGATACCGAAGGAGGACACGGCGGCCAGCCGGGCGCCGCCCCGGACCGGCCACTCGGTGGTGTCCGTGGGGACGAACAGGCGGGTGCCGTCGGCGTCGATCTGGGGGTTCCAGCTGTTGAAGTGCAGGCTGGCGGGCACCAGACCGTGCCGCAGGGACGCGATGGCCTTCAGCAGACCCGCCACGCCCGACACCGGTTCGGTGTGGCCGATGTTCGTCTTCACCGAGCCCAGCGCGCACCGGTCGCGGCCCTTGCCGTAGACCGCGGCCACGGCGGCGAACTCGATCGGGTCGCCCACCGCCGTGCCCGGCCCGTGCGCCTCGACCATGGCGACGTCGGCGGCTTCGACACCCGCGCGGCGCAGAGCCAGGTGATAGAGGTCGATCTGCGCGGGCTCGGAGGGGGCGCTGAGCCGGGTGCCGCGGCCGTTCTGGTTGACGGCGGTCCCGCGCACCACGGCCAGGACCCGGTCCCCGGCCCGTACGGCGTCGGAGAGTCGCTTGAGGACGACCACGCCGCAGCCCTCGCCCCGGACGTAGCCGTCGGCGGCGGCGTCGAACGCGTGACAGCGACCGGTGGGCGAGAACACGCCCCACAGAGCGGGAGCGATCACTCCCTCGGGCCCCAGGGTCAGCATGGCGGCCCCGGCCAGGGCCACGTCGGACTCACCCGTACGCAGGCTCTGGCAGGCGGTGTGCACGGCGGCCAGCCCGGAGGCACAGGCCGACTCGACGACCAGTTGAGGGCCTTTCAGGTCGAGCATGAACCCGACGCGGCCCGGTCCGATGCTGTCGAAACCGGTGTACATCGCATAGGCGTTGGTCTCCTCCAGGGACCGCTGCACGCGCAGCATGTAGTCCTTCTGGTAGATCCCGAAGAACATGCCGGTCGGCGTCCCCGCCAGCCGCTGGGCGGGGATCCCGGAGTGCTCGACGGCCTCCCAGACGACCTCGGAGAGCAAGCGGTGCTCCGGGTCCACCCAGGGGGCCTCCTGCGCGTTGATGCCGAAGAACTCCGGGTCGTAGGCGTAGACGTCGTCGTCGAGGAAACAGCCGTAGCGCAGCCGGGCGGCGACCTCGGACGGCAGACCCGCCAGCTCGGCCTGCTCCCACCGCTCCGCGGGCACCTCCCTGACCGTCTCCCGCCGCGCCAACAACAGGCGCCACAGGGAGGTGAGGGACCGGACCTGGCCGGGGAACCGGCAGGCGGCTCCGATGACGGCGATCGGTTCGTCCTGACCCGCTCCGGGTTCCTCGATGGCGGGGTGTGCGCGCATGGGCTGATCCGTTCTCTGCCGCGAGGGCGTGGGGGAGCGATCGACCGCCGGTGCGCCGTGCGCGACGCCTGGAGTCGATCTTGCTGACAGGGCTATCTCGGCACAGCGCGTGACACCCTCCAAGCACACCCCGGGGGTGCGCAGGAGCGCGTCGGTGGTGATGGGGCGCTCCCGCGCCGCGCATTCAGCCGTACGGCCGGGCTCTTGCCGGATCATCGGACGCACGCCGCGGGCATACGGCCCCGGCCGCGTTGTCAGTCCGCTCACGTATCGTTCCCGCCACCGCACACAGACCGGAAGGATCAGAAGAGTTGACTGGCCTGGCCGCTTTCCCGCTGCCTTTTCACGCCTCCCGTTCCCTGGCGTTCGCGACGCCCCGGACGCTGCGAGAACTGCAGATGATGCAGTGCAGCGCGCACATCCGGGAGAAGCCGGGGTGGTTCGACAAGAGGAACGATCCCGACATCGTCGCCAGGTGGACGCGGGAAGCCGTCGCCCAGGGCCTCACCGAGGCGCAGGTCCGCTACGTCCTGGCCGAACTCGCGCACTACGCCGCGCTGCGGGACGGACGGACCGGTGTCGAGGTGTCCGCCGTGGACGGGGTGTGGCAGTCGGACGCGCTGGTCGACGACAAGCTCGCGTCCCGGTTGCGCGAGGCGGTCCGGGTGCTGGAAGAGGTCCCCGAAGCGGACAAGGACTGGCATCCCGGATCGGACGGTCAGGTGCTGGACCTGGTCCATCCCTCACTCTTCTGCCTGGTGCGCGAGGTGAGCGGCGCGCCCGAGCGGGCTTGGCAGAACCCGACGGACCGCTCTTCGCGGTACGAGTTCTCGGAGAAGTTCCAGTGGCTGCCCACGGACGTCGACATCGACGAGGACGGCGAGGTCGTCTTCCGCTCGTACGTCAACAACGTCCACCCCGAGACCCATCACGCACTGGCCTCCGTCCTGCCGGAGGTGTTCGCGTGCATGCGCCCGCTGCTGGAGAACGTGCTCACCGATCTGCGCCATCCGCGTCCCCCGCGGATCGAGGCCGACCCCTACGGGTGGTACGACTCGGAACCGGAGTATCCGAGCAAGGCCGCCTACGACGACGCTGCGGCCTTTACGGAAGCCCTCCGCGCATGGGAAGCGGCCCAGGACGACTGGTGGGAGAACCGCCGCCCGGTCATCCCGGACGCCCCGGCCTTCACTCCACCCGTGGTGCCCGACGCATCAGCCCGGGTCGATCTGCGCGGCCGCCGGCTCCAGGTCATCGTGAAGCTCGCCACCATCCATCTCACCCCGGAGAAGCCCGAGTACGCGGGCGGTTCCTGGCACGTCGAGGGGATGATGAACGAACGGATCGTCTCGACCGGCATGTACTACTGGGACAGCGAGAACATCACGGAGAGCCGGCTCGGCTTCCGGGCGGCGCTGGACGACCCGCGCTACGAACAGAACGACGACAACGGTCTGCGCGAGGTCTACGGCCTCGAGGACGCCCTGAACCAGCAGCTGGGATCAGCGTCGACTCCGGCGGGCCGCTGCCTGGCGTTCCCGAATATCCTGCAGCACCGCGTGGGCTCGTTCCGCCTCGCGGATCCCACCCGCCCGGGACACCGCAAGATCCTGGCGTTCTTCATGGTCGACCCGTCGGAAAGGATCGTCTCGACCTCCGACGTACCCCCGCAGCAACCCTGGTCCGACACGTCGACCATGACGCTCGACCAGGCCAGGACCTACCGCGAACAGCTCATGCACGAGCGCAAGTTCTTCGTCGACGAGCACAACGAGCAGCTCTACGAACGGGAATTCTCCCTCTGCGAGCACTGAGCCGGAACCACCTCCCGGCGTCGCGTCGCGCGTCGGCCAAGCTCCGGCGGCCGACCCGGCCCGACCCGGATGACGCCTTGCCCCCCGATGAAGACTGACGAAGGGACAGATCAGCGGCATGCCCACGGTGAAGGACATCGACGTCCGCGGAACGCAGCACTGCGAGACGACGGCGCTGGGCGTACTGCTGCGCCATGAAGGCCTCGACCTGTCCGAGCCCATGCTGTTCGGACTCGGCTCCGGGCTGTCCTTCGTCTACTGGGACAGCAAGCGCATGGGCTTTCCCTTCCTGGGCGGCCGGGTCAAGCCGTTCGAGCTCACCCGGAACGCCGCCGCCGTCCTCGGGCTTCGCCTGCTGGTCGAGGAGACCACCTCTCCGCGCAAGGCATGGCAGAACGTGGCGGCACCCATCGACGCCGGTCGGCCCGTCGGCCTGCAACTCGACAGCTACCACCTGGACTACTTCAGCACCAGGGTGCACTTCGGAGGGCACGTCGTCGCCATGTACGGCTACGACGAGCAGGAAGCCCACCTGGTGGACACGGCCCCGCAGGGCGGCGCTGTCGTGACCAGCCTCGCCGGCCTGGCCAGAGCGAGGGCCGAGCGCGGCCCGATGACCGCCAGGCACCGCTCCTTCACCATCACGGCACCCGGCGACCTGACGTCACCGCAGGACCGGATCATCCCCGCGATCAGGACCTGCGCCCACGCCTTCCTGAACCCGCCCATTGCCAACCTCGGCTACCGGGGCATCGAGAAGGCCGCCGGCCAGGTGCCGAAGTGGCTGCACCGCAGCGTCGATCCGCGGGAGGACCTGCCACGGGCCGCCCTCCTCATGGAGCGGGCCGGCACCGGCGGCGCCCTGTTCCGCAACCTCTACCGGGACTTCCTCGCCGAGTGCGTCCAGTGGAACGACAGCGGTCACCTGCGCACCGGGCACCGCCTGTACACCGAGGCCGCCGTCCTCTGGACGCGGGTGGCCGCACTCATCGGGAGGGCAGGCACGTCCGGCGAGGCGGACCACCTCGTCCAGGCGGGCTCCCTCCTCCACGAACTCGCACGCATCGAACGGGAGGCGATGCAGGCCCTCGGCGCACTCTGACCCCCGAGGGCCTCGCGCGGCGAGGGACGGCCGGACAGCGTCGCGGCATCCGCGCTCTCGCCGCCGACCGATCAGCCGTCAGTCCTTCTTCAGCTCCTCGGCGAGCATCACGAGGATGCCGCTGGGGCCGCGGAGGTAGGTGAGCTTGTAGACGTCCTCATAGGTCGCCACTCCGCGCAGCGGATGGCACCCGTGCTTGGCGGCCGTCTCCAGGGCCTTGTCGATGTCGTCGACGGAGAAGGCGACGCGATGCATGCCGATCTCGTTGGGAAGAGTGGGCGCCGACTCGATCGCTTCCGGATGGATGTACTCGAAGAGCTCCAGGCGGCCGTGACCGTCCGGCGTCCGGAGCATCGCGATGTTGGCGTGATTGCCATCCAGGCCGACGGCGGTGTCCGTCCACTCACCACTGACCGTGTCCCGGCCGACGACCGTGAGACCGAGGTCGGTGAAGAAGGAGATCGTTGCTTCGAGGTCGCGCACGGCGATGCCGACGTTCTCAAGTCTGATGGCCATACGTCGCATGCTAGTGCCGCACCGCACCCGTTCCGTTGTGTGTGGACGGCGTCGATGTCGAGCGGTGATGCGGGGTGCGGGTGCCCTACGGTGGCCGGCGCGAGGAACGACGCGGGGTCGCCGAGGCCGGGGTGATCCGAACGAAAGCCCTGGCAGCCCGCCGGTCTCGCTCCTGACCTGGCCCGGCCGGTGGAGCGTCAGTGACCGGCGCCGGCCTTGACCGCCTTCGTGGCGAAGTAGCCGGGGAGCCAGCCGGCGGTGGCCTCCGAGTGGTGCGGCGCCTCGGCGAAGCCGGTGATGGCGAACCCCGCCGCGATCTGCCCGCCGAGCTGATCGGTGAGCGTGTGGCTGTACTCCACCGGCGCGTCGAGGCCCCACAGCCGTTCCCGCTCGGCGGGCTCCAGGTGGGTGAGGTCGCTGTAGGGCAGGCGGTGGCGCACGACCAGCTCGCCGCGCGCCTCCAAGGACTCGGCGTCGAAGAGGTACACATCCGGGTTGAGGAAGCCGGACAGGAGCGTGCCGCCGGGGCGCAGCACGCGGTGGCACTCGCGCCAGACCGGCGCCGGGTCCGGGATGAACAGGTTGGAGACCGGGTGGACGACAAGGTCGAACGAGGCGTCCGGGAAGGGGCTCAGGTCGCGCGCGTCGCCGAGCACGGTGCGTAGGTCGAGCCCCTCCCGCGCCGCGACCATCTCGTCCTGCGCCAACTGGCGGGGCGAGTTGTCGAAGACGGTCACCCGCGCACCCGCCGCGGCCAGCACGGGACCCTGCTGCCCGCCGCCGGAGGCGAGGCAGAGCACGTCACGACCGGCGAGCTCCGGCGGGAACCAGGCCGGGTCGACCGGCTCGTACCCGATCAGGACGATGGACCACTGGCCGGCCCGCGCCTTCGCGATCACCTCGGGGCCGACCGGGCGTGACCACTCGTTGTCCTGCTCCACCTCGCGGTCCCAGGCGAGGCGGTTGTGCGCGACGGGGTCGACGGGAGTCTGGCTCATACGCCGAAGCCTAATTGCCGCACCGCACCCGTTGCGCCGATGCGGGTCACCGATCCTCAGGCGCCCGCGTGCCCCTGGCGCGGGGTCTTCGCGGCCGCGTCGCGGCCACGTGGCGAGCGGGCCCCGCGGGCGGGGCGGTGTCGCTCGACTGGCGGTCATTCGGGTCCGACCGCGTGACGGGCGGGCCCGGCGGGGAATGGCTACTGCGCACCGGAGCCCATCTCCCGAGGAGTCCGCGTATGACCCGCGCGTCCGCCCTGGCCCTGACCACCGCCGCCGCACTCGCCGTCGCCCCCGCCGCCGCCTTCGCGGGTCCGCACCCCGGCGGCGCGGCGGCCGAAAAGGCCGCCGTCTACCGGGCGACCGCCCCCTTCCAGCTGCACGCCAACGGCGTGCGGGCCGGCTACAAACCCGACCAGTACTGCGTCTTCGACCGCGCGGGAGGCACCGGCGCGCTCGGCTACCCCCACTTCAACCACGCCCTCACCGGTTCCACGGACCCGGCGAAGCCCACCGCCCTCTACTACGAGGACGACCGGAGGGGCGGCAAGCGTCTCGTCGGGGTCCAGTGGACGGTGCACGACCGCGACCAGAACCCGGCGACGGACGACGACAGGCCGAGCATGTTCGGGGTCCCCTTCAAGGGCCCGAACCGCGGCAACTTCCCCGGCCAGCCCGTCCACTACGTCCTGCACCTGTGGCTGTGGAAGAAGAACCCGCAGGGGGAGTTCGCCACCTACAACCCGACGGTCAGATGCCTGCCCGGCACCACCCGCCCGACCCCCTGAAAGCGCCTCGGCACCCGGCGACCGGACGGACGCCTCCCCGCCCACAGGCCCTAGAAGAGGCCCCTGGATCCGTCGTGAAGCAGGCTGTCCCAGATCGCACGCAGCCACGGGCTGCGAACGGCCGGCAGCCGGGCCAGGGTGTGCTGGAACGTTCCCCGGTCGGCCCGGAACAGGAAGTGCGGGCGCGGCGGGAGCGGGTTGTCGCGAAGGACGTCCCTGGGTATGCCGCCCGACGCGGGGACCGGCAGGTACGGCCGGGGAGAGACCAGCCACAGCCACACCCCGAGGGGCAGCGGTACCCGGTAGGCCGATGCCGCCGGGCCGGCAGGGGTCCAGATCTGCCCCGTCTGCGGATGGACCGGTACGAGGATGATGTCGGCACCCGCCTCAGGGGCTGGCCGTCCCGGTCCGGCCAGGACGGTGCGCCGCTTCGGGAGGTCCGCGGGCAGCAGGGTGTCGAGCGCTCGCTGGAACACGTCCGCGGTCAGACCCTCCGGGACCTCCACGGGTCGACCTTCGGAGGCCGCCAGCAGATGAGCGAGAGCATGGCCGGCCGCAGCCTCCCACCGAGGACTCCACGACCAGTAGTGACTCCTTCCCAACCGTCCTCCCCACGTGGAGATCGGCTCGAAGGGGGGCATGCTCTCCCCCTGAGTCAATGCGGCCCACGAGAGCGGAGCGACCTCGACACCCTCGACGGGGACGCGGTGCACCGCGTCCGGGCTGAGCCGCACCGCTTGCCAGAGCGAGCAGTCGTCGATCCTGGACGCCACGGGCAGATCGCAGGCCTCACACGCCATGTTGGGACCGTCGGTCCCGGCCGGGCCGCAGCAGACGCCGTCGCACTGCTCGGGAATCAACCGGGCCCCGCGGACATCACCGGGTGCCATCACGATCGCCCCTGCAACGCCGTCGGACAGGGCCTGGACCGGTGCGTAGATGCCGCGGGCCTCTGCCTCCCGCGGATCGATCTCGTCCCACATCCGCCACGGCCGACCCCAGGGCTCTTGGTCCACGGCGAACGTTCCCGGCTCCATGAGCACGGGAAGCTGGGCCCCGTCGCCGTAACTCTGGCGGGCATGGACGGGAAGGGAGACCTGGGACAGCGGGACAGTCAACTGAGTCCCGCACTGTGCACAGATGAAAGCGAACAACGACCCTCCGCATGGAAACAGTTGCATGGTGGCATGTCGGTGACATCGGCACCGGGTCCGTCGACACCCAAGGCCGCTGCTCCAGGGCCCCCACGAGCCGCCGGGATACGACGCGGCCCGCGCCGCGCCTGTGGACGAGCCGGTCAGCTCCGGCCGCGCGCTTCGACCAGCCCCGTCTCGTACGCGGCGATCACCGCCTGGGCGCGGTCGCGGACCGCGAGTTTGCCGAAGAGGCCGGTGATGTGGTTCTTCACCGTGGACACGCTGAGGTCCAGGGACTGGGCGATCTCCGTGTTGTCGAGCCCCGTGGCCATCAGACGCCACACCTCCTCTTCGCGCGGCGTGAGATCGACCGGCGCCGAGGCGGTCGGCTGCGGGCGGCTGGGGGGCACCACGTAGGCGGAGATCAGCCGCGTCAACAGCCGGGGCGCGACCGCGGCCTCCCCGGTGTGCACCACCCGCACCGCGGTGACCAGTTCCTCCGGGGAGACGTCCTTCGGAAGGAATCCGCAGGCGCCGGCGCGCAGCGCCGCCACGACGTACTCGTCCATGTCGAAGGTGCTCAGCGCCAGTACACGGCACTCGGGCACCGTCCGCGCGAGCCGTTCCGTGGCGCCGACCCCGTCCAGCACCGGCATCCGGATGTCCATGACGACGACGTCGGGGCGCAGCCGGTGCGCGAGGGTCACCGCCTCCTCGCCGTCGCCGGCCTCGCCCACCACCTCGAAGGCCGGGTCCGGGGCGAGGATCAGGGCCAGCCCGCGCCGCACCAGCGGCTGGTCGTCCACGATCAGCACCCTGATCGCCTCCGCCGTCCGTCCGCTCATCGCGGCGCCCCCGCCCCGGCCGCCAGCGGCAGCCGGGCCACCACCCGGAACCCGCCCCCCTCCAGGGGACCGGCCTCCAGCGTGCCGCCGTGCAGGGCGACCCGTTCCCGCATCCCCAGCAGGCCGTAACCGGAACCGGAGTTCGCGTCCGCCGCTCCGCCCCCGTCGTCCGACACCTCCACGGCCAGCCCGTCCGTGCCGTACGTCAGCCGTACGCGGGCACGCGCCTGCCCGGCGTACTTGCGCGCGTTCGTCAGCGCCTCCTGCACGATGCGGAACACGGTCAGGCCGACACTCGGCGGCAGCGGGCGCTCCTCGCCCCGCACCTCCAGCTCGACCGGGAGCCCGGCCCGGGACGTTTCGCCGACGATGCGCGCCAGGTCCCCGATCCCCGGCTGCGGGGCGATGGGCGGCTCCTCCGCCTCGTCGCCCGCCCGCAGCACGTCCAGGAGCTGGCGCATCTCCCGCAACGCCATCCGCCCGGATCCCTCCAGTGTGACCAGAGCCTTCCGGGCCACCTCGGGGTCGCTCGCCAGGTTGGCCCGGGCCCCTCCGGCCATCAGCTGCATGGTGGTGATGTGGTGGGCGACGATGTCGTGCAGTTCCCGCGCGATACGGCGCCGTTCGTCGGCCACCGCCCGGTCGGCGAGCAGCCGGCGGTTGGTCTCGTTCTCGCGGTCCCAGCGGTTCATCGCGGCCGCGATGACGAGCACGAAGACCACGTTGACCACGCTGCCGACCACGTTCACGGTCACCGGCCACGGCGACTGCCCGACCAGCGGCATCACCGCCGAGACGAGCGCCGCCCCTGCCACCACGGCCGCGCCCCGGGACCGTGCGACCGTGTACAGCGCGACCACGGCCGTCGCCGTGAAGTGCTGCCCCACCGGCACGCTCAGATTCAGGATCAGATCAAACAGCAGGACGGCCGCGAGCGTCGTCAGCGGGGCGCGGCGGCGGGCCAGCAACGGCAGCGCGGCCACCAACAACAGCACGCAGCCCGCCGGCGGGACGTACCCGTGGTCGATCTGGCTGCCGAGGGAGAAACTCAGCAGGTCCACGGCGGCCGCGCCGACCGTGACCAGCCCGTCGTTACGCGTCCAGGGCAGGGCGTCCCCGGCCGACCAGGACGGGGCGTCGCCGTCCCGCCCCCTCCGCCGGCCGACGGAGCGCCCCCGTGCGGTTCTCGTCTTCGGCATGTTGTGGTTTCTCCCCCTCGGCGGGCGGACCGCCGACGGCTGCCGGTGCCCACGACCCGCTGTCGTTCCGGGAGCCATTCTTTCACCGGCCCCCGCCCCTTGCCCTGGGACCCGGGACGGAGGGCGACCTGGGACCAGGGTCCTGGTCGGCGCTCCCGCCCCGCCCCCGCTCCCGGGCGCCGTCTCCTCCTGTGCTCGGACGATTCGCCCACGTCCCGCTGATGAGCTGGACATCAGCCGGGACACCTCGGCGAACCACCCACCTCCGGAGGACGACACGTGATCCGCGCCCTGACCGGGTTCTCCACCCGCAACCCATGGAAGGTGATCGCCGCCTGGGCGGCGCTCGGCATGCTCCTGACCGTGCTCGGCCAGGCCCTCGTCCACCGTGTCACCGAGCCCCAGAGCGGCGCTTTCCTGCCCGCCCAGTACGACTCGGCCGCCGCGCTGACGGTCGCCGAGGAGAAGTTCGGGGTGAAGCCCGACGGCAACACGGTGACCATGCTCGTTGCCCGTGCCGACGGCGAGCCCCTCACCGAGGCCGATGAGCGGCGCGTCGGCACCGTCGCCGACCGGTTGGGCAGCCGGCGCATCGAGATGCCCGCGCCGAGGAAGGAGGACCCGCCCGCCCTCCTGGCCGAGGACTACGCGCAGACCCCCACCGTCCGCTACGCGATGACCGCGCCGGACCGGAGCTTCGGACTGCTCTCCGTCCGGCTGACCGGCAACGCGCTCGACCCCGGCCTGCAGAGCGTCTACCGCTCCTTCCACGACCGGGCCGAGGCGGCGTTCGAGGAATCCGGGATGCGCACCGGCTTCACCGGCGGCCTCGCCGACCTCACGGGCACCGCCGACGCCGAGAAGACCACGCAGACCGTCGTCGGCATCGCCATGACCGGCCTCATCGTGCTGATCAACATCCTGGTGTTCCGCAGCCTCCTGGCCGCCTTCGTGCCGCTGCTGGCGGTCGTCATCGTCGGCGGCGCGGCGGCGGGCACGGTCGTCGGCGGCGCCGCGCTCACCGGCATCAAGCTGGACCCGTCCACCCCGAGCCTGATCAGCGTCGTGCTGGTCGGCATCGGCGTCGACTACTTCCTCTTCCTCCTCTTCCGCTACCGCGAACAGCTGCGCACCCGACCGGAACAGCCCGCCCGCGAGGCGGCGGCCGAGGTCAGCGCCCGGGTCGGCACGGCCGTCACATCGGCCGCCCTGACCATCGTGGCCGCCTTCGCCACCCTCACCATCGCCACGTTCGGACAGTTCCGCGTCCTCGGGCCGGCGATCGCGGTGTCGGTCCTGGTCATGCTGCTGGCCAGCCTCACCCTGATGCCCGCGCTGCTCGCGGTCTGCGGACGCCGGATGTTCTGGCCCTCCCGCGCACTGAAGCGGCAACCCGCCGAAGGAGCGGCCGCCCGCCTCGGCGCCCTGGTCGCCCGCCGCCCGAGGAGCCTCGTCCTCGCCTCCCTCGCCCTGCTGGGCGCCCTCACGGCCGGACTCGTCGGCATCCGGATGGACTTCGGCCAGAGCGGCGGAAACCTCGAGACCCCGGCCGCCGCCACCGCGGTCGAGATCTCCCGCGCCCTGCCCGCCGGAGTGTCCGACCCGGCCACGGTCTACGTCACCGCGAAGGACGGCCGCACCCTGACGGCTCAGGGGATCGAGGCCCTCCCGCGGGCACTGGGCAAGGTCGACGGCGTCGGCAGGGTCGGCGCGACCACACTCAACGAGGACCGCACGGCCGCGCGCTTCGACCTGTACCTCACCCCCGGCCCCCAGACCCAACAGGCCCGCGACCTCGTCTCGGGACCCCTCCGCGACACGGTCTCCGCCACCGCCCCCGAGGGAACCGAGGCCCATGTCGGCGGCACGGCCGCGATCTTCGCCGACATCTCCACGGCCGTCGACCACGACCTGCGGATCGTCTTCCCGGTCGCCGCGGTACTGATCGCCCTCATCCTGTTCGTCCTGCTGCGCAGCCTGCTCGCCCCCGCGATCCTCATGGTCGCCGTCGGCCTCGGCTTCGCCGCCACCCTCGGCGCCTCCACCCTGTTCTTCCAGCACCTGCTCGACGAGCCGGGCGTCGACTTCACGCTCCCGCTGGTGCTCTTCCTCTTCGTCGTCGCCCTCGGCACCGACTACAACATCCTGATCAGCGACCGCATACGCGAGGAGATGGGACGCCCCGGACCGGCCCGCGCGGCCGTGGCCCGGGCCGTACGGCACACCGCGCCCGCGATCGCCACGGCGGGCGTCGTGCTGGCCGCCTCCTTCGGCAGCCTCGCCGTCAACACGAACCCCTCCACCCAGCAGATCGGCTTCGCGACGGCGCTCGGCATCGCGCTCTCCGCGTTCGTCCTGTCCATCGTGCTGGTGCCCGCGCTGGCCGCGCTGCTCGGCCGGAGCACCTGGTGGCCGGTCCGCCCCGGCGGCCCCCGGCGCCACCACCCGGCCGAACCGCCGCTTCCCCGCCCGCACGAGGACCACGTCCCCGTCGGCTAGGAATCCCGAGGTCAGACCCGTCTCCTCCCCGGACGGGCAACGTCCCGGCACGCGTGGCGGCCTGCGAACGGGCGGGTGGTGGGGTGCCGCTCCGAGTCTCAGAGGGTGAGTCGGAACAGTGCCCCGCCGCCCGGGGCCTGGTGGACGGTCAGTTCGGCATGATGGGTACGGACGATCTGCCGGGCCATGGCCAGGCCGAGACCGGAGCCGGGCAGGGACCGGGCCGAGGGAGCGCGGTAGAAGCGGTCGAAGATGTGGGGCAGATCCTCGGCGGCGACGCCCGGCCCATGGTCGCGTACGGTCAGCTCGCGCGCGGTGAGGCCGACCTCGACCGTGGCGCCGGGCGGACTGAACTTCGCCGCGTTGTCCAGCAGGTTGGTCAGCAGCCGGCTGAGACGCGCGGGGATACCGGGGCGCAGCACCCCCTCGGCGTCGCCGGCGACGTACAGGTCGAAGCCGACCTGCGGCCAGCGCTCCCGGGCGGTGTCGACCGCGTGCCGGGTGAGCGCGGCGAAGTCGGTCTGCTCCAGCAGGGGTTGCGGCTCCTCGTCGCGAGCGAGTTCGATCAGATCGTTCACGAGCCCGGTGACGTCCGTCAGCTGCCTGACGAGCGCCCCGGACACGCGCTCCCGGCGATCGGCGGGGAGGCGGTCGGCGTGACGGAGCAGCTCGGCGTTGGTGCGCAGCGCGGTCAGCGGGGTCCGCAGCTCGTGCGAGGCGTCGGCGATGAGCCGGCGCTGAGCGGTCACCGACCGCTCCAGTTCGTCCAGCATGGTGTTGAACGTCGTCGCGAGCCGGGTGATCTCGTCCTCGCGGTGCCGGCTGCCCGGCGGCAGCTCGATGCGGTACCGGGGGTCGCGGGTGGCCGCCACCCGCTCCGCCGTGGCCGTCAGCCGGGTGACGGGGGCGAGGCCGGTGCGGGCGACGGCGTAGCCCAGGCCCCCGGCGACGAGGACGCCGGCCGCGCCGAGGCCGCCGAGCAGCCAGGCGGCCTGGCGCACACCGCGCTCGGCGACATCGGAGCGCAGGGCGACCTGGACCGCGGCGCCCCGGTCGTAGGTGGTGACGAACATCCGGGCCGGGTGTCCCTCCACGCCGATGTTCCGGTAGTACGGGGCCCGGTCACCGGCCGCCACCTCGCGCACCGCCGCCGACACCGGCAGGACGTAGGGCTCGCCCGGGTCGTCGGCGGGGCGCACCGGCACGACCTGGGCACAGGCGGGCGCGCCGAGGAATCGGCATTCGCCCCTCAGCACGGCCGGTCCGTCCTCCCGGCTCTGCTGGGCGACGAGCGTCGCGGACTGGGCGAGGTTCTGGTCGACCTGCTGGTACAGCTTGTGCCGCAGGACCAGGAAGGCCGCCACGCACACACCGACCGCGACCAGCGCCGCCGCCGCGGAAGCGGCCAGCGCGAGGCGGGTACGCAGCGGGCGCGGGCCGGTCCGACGGTGCCGGGGCCGACCGGCACCACCGGACCGGTCCTCCTCCGTGCGGTCCCCGAGGCGGCCTCCCGCTCGGTCCGGGCGATCCCGCCGCCCTCGGCCTTCCTCTCGGTCCGGGCGATCCCGTCGCCCGCGCTCCTCGGACTCCCGCTCTCCGCGTCCCTCGGGCACCTGCCTCCTTCGGCCGCCGCCCGCCCCGCCGGCGTCCGGCGCGTTCATGCCGCCTCCAGGCGGTAGCCGACGCCGTGCACGGTGTGCACCAGACGCGCCTCGCCGTCCGCTTCCAGCTTGCGGCGCAGGTAACCGACGTAGACGGCGAGCGAGTTGGAGTCGGGGCCGAAGTCCCGGCCCCAGACCCGTTCGAAGAGGACCTGCCGGGTGAGGACCTGGCCCGGGTGCAGCAGCAGCTGCTCCAGCAGCGCGAACTCGGTCCGGCTGAACTCGATGGGCCGCCCGCCCCGGCGCCCCGTCCGGGTGGCCGCGTCGACCACCAGGTCGCCGTACGACAGCAGACCGGCCGACTCCTGCGGGCCGGGATCGGCACGGCGCAGCAGCGCCCGCACCCGGGCGGTCAGCTCGTCCAGCGCGAACGGCTTGACCAAGTAGTCGTCCGCGCCGGCATCCAGCCCGTCGACCCGATCGCTCACCGAATCCAGCGCGGTGAGCACGAGGACCGGGGTGCGGTCGCCCATGGCGCGCAGCCTGCGGCACAGCGCCAGACCGTCCAGCACCGGCATCATGACGTCCGCCACCACGGCGTCCGGTTGCCAGGCAGCCATGACGGACAGGGCGGCGAGACCGTCGGCGGCGCCGCGCACGGCGTACCCCTCGACGGTCAGGCCGTCCTCCACCGCGGCCCGTACCTCGGGTTCGTCATCGACCACCAGGATTCGTCTCATCACGCCCCCAGCCTGCCAAAAGGACGTCTTAAAACCTTCTTAGGGCGCTCTGTGAGCGTGAGGCCATGCACACCTCATCCTCATCGGACGCCGCGTCGTTCGGCCCCGCGCCGCCTGCCGTGGGCTCTCGCGGGCCCGGGCTCTCCGTCGTGATCGGTGCCGGGGGCACCGGTGGCCACATCTACCCCGGGCTCGCTCTCGCGGACGCCCTGCGGCGACTGGTCCCCGCGGCGGAGATCTCCTTCGTCGGCACGGAACGCGGGCTGGAGACACGGCTGATCCCGCAGGCCGGGTACCGGCTGCACACCGTCGACATGATCCCGTTCGACCCGGCGCTCGGCGCCCGGCGCTATCTGCTGCCCACGGCCCTGGTGCGCTCCGCCAACCAGGTCAGAACGGTACTGCGCGACCAGCGGGCGCAGGTGGCGGTCGGCATGGGCGGCTACCCCAGCGCGCCCGTCATCCTCGGGGCCCGCTGGTCCGGGCTGCCGAGCCTGATCCACGAGTCCAACGCCGTGCCCGGCCGCGCCAACCGGTTCGCGGCCCGGCTCACCCGGAACGTCACGGTCGCCTTCGACAACTGCCGCGCCGGTCTGGCCGGCGGCGACGAGGCCCTGACGGTCGGCATGCCGATCGCCGCGTCCCTGGCCGGCCTGGACCGCACGGACCAGCGGGCCCCGGCCAGGCGGGCGCTCGGCGTCCCGGACGATGCCCGGCTCGTCGTCGTCAACGGCGGCAGCCTCGGCGCCGCCCGCCTCACCGAGGCCGCGACGGGCCTCGCCCGGCGCTGGCAGGGGCGGTCCGACGTCCAACTTCTGATCAAGACCGGGCCGGACGCGCTGGAGGAGACCCGCCGCCGGCTGGCGGGCAGCCCGATGGCCCGCGCGGTGCCCTACCTGGACCGGATGGACCAGGTGTACGCCGCCGCCGACCTGGTGATCTGCCGGGCCGGGTCGGCGACCGTCGCCGAGCTGGCCAGCACCGGCGTCCCCGCCGTCCTCGTGCCGTATCCGCACGCCCCCGGCGACCACCAGACCCACAACGCCCGCGTCCTGACCGACGTCGGCGCCGGCCTGCTGGTGCCGGACACCGAGACGACCGCGGACCGCCTGGCCGCCCTCATCGAACCGCTGCTCGCCGACCCGGCGCGCCTCGCCGCCATGGAGTCGGCCGCCGACCCCGGCCCACACGCCCACGCCGCCGACCTGCTCGCCGCCGAGGTCCTGCGCCTCGCCGGCCGACCCACCCTGGAGTACGTACGATGACCACCACCGACCGCCCCGCACGCACCGTCTCCCCGGACTGGACCGACCGCCAGGTCCTCGTCACCGGAGCCGAGGGCTTCATCGGCTCCACCCTGGTCGACCTGCTGGTGGCGAAGGGCGCCCGGGTCCGGGCGTTCACGCACTACAAGCCCTACGCCGAGAAGGGCAACCTCGCCCACCTCCTGACGCATCCGCTGGTGGAGACGTTCACCGGTGACGTCCGCGACGCCGGGCGGGTCATGGACGCCGTCGAGGGCTGCGACACCGTCTTCCACCTCGCCGCGCTCATCGGCATCCCCTACAGCTACGACTCGCCCGGCGCCTACGTGCAGACCAACGTCGTCGGCACCGAGAACATCGCCGAGGCCTGCCGCCGGCACCGGGTCCGCCGCCTGCTGCACACCTCCACCAGCGAGGTGTACGGCACGGCCCGCACCGCGCCGATCTCCGAGGACCACCCGCTCCAGCCGCAGTCCCCGTACTCGGCGTCCAAGATCGGCGCGGACATGATGGCGCTGTCCCACCGGCACGCCTTCGACCTGCCGGTGACGGTGGTCCGGCCGTTCAACACCTACGGCCCGCGGCAGTCGGCCCGCGCCGTGATCCCGGCGATCCTGGCCCAACTGCACGCGGGAACCCGCCGCATCAAGCTGGGCTCACTGACCCCGACCCGCGACTTCACCTACGTCACCGACACCGCTCGCGGCTTCCTGGCCCTGGCCGACTGCGACCGGGCCCTCGGCCACGTCGTCAACCTCGGCTCCGGCCGGGAGATCTCCATAGGCGACCTCGCCCAGGCGCTGACCGTCGCCGCCCACAGCGACGCGGAGATCATCGTCGACCCGCGCCGCCTGCGCCCCTCGGCCAGCGAGGTGGAGCGGCTGCTCTCCGACAACACGCGGGCCCGCGAGTGGGCCGGGTGGGAGCCGGAGGTCTCCCTGGCGGACGGGCTGCGCCGGACGTCGGAGTGGGTGAAGGAGCACCTGCACCTGTACGCGCCGGACCGCTACCAGGTGTGACGGAGAGCGGGGCGCCGAGTCCTCGCGGGCGAATCGCCCGCGAGGATTCGGCGCCCCGCTCCCACCCGTGCCGCCTGCCGACCGCCGCAGTACGCCTCAGAGATGCCCGTCCAGGAGACCCTTGAACTCGGCGGTGGTCATGGGCCCCGCGCCGTGCGCGACCGCTTCCCCCTCCTTCAGCAGGACGAAGGACGCCGCTCCCGTGACCCCGTACCGCTCCGTCGCCGCCGGGCAGCGCGTCATGTCGGTCCTGACGGCTGTCAGGCGGCCCGTGTACTCGTCGGCGAGGGCACCCACGACGAGGTCCATCGCCCGGCAGGGCTCGATGGCCTTGGGCCACGTCCCGGTGAAATACGCGAGGACCGGGACGTCGCTCATCCTGAGGATGAAATCGAACTCCGCGTCCTCGCGGGGCTGGTGCACCCGCTTCGCCATGCACACTCCTGACCTCGTGTTCCGTCCTGCCACCTCCATCATCCCCCGCGCGGTGCAGCGGCCCGGCCCGCACCCCAGGCCCTCCACCTGCGCCGCAACCCCTTGACCCCGGGGCGGGACATCGCGGAGGGCCAGGGCCTCGTCGGGTACGGCGTTGACCGAGCCGCTGCCTCGCGTTACCTCGTTCGGGGGGTTCGCCCGGCGAGGCCGGCCGAACGCTCGGCGGTCTCTGTGAGGGTGGCCTCATGATCCACACCCACATCGACGCCGCACACCCCGCCGCCCCGACGGGGCGACGCACGGCCCTGTGCATCGCTGTCGCCGCCCTCGCTTCACTCCTCGCCGCCCCCACCGGCGCCCACGCGTCCCAAGCCCAGGCGAGGGGGACCGCGCCGGCCTGCGTCAAGCGAGACGTCGTCAAGCACGAGAAGTACGTGAAGGTCACCAATGGCTGCGACGAGGCGATGCACCTGAAGGTCGTCATCGACTGGGGCCCCGACTCCCGCTGCCTGACCTACCAGCCGCGGGAGTCCTGGGAATGGAACTGGGGCCGCGGTTCGTACGGCAAGGTCGTCACCTGCTGACCCGACCGTGCGGTCAACCGCAGCGACCGCACTCCTCCGGGAGAGTGGATCCGAAGAGAAGGGACGCCACCATGCCTGCGGACCGGCCTGACGACGTGGAACCGGCCCGGGCACTGGGCAGGGCGCTGCGCGATCCCCAGCGGCGCTCCGGCCGTACGCTCCGGGTCACACCTGTGGGTCTCCGCCTGCTGACGCCGACCGCATCGGTCGCCAGTCCTGCGGGGGAGCCCCGCAGGACCGGCTTCCGGCCTTCCGGTGCCCTCGCGCGTTCCGCGAGCGCGATGGATCGGGGCGGGTGTCAGAGGATGTAGAGCAGTCGGGTGTGGGGGGTGAGCTTGCGGTTGACGCTGGTGCTCTGGACGAAGATGGTGAAGTCGTCGTTGTGGTCGGGCTTGAGGCGTACCTCCGCGTCGGGCAGACCGAGGAGGGTCCGGGCCTCCGGTCCGGTGTACACCTGGTCGGTCTTCTTCTCCAGGACCGCTATCTGCTTGCGTGCCTGGACCTTCTCCGACTTGTTGAGCTGGTAGAAGGCGCTGCCGGAGCGGTACGTGTGCCCGGATTCGACGACCCAGTCCCGGATCGCCGTGTCACGGGTGACCGGGATCAGCTGGTAGGCCGAGGGGTCCACGGGCGTGAGCCCGGCGGCCTTGATGGTGTCCTGGTTGACCGTCTCCGCGCCGGTGGTGAACACCGCCCGCGATCCGCGGATGCCCTTGGTGCGGCCCACCATGAACTTCTCGGTGGCCTCCCGGATGACCTGTCCGGCCTCTTCGAGACCCTGTGTGCTCGTGGCGTCCCAGATGGCGATGTTGTCCTTCGGGAACCCGCACTGCATCGCCTCGCGCTTGCCCATCTGGTCCGGCACGAGGACGGCCAGCGTCCAGTTCTGCTCCTGCGTCGCGGCCATCTCGGCCACGGCCGCGACGAGCGCGCGCGGGTCCGTGGCGGGGGCGTCGGGGCAGCGGTGGCTGGCGTTCTCCTGGCCGTCGGTGAGGACGAAGGTGAGGAAGCTGTGGTCGCCGTAGAGCTGTGCGGTCTGTGCGAGTTCGCGCTGGGACTTCAGTGCGGCCGCCAGCAGGGCCGTCATGCCGCCGACCCGGTACAGCTGCTTCAGGGACGGCATCCGCAGCACGTCCTTGTCGTAGATGACGCATTCCACGGTGTCGGCGAAGACGTACACCGTGACACGGGTTTCCTGGTCCAGCTCCCTGGACCTGCGGGCGAGGTACTCGATCTGCTGGTCGGCGACTTCGACGACTTTGCGGCTCAGGTGGGACATGGACGAACTGGCGTCCAGCACCAGCGCGACGTGGTTGATGTAGTTCTGGCCTTCGGGCATGACGGCTCCCCCTCGTTTTCCTGCCGACGTGATGGTTCTACCGTCTCACCCGGCACTGACAATCGAGGGCGGCCGCCGGCCCCACCGGTCGGGCTCCCAACAGGAGTTACGTACTCCGCGGTTGCCGGGAGCGGCCTCCCGGGGAGGCGATGGGCGCGGGCTTCGGCGGCACCGGTGTGAAGCGCGTGGGGAGTCGTCCGCTGATGCTGGTCGGTTCGCCGATGGACGCGGCGGGGTTCGGCACGCTCGCCACGTACTTCGCCGACCGTACGGTCGTGACCTACGACCCGCGTGGCACGGGCCGCAGCCCGCGTACCGATGGTGCCGCGCGGACGACTCCGCCGGAGCATGCCGATGATGTGCGGCGGGTGATCGAGGCGGTGGGGGCCGGCCCGGTGGACCTGTTCGCGAGCAGCGGGGGAGCGGTGAACGCGCCGGCTCTGGTGGCCGGGCACGGCGAGCTGGTGGGGACGCTGGTGGCGCACGAGCCTCCGGTGGCGTGGGTGCGGCCCGACCGGGAGTCCGTCCTCGGGGTGTGCAAGGACATCCACACCACCTACCTGCGCCGGGGGATGGGGCCCGCGATGGCCAAGTTCTTCGTCGCGGCCGGACGCAAGGGGCCGTTCCCCCACGGTTGGCGCGAGGAGCCGGCACCGGATCCGGCGGCCTTCGGTCTACCCACCGAGGACGACGGCGCGCGAGACGATCCACTGCTCGGGCAGAACATGCTCGGCTGCACCGGCTTCCGGCCCGACTTCGCCGCGCTGCGATCCGCCGCGACCCGGGTGGTCATGGCGGCGGGAGAGGAGTCGGTGGGGGAGTTCCCGGCCCGGGCGGCGGCCGGGATCGCCCGGGAGCTGGGCACCGACCTGGTGGTCTTCCGGAGCCCTCACGGAGGCTTCCTCGGGGGCGAGTACGGGCAGCACGGCGCCCCTGCGGAGTTCGCCCGGGCCCTGAGCGGGCCACTGACCGCGGGCTGACCCGCCCCCGTCCCACGCCCCGTCCCGCACCGCGCACCGGAACCCGTCCTGAGGGGATCCCGCACCCCGTCCCACGCCCCGCCCTCGCGAGGCGGGGCTGGCGCGTGCGCGGCGGGACCGGGCGGCGATGGCGGATGCGCTGCGGCGCCGGAGGCGTGCGGCCTCCGTTCTGTGACACCTCGGGCCGGTGACATAGGCCACCTGGCCGCCCTGTCACAGGCGCGCGGCCGCCGGCGTCTTGTGGTCGTCCGGTGCGGCAGCAGCACGCGCCACCACGAGTGAGGACGATGTCATGGAACCCCGTTTCAACCTGTTCGACAGCCCGACCGCCGCGAAGGTCGCCAAGCGGTTCTTCAACGTCGCGTCGGCCCTGGAAGGGCCGGCGCTGCCCAGGGCGGTGCGGGAGCTGGTGGAGCTGCGAGTCAGCCAGATCAACAACTGCGGCTTCTGCCTCGACATGCACACGAAGGAGGCCGCGGCGGCCGGCGAGAGCGCGCTCCGGCTGCACCTGGTCGCCGCCTGGCGGCACACCACGGTGTTCACCGACGCCGAGCGAGCCGCGCTGGCCCTGGCGGAGGAAGGCACTCTGCTCGGCGACCGCGGCGTGTCCGACGAGACGTGGGCGGAGGTGCGCAAGCACTACGACGACGATCAGGTGGGCACGCTGGTCTGCGTCGTCTCCCTGATCAACGCGGCCACCCGGATGAACGTGATCGTGCACAACCAGGGAGGCTCCTACGAGCCGGGCATGTCCGCCCGCTTGGCGGGCTGACCGGCCCGGGGAGACACCCACCCCCGCGGGCGGCTCGGAACGGGCCGGCCGCGGGGGCCCCGCCCGCCCAAAGGGGCGGAGGACAGCGCGGCTCGCGGACCGGCCCGCCGGTCGCGCACCTCTCCCCCCCGCCAGGGGAGTCCGTGCGGCCGTGCCCCACGCCTTCATCCCGGCCGTCCTGGCGCCATGGCAGGAGCCTCTGACCTGCGCAGAAATGACCCCACGCGTCAATGGCGCCATAAAGGGCTCGCAATGGCGCCACTAATGCGTCATGATGGAGCCACGGCCGGGGATTGCCCCCGTCCCGCACGCCGGAACGGGGCGCGCGTGTTCACGAAGCGGATCATCACACGACGGGGGAACGATCATGGAAGCGGCGCAGAGCAGACACCAGGCAGTCCCCGGCGCCCGTACCGCCTTCGCCCGTTTCGTGCTCTGCGGCGGGGGAGTGGGGATCGGCTCCAGCTTCGCCGTGACAGCCCTCGCCGGCTTCATCCCCTTCATTCTGGCCAACGCCCTGATCACGGTGGCCTCCACGCTCCTGGCCACCGAACTCCACGCCCGCTTCACCTTCGGCGCCCGTTTCACCTTCGGCACGGGCCTACGGGCCACAGGACGCCAGCATGCCCAATCGGCCGGGTCCTCGGCGGCCGCCTACGTGGTGACCTGCACGGCGATGTTCCTGCTGCAGCACCTGGTGGCGGCCCCCGGCGCCACGCTGGAGCAGACCGTCTACCTCACCGCCTCCGCACTCGCCGGCGCCGCACGGTTCGTCGTCCTGCGCCTCGTCGTCTTCCCCCACCACCGCCCCCGGCCCGCCACACCCACCACCACCGCCTCTACCGCCTCCGCAGCCCGCCCCCTGCACCCCACCGTCGCCCGTACCGCTGCCCCGTCCGGCCCCGCGGCGCTCTGCCGTGCGGCCTGACCCCGCTCCCGCCGACACTCACCCGGCACCCCTGGGGACCTCCTGTCCGGGCGCCCGGCTTGGCCGCGGGAAGCGTCAACTGCCCACGCCGGCATGCGCATAGGCTCCGGCCATGACCGACCAGTGGTACGTGCTCATCGAAGAGGACACTCGGATGACCCAGCGTGCCGACGGCGTCGACCTGAAACTGCACCGATGGGAGCTGGTCGCCACGCACCCCATCACCGGTGCACAGGCCCAGGCCGCCGCGGCAGCCGAGGACGCGGCCCTGCGCTATGTGCCGCGACTCCTCGCCCGGCATGCCCGCCCGGGGGACCAACCGGCCCGGCATGCCTTCCTCGCCCCGGACGGGGCGTGGGTGGTCCTCCTCAAGCAGCGTCACCGCACGTGCCATATCCGTGTGACCACGGCCCGGCTCATGCACACCCGCGAGGAAGCGCTGGGACCACCCCCCACGCTGAAGGACAGGTTCCGAGGCGCCCTGGAAGGCCCGCAGCTCCCCGGCGGGCCATGGGCGCCGCCGCGGCACCCGTGAGAAAACCGGATACCCGGCCGTGTCTCCCGATGGATCGCCGTGATCCGGGGTACACGGCCCCGCATGGCACCCAAGAGCACCACGAGCGAGCACCTCATGTCCTTGCGGGCCGCGCGGCAACTGCGCCGGATCCGTACCTTCTACACCGCCGGCGCGCTGCTGTGGGCGGCAGCGGCGGCCTGGACGGGATGGACGCATCCCGGGAGCCGGCAGATGTGGGTCTCCGTACTCCTCCTGGCCGTCTTCGCCGGGCTGCTGGGCACCGCCTCCCTCTGGCTCCGGCGCCTGCACACCGATGCGCCCCGCAGGCCCGCGCACCATGCCGGATCACGCCGGGCAGCCGCTCCCCGTCACGCGAGCGCGTGACCCCCACGCCCGTCCCCGCCTGCCCCGCGCCGTGGCTGTGCGCCGGTCGGCCCTCTGCCTTCCGTGTACGACGGAGGCCCCGGCCGGGCGGAACGAAAGCCGGGGGCGGGTTCAGTACGGAGAATCAGGGAAGCAGGACGTCACTCAAGCTCCCTCCCACGCGAGGAGTCGCCATGACCACCTTCGTCATCACCGTCCCCGGCACGTTCCTTTCCGGCATCACCGGCTCGGCGTGCTCGGCTCTCGAACGGGAGCTGGCCTCCCAGCACACCGACGTCAGTGAGAACGAGGGCCTGGACCTGCTCACTTTGAACGAGGACGGCACCTTCTCCGTCCGTCTCGAGGTCGACGCGCCCGACCGCTACGAAGCCGAACTGGACGCCACCCGGCTCGTCGTGGCCGCGCTGCAGGACGCCGGAATCCCGCCCGCCGACGTCCCGCTCGGCCCGCCGGCCGTCACCGGCATCGACAGCGGCCTCTGACCCCTCGCCTCCGACCCGCCTTCCAGGTGGCCCCGCGCCCCGGGCCGCCTCTCGGCTGTCCGGGGGCCGGATGCCGCGGACGGGTCAGCGTCGCAGCAGGGCGCAGACGAAGTCCTCCTGCACCGCGCGGACTTGGGCGAGGAGCTCAGGCTTGACGCTCTTGCTGGTCTGCGTGTTGATCGAGAAGGTCAGGGACCTCTTGCCGTCCGCTGTGGCGGCGGCGAGCTGGGTGTAGCCGGGGAAGTTCCCGGTGTGGCCGTAGACCGCGCCGCAGCGTGTCGTGTACCGGAAGATCGCCAGCCCGCCGGCGTTGGCACCCGGTCCCGCGGGTTCGGAGGCGGCGCCGGGGAGGAAGGTCCGCTGCTGGCGGCGCGTGGCGGGCGACAGGAAGCCGTGCCCGCCGGCCCACGCGCGGATGAAGGCGTTGAGGTCCTTCGGCGTCGAGACGATCCCGCCGGAGGCCCAGACGCCCGAGGCGCTGAGAGCTTCGCTGATGTCCTCCGGCGGGGCGGGCGGGGTGACGTCATACCCGTGGATGTAGGGCCGCGGCATGCGGTAGCCCTGGGGGAGGCTGGTCTCCCGCAGACCCAGGGGCGCGTACACGAGTCGCTCCAGCAGGCGCTCGTACCGCTGCCCGGTGGCCGCCCCGGCCATCAGCGCGACGGCGGTGTTGTCGGAGTTGGAGTACGCGTACCTCGGCCCCGGGGGAAAGCGGAGCCCCTCGTCCGCCACGAAGTCGAGCAGTCGCCGCGAGTCGAAGTGGTGCCGGGGATCCGCCTGCAGGATCTCGGTGAACGCCGGCGCCGTCGGGAAGTCGGGCAGCCCACTGGTGTGCTGCAGCAGTTGGCGCAGCGTCACCCGGTGCCAGGCGGCCGGCAGCGAGGGCAGACGCTCACCGACCGTGTCGTCGAGGTCCAGCTTGCGCCGGTCGGCCAGACGCAGCGCGACCGCCCCGCTGAACGCCTTCGGCACGCTCGCGATGCGCATGTGGTCGCCCGTGCGGGGAGGGCGGCCGGCCGCCGTACCGGCGACTCCCGCCCGGCAGACCGCCGTCCGGTCTCCCTCCCGCAGCAGCGCGATCACCCCGGGCGGTCCTCCAGGCGTGCGGACCAGCTTCTCCAGCCGCTCCTGCAACGCCCGGTCCGAGGGCGAAGGGCTGGGCGACACCGTACCGGCCGCCTCCACCGGCTGGATGAGGACCGCGAGTGCCACGGACGCGGCCACGGCGGCGGCGGACGCCCGCAGACGTGCACGCCGCGAACGGAAACGGACTCCAGAGCATGCCGGCACCGGTTCTCCTCCCCAGGGCGAGGCCGGACGGACAGGCCGCCGGCCGACGAGTCGGCCCCAGCACCGAACCCACCGGCCCGGCCCGCCCGTCGGCTGCTCCATCCGGCCCCTCGCTCCCCGGCCCGCCCGATCCCGGCCCTCGCCCCCCGCCTCCGTCACCTTGGACGTACGGTCACGGTCGGGACGCGTCCCGTCGGATCCGCGGCGGACGGGTACGTTCGTGGCGCATCGTGGAGGCGGCTGACATGTGGGAGGGGCCGTGGGGTGGAAGAAGGACGGGTTTCCGGCACACGAGGGGGCCGTGGGCGTGCTCCTGCCGGACGGGAGTGAGCCAGGGCCGGTGTACGGCGCAGGAGGCGGGAACCCCCTCCGTGAATCCCGCGACTGGTGGGTCTACGACGGCATCCTCGGCGCGCCCCGTGCGCAGCGGATCCGGGCGGCCTGCGCATGCGGCTGGCGCGGAGGGACGGCGTACAGGATCCGGTGGGACGAGGTCGAGCGAGGCGTTCCCTACGCCTACGACACGACGGACGCCGAGCGGGACTGGGAGGCCCATCTCGACGACGTCGAGGCACGGACCGTGCCGTTGCCGACGGAGGTGAGCGACCTGCTTCACCGGCTGCGGCAGCGGCTCGAGCAGCTGGTCGACGACGCACCGCTCGTCGCGGTCAAGGCGGCGGGCGAGCTGGAGACCATCGCCGCCGCGATCGGGCCTCCGGCGGCGTACCTCGCGGTCCGCGCGGACGGGGTGTCCTGGCAGCGGATCGCCGATGCCCTGGGCACCACCGGGCAGGAGGCCCGCTCCCGCCTCCTGCGCTACGAGTACCGCCGCTGACCCTCGGCCGGGAAGCGGCCGCGCCGTGCCCGAGCGCTTCTCTCTCACCGACGTGGCAGCGCCTTCGTCCCGCATCCCGGGCGGCGCCGTGACCGGTGCCTCGTCCGCTCCTACCGCGCACGGCCGGCATCGCCCGGCCGAGTGGTCCGGCTGCCCGGGCTCCCGATGCGGTCGGTCTCGTCCTGTACGAGCAGGGAGAGCAGGGCGGCGACAGTCAGACCGGCCTCCGCCGGGTGGCGCAGGACCTTCTCCGGCTCGATGCGGTAGGTGTTGGTACGACCGTCGCGGGTGTGGGAGAGGTACCCGTCCTGCTCGAGATCGGAAATGATCCGTTGGACGGCACGCTCGGTGAGCCGGCAGTGGGCGGCTATGTCGCGGATCCGGACGTTCGGGTTGTCGGCGATGGCCGCCAGTACGCGCGCGTGGTTGGTGACGAACGTCCATCCGCTGTGAGATCCAGGCACTTCAACCATGAACGGCATTCTAAGGACTCTCTTTGCCGGACAACGGATACGTGACATACTTTTCGCGCAATGGATGACAGGATAAGGCCGGGGGAGCCGGAGGAGGGGCCCGAGATGTCTTCGGATGAGGCGGTCGCGAGGCGCCCGGCTGATGCCGGCGAGAGCCGGCTCGGGGCACTGGACGGGACCACGGTGGGGCAATACGAGCACCTGGGGGCCTGGGTCGTCCGCGCGTGCGGCCCGTACGACATGGACTCGATCACGCCCCTGAAGGACGCGCTGCGCACCGCGGCGGGGGAGCACCGGAAGGTCGTGCTGGACGCCTCCGGCATCACCTTCGCGGACTCGACGCTGTTGAATCTGCTGATCCTCACCCACCAGACGGCCGACTTCCGCGTGGCCGCCCCGCCGCAGCAGCTGCGACGCCTTCTCGAGCTCACCGGAGTCGACACGGTGCTGCAGGTGCGGGCGACGGTGGAGGAGGCCGCAGCCCTCTGCGGAAGCCCGGGGGAGTGAAGCGCTCCAAGCGGGGCATTCGGCGTTCTGCCGGCCGTGTCCGGGTGTGGACCCTGACCGAGGACGCGATGGAGACAGTCACCACCCGCGGTGCGGCCGGCCGCACCGCGGGAGGGTTGTGAGGGGAGAGGTATCACCATGATCCTTCCGGCGGAGAAGGACCTGCGCGCGGTGTTGGCCCGGTTCGCTCAGGCCCGCATCGAGCACGACGTGCGGCCCACCGGCTTCACCAGCAGGGCTCTCGAGGACGCCACATACACCCTGTGTGTGATGACCGGAGCGCGCACCGTCAAGGAGGCCCTGCTCGCGGCCGACGCCCTGCTCGACCGCTGCACGGCTGCCCGGCGCGTCTCCCAGGGAGACGCGGCACTGGCCGCCTGAAGCGGGTCGCGGAAGGCCGCGCGTCGACGGACACGGCCCCGACGGAGGCTGTCGTACCCAGAGCCGCCGGAGGCCGACCGCGTTCCGAGCGACGGCGTTCCGAGCGACTGCGACTGCGACTGCGACTGCGACCGTGACGGCCCGGGCCGGGCGGCCGGCGCACCCGGGGAGGGGCGGAACGAGGCAAGGCCGCCCCCCGGTCCGGGGCAGCGGACCGGCCGCCCGCCTCGTCAGAGGCGAGAACCGCTGACGCCTCCCCGGTGCGGCGACGCTCACCCGGAACCGGGCCGGACTCAGTTCACCGGCATGCCGAGGCCAGGCAGCCACAACCGGCCGCGGTCGCTGACCGTCAGCTCCCAGGCCACCAGCTCGTCCGGGCAGACCGAACCGCGGCCGCGGACGTCGGCGACCAGCAGCCGGGCCGCCGACCGCGCCGCCGCGGGGTCCTCGTCCGAGAACACCGCCCGCCACCAGCCGCCGTCGCGCACCTGCCAGCCCCGCATCCGCATGGCCTCCTCCCAGCCCCGCTCCCCGGCCGTCGTCCGGTGGTCCACCATCAGGGACAACTGCCCGCGGTCCTGGCTGTAGCCCACCCGCAGATGCCGCGGCCAGTCCCGCGAGCACCCCACGACGAACGACGCCCAGTCGCCCGCCACCTGCACCGGAAGCTGCTCCATCCACGAGTCCAGGAGCAGCTCGAGTGAGGACTCCAGGTGCTGCCAGGACGCTGCCGTGTGATGGCCGTCCCAGCGGAAGGCCGGCCAGTCGCGCTCCGGTCCCCGGTGCAACAGCCACAGGTAAGGAAGCCTGTCGAAGCCGTGCGGGTCTTCCGGCCGCCAGCCGACCGAGCCCGACTCCACGGCGGTGTACTCGCGCCCGTACAGGTCCGACACCGTGTGCGCCGACAGCGAGACGCCCTCCGGGCCGCCCGCCAGCAGCACCACATGCGGCCCGGTGTGCCAGCGCACGCTGGGGCCGGCGGCCGAACCGCCGTACAGAGCGGGCGGGCCGAGCTCCGCCGCCACCGCTTCGTACACCGGCCGCAGGGCCTCCCGCCGGGCCGCACGCCCGGCCCCGGGCGGGTAGGGCGCGACGAGCACGGCGGGCGCGTCCGCATGTGCCTCGGGGCGGTCGTACAGGGCGCGTGCGAGGGTGGCAGCGCTCGGGGGACTGGGGCGGGAAGGGGGCATGCCGGTGATCATGACCCCCATCGTGTCAGGAGGCCTGAGCCGGCCGGTGCGCGGTGCGGGGTTCCGGGAGGCGGGTCCGGCGCGGACGCTGACCGGGCGGGGGGCACTGGTCCGGCAGGGCCCCCACGTATGCCCGTCCGCGCTCCACGCCGGCGAGGAGGCGCCGGAGTCCAGAGCCTCGGCGTACGGAACCACCGGGCCGATGTCGCGCGTCCGCAGACGCCGTTCGTTACGGGGGGCTGGTCCGTGACGGGGCACTATGGGGTCATGAGAACTCGGCCGGTACTCGTCTACGACGGTGACTGCGGCTTCTGCACGGCATCGGCTGCGGCCGCACGGCGACTGCTCCACCCGTCCTGTGAGTTCACCGCATGGCAGTCGGCTGACCTGGCCCTTCTCGGCGTTCCGCAGGAACGAGCCGAGTACGAGGCGCTGTGGGTGACCCCCGTCGGTGCCGTCTACGGCGGGGCCCAGGCCGTGGCGAAACTCCTGCTGCGCGCCGGAGGGGGATGGGCGGTCCTGGGAGCGGTTCTCTCGCTGGCGCCGGTGCGCTGGATCGCCCATGTCGTCTACCGGGTCATCGCCGACAACCGAGGACGGCTGCCGGGCGGGAAGCGGGCCTGCGCCGCCCCATCCTCGCGGCCGTTGTGAATCCTTTCGGCCGTTCTGGATCCTCCCGGCCAGGCGCGGTCATTCCACGCTCGGGACCGGACTAAACCGGTCCGGCCCGCCCCGCCCCGCCTGGCCCGCCGGGCGAGCCGAACCGCCTCGACCTCCTGCCTGGGTCTGACCGGAGGTCACCGCTCCGGCAGGGGCTCTGCCGGGGCACGGCGGCCCGGACCCGCAAGGCCTGTGCCGGGCCGCCGGTTCACGGGGCAGAGCCCGTGCCGGAGCGGCCCAGCCCGGCCCTCTCGCGCCCATGCCCGCTCGCCGCGGCCGATCTGCGGGTGCGGGGGCGGGGGGACCTCTGCATGCTGGAGGTGAGCACCGTGGCCGAGTCCGGCGCCACAGAGGTACGGCCACCCTTCTGGTGCGCTTCTCCGCCCAGAGCGGGAGGAGAGAGCCTTCATCCCGGCAACCGATTCCCCGTCCCCGTGGAACTCCGACTGCCCGCTCATCGGTCGCGAGGTGTTGCGATGAGGCTGCGACGCGCCGCCGCCGCTGCGGCTCTGCCGATTCCCCTGCTGTGTGTGGCTGGCCCCGCCCGCCTCCGCGGCCACCACACACACCATCTCCCTGACCGGAACGATGACGGTGACGAACGCGGGTGGCGTCTTCAACGACGACACGACCCAGGCCTTCACTTTCAGGAGGCAGGTCCGCCTCACCCACGACAACCCGACGACCACGCTGACCACTTCGCACTGCGTGGCCAACCAGACCAGGGGCGAACTGAGCGTCCACCTCCAGCTCAGAAACGACGAGATGGCCGTCGAATCGCCCGCCTTCCGGCTGTTCGAAGGATCGAGCTGCCTCACCAACGACCTCGACGGCCAATCCGAGGGCATCCAGCAGGGCATGCGCCCGGGCGGAACCCTGACGGGCGCGCAACTGTCCGCCCGTAACAGTGAAGCGCTCTCCCCCGACAGAGCCTCGGTGACCTTCGACCTGAGGCACGCGACAGGTTCGGGTATGGGAGCAGGGCGCCCCGCCGCGGTCTCGGGCGTGGTCGCCAGCAGGCCCAACCCCGCGGATCCTTCCCGGGTACGGGTGGACTGGGAGGACGTGGTGACCGACGAAACGCACTTCCAGATCCGCAACAGCACCCTCAACACCAGTGTGAGCGTGGGCCCGAACACCACATCGGTCACCTTCACCGGCCAGCCGGCGGAGCGGCAGTGCTACCAGGTCCGGGCGGTGAACAGGCACGGCCCGTCGGACTGGACGCCCGTGAGCCCCACGCAGGAATGCGTCTGAGGGTCAGCCGGGTACTCGCCCTGCCGACCACCGCCTGACCGGACGACCCCAGAGGGCGCCTCCCACCTCGGGAGGCGCCTTCGTCGTCGAGGGAGCGGTGGCGGGGAGCGGAACGCCGTCAGGCGCGGACGCCGGCACACTGCGGATGCCGGCCGCGTCTCACCCACCCTGGGCCGGCCATCCCTTGCGAACGCTCCGTATCTCCTGCGCAACAATGCGTAAGCTGATCGGAGTTTGACCGTCCTTCGAGGAAGAGCTGCGGATGACTGACGATCCACTCGTGCCCGGACCGCGCCGGGACCTGGCGGTGCACAACGACTGGTGGACTGCGGGCTGGCAACACGTCCTGCCGCGCCAGAGCTTCCCGTTGGCGATGCTGATCGCCACCGCCAGCCAGCCCGGCTTCACCGGCTCCCTGGACGACCTCCTGGGAGAGCTCTTCGACGGTGAATGGAACATGCTCGGCGGCGACCTCGACAGCGCGCTCACCTTCTTCTGGCCCGACTCGGAGGAGGATCCCGAGGAAGAACCGGAGGGACGCCAGGCATCCGAGGCCAAACGCTGGAGCGAGTTCCGTGCCGTGCTCACGTCCGCCGGTCTTCCGGTGCCGACGACCGTGCGGGACCTGTCCGGGCTCTACCTGACCTGGGGTCTGGCATACCAGGAGCAGACGACGGCCGGCACCCGATGGTCCATGCCCGCCACGCTGCCGCGCCCCGGCGACCTGCTGCCCCTGAACGCCGACCTCACCCAACGGCTCGATTCGCTCCACTGCACGGAGCACACCGGCCCGTACATCAGCGCGCTGATCGGACATCTGACCGACGGCCTGGGCGCACCGGAGGAGATCTTCACCTCCCTCGACCGCCTGGCCGTCGCCACCGGCCAACAGGCCGGCGACGTCCGCCTCGCCCTCACCGAGCTCGTGAACTCCGGTGACGCCCGCGTGTGGCGCGGGCAGGGGCAGGCCGATCCCGAACGGCTGGAGACACATCAGCGCTTCCGCCTGGCCGTGGACTGGGACCGCGTCGGCGAGACCCGGCTCCAGGTGTACGTCAGGACCGGCGACGACGCATGACCGGGCGGGGCGGGTGCGGCATCTCCTCCACCGCGAAACGGGAGACAGGCGCTCCGTTCCTGCCCGAGCTGTCTCCCGGGTGCGCGTCGCAGCAGCCTCTCGGCCTCGCCCGAGCGTTCCCCCTGCCGTCCGTACGAAGGCTCGCTCCGGACCGCGGGGCGCGACCGCGCGGTCCCGGGCGAGGTGAGGCAGGGCGCCTCAGTCCGTGGAGAGGGCCTGGAGCAGGTCGCCGACCTTCGGGTCCGGCAGGGCCCGTGCCACGTCGGCCTGAGCGGCCATGCCGACGAGGTCGTGCCCGTCGATGACCGGCAGCCGCCGGATCTTGTGCGCGGTCATGGTGCGCAGGATCTCCGCGGCGTCGTCGTCCGCGCCGGTTGTCACGGCCTCCCCCTGCGCGGTCGGCCGTGACTGAGGACGGTGTGCGGGCTGGAGGGGTTGTGGCGTTCTTCTTGCCTGGGTGTGGGGCTGGGCTTGGTTGCTGTCGCTGCTGGGGGGTGTCGGGGCGCGTGGCGGGTGCCAGTTCGTTGTTGCTGATCAGGCCGGCGGGCGGGCCGGGCCGGCGCCGGGGTCCGGCAGACATCCCGGGGGAACGGCAGTTCCTGACGGGGCGCCAGTTATGTTCCGGGTCATGCCGGATCATCGGCGCCGCGCGTGGCGGCGGCCTGTCCCGGGCCGCAGAAGAACTCTCACAGTTATGTTTTTCGCGGTTCTGCAGTGGGGCTGCTGGCTTTGGGGCCCGGTATGGCTGTTGGCCCCTGTCGATCGGATGGCGATGCCGTTGCTTCTGGGGTGGGGCGGGCGTTGGGCCGTTCGTGCTGGTATCGCGTCTGGAGCGGCTGGGGCTGGGGGTCTACCCGGTCGTGTCCGCCTGAGCTGGTCGAGCGACGTGCTGTCCTGGCTGTTGTGTGTGCCGGGGGTCCTGTGCTCCGCGCGTGCGGGGCAGGCGGTCTGCTTCTGCCGCGCTGGCCGTTGCTCCCGCGGGCAGCCGGAACATTCCGGAACTGTCTGCGGCGTCACCAGCAGTCTGGGTTCCCGCCTGGCTGGTCCTGCTGCCCCTGTGCCTGTGTCCGCGGGCATCGGGAGCGGCGGGAACCGGCTGTGCTGTGTCTGTGACGTCGTTTTCAGCGAGGACATCCGGGTCTGGCTCCCGGTCCGGCCTGCGGTGCAGGCCTGGCGCTGGTGCCCGGGCTGGTGCCCGGCGGGGGGTGCACGCCCGGCGGGCCGGTCGCTGGGCGCCCGTGCGGGCCTGCAGCGCCTGCGGCCTTTGCGGCCTTTGCGCTGTGCAGGCTGCGCATGCGGTCAGCGGCGCAGTGCGTGTCCGCCGAACCCTGTGGGGCCGGCGGCTTCAAGCCACCACTGCTCGAGAGCCGGCTGGTCCATGGTCTGCCAGTCGGGGGTGGCGGTGACCTGTGCCCGGCCCAGTCTGCGGCCGAGTTCCACGGTGGCCTGCCCGATGGGTATCCGCTCGGTGCTGTACGCGGCCAGTGCATCCTGCCAGCGGCCGTGTGCCCGCAGTGCGCCTTCCAGCGCTGCGGCGTCCTGGAGCGCTTTGACCGCGCCGCTGCCGGTGTTCGGGCGGGCGACTGAGGCGGCGTCGCCGAGCAGCACGAGCCGCCCGAGGGTGTAGCTGGGCGCCAGCATGTCGTACATGGGCTGCACGAAGGTGTCCTCGGGCCTGGTCAGATGGATCACTTCCTGCCAGAACGGCGGGAGGTGCCTGGCTGCCAGCTCCAGCTGGCAGCGTCTCAGGGCATCGCTCATGACCCGGGGCTGGACGGTGCGGGGATCGGTGAAGCGGGCGGCCGCCGGGGCCGGCGGGGTTGCGTAGAACACCCAGTTGACAGAGGTGCCCACGCCGCCGGGTCCCGGTATGCGGTAGACCAGTATGTGGCCGCCGGGGAATCCGACGGATGCCGCGTCCCGGTCCGGGAAGGCACCCGGCGGTCCGGGAAGCCGCTCTTCGGGCAGGGTCCCGCGCCAGGCGATGAACCCGGCGTACTCGGCCCTGGCCCCCGGATACATTGCCTTGCGTACCACTGAGCGGTAGCCGTCGGCGCCGATGACGGCGTCGCAGTGTTCCTGCGTACCGTCCCCCAGGTGCACCACCGCCCCGCCGGCGTCCTGGGCCACCCGCGAGACCTGCGCGCCCGTGCGGTACTCCACGCCCGCGGGAATGCGGGTGCGCAGCTCCTCCCAGAGCGACCCCCAGTTGTAGGAGCGGAACGGCAGGGGGAGAACGCCGATCTCGCGTCCCGTGCGGGCAGCGCCGTCCCGGACTGCCCAGGGACGCCGTGCCAGCTGGTGCCACGGCATGCTGCTGTCGAGGTATCCGGCTTCCTCCAGCTCGGTATACCGGTCGTTGTGCAGCATGAGGCCGACGCCGCGGTCCTGAAGCCGTCCGGCGGCCCGTTCAAGGACCACTACCTCCGCGCCGCTGCGTGAGGCGGCCAGGGCCCCCGCGCAGCCTGCAATGCTGCCGCCCACGACGGCCACCCGCTGTGCCGGCATGCCCGGCCTCCCTCCGCCGCTGCTGTTCCCGCCCGGGTTCACTGCTGAAAGGGCGGTATGAACCCCAGAACCCCAGTATCCCGCTGGACCGGCCTGGCCGCGGCCGCTGCGCCCGCGTCACCGGGGCGGTGAAAATCCGCAGGCCGGGCGGGGTCTTCGTCCGGGTCACGTTCCTGCTGGGTGAGCCGGGTGGCGAAGCGGGACCGGGCTGAGAGTTTTCACGGACTGCGGCTGTCCGCAGGCCGCAGGGCCTGTGATGAGGTCTGGTCCCCTCGGCGTGCGTGAGCCAGCGCGGGTGCCGCATCCGTCTTTGTGCTGCAACGCCAGGCCGGGCGGTATCAGCTCAGCGCGGGCATGGGTCCGTGCAGAGGTTCCGCCTGCCGTCAGCGAGGGCTCCGCAGGTTCCTCATCACCGCTTCCCCCAGCTGGCCGGGCCCGGGGTGCTCCGGCAGGCCGCGGTGTGGCCGGGGGCTGCCGCGTTCAGCAGCCCCGCTGCCCGGCAGGGCCGGGTCTGCTGAACGCGGCCAGCGGGATGACGGGGGCGTTTGTGCGTTCTGCGCTTCCTGCCCCGCCTGCCTGTGACCGGGCCTGCCCCGGGCTGGAGGATCCCAGCCCGCTTCGCGGCACAGCGCGTTCACCGGGCGGCCGGCGCAGCCACCCGTTCCGCAGCACTCCGGGAGAGAGGATGCACGGCAGTGACGCCGTATGTACAGGACGTCCGTACCCAGCGCCGCCCCCGTCCCGCAGGACTCACGCCGGAAGCCCCGGCTGTGTTCTCCGGAGCGCTCTCCGCCTCGCGCTGCTGCGCGGGCAGGAGAGCCGCTCCGGGCACGGCCCGGCAGGCCGGGAACCGGGGCACCCGGCGGTGCGGGAGCGGGGCGGAATGTTCAGAAACCGCCGGTAAGCCACCGGGCCGGCTCAAATCCTTCGATGGTCATGACCGGCATGCTGTTTGCGCCCTTTTTGAAAGTGACTTTCTTCCCGAGGACGACGGACGGCCCCCCGGTGATGAGGTAGGTGTCCCCGCTGATCCTGCGCACAGGGAAACTGCGGATATCGTGCCGCAGGACGAGCTGCCCGGATTCCGGTGAGTCGAGGGTGAAGCCCTGCGAGTACAGGCCCAGATATTTTTGGGCCGTCCGGTCGGCAGGCCGGGTCTCAGCGGCGGCTTTCTTTCTCTTCTCTCTTGCCTGGGGCGCGGTGGAAGCCAGGGCCGCGGGGACGTCTGCATTCAGGCCGAACAGTCTGCTCATCAGGCTGCTCTGCACGGAGAGGGTGAACCGTCCGCTTGCTGCCGGGTCCAGGTTGGTGAGCACGACGAAACCGGTCTTCTCCCGGGGGAAGAAGCCCATGGTGGTGCCGAACCCGTCGATCCCGCCGGAATGCCAGACAAGCTCGCGCCCGTCGTTGAATTTCTGCCTGAACCAGCCCATGCAGTAGTGGAGCGACTTTGTGTCACCCAGGACGGCGGAGGGCAGGCCGCCGCTTACGTCGGGCGGTACGGCGATACCGGGCTTGTGTGTGCGTGCCACATTGGCCCTCGAAGCGACGCGCTTTCCCTCAGGGGTGACACCTTCGTTCATCTGGGTGATCACGTAGCGGGCCATGTCGGTGGAGCTGCTGAATGCCCCGCCTGCAGGGTCAATCCCGTCGATACTGATGAACGGGACCTGCCCGGCTTTTCCGGACAGGTCGATCTCGTACCCGTCGGCATAGTCAGAGGTGAGCACCCGCAGATCTGCACCTACCCCGCTGTCCGTCATGCCGATGGGAGCCAGGACGCGCTTCTGGATTTCTGCCTCGTAAGCGTCGGCCAGGGCATCCGGTTTCGTTCCCTCAGCTGTCAGTGACGCATGAATGGCCGTGGCAACCAGAGTATTGTTGTAGTAGTACTTCTTGTTGGGTGCGCTGATGACGGGGAGGTATGCAACCGACCGCATGGCGTCAAGCGGGTCTACGCCGCCGCCGGACATGAAGAATTCAATGGTCGGGGACTCGCCGATTCCGGACGCCATGGAGAACATGTCCGCAACTCTGAGGGATTCCGTGAGCCTGGGTGTGGGTGCGCGGAATTCTGGCCACAGGTCGGTGATATGGGTATCCCACTTCAGCCGGCCTTCGTCGGCATACTGGGCCATGAGAAGTGACGTCATGGACTTTGTGTTCGATCCTACGCGGAAACTTGTGCGGGGAGTGACGGGCTGTTTTTTCTCCTGGTTCCGGAACCCGAATCCGCGGTTATAGATGACTTTGTTTCCCTGGACAACCGCGACTGCGGCTCCTACCATGGAAAATGCTGCCATGGCTTTCCGGACGTCTTCGTCAAAGGAACGCAGCATGGCGTCGCTTACCTCCGCCGGCGGCGCGGCAGGGCCGGCCGGGCCGGGAGGGGCATTCTCGCCGAGTGCCATCGCTCCTGCATACGCAAGACCTGACGCACCAAGAGTCGCGCCTGCTGCCGCCTTCATCAGGGTCCGCCGTGAGGTATTCAGGGTAACAGCCCTTCCGCTGGCCAGAATGATCTCCGTGGCAAAGCGCCACCACCGGGCGTAAATCAGGGTCTTCGGACTTCTGGGATCTGTCCATCAATATCAAGTGTCTGCGGAAGAATGCCACCCGTGGGAATGAAGCGATTAAGCCGGCCGGCTGCCGCACGGGTCTTCGCCGCCGCCATGTCAGGCGAGCAGCGCCGGCCCAGCCGGCACCCGGGCAGCTTCCTGCCCGGCCGAAGCCGCCGCCGAGGACAGGGCTCAGCCGCGCGGTCCCTGGTACCGCGGACGGCGGGTGCTTCTCCGCCGGGGAGGTGACCGCCGCGGACCCCTGCAGCACGCGTCCCGGACCTGCCCCCAAGAAGTACGCGTGCACGCGTCAGCGCGGCGAACCGGCCCGCTCACAGAAAGGCTGCGTCTCCTGCGGCAGCCACAGGGGCACGCAGACACGGCGGGCCCGCTCAGTGTTCTGCCCGCCGGGCTGGTCCGCCGCAGCCCGGCCCCGGAGCAGCAAGGGCCAGGAGCCGGCAGCGCAGCCCGCGCCGGGGCCTGTCAAGTGCGGGAGGCGGCGATGACGAACAGGCGTGCACCGGCCAGGCTCCCTGAGCGCACGGCCGCCGGCATCCGCAGGGCTGGCGGGCCTGTGCCCGCCGCCTGCCCGGGCACCCCGCCAGCGGCTGTGACGAAGCGCCTGAGCCGCGGGCGCCGGTGCGCCCGTGAGGCAGCGCATGACCGCATTCTCCCGGTCCGGGCTGGCTGCCGGCAGGCGGCGGCGGGCCTGCTGCCGGACGTCTCCATCGAATCGCCTGCCTTCCCCGGCAGGGAGACAATGACCGGTATGAGCCCTTTCAGAAGCATATGGTGCGCGGCGGTTGCTGCTGGTGTGCTCCTGGCAGGACCGGCATTCAGCCCGTCCGCGCATGCGCGGGAGGCTCCTCCCGCCGTGACTCCGGTGGTAGCCACCGCACTGACCAGTCCCGCTCCGGTCCGCGCCAGTGACAGCCGGGTTCACCTGGTCTACGAACTGCTGCTGACCAACGCAGCTGAACGGCCTGCGGCCATCCGTTCCGTGGAGGCCGTCAGCGCCTCCTCGGGCAAGGTCATGGAGAAGCTGTCCGGTAAGGATCTGGCCTTGCGGTTCAAGCTCGTTGGGCAGCTCAGCCTGCCCACAGCATCCGCAGACGCGGTCTCCCTGCAGCCGTCACAGACCGGCATCGTCTTCCTCGACGTTTCCGCCCCCCGCCAGCAGGACCTGCCCCGCGAGCTGGTCCACCGGCTCGCCCTCACCTACCCCGAAGCTCCCTGGCCTGGCGCCATCCCTGCCAGCGTGACTGAGACAGCAGGCAAGGTGAAAGTGTCCAGCCGGCCCGTACCCGTGGTAGCGCCACCGCTTACCGGCGCAGGATGGACCGACGACGCCGGCTGCTGCAGCGAGATCACAAGCCACCGCGGCATCGCTCTGCCGCTGAACCAGTCGCTCCACGTCCCCCAGCGGTTCGCCATCGACTTCTACCGCACCGACAAGGCCGGCCGCTTCTACACGGGAGCCGGCGGCAGACTGGAGAACTGGGCCGGCTACGGCGCGCCCGTCCATGCCGCCGCCGGCGGGACCATCGTAAGCGCAGTCGACGGCCTCCCCGAACAGACGCCTCTCAAGGCACCCTCTTCCGGTCTGCAGCTGCCGCAGTACGCCGGCAACCACGTGGTGCAGAAGTTCCAGCAGCAGGGCTACACCTACTACGCCATGTACGCCCACCTGAAAACGGGCAGCGTGAAGGCGCTGGGACTCCGCCCAGGCCAGAAGATCACAACAGGCCAGCAGCTGGGCCTGCTGGGCAACACCGGTAATACCGCACGCCCACATCTGCACTTCCAGGTGACGGACGGACCCGACCAGCTGGCCTCGGACGGACTGCCCTTCCAGTTCACCTCCTTCACCGTGACCGGGCGCATCCCCTCGACCGAGAAATTCCGTGGCGCCTTCGAGAACGGCACCCCGGTCGAGAACACCGCCGTAGCCCCGCCCCAGGTCCACCGCGGCCAGCTGCCGCTGTACTTCGACATCCTCACCCTCCCCGGGCGCCCGCCCGCCCGCAGCTGAGACAGCGCACCCGGCCCCGAGACGGCCACCCCGGTGCCGCACTCACGCCCCCGCCGGGGCGCGAGCGCGGCACCGGGGATTGCGGGACAGCCGCACACACCAGACGCGCGCAGCGGCGTGCGCAGCCGCCGCAGGGCCAGGCAAGCCGTTCCCTCACGCGCACCAAGGCACTCCCGCAGGCAGGCACCTCCTCACCACCGCACAGCAAGCCCGCCCGCGTGCAGAAGGCGGGCATCCGCACGCCCCGGCAGCACGGAAACTCCTGGCCGGCGCCCGGCGCCGGTGTACTGCCGCGCCGGACTGCCAACCGCAGGCACTCCGCAATCCGCGCAGTGCAAAGCGGCAGCCGCATGCCGGGCGGGCAAGGCGGAGACGGTGGCTGCCCGCCGCCCAGCTGACGCAGGGCCGGACCCGTGGACCTGCCCGCAGACGGGCGTCTGCTTCCGCCGCCGGCCGGCCCCTCCAGACCAGGGCCCCGGGTCCGCTTAAGTGCCCCGGTGCTCTCCCAGCGCCGGAGCAGAACGCAGACAGGTTCTCATGCGTCTGCCGGAGCTCCTTCACAGCCGCGGGGCTGCCCGCACTGACCTGGGTGGTCACCGTGAACGTGAGGAAACGCTTCCTGCCCGGGTGCGGCGGCTGCGAGCCGGGTACAGCCGGAAAGGCTCCCGGTATGGGAACTGCGCAAGGCCGCCCGCGCTGGCGCCCCGGGCCGGGAGGAGATGACTTCCTGTCCGCGCCGGACGCCCGCTGCTGGCTGCGCATTTCCGCGCTCAGCAGGCTGCCCCTGGCGTAGGCGCGGATGAAAGCGGTGAGGTCCCGGGGGCGGACACCATGCCGCCCGATGCCACAGTCCGGACACGGGAAAACGCCTCGCGCACGTCCATAGCCCGGCGGCATACGGCGTTCAGTACCACCGCCCCGGCGCTGCCGCCGCGGCCTGCAGCGCGCCTTCCGCACCTCCGCGCCCGCCAGCGCGGCCACGTGTGCAGCTGCTGCTCCCGGACAGCGATGCCTGCCTGCCACGCCTGCGCAGCGCGCACCCCTTACAGCATGCAAACCCGGTTCTTCCAGCGCCAGCGGAGACCCCGCCGGTCCGCTCCGGTCACGCGCGCGCTGCAGGGCGCACCCCAACGCAGCGCGTACAGGTCCCCGGCCTCACGCCACCTGGCGCTTCCGTCCGGCGGGCGCAGGGCAGAAAAGGCGTCCGGGCATGGCCGCCGGCCGCCCCCGGGGTCTCAAAGGTCAGGAGTTCTGCACAGATACGGCCCCGACGCTGGTGCGCACCCGGATTTTATGCGGAGAGGCAGGGTCCTGCGGCACGCTGACTTTACGGCTGCCTACCTCGGATTTTGCGTCAACAGCGTACGAGGTGCCGGCCGGGACCCGGATGACGACCTTCCCTGTCGTAGCGGAGGCATCGACCATGCGAGGCGCGCTGGAATAAGCCAGGTCGACTGTTCCTGCCGACGTGCGCAGCCGGGCGTCCTGACTGGTCAGCCCGCTCCCGTTTATAGTTCCGGCCGAGGCGGTCAAATCCAGCTTTCCCGCCAGGCCGGTCACGGATATCCCGCCCGCGGACGTCTTCACTGTCACTGCCACCGAGGCAGGGATCCGGATATCGTAATCCACCGAGCAGCGCCTGTTACCGCAGCCGCTGTCTTCCAGCTGCAGAGTCTGCCCGGTCACACGGTGACTGGTGACCGGCTCTCTGCTGTCGTAGCGCAGGGTCTCCGTCACCCTGACGGGACCGTCGCCGGACGAAATACTGATTTTCCCTGCCCCCTCTACCAGGCTGAGGGCTGTCACAGTCTCACTGATTTCGTAGGACTGCTCACGGCTTTCAGAGCCGGTCCCGGATGATCCGCCGCAGGCGGTTACCGCACCCAGGACGAAGAGCGGCGAAAGCCCTGCAGTAAGGACACTGAATTTTCTGTTCATGCCCTCAGTTTCCGCCAGGGCAGCTGCCGCCGCCCGGCGGACACAGACGGCACCCGCCTCCGCAGGCCGCGCAGGGCAGCCGTCGCCGGCCGCCCGGGCAGGCCACGGGCCAGCCGCCGCACACCTTTCAGGAGGAGCCCTGCACCGCGCTCCGCAGCGCGGGCGGGCGCCTGAGACGTCATATATGAGGGAAGCGGACGTCTCAGGCGCCCTGCAGAAGCCAGGCAGCCCCTCGCACGGGCCCCCCAAGGCCTCTCCTAACGGACGTGCCTGGCTGGAGGGGGGATGCTGGCCCGGCCGCGCGCTCCCGCACCAGCAGCCCCATCCTCACCCGCCGCCCGCCTGCGCCCCATCCTCCAGACGGCCCCCGGAAAGGAGGAGGGCACACCGGCCGGACTGCCCCCTCCCGGCCAGGCCCCGCACCTTTCCGGCCCCGGCGGTCCGCGGCGGGGGCTCCCCGCCCGGCAGCGCCCATTCCGTCGCTGCCCGCTCCGCGCTGATGAGACCTGCTGGCGCACGCCGGACAGGGCCAGCACACTGAAGGGACCATGTTGCACTCCTTGCGAGGGAGGTGCCGGCGATGCGCGAAGGCCTGTCCGTACAGCTCACTGCAGACGGCTACACAGTCACGTCACCAGACACAGAGGTCGTGGGACACGGCCCCACGGAGGCCGATGCGTGGAACGACTTCTGGGCCGCCTACCGTGCACAGTGGAAGCCGCCCCCCGCGGCTTCCGGGGACGCACAAGCCCCTCACCCGCTTCCCCGCGGCCGCCAGCGGAGGAAGACACACACCATCCGTGTCCCCGATATCTTCGGATAGTCCGCCGCCCTGACGCGGACTATGCCGCGGCAGGGCCGGGACCGTGCCGCAAGGACGTGTCCCGGGCCCTGATCAGCCAGAGCAGGAGGCAGAACCGCCTGATACCCGGCCCCACCGTCCGCACCCGGTACTGCCGTCCGGCCCCCGCAAGTCTGCGGAGGACCCCGGGCCGCCCTCCGCCACCAGCAAACTGCCGCACCGGCCACCCGGCAGAGATTCCGTTCCGGGCGCGCGGCAGTGGCGGGAGCGGGCACGCGGCAGCAGAGGCTCAGCCGGTGCGGGCCCGGGGCCCAGCGCCTGCTGGTGTCCAGCTGCGCGTCCACCCTCCGCCAGCAGCCCCGCCTGCGCCCGCGCCTCACACAGCGGGAAGCAGCCCGCGGCCGTCCCGCAGCCGCCCCGCTCCACGCCTGCTCGGCTGGCGTGGCTTCCACGGCACCGCGTCCTGATATGCCGGCGCAGTTCATGACCGCGGTGGCCTGCCCCCTGCCCCCGGCCCTCCAGCGCTCCGGCCAGCGCAGGCACCGGGATGCAGATGCCGTGACTGGTCTCGCCAGCGGGCGCAGCGGCGGCCCGGGCTCAGACGCCCGTCCTGCCAGCAACTGCCCTGCGCCTGCAGCAGAAGCTCACGGCGGCGCTTTCCCCGGCCGCCGTCCCCTAACCGGCAGATCCTGTCAGCCCCCAGTTCACATCCAAAACCGGCGTCCCCTCGCGGGGCGGCAGGATGCCCGGGACCTGCCCCGGCGTGCCCCCGCAGGCGGGATTCGGACGCCGGACCGGCCCCAGGCGCAGAACGCCTTTCTGAGCCAGGAGCGTCTGCTGCTGCATTTTTCGGGGTGTCACCGTCACGTGACGGCTCATAGTCCTGCGTGTGCCAGGGAGACCTGAGCGCTGAATGCCAGGGCTGCAGAGGCGCCGGAGGGGAGCATCACCGGGAAGCCCCTTCCCATCAGCAAGGGGCCGTTAGCGCGGTCTCTGCCGAGGCCGCCGGCCCCTTGCCCGCCACCCGCACCCGGCATCCCGGCCTGCGTCAGCCTGCAGCACGGGCAGTGAGAAGTGCAGGGCAGCTCACGCCGCGCCCAGGAAGCCGGTGCCGGCGGACGGGTCCTGCGCTCGAAGACCCGGGCCGGCACCGCCCATGAGGTCTGCTCCCTGCTCTGTGCCTGCCGGATCCTGCGGCCCGGGCCGCAGGCGCCGCACCAGCCCCGGGCCGCAGCGGCAGGCGGGAACCGGGCTACCGCCGATGAGGACCGCCCGCCCGCGGCTTCCGCCGGGCGCGGGGCGTGCCAGGTGAGGAGCTTCTCCGCCGCCGGCAAGGCCCAGCGCACACATCTGCTCCGGCGCCGGTCCCCGGGGACCGGCCTTCTGGCCTGCGTGAGGCAGCCGGACGCCCCCGCGCGGTCGCCGCGGCCGTCTCGCGCGGGGGCGTCCGCTGAGACGGCCGGCAAGCTATCGAAGAGCGGATCCGGGCAGCAGAAGCCGCAGGGCTTCTGCTCACCCTCTGGTGAACCGCCGGCGCGGCGGAATGTCCCGGCTCATCAGCAGGGCTGCGGCCGTGGACCGGCTGGCGTTGCTGCAGCGGACGCGCCGCCACGTGGATCAGACTGGTGCGCCAGAAGGCGCAGCCGGACCGGGAACTTCCGCGGTGACAGGCTCGTTCCGCCGCATAACGGAATAGATACTGACGAAACGGCGAGAGGGCCTGCTTTGAACGTGCTGAGCCGGATGCGGCTCCTCTGGAAGCGGCAGGTTCCGGCGCAGCCCGCCTCTGCGGGGGAACGCCGGAAGCGGCCGAAGAGGCCCTTGTGGAAGGAACTGCCGGTCCTGGTCGCGGTTGCCCTGCTGATGGCGCTGCTGATCAAGACCTTCCTGGTGCAGGCGTTCTCCATCCCTTCCGGTTCGATGGAGGACACGCTGCAGATCGGGGACCGTGTGCTGGTCGACAAGCTCACACCGAACTTCGGCGCCAAGCCGTCGCGCGGCGAGGTCGTTGTCTTCCACGACCCGGGCGGCTGGCTGGCGGGCGAGCCCGGCGGGCAGCCCAGCAGCAACCCGGCCGTCCGGGGGCTGCGCGACGCGCTGTCATTCATCGGCCTGATGCCCTCGGCCACTGAGAAGGACCTGATCAAACGTGTCATCGCGGTCGGCGGCGACACGGTCGCCTGCCATGGCAACGGCCCCGTCTACGTCAACGGCCATGCGCTGAGCGAGCCCTACCTGTTCCCGGGAAGCACCCCCTGCGGCGACATGAACTTCGGCCCTCTGAAGGTTCCGGCCGCCTCGGTCTGGGTGATGGGCGACAACCGCCAGCACTCCGCCGATTCCCGCTACCACAGGGGCGGGCCCGGCGGCGGCGCGGTGCCGGACAGCAAAGTCATCGGCCGGGCGATCGCTGTGGCGTGGCCTGTCTCGCACTGGAAGACCCTGCCGGTCCCGGACACCTTCACCAAGACCGGCGCCGGTGACCGGGCTGCCGCGCTGGCCGCGAGTTCCCCGCCAGCCCTCCTCGGTCTTGCCGGCGCGGTACCGGCAGCACTGCTGCGCCGGCGCCGCCAGCAGTGACCAGCCTCCCGCGCGAAGACGGCCGGCACCAGTCCTGACCCCAGAGCCCCGGCGCTTTCCCGCCGGGTGCATCACCGTCTCCCGTATCCCCTCCGTGCACCTGCCCTGCGTGTCCCTGTTCACAGCCCAGCCGGGGAATACAGCACCCTTCGGATAAGTGCTCTGCGCAGCCGGATCAGACGGCGCACTTCCCCTGCTGGTCCTGCGTGCGTGTTCCCGGCTGCAGCCGGGAGGCAGACGCATCCCGGGCCGGAGGTGCGCAGCTGCGGAGTCCGCAACTGCGCCCCGGCCGTGCCGCCAGAGGCGGCGCTCGGCGCCCCGGTGCTCTGGCGGATCACGCCGCTGCGGGAGACCGGCAGGGCGGCCTCCTCCCGCAGCGGGAGACCGGCGGGCCGGCTGCCCGGCCGCGCAGCCCGGCCGTGTGTCCCGCAGGGAGCGGGGGGACGGCCGGGTTCCCGGCGGGGTGATGCTGCAGGCCTGGCGGCCCGTCAGGAGGGCGGGGCCTGGGCGCTGTAGCCGGTGTCCGGGCCGGCCCCGGCGCTGCGGGGCAGGTGCGGCGGGGTGTATCTGCCAAGTGCAGGGGCCGCCGGGTCCGGGCGGACGGCCCCGAGGAGCGGATTGGATGCGATCGGGGAGACTTTCACCCGGGAACCGGGGCGGGGGGCGTGGACCACCAGCCCCTGGCCGGCATAGACCGCCACGTGAGTGGCTCCGGGAAAGTAGATCACGAGGTCGCCGGGACGCAGTGAGCGCAGCGGGACTTTCGGGAGCCGTGCCCACTGCTCCTGGCTGGTGCGCGGGATAAAGCGGCCCGCGTGTGCCCATGCCTGGGAGGTGAGCCCTGAGCAGTCGAAGGATTCCGGCCCCTCGGCCCCCCAGACGTACGGCTTGCCGATCTGCCGGGCCGCGTACTGCAGAGCCATGCTGCCTGCGTGTGAGGGCAGCTGCGTGCCGCCGAGGGCGCCTGACTTGATGAGCTCGCGCTGGGCCGATGCCGTGCCGGCCTGCTCGAGTGAGGCGAGCCTGGCGAGGTCGCGGGCGGAGAGCGCTGCCAGGAGAGCCTCTACTTCTCTCAGCCGTGCCTGCACGGCGTCACGCTGGCCGCGGTGCTTCTCCCGCAGAGCCCGCTGGCGCTCGAGCGCCTGGCGGGAGAGCACGGCCAGCCTGTCAGCGCGGGCTTCGCTGCGCCCGAGACGGGTGATCACCGCGGCCTGGCTGCCGGCTGCGCGTTCCACAAGGCGGGCTTGGTCCAGGGCCTGCTGGGGGCTGGGGGACAGCAGCACCTGGAGGTATGCGGAGAGACCGGAGCTGCCCTGGTACTGGCGGCGGGCCAGCTGGCCGGCGTCGTCGCGGCTGCGCTTGAGGGCGCTGCGGGCTGCGGTGAGCTGCGTGCTGAGCCGCGCTGTCTCGGCGCGCTGGCCCGTGAGCCGCAGCTCGGTCGCGTTGTACGCTTCGGCCGCTTCCTCGGCCTGCTGGTACAGCTTTTTGACAACGGGCAGGAGCTGGGCGGCATCCACCGGCGTCTGCCCGCCGGGAGCTGCGGCCCGGCCGCCGGCTGTCACCGGCCGGGGAACGGCACCCGGTCCGTCCGCTCCGGCCGCTGCCGGCGCTGCTGGTCCCATGGCCGTTGCGGCGGCCAGTACAGCAGTCCACACCGTCCGCAGCATTCTGCCTGACATGTCATCACCTCAGCTCGTTGCAGGAGTGATGATGCTCCGCCCGCCGCCCCCTGCCGGGGACCGTGCCCGGTGTGGCGCAACGTCACTGCCGGGCAGGCTGAGCGGCCAGCGGTGGCGGCGGCCGTTCTGTAGGCAGCCCGGGGCCCGGCATCCGCGGGCAGCACTACGGCCCCTGCCGTCGTGCTGGGCCGCAGCGTTCACCCAGCCGTTGCAGCGCCGCATGACCCCCGCTGCCCGGCGCAGTCTGACGGCAGTGCAGGCCTGCGGCCACTCCGGCCGGCACGCGGCGCAGACTTCTCCCAGGTGGCGGCGGGCGTCAACCGCTGGACAGAGGCAGGGAACGCAGTGCAGGGCGGAGAGGAACCCACGCCGCCCGTTCGCCACCTTGCCGGCCTCCGGGGCCACGGCCGCCCGCGGTGCCCAGGTTGAAAAACGAGGCGGGCATTGCATCACTCGCAGCCACTGGGGTGCCTGGCCTGCTCCAGGCGGGACAGCAGCTCATGCTCGCGGCAGGCCTGCCATGGGCGTCGAAGAAGACAGCGGCTCGCGATATCCGTGTACCCAGCGCCGGCCGGACAGTGCAGGTCCGGTAACGGACGCTGGACACAACCAGCCCACTCCAGGGCCTGCTCGCTTTTCTGGGTTTGCGCGAGCCGTCCAGGACTGCGCCACGGCAGTAGAGAACGGATAGTGGTTCTTGTGAGAACTATCCGGACAGGGGCTGCCCTGGCCCTGAGCAGTGCCGGAGCGGCCGCTCTGGTGGCCTGCAGCTCCGCTCAGACCACAGGCACCGGCCCTGCCCGGCCGGACAGTGCGGCGGCCAGGCAGGCGGTAGGCATGATTGTGCGCCTGGCCGCTGAGCGCGTGTTGACTGCGGACACGGTAGCCGCAGCAAAATGGGGAACCCCTCAGCCCATCGACGCCCCGGCCCGCGAGAAGACCGTCCTGGACCATGCGGCTGCCAAAGCTGCGGAACTAGGGATCGACCAGGCCGCCGTCCAGCGGATCTTCAAGGACCAGATCGCCGCGAACAAGGACGTCCAGCGCGCGCTCTACGCACAGTGGCAAAAACACCCCGCGCAGCAGCCGGCCGGCCGCCCCGACCTCGCCACCCAGGTCCGCCCGGTCCTTGACCGCGTCGACGGCCAGCTGCTCACGGCGATCCACAGGGCCCAGCCCCTGCTGGACCGCCCGGAGTGCCAGGCGCTGCTGAAACGGGGAAAGGCGGCAGCTGTCCAGGCAATGGGCCTGGACGCCATCCACCGCAGCGGCCTCGACAGGGCCCTCGCCCGCATCTGCCCGAACCGGTGACAGGCTCTACCGTAGAAGGCAGCCGTGGCAGCGGGGCATCCCCGCCCGCCGCTGCCGTCCCTCTGGGCTCCGGCAGGGAAGACCCGGCAAGGCCGGCTGCCGCCGGCGGCAGCCGGTGCCTCTGCTGCATTCCGTGCACGCTGACGGCCGCTGCCCCGCACCTGCGCAGCAGCCCGCCGGGCAGGGAAGGAGTGTTCATGCCGCTGAGCAATCCATTCAGGATGTGTGCCGCATTCGCGCTGGCGATGGTGATGGCCGCCGGTCTCAGCGCACCCTCTGCCGCCGGAGCGCCCCGCGGACCGGCCCAGGACTCTGTGCTGACGCCGGTCACAGCGAGCCTGGTGACCAGGCCGGCGCCGTTCAGAGCACTGGACGGCAGAATCCACTTCTCCTACGAACTGCTCGTCACCAACGTTGCTGTTCCGTCAGGCACGATCCGGCTGGAGCGGATCGAGGTCACTGACAGCGCGAGCGGCAAGGCTTTCTACACGCTGCAGGGCAGGAAGCTGGCAGCCTCCGCGAACCCGGTCGACCGGCTGTCCCCGGGAGCCGAGGGCAAGGACAATCCCTCACCTGCGCCGCCCGTCCTTGCAGGCGCTTCGCAGTGGATCATCTGGACAGACTTCGCCCTCGCCCCCGGCCTTGCTGCGCCCGGCGCACTCCAGCACCGCATCACCGGATCGTTCCAGGCAGCGGCTGAAGACGCCGCTCCCGCCCCGTTCACTGCCCTCGTCGCCGCAACGCCTGCCGCCCGGCAGGCTCCTGTGGCACTTGAGGCCCCCGTGCGTCCTGGGTCCTGGTATGCGAATGAGGCATGCTGCGACGACACCCACCACCGTCGCGCGGCCCTGCCAGCCGGCGGCGCACTTCTTGTCCCGCAGCGGTTCGCCGTCGACTGGTTCCTCCTCGGCCCAAACCGGCAGCTCTGGAACGGCGACCCCGGGCGTCTGGAGAGCTACACCAGCTACCGCCAGCCTGCTGTGGCCGCAGCCGGAGGAACGGTAGTTGCAGCGCGGGACGGCATTGCTGACAACCCGCCGATGAAACCGCCTGCCAGCCCGGCGGCAGAGGACAGCGTCGGGAACCACGTCATCATCCAGACCGGCAGCGGGCGCTACCTCCTGTACGCCCACCTGAGCCGGGGCAGCATCAAAGTAAGCAAAGGCGACAAGGTGGAGCCGGGCAGACTCCTCGCTCTCATCGGCAACAGCGGATACACCTTTGTGCCCCATCTGCATTTCCAGGTCATGACCAGCTCCGCCATCCTGTCTGACAGCACCCCCTACACCTTCAGGGACTTCGACGTGACAGGCCGGGTGAGACCGCGCATCTGGGACGACAACATCGGCCAGCAGAAGACAGGTGTTCTTCCCGTCACCCCCACACCCTTCGACGGGCCCCACCGCAACGAAGCACCGCTGGACCGCTACATCATCCGCTTCGGGAGCCAGCCGTAGGCCACGCCGCCGCCCGGCAAGCCGTTTCCGGCCGGCCGGGGCCGCTCCGGTCAGGCCAGAGCTGCTGACGTGCACCAGGGCAAGGGAGACAACCAGCGGACCGAGTCACTCACCGCCAGCGGGTCAGAACCGGCGAGGGCACCCGGAACTCCGTCACGCACCAGGACCCCGCGCTGCGGGTCTTTGCCGCGGCCGGGCAGCAAGCGGCGCGGCTGCACGGCGCCCCCCCCTTTCCGGGGCCAGGCCTCAGAGGGCGTTTGAGGTAGGTGGATTGCCCTTTGATGCCCTAGTACGTCCCTCGCCAGGTGGGGGTGGTTTCGCCTGTTATGCGTTTGGTGAGGTTGTCGATCGAGGCGATGTGGATCATGGCTTCGGAGCTGGTGGTGAGGGTTTCGTAGTCGCGGGTGAGGCGGCGGTGCATCATGATCCATCCGATGCTTCGCTCTACGACCCAGCGTCTTTTCACGACGTGGAAGCCGCGCTTTTC